>NZ_AP026433.1:2280000-2657500 GCF_055382765.1 Agrobacterium sp. 6Ca8
ACCGCCGGCCAGGGCGCCGCGCGTCCCCCGTCTCCGGTCAGCATCATTGTGATGAAGACGAGCGAATATCCCCTGACCACCGTTCTTCCCGGCCGCGCAAGCGCGTTCCAGACGGCGGAAATCCGCCCGCGCGTCACTGGCATCATCCGCGACATTCCCTTCAAGGAAGGCAGCGAGGTCAAGCAGGGTGACATTCTCTACCAGATTGAAGACAACACCTATCTGGCAGAAGTGGCACAGGCCAAGGCAAGCGTGGCGAAAGCCGAAGCAAGCGTTCCGAGCGCCCAGGCGAATCTTGCCCGCTACGAGCGGCTGGTCAACAGCGGCGCAACGCAGATCGAATATGAAAACGCCAAGGTGACGCTGCTTCAGGCCGAAGCCGACGTGGCCCAGACCAAGGCTGCGCTGGAAACGGCTGAGATCAATCTCGATCTCACCAAGGTCCGCGCGCCTTTCGATGGCATCACCAGCGCTACCGCTTTCAGCATCGGGAACGTGGTGACGGCAAACCAGACGACGGCTTTGACGACGCTGCGCCGCATCGATCCGATCTACATCGATCTGATGGAATCCAGCATCAATCTTCTGCGTCTGAAAAAGGCGATCTCGTCGGGCCAGCTCGGCGGCGATACCAAGGAAACCGGCATTCACCTGACGCTGGAAGACGGCACCGAATACAAGCATGACGGCAAGATCGACATGTCGGACATGGCGGTGAGCGAAACCACGGGCACCTTCTCCATCCGTGCTCTCTTCGATAACCCGGACGATCTTCTGCTTCCCGGCACCTATGTTCGCGCAACGCTGACCATCGGTAAGGAAACGGGTTTCCGCATCCCGCAGCGCGCAGCGAGCCGGAACGCCAATGGCGAACTGACCGCAAAATTTGTCACCGCGGAAAACAAGGTGGAAACGCGCACCTTCCCGTCCAGCCAGCAGTCGGGCAATGCTTGGCTGGTGACGGAAAATGTCAAGGATGGCGACAAACTCATCGTTGACGGCTTCCAGTGGATTGCCGACGGCGCGACGGTCGCGCCCGTGGAAGTGACCATCGACGATCGCGGTATCGTCGTTCTGCCGCAGCAAGCTCCGCCTGCCGCCGCCCCCTCGAAATAAACATGAGCACGAAACCCTCGGTCGAAGCTCGTAAAAGGTAAGGCAGGACTGCCATGGCCCATTTCTTTATCAGGCGCCCCGTTTTTGCATGGGTTATCGCCATCGTCATCATGCTGGGCGGCGCTCTGGCAATTGTGACGCTCTCCATCTCGCAATATCCCGATATTGCCCCAACGACGGTCCGCGTCAGCGCAACCTATAACGGCGCTAGCGCGGAGACGGTCGAAAAATCGGTGACGACCATCATTGAGGACGGCATGACCGGCCTCGACGACCTCACCTATATGACCTCGTCTTCCTCGACAGGCAGCGCCGAAGTGACGCTGACCTTCGGCAACAGCATCCTGCCTGACATCGCGCAGGTTCAGGTGCAGAACAAGCTGCAGCTCGTGCAGTCGCAATTGCCCGACACCGTGCAGCAGCGCGGTATTCAGGTCAGCCGCTCCACATCGAGCATTCTGATGGTGGGTGCGCTGATATCGACGGACGGCAAGCGCAATTCGGCCGATCTCGGCGACGTGTTCTCCTCGCGCGTTGAAGACCAGATCAAGCGCCTTGAAGGCGTGGGCAGCATCAACGTCTTCGGTTCCGAATATGCGATGCGCATCTGGCTCGACCCGTTCAAGCTCAACAAATACCAGCTGACCACGGATGACGTCACCGGCGCCATCGAAAGCCAGAACACCCAGGTTTCGGTCGGCTCCCTCGGTGCCGTTCCCGCCGTCCAGGGCCAGCAGCTCAATGTGACGGTGACGGCGCAGAGCCAGCTCACCACCGTCGCCGATTTCGAATCGGTCATATTGAAGGTTGAGAAGGACGGCGCAACCGTTCGCCTGAGCGACGTGGCCCGCATCGAAATCGGCCAGGAAACCTATGGCGGTGATTCCCGCTCGAACGGCCGTCCTTCCGCCGGTTTCGCGGTCAACCTCGCCACGGGCGCCAACGCGCTCGATACTGCAGCACGTGTCAAGTCCGCACTTACCGCCGTTGAGGGCTCGCTGCCTGCAGGCGTCTCGATCGAATATCCCTACGACACGACACCCTTCGTGAAGCTGTCGATCGAGAAAGTGGTGCATACGCTGATCGAGGCGATCATCCTCGTCTTCGTCGTGCTGCTGGTCTTCCTGCAAAACCTGCGCGCCACCTTCATTCCGATGATCGCCGTGCCCGTCGTGCTCCTCGGCACGTTCGGCATCCTCGCAGTCACCGGATATTCCATCAACACGCTGACCATGTTTGCCATGGTTCTAGCGATCGGCCTTCTCGTGGATGACGCCATCGTCGTTGTTGAAAACGTCGAGCGCATCATGTCGGAAGAGGGCCTGTCGCCGGTCGAGGCGACGGAAAAATCGATGGGCGAGATAACCGGCGCCATCATCGGCATCGCGCTCGTCCTGACCGCCGTGTTTATTCCCATGGCCTTCTTTGGCGGATCGACTGGTATCATCTATCGCCAGTTCTCGATCACGATCGTTTCGGCCATGCTGCTTTCGGCGGTGGTCGCCATCGTTCTGACGCCGGCGCTGTGCGCAACAATGCTGAAGCCCATCGACCATACCAAAAAGCAGCGTGGACCGGGTGCCTGGTTCAACCGCGGCTTCGGCAAGACGACGGACGGCTATGTTTCGTCGATCGGCTATCTGCTGAAACGGCCACTGCGCGTGACGATTCTTTTCCTGATCGTCGTCGGCGGCTGCGCCTGGTTCTTCACCAAACTGCCAAGCTCCTTCCTCCCACAGGAAGATCAGGGCGTGCTGCTGACGATCATCCAGACACCGACCGGTTCGAACATCGAACGCACCAACGAGGTGGTAAAACAGGTCGAGAGCTACTTCCGTGAAAAAGAAGCAGCCAATGTCGAATCGGTTTTCGGCGTGCTTGGATTCAGCTTCAGCGGTTCGGGTCAGAACAACGCGATCGTCTTCACCAAGCTCAAGGACTTTTCCGAGCGAACCGCACCCGATCAACACGCCGCCGCCATTGTGCAGCGGGCAATGGGTACGTTCTTCGGCTTCCGCGATGCACAGGTATTCCCGCTTTTGCCGCCGGCAATTCAGGGCATGGGCACGTCGAGCGGTTTCTCCATGTATCTCGTGGATAGCGGCCGCAACGGCACCGACGCTCTGACCGCAACCTCCAAGGACCTGATTGCGCTTGCAACAAGCAATCCAAAAATCAGCTCTCTGCGAAGCGACAGCCAGGACAACGAAACGCAGATGAAGATCATTCTCGATCAGGAAAAGATGGGGGCCATGGGCGTCGATCTTTCGTCCGTGAACCTGATGCTGTCGACGATCTTTGCCGGCCGGGATGTCAACGACTTCACCCTGAACGGTGAGCTCAAGCCGGTCTATGTTCAGGGCGATGCACCCTATCGCATGCAGCCGGACGACCTGAAGTTCTGGTATGCCCGCAACACCAGCGGCGAAATGGTACCTTTCTCCTCCTTCAGCGAGGTGAAGTGGATCAACGCGCCGCCGTCACTGGCACGCTACAACGGTACGGGCGCGATCTCGCTTGAAGGCACCGCCGGCGCGGGCATTGCTTCCGGCGAAGCCATGGACGAGATGGAACGTCTGACGGCAAGCATGCCAGGCGGCTACACCGTGGCATGGCAGGGCATCTCCTATCAGGAACGCCTTTCCGGCTCGCAGGCGCCCATGCTGTACGCGCTGTCGGTTCTCATCGTGTTCCTTTGCCTGGCTGCCCTTTATGAAAGCTGGTCGATCCCGTTCTCGGTCATTCTGGCTGTCCCGGTGGGTGTCCTCGGCGCTTTGACTGCGGCCCATTTCTTCGGCCAGACGAACGACGTCTACTTCAAGGTGGGCCTGCTGACGACCATCGGCCTTGCCGCGAAAAACGCGATCCTGATCGTTGAATTCGCCAAGGAGAGGCAGGAGCACGGGTTAAGTCTGGTGGAGGCGGCACTCGAGGCGGCGAAGCTGCGCCTGCGCCCGATCATCATGACGTCGCTCGCCTTCATCCTCGGCGTCGTGCCTCTCGCGATCGCAACCGGAGCGGGTTCCGCTGCGCAAAATGCAATCGGTATCGGGGTGCTGGGTGGTATGCTTTCTGCAACACTGCTCGGAATTTTCTTCGTTCCGTCCTTTTTCGTCATCATTCGTCGCCTTTCAAGGCGTTAACAAAACAAAAATGGGCTGTGCCAACCGTTAATACGCTGCTAGAAATATGGCCGATTTGGCAAACGCACGTTTCTAGGGCATATCGACCGCGCAGCCCATTTGTCAGCAAGCCGCGCTTGGTAAGCCAACCAGAGAATTGGGAAAATTATATGCTGTCTATTCGCGCTACTATTCCCCTGACAATGCTACTGCTTTCGGGCTGCGTTGTCGGACCCGACCACAAGACGCCGGAAATTCAATTGCCGGGAAAGTTCGCGGAAGCCGGAAAAACCAGTAATGGCGACATCAGCAGCGTTGCATGGTGGACGGCCTTTAACGACAACCGCCTGAACGGTTACGTCTCCACTGGCCTTGCGCAGAACCTCACCGTGATGCAGGCAATCGAGCGCATCAATCAGGCGCAGGCCCAGGTGATCGTGGACGGCGCCGGCGGCCTGCCGAGCCTGACTGGCAGTGGCAGCCACACGACCAGCGAGACCAAGGGCAGCTACCGTGACGTTCCCGTCACCAACGTATCAAACGGCAGCCTTAGCATTTCCTGGTTCCTCGACCTTTTCGGTCGCTATCGCCGGGCAACGGAAAGCGCCGATGCTTCGCTTGACGCCGCGTACTCCACCGTCGACGTTCAGCGCCTGACGCTGATTTCCTCAGTCGCCGCGGCCTATATCGACGTGCGCTATTATCAGGAGCGCCTGGCGATTGCCCGCCAGAACCTGAGTTCACGCCGCGAAACGCTCGATCTGACGAAGCTGCAGCTCGAAGCGGGTGCGGCCTCGCGTCTCGATGTCGTCCAGTCCGAAGGTCTGGTCAATTCAACGCTGTCGCAGATACCCGGTCTCGAAACCAGCTTCCGCAAGTCAGCCCACCGCATCGCGACCCTGCTCGGCATGCCGGCCTCGTCGCTCATCACCGAGCTGCAGAAGGGCGCACGCCAGCCTGTTGCGCGCGCTGTTCCCCGCACCGGCATCCCGGCCGACCTGATCCGCAACCGTCCGGACATCCGCGTCGCTGAACGCAATCTCGCCGCTGCGGTCGCCACGATCGGTGTAACCGAGGCACAGCTTTATCCAAGCATCGAGCTTGGTGGCGCGATCACCCCGAGCTACAATTTCCTGAGTGGCGGCGGCAGGGGAACGGCCAATAGCTGGTCCTTCGGTCCGAGCCTCACTCTCCCGATCCTCGATGGTGGCAGACTGCGCGCCAATGTCGACATCGCGAACTCGCAAGCACGCGAGCAATATCTCGTCTGGAAGGCAACCGTTCTCAACGCGGTTGAAGAAGTCGAAAACGCCTTGGCCGCCATCAATCGCGACCAGCGTACCGTCGACGCGCTGAGAAAGACTGTCTCATCCTACCAGGAAGCGCTGCAGCTCTCGACAGCCAGCTATCGTGACGGTGCGTCGTCTCTGCTCGACGTTCTGGATGCCCAGCGGTCGGTCTCCGATGCGCAGGCAAACCTTGCAACGGCGATCCAGACGACCGCGCAGGATTATGTCTCGCTCAACGTGGCTCTCGGTGGCGGTTATGCCGTTGGCCAGCCTGTCCCGAAGAAGTCCGCCGGCCCAACCGTGGCCGCTGCAAAGGGCATGTAAGAAACGCCTCAAGGCAAATGAAAAGCCCGCGTCGAGACGCGGGCTTTTTTGTATTCCAGACACAAAAAAGCACCGGTCGCCCGGTGCTTTTTGTTTAACCTGCCGTCAGGCTCAGTTCTTGGCGCGCTCGACGTAGGAATTGTCTTCCGTCGCGATGACCACGCGGATACCGGCGTCGATGTGCGGCGGCACCATGGTGCGGATGCCGTTGGAAAGAATTGCCGGCTTGTAGGAAGAAGAAGCCGTCTGGCCCTTCACAACCGGTTCCGTTTCGACGATTTCAAGCGTGACGTGGCGCGGCAGTTCGACAGCCAGCGGATTGCCTTCGTGAATGGAAAGAACGCAGGTCATGCCTTCCTGCAGATAGGCCTTCTGGTCGCCCATCGTCTCAACATCGACAACGACCTGATCGTAGTTTGCCGGGTTCATGAAGTGGAAGCCTTCGCCGTCTTCATAAAGGAACTGGAAGTTCAGGTCTTCGACGAAAGCACGCTCAACCTGTTCGGTCGTGCGCCAGCGCTCGGAGACCTTCACGCCGTCAACGATGCGGCGCATGTCAACCTGCGTGACCGGCGTGCCCTTGCCCGGGTGAAAGTTCTGCGCGGTGAGAACAACGTAGAGCTTGCCGTCCACGTCGAGAACATTGCCCTTGCGGACGGATGAGGCGATAACCTTGACCATATGACTTCCTTGTAACTCGATGAAATGCGTCGTAAAGGACTGCGCGATAGCACCGGCCCGGCAGACGTTTTGTCTTTTTTCTGGGGCGCAACTACCTTAAATCCGCGCGAATTGCCAGCCTTCTACAGCAATTCGCGGAAGAGTGCCTAGCGGTTTTCCGCCCGGAATTGCTTTAAATGATGCGATCAGGCGTTTTGCGGGCCGTTTATCCGTAACAAGGCCAGCAGGTAAGACGGAAAAGAAAAAAGAGATGGGCTCAAGCAACGAGACAATGTCGCCCTGGTGGACGCCCGACGTCCATGCCGACCGCCGCGCCTTTCTGCTTGGACGCAACGCGATCCAGTCGGAATTTCGCAGCTATTTCGCGCGCGCGGACTTTCTAGAGGTCGACACCGCCACATTGCAGATTTCTCCCGGCAACGAGGCACATCTGCATGCCTTCGCCACCCAGGGACTGACGCCAGCCGGCGACGCCGCTCCGCTCTATCTCCACACCTCGCCCGAATTCGCCTGCAAGAAATTGCTCGCGGCCGGTGAAGAACGCATTTTCTGTTTCGCCCACGTTTATCGAAACCGGGAAAGAGGCCCCCTGCACCACCCAGAATTCACGATGCTGGAATGGTATAGGGTCGGAGAAACCTACGAGATCCTGATGAAGGACAGCGCCAATCTTCTGGCGCTGGCGGCAGAAACCGCCAAAACAAACAATTTCACCTATCGTGGCCGCAGCGTCGATCCGTTCCTCGAACCGGAACGTCTGAGCGTCGCGGAAGCCTTCGATCGCTATGCGGGAATTGATCTTCTGGCGACGATTGACCGAAACGGCGAGACGGATAGCCAGCACCTCGCCGCAAGCCTCACCAATGCCGGAATTCGTGTGGCTAGGGACGACACCTGGGCGGATATGTTCAGCCGCGTTATCGTGGAGCGGGTGGAACCAGAACTGGGCTTCGGCCGCGCCACCATTCTCGATGAATATCCCACAATCCAGGCTGCGCTTGCCCGCAAATCGCCTGGGGATGCGCGGGTGGCGGAACGGTTCGAGCTTTATGCGTGTGGCGTGGAACTTGCCAATGCCTTTGGCGAATTGACAGACGCTGCTGAGCAGAGACGGCGTTTCGAAATGGAGATGGTTGAGAAGCAGCGGGTTTACGGCGAGACCTATCCTTTGGACGAGGATTTTCTGGCGGCGCTGGCGATCATGCCGCCGGCAAGCGGCATAGCACTCGGTTTCGACCGACTGGTGATGCTGGCAACCGGCGCGCCCCGAATCGATCTGGTCATGTGGGCACCCGTCGCGGAATACGGACGATGACAAGGCTTGAAACCATCAAGACACCCGAAGCACTTGTTGAGGCAGGGTTGATCAAGACCGAGGCGCTCGAGGACGTGCGCGCGGTGACGCAGCGTTACGCGTTAGCCATCACAGCGACAATGGCCGATCTGATGGACAGCGGCGATCCGCAGGACCCCATCGCGCGGCAATTCTTGCCGGACCTAGCCGAACTCGTCCACCTTCCCGAAGAACGGGACGATCCGATCGGCGACGCTGCACATAGTCCCGTCCATGGCATCGTCCACCGTTACCCGGACCGGGTGCTCTTGAAGGCGGTGCATGTCTGCCCCGTCTATTGCCGTTTCTGTTTCCGCCGCGAAATGGTCGGGCCGCAGGGCAACGGCATGATGAGCCCGGAAGAGCTGGACGCCGCATTCGACTATATAAAAGCCAACCCGGCCATCTGGGAGGTCATCCTCACCGGCGGCGATCCTCTGGTACTCTCGGCGCGGCGATTGTCCGACCTGATGACGCGGCTGAAAGACGTACCGCACGTCAAGATCGTTCGCTTCCACACCCGTGTGCCGGTCGTCGATCCCGAACGAATCGACGGGCCGCTGATCGAGGCATTGAAGGCCAGCGGCAAAACCACCTATGTGGCCCTGCACGCCAACCACGCACGCGAACTTGGGCAAGCAGCCAGAAGTGCTTGCGCGCGGCTGATCGATGCCGGCATCGCCATGGTCAGCCAGACCGTGCTTTTGAAGGGCATCAACGATGATTCGGCAATTCTCGTCGAACTGATGCGCGCCTTTGTCGAGAACCGTATCAAGCCTTACTACCTGCACCACCCCGACCTTGCGCCCGGCACCAGCCATTTCCGGCTGACGATAGAAGAAGGTCAGCGAATCGTTTCCGCCTTGCGCGGGCATGTCTCCGGTCTTTGCCAGCCGACCTACGTCCTCGACATTCCGGGCGGTCACGGCAAGGCCACGATCGGCCCGAATGCGGCCGAAAAAACCCGCGATGGCTGCTACTCCGTCTCGGACTTCAACGGAAACGATCATATTTACCCACCGCCTGCATCCGGCGACGATTAAAAAAAGCATAAAAAGCCCGCCGTGCCGGGCTTTTCAAAGCGGCGTCGAACGAAAACAAAAATTTCACATTTCCGCCCCCCTCCTGTCATCATAAAGAAAAATATTCTACCTATAACAATCAGCATTGATTTTAATGGTGGTCTGGATTATCAGTGTGGAACTGGAGAGCGAGTCTCCTGATTCCGGATCAACACCAATACAGGGAGTGTGTCATGTCAAAATATATTCGCATCAACGCAATCCTTGGTCTTGAGTCCTGGAATGCTGGATTTAAATCCACGTGTTCCCGCTGCTGTCGAATGTGACCTGACGGTCTCAATTTTCTGAAAATCAGTTCGACGACATGCTGTGTTAATGAGCCACAGCGGGAGTATACCTATGCAAAAGCAAGTTATTGAATTCGCTGGCGAACCCGTCGGCATCGTCATACCGGACAACGACCGGCTGAAGTTCATCGCGGTGAAGTTCCACGTCCACGACCTGGACGAACAGAAGTTCGACAGCGCCGACGATGTGCGGATTGCAATTCGCAATCTCGTGCGCAGCCGGAACCTGGCCGCGGCCTGATGCGGGAAACCCATCACCCGCTCACGGACCTTTCAAAACCAAAGCGCGCCCAATATCGGATCCCGAATACCGGGTCGATGGCGCGCTTTTCTATTGCCTGACAATTCGTCCACTGGTCTGTCATAAACCACGACGGGGTGTATCAATACGCCCTGCACTAAGGTGAAATAGCTTTTTCAAATCCGGATTAGAGTGCAAAAGCCACGCGCTCCTAGAGCTCCCACCTCTCCTGGTTTCTGTGCTTGTCACAGGAATCCAGCCAGCCCAGATCCCAGGGCTGAAAAGACTCTCTCGCCGCCCAGACGCGCTTCAGAACGCGGTAAAGGTCAGCGTCGTCAACGAGCGAACGATGCCTGGAATATTGACGATGTTCTGGTTGATGAACTTGCCGATATCCTCTTCCTGCGGAAGATAGATCTTCAGCATCAGATCATATTCGCCGCTGGTGGAATAAAGCTCGGAAACCAGCTCCGTTTTGTAGATGGCATCGGCGACATCATAGGTCTTGCCGGGCTCGCATTGAAGCTGGACAAAAATGGGCTTCACGGACATCTCCCGTATTGGAACTTGTGGTGCGTGGCTCTTCGCCATGCGTCATGGCGCACTATTGGCTTAGCCGCGCCGGTCTTGCAAGACCGCCTGCCGGTTTAGGCAGAAAAGTCTCATCCGCTGCTACCAACTCCGATCGCGGCCTGAGAAACGATCCAGCTTCGAAAACTTTCAAGCGGAGCGTAACCGGCGCGATCCGGCATGCAGGCGAGATAATAGGCCTCTTCGCTCTCCACCTCGCCGGTAACCGCCGCGACAAGCCGGCCGCTTCGCAACTCCTCCCCGATCATGAAGGACGGAATGAGCGATGCCCCGACCCCGGCACTCGCCGCCTCGGCAATCGTCGTGAACTGATCAAAAAGCATGCCATGCACATTGTCGAAAACCACATCATGGCTGCGAAACCATTGTTCCCAGGCGTCCGGCCGGGTCGTCATGTGCAGCAGCGGCACATGCAGCAGATCGCCCGGCTGTGAAAGCCCGTAGCGCTCCCTGAAAGCGGGACTGCACACCGGTATGACTGTTTCATGCATCAGAAAAACGAGTTCGGTACCTGGCCAATGCGGCAAACCAAAATGAATCGCCGCATCGACTGTATCAGTTCGAAAATCGAACAGCGACGAACGCGTAAGAAGATTGACAGAAACGCCCGGATGTCGGGCAATGAAATCGGGAAGACGCGGCACCAGCCAGCGCGTACCAAAGCTTGGCAAAACACCGAGATTGAGCGTGCCGCCATCCGGATTGGCGCGCAGATTGAGCGACGCGGTCGATATTCGCCGCAGGGCCTCCCGGATTTCCCGCGCATAACCCTCCCCCGCCCGGGTAAGCCGGATTGTCTGCCGCTCGCGCAGAAACAGCGCCACGCCAAGCTGCTCCTCAAGCGCGAGGATCTGCCGGCTGACCGCGCCTTGAGTAAGCCCGAGTTCTCTCGCAGCCGCGGTCACGCTGCCCGTGCGCGAGGCGGTTTCAAAGGCCGCAAGAAGTGAAAGCGACGGTAAGAAGCGCCGAGGCGGCAGAACCATATTCCCTCACGGAATGAACTCTTGACGATATGTCGATATTCAACAGGTAAGGCCGCTTGTAAAGTCTCATAAACAAGGGCTTGTCACTCATACGGAAAACAAATGAACTCGCCCGGAAAATGGTGGAACGATGTATAATGATCCCCGCTCGCACGGCCTCTGGGAAAAGACCGCGCCGCAGCCGCCCGCAACGCCTGCTCTGCAAGGCGAGGCGGTTGCCGATGTGGTGATTGTCGGTGGCGGCTTCACCGGACAATCCGCCGCCCTTCATCTTGCTGAAAAGGGCATGGATGTCGTTCTTCTCGAAGCCAGGGAAATCGGCTTTGGCGGCGCCGGCCGCAATGTCGGTCTCATCAACGGCGGCATGTGGGTCATGCCGAGGGAGTTGCCCGGCGTGCTGGGCGAAACCTACGGGGAACGGCTTCTCAGCCTTCTGGGTGATGCGCCGTTGCTGGTGCGCGAATTGGTGGAAAAACACGCGATTCCCTGCGAGATCGAAAAGAATGGCACATTGCATTGCGCCGTCGGTGAAAAAGGGCTCGCCGAAATTCGCGAGCGCTGCGAACAATGGGCAGCCAGAGGCGCTCCCGTCCGCCTTCTCGATGCCGATGAAACGGCAAGACACACCGGCAGCACCGCCTATTCCGGCGCACTTTTCGATACGCGCGCGGGCACGCTTCAGCCGCTTGCCTATGTTCGTGGTCTGGCTGCCACCGCGCAAAAGGCAGGAGCACGGCTGCACACCGCCAGCCCCGTCGTGTCGACCGAACGCAGCGGCGGAAAATGGGTGGTAAAAACACCGCAGGGATCGGTGACCGCCAACTGGATCGTCGTCGCCACCGAAGCCTACAGCACCGGGCCGTGGCAGATCGTCCGCGACGAACAGACCTACCTGCCCTACTTCAACTTCGCGACCAGACCGCTTAGCGACAATCTGCAAAAGAGTATCCTGCCGAACCGAGAAGGTTGCTGGGATACAAAGGAAATCCTCTCCTCGTTCCGCATGGACAAAGCGGGTCGGCTGGTCTTCGGCAGCGTCGGCGCCTTGCGCAGCACGGGTGCCGCCATTCACCGGGCATGGGCCAAACGATCGCTGAAGCGGCTTTTCCCGCAACTGGGAGAGACGGAATTCGAATGCGAATGGTACGGCCAGATCGGCATGACGGACAATGCCGTGCCGCGTTTCCATAAATTCGCGGAAAATGTCGTCGGTTTTTCCGGTTATAATGGCCGCGGCATCGCACCCGGTACTGCCTTCGGCAAGGTGATTGCGCAACATATTCTCGGTGATATCGCCGAAAACGACCTGCCTCTTCCCGTGACCGAACCAAAAGCGCAGGCCTTCCGGGCAGTGAAGGAAGCATATTACGAGGCGGGCGCACAGATCGCTCATTTCGCCGGTGAACGCTTCTGATCAACCAGGCCGAAAGCCGCCGGTCGTGGCGGCTTTTTTAAACGGCATCGATATATTCTTGAAAATATAATGATTGCCCTATAGGCCTATCGATATATTCATCAGGATATCTCGAACCGGGGGAACACACCATGAGACTCTTACGCCGCACCTTCTTCAAAACCATCGCCGCAGCAACATCCTTCTGGGTGGCGGCATCCTTTGCGGTGGTTCCCGCCCATGCCGCCGAAAAAGTCACGGTGTTTGCTGCCGCGAGCATGAAAAACGCACTTGATGCGATCAATGCTGAATGGGCGAAGGAAAGCGGCAATGAAGCGACCGTGTCCTACGCCGCAAGCTCCGCACTCGCCAAACAGATCGAGCAGGGTGCACCGGCGGATATCTTCATTTCCGCCGACCTCGCCTGGATGGATTATGTTGCCGAAAAGAAGCTGATCGACGTCGAAAGCCGCTCCAATCTTCTTGGCAACCGCATCGTTCTCGTCGCCCCGGCCGACAAGACCAAGCCGGTCGATATCAAGAAGGACTTCGATCTCGCCGGACTGGTGGGCGATGGCCGACTGGCCATGGGTGCGGTCGATTCCGTTCCGGCGGGTAAATACGGCAAGGCTGCGCTGGAAAAGCTCGGCGTCTGGTCATCCGTGGAAAAGAAAGTCGCCGGCGCGGAAAGCGTGCGCGCAGCGCTGCTGCTCGTGTCGCGCGGCGAAGCGCCCTATGGCATCGTCTACCAGACCGATGCGGCCGCCGATCCGGGCGTGAAGATCGTCGGCACCTTCCCGGAAGACAGCCATCCGCCGATCATCTACCCCGTCGCCATTCTCTCGGAAGCAAAATCTCCGGCGGCAAAATCCTATCTGGATTTCCTGAAGTCCGCCAAGGCTACGCCCTTCTTCGAAAAGCAAGGCTTTACCGTTTTGAAATAAACTGCGTTTTGCGGTCCCATCCCGTATGGGACCGCGAGAGATGACGATTGTAGGATATGGCTTTGCATTGGTGGACACTCAGCCCTGAAGAATGGACGGCGATCAGGCTCAGCCTGTGGGTGTCCTCCATCGCCATGTTCGCCAGCCTGCCCTTCGGCATTGCGGTTGCCGTCGCGCTGGCGCGCGGGCGCTTCTGGGGCAAGTCGCTGCTCAATGGCATTGTCCACCTGCCGCTCATTCTGCCGCCCGTCGTCACCGGCTTTCTACTGCTCGTCCTCTTCGGCCGCAGAGGCGCCATCGGCCAGTTTCTCGACAGCTGGTTCGGCATCGTCTTTTCCTTTCGCTGGACGGGGGCGGCGCTCGCATGCGCCGTCATGGCGTTTCCGCTGATGGTGCGCTCCATCCGCCTCTCCATCGAAGCGGTGGACAACAAGCTGGAAGAGGCGGCCGGAACCCTGGGTGCAAGCCCCCTATGGGTGTTCCTCACCGTCACGCTTCCCCTGATCCTGCCCGGCATCATCGCAGGCATGATCCTCGCTTTCGCCAAGGCCATGGGCGAATTCGGCGCGACCATCACCTTCGTTTCCAATATTCCCGGCGAAACCCAGACGCTGTCCGCTGCCATCTACACTTTCACGCAGGTTCCGGGCGGCGATGCAGGCGCATTGCGGCTGACCATCGTTTCCGTCGTGATTTCCATGTTGGCCTTGCTCGTCTCGGAGTTTCTGGCCCGCATCATCGGCAAACGGGTGAGCATGGAATGACGCTTTCTGTCTCCACCCGCCACCGCCTCGGCTCCTTCGAACTCAACGCGTCATTCACCTCTGATGGCGGCGTCACGGCGCTTTTCGGACGCTCCGGCTCCGGCAAAACCTCGATGATCCGCATCATCGCAGGTCTGTTGCGGCCAGATAGTGGTCAGGTATCGCTCGATGGCGAAGTGCTGGCCGATAGCGGAAAGCGCCTGTTCCTGCCGGCGCACAGGCGCCATTTTGGTTATGTTTTTCAGGAAGCGCGGCTGTTTCCTCATCTCAGCGTTGCCCAGAACCTGAACTATGGCAAATGGTTCGCTACGGAAAAAGCTGAGCGGGCGAATGAAAACCGCATTATCGACATGCTTGGCATCGGCCATCTTCTCCAGCGTCGTCCGAACAAACTTTCCGGCGGTGAAAAACAGCGGGTCGCCATCGGCCGCGCACTCCTGTCATCGCCCAGACTACTGTTGATGGACGAACCTCTCGCCTCACTGGACGAGGAACGAAAGGCCGAGATCATCCCTTATCTGGAA
Source organism: Agrobacterium sp. 6Ca8 (assembly GCF_055382765.1). Classification (NCBI taxonomy): domain Bacteria; kingdom Pseudomonadati; phylum Pseudomonadota; class Alphaproteobacteria; order Hyphomicrobiales; family Rhizobiaceae; genus Agrobacterium; species Agrobacterium sp. 6Ca8. The sequence goes on from NZ_AP026433.1 coordinate 2,294,675, forward strand.
CGGCTGCGCGACGAGACGAAAATCCCGATCGTCTATGTCAGCCACTCCATCCAGGAAGTCGCCCGCCTTGCCGACCGCATAGTTGTTATGAAGGACGGCAAGGTGGAGGCACAGGGAAAAGCGGCCGACGTGCTGTCACAGTCGGATTTCAGCGCACATCTTGAGCGACGAGAAGCGGGCAGCATCCTTTCGGGACACATCGAAAGCTTCGATGAAAGGCACGGGCTTGCTGCCGTAAGGCTCTGCTCGTCGCTCCTGCAGGTTCCAGCAAAAGGAGGAACACCCCGCACCCCGGCACGCGTGCTGATACCGGCGCGTGACGTCATGCTTGCCACGGCAAAACCCGAAGGCCTGAGCGCACTTAACATCCTCGAAGGCCATATTGCCGGTATCTCCGCCAGCGAAGATGGCATGGTAACCGTTCAGGTGGATTGCGGCGGCGATATTATACAGTCGCGTATCACCGATCTGTCGCGCGAACGTCTCCAGCTGGAACCCGGGAAACCGGTACATGCGATCATAAAGTCGGCGGCTCTCGATCCGTATTAGTGATGGCGGCATCAGGATTGCGGTTGGCCTCAAGCCAGTCGATATCCTTGCGCAGGGCCTCATTCATCCGCTTTTCCATGCTGCGATACCGTTCAAGCAATTCGGCACCGAATGCGGTCAGCGCGGCCCCACCACCCTGCTTGCCGCCCCGCTGGGATTCGATCACCGGCTGCCTGAACATATGGTTCAGCGCATCCACAAGCAGCCATGCACGGCGATAGGACATGTCCATCGCTCGCCCGGCGGCCGATATCGAGCCGGTCTCGACAATCAGCTCCATCAACTCGATCTTACCGTGGCCGAGACGATCTCCGGGCGGAAAATCGATGCGGAGAACGGGCTTCAGTGGCTGATGTATATTGCTCATCGGCTAGAAACCCCGGCCATGAAGATCGTGATAGGCTTTCTGCGCACCGTGCTGCGGCAGAGCCTTCGCCTCGTAAACACCGCGCGCCACTGCGCGCGCCATAACGATGGTAGCGAGATGGCAGAGTTCCGCGAAATGAGCGCCGCCCTCAAGCGGCTTCTCACCGGTCGCAGCCGAAAACATGGTGTCGCCGTCGCTCGGCAGATGGGCGGGCAGCACGGCGCGCGCCAGCCCGTCATGCGCCATGATGGAAAGGCGGTGCGCCTGCGCTTTGGTAAGGACGGCATCGGTGACCACGGCGCCGATGGTAGTCGCGGTGAGGTTGACGCCCTTGAGACGAAGCGCGGTATGATCCGGTTCGAAACGATCAGGAAAACCGCAGTCGCCGAACTCGCCCTGCTCTTCAAAAGGCGCAGACCAGAAATGGCGGCTGGTGCCAACGGTTGCCGAGCCAAGCGCATTGACGGCGACGATGGCCGCCACCTTGTAACCGCCGGAACTGACAGCGCTTGCCGAACCAAGACCGCCCTTGAAGGTGGCGGTGGTCGCCCCCGTTCCCGCGCCGACTGTTCCAAGCCCGAAGGGCTCCGCACGCGCCGACCTGAAAGCCGCATAGCCCATCTCGCGATAGGGCGAATGCAGCCCCCACTCCTTGTTGCCACCATTCAGCAGATCCATGAGGATCGCCTGCGGCACAATGGGAACACGGGTGGAACCGACTTGCAGGCCACGGCCGATCTCGCGCAGACCGGCCTGAACACCACCCGCCGCATCCAGCCCGAAGGCCGAACCGCCTGAAAGTACGAAGGCATCCACGGTTTCCACCGTCATCGCCGGGTCGAGCAGGCCGGTATCACGACCACCGGGCGCCCCGCCAAGAACCGAACCGGAGGCGATTACGGGTTTTTCGAAAACGATTGCGGTGACGCCGGAGCCGAGTGCAAGATCGGTGACATTGCCGACCAAAATCCCATTGATATCCGTCAGAAGATTATTGCGTGCCGCCATGCCGTTCCCCTTTTCTCCCGGTATCCCGCCGCCACGGGGCACTGTCAACGCAAAAGGTGAATCAGGAAAATACCGCCGTGCCAATCACCGGTGTCGAGGGAATGGCCATATCTCTCGGCTCCAGCGGCCCCGCCACAAAAGCCTGATGCCCTGACTCAATGGCGCGGGCGAAAGCTTCCGCCATGCCGACCGGGTCACCCGCCCCCGCGACCGCCGTGTTGAGCAGAACGGCATCGTAACCAAGCTCCATCACCGTCACCGCATGTGACGGCCGGCCGATACCGGCATCGACGATCAGCGGCACATCCGGAAAACGCGCCCGCATGGATTTCAGCGCCATCAGATTAAGCGGCCCCATGGCGCTGCCGATCGGCGCACACCAGGGCATCAGCACCTTGCAACCCGCATCCAGGAGCTTTTCCGCCACGACAAGATCATCAGTCGTATACGGAAAGACTTCGAAACCATCGTCGCAGAGAATTTTCGCCGCTTCGACGAGCGCAAACACATCGGGCTGCAAAGTGTCGTGATGGCCGATGACCTCCAACTTGATCCAGTTGGTGTGAAAAACCTCACGCGCCATCTTCGCCGTCAGCACCGCTTCCTTCACGGTATGGCAGCCAGCCGTATTGGGCAGAATGTAACGATCCAGCTCGCGGATCAGCTCAAAAAACTGGCCACCCTTCTTGCCGCCTGCCGTTTCCCGACGCAGCGAAATCGTCAGAATATCCGTGTTGCTGGCCCGCACTGCATCGGCAAGCACGGCGGGAGACGGATAACGCGCCGTGCCGAGCAGGAGGCGCGACGAGACCTCACGGCCATAAAGCGTCAGCATGGCCTCAACCTCCCTGCATCGGCGAGAGGATTTCGACACGGTCGAACGCCTTCAATCGATAATCGGCGCGCTCTTCCGAATGCACCAGATCGCCATTGACCGCCGTCGCCAGCCACTCGCCTTCATAGTCGAGGCTGGTGAGTAACCCGGCCAGCGTCTCGGTGGCGAGATCAAGCTCGTCGCCATTCACCAGAAGTTTCATGATCCTGTTCCTTTCCAGAGATATCTTGGCAGACGATTTCAGCCGCCTGCCGCGCCATCGCCGGCGACAGCAGGAAGCCATGCCGGTGGGCGCCGTTGATGAAGACGGTCCGGCCGTCCTGCGTAACTTTCGGCAGATTGTCGGGATAGGCGGGGCGCACGCCCGTTCCGGTCTCGATGATTTCCGCTTCGCCGAAGGCCGGATGTACGGCATAGGCGGCGTTCAGAAACTCCATCATCGAGCGCGCTGAAATGGCTCCGGCATCCTCTGTCTCGATCATCGTCGCCCCCACCATGAAGCGACCCGGCTCACGCGGCACAATGTAAAGCGGAATGCGCGGATGTAAGAGCCGGACGGCGCGCGACAGGGAAACCTCTGACGTGGCTAGATAGAGCATTTCTCCCCGCACGCCGCGAAGATTGGCAATCTCGCCCACCGCCGCAGCGCCGGTGCAATCCACCACCCGATCGAACGGCTGCTCATCCACCGGAATACCCATATGAAACAGCACGCCCAAGCCGCAAAGCCGCGTATGCAGCGATTTGAGTGCAAGGCGCGGATCGAGATGCCCCTCGCCCGGGAAATAAAGCCCGGAGCGGAACCGCCCGGCAAGGTCAGGCTCCAGAGCGGCGATTTCACCCTCATCCACCCACTGGTATCCAGTTGTTCTGGATGCGAAACGCGAAAGCTCGGCTTTGTCGCGGGCGGGCGCGACGACCAGCGTGCCGTGTCTGATGACAAGGCCGGGGGTCGCCTCATCCCACCAGTCGAGAGCCGCCTGGCCGAGTGTCAGTACCGCCTCGTCCGCACTTTCACGCTCGCACCAGGGCGCCAGCATTCCGCCCGCATAAAAGGATGCGCCGCGCGAGGCTTCAGCATTGCGCTCCGAAACCTCCACGGTTGCACCGCGCCGCGCCAGTTCGAAGGCCGCCGTCAGACCGGCGACCCCCGTTCCCTTGACAAGGACACGCATGCTACTGGCCGTCTGCCGGGGTCGCGAGCGGCATGTAAAGCTCGCCACCTTCCTTGAAGCGCGCGGCCATGGCCTCCAGCCCTTCCTTCTGCGCCTCGGCGCGGATGTCATGGGAAATCCGCATCGAGCAGAATTTCGGCCCGCACATCGAGCAGAAATGCGCGACCTTGTGCGCCTCCTTCGGCAGGGTCTCGTCATGGAAGGAGCGCGCCGTGTCCGGATCCAGCGACAGGTTGAACTGGTCTTCCCAACGGAACTCGAACCTTGCACGCGACAGCGCATCGTCCCGCACCTGTGCTGCCGGATGGCCCTTGGCGAGATCGGCCGCGTGAGCCGCGATCTTGTAGGTGATGACACCGACCTTCACGTCGTTACGATCCGGCAGACCCAGATGTTCCTTCGGCGTGACATAGCAGAGCATCGCCGTGCCAAACCAGCCGATCATCGCTGCCCCGATGCCGGAAGTGATGTGGTCGTAACCGGGGGCGATATCAGTCGTTAGCGGCCCAAGCGTATAAAAGGGCGCCTCACCGCAGGTTTTCAACTGCTTGTCCATGTTCTCCTTGATCTTGTGCATCGGCACATGGCCGGGGCCCTCGATCATGACCTGGCAATCCTTCGCCCATGCGATCTGTGTCAACTCACCGAGCGTCTCCAGCTCGGCAAATTGCGCGGCGTCGTTGGCGTCGGCAATCGAACCGGGCCGCAACCCGTCACCCAGCGAGAAGGAAACATCATAGGCACGGCAGATGTCGCAGATCTCGTCGAAATGCTCGTAGAGGAAGCTTTCCTTGTGATGATGCAGACACCACTTGGCCATAATCGACCCGCCGCGTGAGACGATACCGGTGACACGGTTGACGGTAAGCGGAATGTAATGCAGCCGAACACCGGCATGGATGGTGAAATAATCCACGCCTTGCTCCGCCTGTTCGATCAACGTATCGCGGAACACTTCCCAGTTCAGGTCCTCGGCAATGCCGTTGACCTTCTCCAGCGCCTGATAAAGCGGCACCGTGCCGATCGGCACCGGCGAATTGCGGATGATCCATTCGCGGATATTGTGGATGTTGCGCCCGGTCGAAAGGTCCATGACGGTATCGGCACCCCAGCGGATCGCCCAGACCATCTTCTCCACCTCTTCGGCCATGGAGGAGGTAACGGCGGAATTGCCGATATTGGCGTTGATCTTGACCAGAAAATTACGGCCGATGATCATCGGCTCAAGCTCGGGGTGATTGATGTTGGCCGGGATGATGGCGCGGCCCGATGCGACTTCCTGACGGACGAACTCCGGCGTCACATAATCGGGTATCTGTGCACCGAAACTCTCGCCATCACGAGCCAGCTTCTCCTTCGCCGCTTCGCGCCCCAGATTTTCGCGGATGGCGATGAACTCCATTTCCGGCGTGATGATGCCTGCCCGCGCATAGGCAAGCTGCGTTACGGCTTTTCCTTCCGTGGCCATCAGCGGCTGGTGGCGCATGGCAAATTCAGGCGTCAGGCGCTCGCCGGTGGCAAAGCCGTTATCCTCCGGTTTGACGTGCCGACCGTCGTAAGCCGCGACATCGCCGCGCGCTACAACCCAGTCGTGACGCAGGCGCGGCAGACCCTTTTCGATCAGAACGTTATGCAATGGATCGGTATAGGGGCCTGAAGAATCATAGACCGTGACCGGCGGTTCTCCCGCCGTCGGGTGGACGGCGATTTCGCGCATGGGCACGCGAATATGCGGATGCAAAATTCCGGTTTTGTGGATTTTCGTGGAGGCGGGATGCGGCCCGGTTGTGACGACAAGCGGGATATTCTTGGCAACGATATTCATCATGAGGCTCCAAAGTTTGACAGTGGAGACCCAGTTCGAGCCGGAATGATGGAAAATACCGACGCGTCGGCAGCGCAAGTTACACGCAATCCGACCTTCGGTCTTTGCACCGTCCCTACGCCAGTATGAACTGGATCAGGTTCAACGGGTCACTGCGCATAAAAGCAGAATCTCAGCCCCTTGACGGGACACCCCTGGTGAATGGACACAAGAGAAAACACCGCCCGACATTTGTCAAGGGTGCTGCTGATGGCTGGCAAAGGTGGACGAACAACAAAAGCGCCGTTAGTGGTAATTAACCTAACGGTTTAGGCGAATATTATCGTTTTCAAATTAACGATAAGCACAAACCATCCTGATGTTAAATTCATGGGAGATAAGTCGGAATGAATGCGACTATTCGTGAAATACTGGCAAAATTCGGCCAGCTTCCTACCCCCGTCGATACGATTGAAAACGAAGCAGATCTTTATGCGGCAGGTCTTTCTTCCTTTGCCTCGGTGCAATTGATGCTGGGTATCGAGGAAGCTTTCGATATCGAATTCCCCGACAACCTCTTGAACCGCAAGTCCTTTGCCAGCATCAAGGCCATTGAAGACACCGTTAAGCTCATTCTGGATGGTAAAGAGGCAGCCTGATGAATGTGACCGTTGCGCCGCAGGATGAAACGCTGTCCGCGCGCGCAAGCCGCGTCGCAGCAATTGCCGCCAAACACGCGGACGAGGTGGACGTCACCGGTCGCTTCCCGGAGGAAGCCGTCAAGGCGCTGAGACAAGAGCGCCTTCTCGGCATTCAGGTCCCGTCCTCTCTTGGTGGCGAAGGCGCATCCATACAGCAAATCGCCGATATCTGCGCCCGGCTTGGCCAGGCCTGTTCGGCAACCGCGATGATTTTCGCCATGCACCACATCAAGGCATCGAGCCTTGTGGAACACGGCGAGACAAGCCCATGGCATGCGGGCTTCATGAGCCGCATTGCAAGCGAACAGCTTCTGCTCGCATCGGCCACGACCGAAGGCGGAATCGGCGGCAATCTGCGCAATTCCATCTGCGCAATCGAGGTGGAAGGAGACATCTGCCGGCTGGAGAAGGACGCCACCGTCATTTCCTACGGCAGCAATGCGGATGCCATCCTCATCACCTCGCGCGCCCACAAGGATGCCGCCCCGGCCGATCAGGTGATGACCATCTTCCTGAAAGATCAGTACAAGCTCGAGAAGACCCATGTCTGGGACACACTCGGCATGCGCGGCACCTGTTCGGACGGTTTCCTGTTCCGCGGCGAGGCGCCAGCGGTGCAGATATTCCCAAAACCCTTTGCGGAAATCGCCGCGCAATCCATGCTTGCAAGCTCGCATCTTCTGTGGAGCGCCGTTTGGTATGGCATCGCGTCGGATGCGGTGCTGCGCGCGCAATCCTTCGTCAGGACGGCTGCACGCAAGTCGCCCGGTGTCACACCGCCAGGCGCTATCCACATTGCCGAAATTTCCACCAAATTGCAGGTGGTCAAATCCAACGTCATTGCGGGCGTAAAGGCTTACGAAGACACCAAGAGCGACCCGGACAAGCTGATGTCCATGGCGTTCGCGGTTGCCATGAACAATGTGAAGATCTGTTCTTCGGAAACCATTCTGGAGATCATCGACCAAGCGATGCTGGTCTGCGGCATCATGGGTTACAAGAACGGTACGCCCTACAGCCTTGGCCGACACCTTCGCGACGCGCATTCCGCGCGCCTGATGATTTCCAACGACCGTATTCTCGGCAATTCCGCCAATCTCCTGCTGGTTCACAAGCAGGACACCAGCCTCTTGGGATAAGACCATGGATATGCAAACATCGTTTCTCGATCGACTGTTCGAAGAAGGCCTGCTGATTGAAACGGGTGTCGATGGTCTTTACGGACGCAGCGGCCAGTTCGAGGACGTCATTGCCGCATTCGAACGCCTGATCGACCGCACCGGCGGCCCGGACAGTGCAGAGGCGATCCGCTTCCCGCCCGGCATCAACCGCGCCTATTTCGAAAAGAGCGGTTACATGAAAAGCTTCCCGCAGCTTGCGGGCACGGTGCATTCCTTCTGCGGTTGCGAACTTGACCATGTCAGCCTTCTCAAATCCATGGATGAGGGCGGCGACTGGACAAAGGACCAGAAAGCAACCGATATCGTGCTGACGCCGGCCGCTTGCTACCCTCTTTATCCGACCATCGCCAAGCGCGGCGCATTGCCTTCCGGCGGCGGTCTCTACGACATCCAGTCCTATTGTTTCCGCCATGAACCCTCGAAGGACCCGGCACGTCAGCAGCTTTTCCGCATGCGGGAATATGTGCGCATGGGCACGGAGAGCGATGTGACCGAATTCCGCCAGACATGGATGGATCGCGGCGTGGCGATGATGGAAGCCGTGGGCCTTGAAGTGACCATCGACGTGGCCAACGATCCCTTCTTCGGCCGCGCCGGCAAAATGCTCGCCAACAACCAGCGCGACCAGAACCTGAAATTCGAACTGTTGATTCCCGTCACATCCGCCACCAACCCGACGGCCTGCATGAGCTTCAATTACCATCAGGACGCCTTTGGCCAGAAATGGGGATTGAACCTCGACAATGGTGATGTGGCTCACACTGCCTGCGTCGGTTTCGGCCTTGAGCGCATTGCGCTGGCACTTTTTGCGCATCACGGACTGGATGTAAAAACATGGCCCGAAAAGGCCTTGAAAACACTCTGGGGCTAACCATTCATGCGGCAGATTTTCCCCGGTCTCGATCCCAAAAATTATGTGCAGCACGCGCTTCATTCTTCGGAAAGAATGTGGCCGGAGACCAATTGCTACATCGATTTGTGGATCGAGGTGCTGGCCTCGAAAGGGTTGCCGCCTGAGGCCATGTTCGGCTTCACACTGACGCAGGATTTCGAAGGCGACCAGTTCACCTTCTTCAAAGTGCCGCTGGAAGATCTGGAAGCACTTTATGGCGTTCGCGCCACCGAACTTGCGATCTTCGACCGGGTGGAAAACCATATCGAAGCGCAACTGGAGCGCGGTCGCATCTGCCTGATCGAGATGGATAGCTTCTATATGCCCGATACCCACGGGGTGGGCTACCGGAAGGAACATGGCAAGACCACCATCGCCATCAACCGGCTGGACCTTGCAAACCGGGAACTCGATTATTTTCATAATGCAGGCTTTTTCCACCTGTCGGGCGAAGATTTCGACGGCCTGTTCCAGCATCATCTGACAGAGAGCGAGCCGCCCTTCCTGCCCTATACGGAATTTGCGAAATTTGCAGACAGCAACCCTTCGCCGGCACATATCCGCAAAACGGCCGAACGGCTGCTGAAGTTTCATTTTTCACGGCGACCATCCGACAATCCGGTCAGGTCTTTTGCAGCCGTGTTTCCGGCTCAGGTCGAGAAGGTGGCAGACCGGCCGTTCGGCTTTTTCCACAAATATGCCTTCAATACGCTGCGCCAGCTCGGCGCCAATTTCGAACTGGCGGCGAGCCACCTCGAATGGCTGGACAAGAGCGAATTTGCTGAAGCGAGAGACCACGCGCTGCGCATATCCGAGGTCGCCAAGACCGTGCAGTTCCAGCTAGCTCGCGCCGTCACGCGCCGTAAATTCGACGCGCTCGCCTCGGTGCTCGATCCGGCTGCGGAAGCATGGGATGGTGTGATGGAAGCCCTTGCGGCAAAATTGTCGAACACCAGCGAGGCCGCGTGAGGACTTATCTTCCGCGCGAAAGCGAAAAATTACTAAGCGAAGGCTGGACGCTGACACTGACGTCCGCCAACGCCTGCGAAACGCCCTCGGAAATTCCCGCAACCCTTGAAAGCTTCCACGTATCCGTTCCCGGAACAGTGGCGCAAGCTCTGGAACTGGCCGGGAAATTCGACCGTTTCAATCCGACACCATTGAACGACAGGGATGCCTGGTACCGTCTGACGATGATTTCCGATGTGCGGGAGCGGGCGATCCTGCGCTTCGACGGCCTGTCGACGATTGCAGAAATCTTCCTCAACGGCGAACTGATCGCCGCCAGCCAGAGCATGTTCGAAAGGCTGGAAGTGCCGGTTGAACTGACGGGCGCGGACGAACTTTCGATCTGCTTCCGGGCACTTTCGCCAAGGCTCGAAAAAACCGGTCCCCGCGCCCGCTGGCGTCCGCAGATGATGAACACTCAAGGTCTGCGGCTGATCCGCACCACGGCGCTCGGATATATGCCAGGCTGGTGCCCGGAAATCCATGCCGCCGGCCCATGGCGACCCATCAGCCTTATAAGACAGGCAGACGTGCTTTGCACAGTCCGGTCCTCGCTCGACGAAACCGGGACGGGAACGGTCAACATCGCCCTGGAGGCGAACCACGACATTCCATCCGCACGGCTCACCTGCGCCGGTTACAGCACCGATCTTTCCAGAGGTGAAAACGGCGAATTCTTGGGCGAACTCCGGATACCCGATGTCGAGACCTGGTGGCCGCATACCCACGGCAGACCGGCGCTCCATGAAGTCATTCTGGAACTGGATGGTAAGCAACACAGACTCGGGCGCACCGGCTTCAGGCGCATGGAGGTGGATTACGGCGAAGACGGCAACGGTTTCGGCATCCGGGTAAACGGGCTCCCCGTTTTCTGCCGGGGCGCAGTCTGGACGACTGCCGACATCGTGCGCCTGCCGGGAACAAGACCGGACTATGAGCCTTGGCTTCGAAAAGCTGCCGAAGCCGGTATGAACATGATCCGCATCGGCGGCACGATGGCCTATGAAACGCCGGAGTTCTTCGCGCTCTGCGATGAACTCGGCATCATGGTTTGGCAGGACGCCATGCTTGCCAATTTTGATTATCCAGCAAAGGATGAGGCGCTCAGCCAGCACATCGTTACGGAAGTCTCGCAGTTCCTCGAGGCGACCGCCCTTTCCCCTTCGCTGATCGTTTTTTGCGGTGGTAGCGAAATGTACCAGCAGGGCGCGATGCTCGGTCTGCCGGAACAGATATGGAAGGGAACGCTCACCGAGACAATTTTGCCCGAAGTCCTGACCGAAAAACGGCCAGACGCGGCCTATGTGGCGAATTCCCCTTCAGGCGGCGCCTTGCCCTTCTTTCCCAATGCCGGAGTTGGTCATTATTACGGTGTGGGCGCCTATTGCCGTCCGCTGGAAGATGCCCGCCGGGCCGATCTCCGCTTTGCTGCAGAGTGCCTGGCCTTCGCCAATATTCCCGAACAGGAAACGCTGGACAGACATCTTCCCGCTCTGGCGGTGCATGATCCGCGCTGGAAGGCGCGCACGCCACGCGATCGCGGCGCTTCCTGGGATTTCGAGGATATTCGCGACCATTATCTGAAACTGCTTTACGACGTTGAGCCGGACGTGCTGCGTCGGGAGGATGGCGGCCTCTATCTCGACATGTCTCGTGCCGTCACTGCCGAGGTCATGGAAGCAACCTTCGCCGAATGGCGTCGCGACACGTCCTCTTGCCGGGGCGCCCTGGTCTGGACCTTGCAGGATCTCGTTCCCGGCGCTGGCTGGGGTATCATCGATGCCACCGGCAGACCCAAATCCGTCTGGCATGCGCTGAAAAGAGCGTTTCGTCCCATCCAGGTCAGCCTTTCCGATGAAGGCACCAACGGGCTGGACATTCATGTCATCAACGAAACCGGCGACAACCTTGACGCCATGCTGGAACTGACCTGCCTGCGCGATGGCACGCAACCCGTCGTCCATGCCAAACGGCCGCTCACGCTCTCGCCGCGACAGAGCCAGACCATCGCCGCAACCGATTTGTTCGGCGCCTTTTTCGATACGACCTATGCCTATCGTTTCGGCCCGCGCTCCCATGATGTGACGGTAGCCCGGCTCCGCGATGTCGCGACCGGATCTGTCATCGCCGACGCATTCCATTTTCCTCTCGGTCGGAAAAAAGCACTGCACGCCGCCAACCTTCAGGTGGGGGTGAGCGAGGCGAACGGCATCTGGTCGCTCGAGATCGGCACGGACCGGCTGGCGCAATCCGTCCATATCACGGCGCAAGATTACCGCGCCTCGGAAAGCTGGTTCCATCTCGCACCCGGTGAAACCAGAAAAATCGACCTTATCCCGGAGACAGCAACATCCGAAACGCCCCCTTCCGGCGATGTCGTCTCGCTAGGCTCCAGCCGGCGATTTTCCTTTTAGAGCCATCAGCTTCACCGCATCGATGTAGGCTTTTCTGGCCTCAGGCGTTGAAAGATTATGGTCGGCGTCAGGAACAATCGTCAGCGACACATTCCGATAGGCCGACAAGCCCCTGCCATCGGCGTTGAAATAATACCGGAAATGCTCAAGCCCGTCGTCATTCTCGCTGTAAAGCAGGCTAATGGACACATCCCTTGTCTTGAGCTTGTCGAAAGCACCGTAGACGGCACGCCCTTCCTCGCTCCCCCGGCGGGAAAGCCTTGCCGTTTTTATCGAAAGCTTCTTGAGCGTCGCCTTGGCGATATTGCGACCAGCGCTCACCACATCGACATCGCCGCTGACGAGACGCTTGAACGTAGCGCCCTGGCGAAAACGCTGGCTGTATTCCCCAAAGGACCGTGGCGGTTTGTGCAGCGCTTCATCGACCGAGCGGCCTTTCCGCCAATGGAACACAACCGGATTAACCGCAACCACCCCGCTGATCCGGTCATCGGCAAGCGCGCCATTGAAGGCGAGGTAGGCGCCACTGCAGCGCCCAGCAGCAACGACGGGTCCTTTGCCACGCCGACTGAGAAAATCGAGCGCTGCGGCCACGTCGTCATTCTGCGTCACATCGTAAAGAACCTGATCGGGCGCGTTTTTGACCGGGGGGCTGTCGGCAATATTGGCCGCGTCGAACCGCAACGAAGCGATACCCTCCCGTGCGAGCAAACGGGCCGTTTGCACGGAAAGCCTGCCCCAACCCGCATGCCGATCGTAGGCTGCGCCCAGCAGAAGGACCGAGGAGACCGCCACCCGATCGTCAGGCTCGCAAAAAACACCGAAAAGCCGGCCGGCTTCGCCAAATTGCACCGGCTGTTCCAGAAAACCGCGACCGCGCTGCGGAGCGTTGACGATGAAATCCTCCTGCGGACCTGCCGCATCCGTGGTCTGGGTCTTGGACAGGACCCAATCCCGAAGCCGCTTCACCACATCGCCGGGTATTTTCGAGAGTGTAGGACTGGATACGAGATCGTCATATCCCTCAAATTCCGCCTCCCCCACCTCGGCACCAATCGCGGCGAGTTGTTTGGCAAAATCGCTGTCGCTCGCCCGGCCCGGTCTCGACAGCACCAGAATGCTGCGCGCAGGAGCAGTATCCAGCTTTGCAAGATTGACCTTCTTGATAGCATCAGCAACACCCACCGGCATGGCCATGCCTGCAATTGCCCCCGCCTCCGCCATGCGCTGCCCGGGCCGAAGACCAAGGCCATCGTCAATCATGGACGACCACATCGCCAGTTCGCGAAGATAGCTCCGACCGGAGACGACGGGCGCCAGAAGCGCCATGGAACCGACCGCCGCCGCATCGGCGAGCGCCTGTATCGCGATCAGACAGCCGAGACCCTGAGCGATGACGACCACCCTGGAACAGCCGGAAAGACGTTTTAGATAATCGAGCGCCGCTCGCGTGTCGGAAAGCCAATCCGCCGCACGGTCGACATCCTCCGGATCGAGCGCATCCCCGGCGCCATGATAGTCGAATCGCAGGCTGGCGACGCCGGCCGCCGCCAGCCGTTCAGCCACAACCCGCTGAAACTTGCGAGTGCACAGTTCCTCCATGCCCCAGGGGCTGACGAAAAGAACCGCATGATCCTGTTTGACCTCTTTGCGCGCCGGGTGAAAAACACCCGTGCATCCTTGAAAAGAAACCGGATGTGCGATCGACCCATCGGATGCAATGCCCGAGAGCGACAACATGTCAGGGGACGGTTCACCGCTTTCACGCTCTGAAATATCTATCGCCATCGACCTTGCAATCACTACGCCTGTGTCGGCTCAACCATTTGCGGGATAACTATACCGGAGCGTCCTAACGTCCTGTTCTACAGTAAAACCAATAACATTAGGGAAGTCTAAAAATGTAGTCGTCTCAATATCGAATGTGGAATGCACGTTACAAAAACAAATATCGGGGATCGTGGGCCAGCCTCGGCACGGGCGCTATTTTGCTCGAAACCGCTTGAATATACTGATAAATAGCGAGTCACATACCTATTTGCAGGAGGGGATCCCGCCACCCGGCAGCCTGACCGTCTTGACACCGCGCAAACCAACACGCCGGGCCCTGCCCGACAGGTCATAGAAGTTTTATATGGAACAAAGCCTTACGCGTTATATCTGGTCGCATACGAAGCGGCAGCAGCTTTTCATTCTGCTGATCGTCGCCCTGTCCATGATCCCCTATTTCCTCGCCTTCGATCTGCCCAAACAGATCGTCAACGGGCCCATTCAGGGAGACGGCTTCGAAGGGGCAAACGCGACACAGCTTTTCATGCATCTCACGGTCGATATTCCCTATTGGGGCACCGTGACGCTCTTCCCCGGGCTCGAACTCAACCGCATGTCGATGCTGATGGCGCTCAGCCTCACCTTCCTTGCGCTTGTCGTCATCAACGGGCTTTTCAAATATTATATCAACACCTTCAAGGGCCGCCTCGGCGAGCGGCTTCTCAGGCGTATCCGTTTCGAACTTATCGATCGGATCCTGCGGTTCCCGCCCACGCATTTCAAGCGGGTCAAGGGTGCTGAAATCTCCAGCATGGTGAAGGACGAGGTCGAGCCGCTGGGCGGATTTACCGGCGACGCCTTTGTGCAGCCGGCGCTTCTGGGCGGTCAGGCGCTCTCGGCACTCTTCTTCATTCTCGTGCAGAATTTCTGGCTGGGTCTGATTGCGGCTTTCATGGCCGCCATCCAGGTCGGCATCATCCCCAAAATGCGCCGTCGCCTCATCGAACTCGGGCGCCAGCGGCAGCTGAGCGCACGCCAGCTTGCCGGGCGCATCGGCGAAATGGTCGACGGCATCGGCACCATCCACGCCTATGACACCTCCAATTTCGAGCGTGCCGATGCCTCGCACCGGCTCGGCGACATCTTCAGGATCCGCTACGATCTCTACCAGTGGAAGTTTCTGGTCAAATTCATCAATAACTTCCTCGCGCAGCTCACCCCTTTCTTCTTTTATGCACTGGGCGGTTATCTCACGCTCAAGGGCAGCCTCGATGTCGGGCAGCTGGTTGCCGTCATCAACGCTTATAAGGAACTGCCAGGACCGCTGAAGGAGCTGATCGACTGGGATCAGGCGCGTCAGGATGTTCAGGTAAAATACGAGCAGGTCTTCGAGCAGTTCGATGCGTCGAACATGATCGATGACAAGGTGCAAAAACTGTCACCGGGAGCAGTCGCGGCAATTGCCGCACCGATCGTCGTCAGCAATCTGACGCTGGAAGACGATAGCGGCAGCCGGCTTCTGGAACAGGCATCGTTGAAGATCGAGGCAGGCGAGGTGATCGCCATCGTCGGCGGATCGGGAGCAGAGGCGCTCGCGGATGCTATCGGCCGCACGCTCTGGCCGACTTCCGGCAAGGTGAGCATCAACGACGTCGACATATTGGAATTGCCTGAATCGCTGACGGGCCGGCGCATCTCCTATGTGTCCTCGGACAGCTATTTTTTCCACGCCAGCCTGAAGGACAATCTGCTTTACGGTCTCAAGCATGCACCGCTTGTCGAAAAGCAATACGAAGGTGCAGCGCTGGAACACCGCAAATGGGAGATCCGCGAAGCCAAGCTTGCGGGCAATCCGACGATCGACATCAACAGCGAATGGATCGACTACGCTTCAAGCCCGGCCGGTGACGGCAAGCCGGAAAACCTCATCCAGGCCGTTCTGGCTGTGCTCGACAGCGTGGAACTTTCACAGGATATTCTGGAATTCGCGTTGCGCTCGACGATCGACCCTTTGACCGACCTGCATCTTGCGGCCCGCATTGTGGAACTGCGACATGTCCTGCGCGCCGAACTGGAAAAGGAGAACCTGAGCGGCCTCATCGCTCCGTTTGAGCTGGAGAGCTACAACAGTGAGGCCACCGTGGGCGAGAACCTGTTGTTCGGCACCATGCGCGACTCATCACAGTCGATCAGGACCGTCATAGAAAGCGAATATTTCCGTTCGCTGATGCGCGAAACAGGCCTCGTCAAAACCCTGTTCGAAATGGGGTATACGATTGCCGAAAACATCGTGGAAATCTTCGCCGACCTGCCGGGTGACCACCCCTTCTTCCAGCAGCTGACATTCATGACACCCGACGATGTTCCGGTCTATCAGCAAATGCTGCAGCGTCTTCAGAGCCGGAGTTTCGACGAGGCCAATGAAAGCGAAAGACGCGCGATGCTGCGGCTGAGCTTCTTCTACATTGAGCCCCGGCAGCGTTTCGGCCTGCTGTCACCGGAAATCATGAACCGGATCGTTGAAGTCCGGCACATGTTCCATGAAAACCTGCCGGACAGCCTGAAGAACGTGATCGAAATCTACGATCCGACGAAATACATGAGTGCCACCAGCCTTCTGGACAATATTCTCTTCGGCAAGGTCAGCCATCGTTATACCGACGCATCACGGCGCATCACCCACATCGTGGCCGAGGTCATGCGCAAGCAGGGCGTCTATGAGCGTGTGCTTGCGGTGGGTCTGGATTTCAACCTCGGCGCCGGCGGCAAGCGGCTCGGGCCACTCCAGCGGCAGAAGCTCAATCTCGCAAGGGCGCTGATCCGCAAGTCCGACTATTACGTCTTCAATCGCCCCCTTCCCGGCCTCGATCCGCGGCAACAGGAGGAAATTGTCGAACGGGTCATCACATTCCTGAAACAGAACAATAATAACCCGGCGATCGTGTGGGTTCTGTCGAATGCGACGCTCTCGCGCATGTTCGACCGGGTCATCGTCGTCCATCAGGGCCTTATCAGCGCTGATGGAAGTTACGAGACTCTTGCGCAGGAAAACGGTACATTCAAGGATATGGTCGCAACATAAATCCAAGAAAGTGACCGAGGTGGAACAAGAACAGGGTAAGGCAATGCTTTTCAAAGACGAAATTCAAATGCTGAAACGCGTCCCGTTTTTTTCGGAAATGGAACCGTCGAAGCTCAAACTTCTCGCATTCGCATCCGACCGCGTGTCCTATCACACCGGCGACATGCTGTTCCGGCAGGGAGATGTCGGCGATGCGGCCTACGTCCTTTTGACCGGTAAAGTGGATGTTCTGGTCGATTCTCCGTCGGGCACGTTAAAAGTGGCCGAAATGACCGGTAATGCGATCGTCGGTGAAATCGCCATTCTCTGCGACAGCGTCAGAACCGCAACCGTGCGCGCCTCCACCAACGTGGAAGCCCTGCGTATCGGCAAGGAACAGTTCTTCAAGCTCATGTCCGATTTCCCTGACATTACCATCAAGGTCATGCGCGTTCTTGCCGAACGTCTCACCCAGACGACGACGGAGCTTAGCAAAGCGCGTGCAAACGCGAGAACATGAGCCGCAATTTCTTGCTACCTTGGATGGCGATGTTGGAAAAATAAATGTCGCACCATTGCAATATAAATGAAATGCTGACTGAATAAGGGCAAGGGCGTCCGCCAAAAGAGAGCGGATATAATAATCTGTAGAGACAACGGGCTTCATGGGAGGAAGCGTGCAAGATTCCGTTGTAATCGGGGTGTGTCATGGCGTTCGATTCCGACATAGTAAGTCGGGAAGGTAATAAAGATTTTCGGGTAAAGATCTGGGGTGCGCGGGGAACGCTTCCTGTTTCAGGTGAAAACTTCCGAAAATATGGCGGGAATACCATCTGCATCGAGGTACGATGCGGAGATCATGTTCTTTTGTTCGACGCGGGTTCGGGGTTACACCCTGCTGGTCTGGCGTTGCGGGCGGAAGGTATTACCGACGTCAACCTGTTCTTCTCTCACTGCCATTACGACCACATCGTCGGCTTTCCCTATTTCAAGCCGTTCTACAATAGCTCCAACGATGTCGCCATCTGGTCGGGTCATCTTGCCGGCACCATGACAACGCGGGAAATGCTCAAGGACTTCATGAGCCCGCCATGGTTCCCCGTACCTCTGGAAGTCTGCTGCGCAAAAATGGCAACCCGTGACTTTATGCCGGGCGACGTCCTGGATGTTCATCCGGGCCTCTCGATCCGAACTGGAATGCTCAATCATCCGGGCAACGCCATCGGGTATCGCCTGGACTGGGCGGGAAAGTCATTCGCCATCATCACCGATACGGAACATGAACCGGGCAATATCGACAAGAACGTGCTTGATCTGATCAAGGACGTCGATCTCTTCCTCTACGACGCCATGTTTACCGATGAGGAGATGGGCCTTTATCGCGGTTATGGCCATTCGTCCTGGCAGGAGGCGATCCGCCTTGCCAAACTGGCAGGCGCAAAAAATGTCGGCTTCATCCACCACGCCCCAAGCCGCAGCGACGATGAGCTGGACGATATCGAAAAACAGGCAAAAGCCCAGTTCAGCGGTGCATTCGCGACAATGGACGGCCAGATCATCGACCTCTGATCGCGGTCACCAATCTCGTGTTGCTGGCGTTCGTTTGACGCTTTTTTGAAGCCTGATTTGTATCATGCGGCGAACAGACGTTCGAACACGCACAATTGACCATCGCCGGCCCATTGCTCCACGATATTGCCACGAGATACCCTGCATTAAATACAACAGAGCACACTTAATGATGATTCTGCGCCAAATGACCGCATGATGGGATTTGCATGATCCGTTTCTTTTCGGAGACCAATTTGAGACGCGCCCGGATCTTGTCCGGCCTCATCATTTTTGCCTTTGTATTTTCCCATCTTTTCAACCATTCGCTCGCTCTCATCTCCATCGATACCGCCGAGCGGGCGCGAAAATGGTTCAGCCTGATCTGGCTCAATCCCGTCAGCAGCCTGCTGTTTTATGGGTCGGTTGTGGTGCACGTCTGTCTTGTCCTGCGCTCGCTTTATCAGCGCCGGACATTGCGCATGCCCCTTCGCGAAGCGCTGCAAGCCATACTTGGCCTGTCGATCCCGTTTTTGATCATAAGCCACGCCGTCAATATTCGCGTGTCGCACATGATCTACAACATCGACGTGGGATATTACTCGGTCGTTCGCCGGCTCTGGATCAACAACCCGATGGCCGGCGCGTGGCAAAGCCTCGCATTGATCGTGATCTGGACCCACGGGTGTATCGGCCTGTTTTTCTGGTTACGTTACCGGGACTGGTATCCCAAAATTGCCGGGATATTCATGACTGTGGCGGTGATGCTGCCTTTGTTGGCGCTTCTGGGCTTCAGCGATGCCGGCCGCTGGCTGGAGGAGGTGGACAGAAAATACTCACTTCCTCCCGGGCTTGCAGATACCACCGTTCAAAGAGACGACATACCGTTGCAACGGGAGATGGAGACGCGTATCCGTTTCGTTACCGACGCAACGGAAGCGATTTTTGTCGGCGCGGTCATGCTGGTGTTCGTCTTGCGCGGCGTGCGCAGCTGGCGACAGAGATCGACGGCTATCGAAATCCGTTATGAGCATGGCGCGCAAGCGCGCGTCCCTGCCGGGCTCAGCATTCTGGAGGCCAGCAGACTCGCGGGCGTACCGCATTATTCCGTATGCGGCGGCAAAGGACGCTGTTCGACCTGCCGGGTCAGGATTGTCGAAAGCAAAGGCCCGCTTCCGCCTCCCGGAGATATCGAACAAACCACTTTGAGGCGCATCCATGCCGATTCAGATGTGCGGCTCGGCTGCCAGTTGCGGCCCACCCAGGATATTGGAATAGCTCTTCTGGTATCGCCGCCCCAACAGAGCGACCTGCCAGCGGATGCGCAACCGGCACGGCCGGGCAAGGAAGAGGAGATCGCCATCCTCTTTTGTGATATCCGCAATTTCACCGCGCTTTCCGAGGCGAAACTGCCATATGACGTCGTGTTTCTTCTAAACCGCTACTTCACCATCGTCGGGCAGGCCGTAGAACAGGCCGGAGGACATCTCGACAAATTCATCGGTGATGGCGCCATGGCTCTTTTCGGACTTGGCGACGATGCAGAAAATGCCTGCCGCAACGCCATGAAGGCCGCGGCTATCATATTGCGGGAGCTTTCAATCCTGAATGAGGGACTGGAAAAACAATTTGCCGTCCGGCTGGAAGTGGTAGTAGGCATCCACGCCGGCCCGACGATCGTCGGCGTCATGGGCTATGGCGCAGCGAAAACCCTGACCGCCATCGGCGACACCGTGAATGTGGCGAGCAGGCTGGAATCCAAGGCCAAGGAATTCGGCGCCGCCATTGTCGTTTCCGAACCCGCCATCATTCAGGCGGGACAGGAGATTGCCGATTTGCGAAGCGAAAAAATCGCCATTCGCGGGAGAAACTCGCAAATGAAAGTTTTCCTGCTCTCGAAAGAAGAGAGCGAGCGCTACCTATAAGGCAACCCCGGCGCTCTCTCTGACGGGCCATCCGGCCTCAAATCTTGCGATAGAGAAAATAACGGTCGGTCGGCACGCTTTCCGGCACCGGCAGAGGCTTAAGCATGGCATGATCCAGAGGCAGACCGCTGACCGCAACGCCGCCTTTTGCCAGCATGCCCGCGGCAAGGTCCGGCAGCCATGTCAGGGTAATGGCATCCTTTTCCGGGTAGCCCGTGCCGATATCGGCATGCACCATGGCCGCCTCCACACCGATGAAGGCCGGAGCGGTTTCCGATATTTCACCGATGACGAGATCTTCCTGCGCCGGAACAGACGAGGCGTGCGCGCCCATGGCCCTGTCGAAGGCAACGATACGGCGTTGCGGAAACAGTTCGCGCAAATGATTGAACGTCCGCCCGTTTCCAAGGCCGATTTCCATGATCGCACCTTCGTCAGGCAGATCGAGATCGGCCTTGACGTGGTTGAGGATATCGCGCTGCGCGGTCAACCGGCGAATGAAACTGTCCAATCTGCTCATAGTCCGTCCGTTCATGAATGCCGGGCATTTCCAGTAAAACCGTATGGCGATGTTGCCGGAAATGCCCGGGAGAAGGCGATCAGGCCTTGATGATGTGTTTTGCGGCGATATCCCGACGTGCGAAGACGTTTCGCGTATCGATGATCAGCGGCGACCATTCGCAAAGAGCGGCATAGTCCACATTGTCGTGATCGGTCGCGACCAGAACAGCGTCAAAGGCGCTGACGGTCTGCTTGTCCCAAGCCACGGATTTCATGCCCATCAGGTGGCTATATTCCCGGGTTTTCGGGATTTCTGCCACGTGCGGATCATAATAGGCCGCTTCGCCGCCGCGCTCCTGAATAAGTTCTATGAGTTTCAGCGAAGGACTTTCACGAATATCGGGCACATTCTTCTTGTAGGCGAGACCGACCACCAGCACCTTGGAGCGGCTGAGCGCCTTGCCGGAACGGATGTCGAGGGCTTCCGCAACCCGTCCGATGACATGACGCGGCATGCCGGTGTTGATTTCGCCGGCGAGCTCGATGAACCTCGTCGGCAACTCGTACTCTCGCGACTTCCAGGTGAGATAGAAAGGATCGATCGGTATGCAGTGGCCACCAAGACCCGGGCCGGGATAAAACGGCATGAAACCGAACGGCTTGGTTTTCGCCGCGTCGATCACTTCCCAGATGTCGATGCCCATGGCCTCGTAGACGACCTTGAGTTCATTGACGAGCGCGATATTGACAGCGCGGAAGACGTTTTCGGTGATTTTCACCGCCTCGGCCGTGGCGTTTGTCGAGACCGGAACGATCTTCTTGACCACTGAGCCGTAGAATGCAGCCATCAGTTTTCCGGCAGCCTCACCATCGCCTGCAACGACCTTTGGAATCGTAGAGGTCTCGAAATCGCGATTACCGGGATCTTCCCGCTCGGGCGAAAAACCGATGAAGAAGTCGACGCCGGAGACAAGTCCGGTACCTTCCAGAATGGTCTTCACAACTCCGTCGGTCGTGCCGGGATAGGTGGTCGATTCCAGCACCACAAGCTGCCCCCTGCGCAGATGCGCGGCAATGTCCCGGCAGGTCTTTTCGACATAGGAGAGGTCCGGCTCGCGATATTTCGTCAGGGGCGTCGGCACGCAAATGGCAATCACATCGCATTCAACCAGTCTGGAAAAATCAGACGTTGCGATGAAGCCATCATCGCGCCTGACGCTTGCCAGCACCTCGTCCGAAACCGCCTCGATATAGCTGCGGCCGGCATCGATCGCGACCATTTTACCGGGATCGATATCGAAACCGACGACCTTGAAACCAGCCTTGGCGATCGTGATGGCTAGCGGCAGACCGACATAGCCAAGGCCGATCACCGCCGCTTTGGCGCTCTTGTTTTCGATGCTGGAAAGCAGGTTCTGGGAAACGACTGGGAAAGTCAAAGCGTGTCACGCTCCGCGCATGTGCAAAAGATGCCTTTCAGTTGGGCAAGAATGGTCAGGCTGTCAAGGCTCGGCCCTCTCAAATTCCGGTTGACGCCAGAGCCATGGGCGACGCACAACCATCCGGATGAGGATCGCTTTTTATTCACCGCTCAAATCGCCCAACCATCCCGTTCCCTCCGGAGACCGGCTGATGGCCCGCCTGCTGATGAAGGCGATGGCGATGAGCGGCCACGATGTTTCCGTCGCTTCCGAGCTGCGCAGCTTTCTCAAACAGGCTGACGATCCGGCGAGGTCCTTGCTTGCCGATGCGGCGACGCACGAAATCGAGACCATCACGGAGCGCTGGCAGCGGGAAGGCGCGCCGGATCTGTGGTTTTGTTATCACCCCTATTACAAGGCCCCGGACTTGCTCGGGCCGGAAATAAGCAGACGTTTCGGTATTGCCTACGTCACCGCCGAGGCCTCCTATTCCCCCAAGCGCAATGGCATGGGCTGGCAGGCGGTTCAGGACGAGTTACTGGCCGCATTGAACGCTGCCGCCATCAATATCTGCTTCACCGCGCGTGATCGCGACGGGCTTGTCCGCGCCTCTCCCGCACTCCGCTCGGCGATGTTGGCGCCCTTTATCGATGCCAGTAATTTTCTTGAAATTGCTCCGCGCCCCACACCGGGAAAACTCATCACCGTCGCCATGATGCGGGCGGGCGACAAGTTCGACAGCTATCGTGCGCTTCGCGAAGCGCTTGCGCTGTTGCCGCACGATTTGAACTGGACATTGGATATCATCGGCGACGGGCCGGAACGCGCTGCCGTACATGCCATGTTCAGCTCTTTTCCCGATCGCCGTCTTGTCTGGCACGGAGAAAAAAACGCAAACGAAATCGCAGAACTTCTTTCAAAAGCATCGGTTTACGTCTGGCCGGGGCATGGCGAAGCCTACGGTCTCGCCTATCTCGAGGCACAGGCTGCGGGCCTGCCCGTTATCGCCGAAGCGGTGGCCGGCGTCCCCGAAGTGTTAAAATCCGGAACCACCGGATTACTGACACCGGAAAATGATACAGCCGCCTATGCTGGAGCAATCGAAACCCTGCTCGGCGATGACAAGCGGCGTGAGGAATTGGCAAGTGCAGCCCGCCAGTTCGTAAAAAATGAACGATCTCTGGAAAACGCCGCAAGAGAACTGAACGATATCCTGTTGCGAGCAAAGGCACGAACATCATGAGTCTGGAAACACTCGTAGCGGCACTGGATGAATGTGGACGACGCGGCATAACGGCCGATCTCTGGCTCAGGGACGACGATGCGGTGGAACCGACACCGGCGCTCGACACGCTGCTCGATCTTTGCAGCAGCTTTTCCGCGCCGGTCACGCTTGCGGTTATCCCCGAGATGACGACGGACAAGCTCGCGCGGCACCTGGATACGACTGACATTGCCCATGTCGCCGTGCATGGCTGGTCCCATACAAACTATGCCACCGAGAAAGAAAAGAAACAGGAACTCGGATCACACCGTGACCTGTCCATCGTTCTCGACGAGTTGCAATCCGGGCTGGAAAAACTGCACGATCTGCATGGCAGGCGTTTCGTGCCTATGCTCGTTCCGCCGTGGAACCGCATAGATGCCAATGTGGTGCAGGGACTGGCAGACCTCGGATATCGAGCGCTTTCGGTTTTCGGCCCGGAGAAAGACGCCGTGCCACCTTGCCTGAACACCCATGTCGACGTGATTGACTGGCACGGCAGCCGCGGTGGGCGCGAAGACGACATCCTTTTCGCCGAGACCGCCGCCCGCATCCTGCAGACTGCGGAGCACGGCGGCACGACCGGCATCCTCACCCATCATCTCGTGCATGATGACAACGTCTGGCGTTTTCTGAAACGGCTGTTCGAAATTACCGGCAAACATCCTGCCGCGCGCTGGCGTTCCTCGGCGGAACTCATCAACCAGATATCACCATGACTTCCAGGCAATCAGCAAACCACCCGTCTTGGTGGCAAGTTCGCGCCTGACAGCTTCAACCTCCTGCAACGCGGCGCGATCGGCAAGAGAAGCGGCAACAAACCCCGCCGGCGCAAGGCTGATGCTCCCAGCCCGAGCGATGACGGTAAAGATCAGCGGACCCGTCGACCACCAGGCTGGCGCACGCGGCATTTCCTCAAGAATCCTCGGAAACGCCTCCAGCATCCTGCGGAAGACCGGATGGCCGGCAGGTGTCGCAATGAAAGAGTTGGCAAGAAGCATGCTGCCCTGCCCGGTATCGCGCGGTGTTTCTTCATCAAACGCCGTCAGCCCTACCAGTGGCAGGAAAGCATCGAAACTCGCATCATCCCGCGCCGGATACCAGTCGCAATCAAGATAGATGCCACCAAAACGCTCCAGCACGACATAGCGGGCCACATCGACAGCACCGGGATAATCGCCGTCTTCCAGCATCGTCCTGAAGACGTCATTCGAAAACACGCCTTCCCGCTCAAGATCGGCCTCCCGCCAGAGGCGATATTCGTAACCATGCGAGGCGGCATGGGCGGCCCAGGCCTTGACCGATACGGGCGGGGCCTTGTCTCCGATCCAAATCTGATGGATGCGCCTCGGCACGTCCTCCCTGCTTTTCAGATTGATAGCGCGGTGCTCCTCCGGGGAAAAATGCGCATATTTTGCAAGCACCTGCGGCGGCGGAACCAGCGTGTATTGATAGCCGATCCTCGCGACCACATCGCCTTCAGCCTTGGCAAGACGCAGCCGTGCCGCATGCAGCCTGCGCGGCAGACCGAGCACTGTCCGCTCACCCATCAGGTGCCCGTCCTTTACTGCAACCAGCGATAAGAGAAGCGCATGCGCTTCCGCATATTGTCCTTGGTTTTGCAACTGCCGGGCTCTATCCAGCTGGGCATCGTAATATTTCTTGTCGGACATGGATCCTCACCCGGGAACGTTCGTTAACATATCGCCAAACACAAGCCATCAGGCAAGCCATTGCAATTTGGAAGCCGGCTTTGAATTTGCTAAACAATTCGATGTTTCAGAGGCATAGACAGACAACAAACCCTACGATAACGTGCCTTTAAGCCCTCCTGAGCAAATTGTCACAAGACAACGATAAAGAGAGACGGCAAGGAACCCTTTAGCATGAGCGCAGGCGCAGATTTGCTCCGTATTGAAAATCTGCGGGTCTCGTTTTCTCTTATGGGTGGCACGATTGACGCCGTGAGGGGTGCCAGCCTTCGCATTCTTCCGGGAAAAGTGACCGCGCTTGTCGGAGAATCCGGCTCCGGAAAATCCGTCATCGGCCAGACGATCATGGGCATCCACCCCAAGACGGCGCGCGTGAACGGCCGCGTGCTGTTTACCGATCCCGCAAATGCCGCAGCCGGCCCCGTCGATCTGCTGCAACTGCCGAAGGATGGCCGGGAAATCCGCGCTATACGCGGAAATCGCATCGGGCTGATTTTTCAGGAACCCATGACGTCTTTTTCGCCGCTGCACACGATCGGCAACCAGATTGACGAAGCGCTGAGAATCCACAGCATCCTGTCGCCGGCCGAGCGCGCGGAAAAAATGCATGAGACGCTCGACCTTGTAGGGTTTTCCAACCCAAAGAAGGTCGTGAACATGTATCCCTTCGAATTGTCGGGCGGCATGCGCCAGCGCGCCATGATTGCCATGGCACTGATCTGTCGCCCCGCGCTTCTGATCGCCGACGAACCGACGACGGCTCTTGATGTGACCATACAGGCGCAAATCCTCAAACTCCTGCGCGATCTCCAGAGCCGGCTGAACATGAGCATGCTGCTCATCACCCACGATCTCGGCGTGGTGGCAAACATCGCCGACGAGGTTGCCGTGATCTATCAGGGCGAGATCATGGAAGCCGGAACGGTCGACGATATTTTCAAGGCACCGAGCCACCCCTATCTCAAGGGCCTGATGGCCGCCGTGCCGCATTTCGACATGAAGCCGGGTGAGAGGCTGAAGGCGCTTCGTGAGATCACCGTCGACCACGAAAGCCTTGTCGGCAAGAAGACCGCCGCAGTGAACAAGACCCCCGGCCCGCTCTTGACCGTGGAGAATATCAGCAAGACCTTCACGACCCGGAAGTCCAGCTGGTTTAGCCGCCGCGATGCCAATGCCACCAAGGCGGTCAACAGCGTGAGTTTTGAAATCCGCCGGGGAGAATGCCTTGGCCTCGTCGGCGAAAGCGGCAGCGGCAAGACAACCGTCAGCAAAATCCTCATGCGCGCCGTTCGCCCGGATGAAGGCTCCGTGACCTTTCACCGGCCGCAGGGCGATATCGACGTCCTCAATGCAAGGGACGGCGATCTAAAGGAATTGCGGTCGAAGATACAGATGGTCTTCCAGGACCCGATCTCATCGCTTTCACCGCGCATGACCGTGCGCAATATTTTGAGCGAGCCGCTTGAAATCCATGGACGGGGCGATGCGAAATACCGCGCGGAAAAAGTCCGTAATCTCGTCAAGGCAATCGGCCTTGGAGAAAGCGCGCTGAACCGTTATCCGCACAGTTTCTCAGGCGGCCAGAGGCAGCGTATCGGCATTGCCAGAGCCCTGGCGTTGGGTCCCGAACTGCTGATCTGCGACGAACCCGTTTCTGCCCTAGATGTCTCGGTGCAGGCGCAAATCCTCAACCTGCTCAAGGATTTGCAGAAGGACCTCGGACTTACCTACCTCTTCATCTCGCACAATCTGGCAGTGGTGGATTACATGGCGGACCGCGTGGCGGTGATGTGCGAGGGCCGCATCGTCGAGCTGGCGCCGCGGGAAATCATGATGCGCTCTCCGGTTCACCCCTATACAAAATCGTTGCTGGCGGCCGTGCCTTTTCCCGATCTCGACCGTCCGCTCGATTTCCGCACCATCGGCAAGATCAGCGCGACGGGCAAGTTCGACTGGGGCAAGCAATTCCGCGACGAGGGTGACGGCGAAATGATCTCTGCCGATCTTGGCGATGGCCATTTCGTTCTCGCAAATGGCAATGCCGACATCAGGGAGCTTCGCTCGTGATTACGCGCCGCACCACCCTTGCCTTGATGGCCTCCGTCTTTTTGCCGACCTATGCGCGCGCTGCCTATACCGACCCCGCCTACTTCAAGGAAAAGCGGGAAAAAGGTGAGCTGCCTGATATTGCCGAGCGCTTGCCGAAAAACCCGCGCGTCATCGATATGAAGGCGCTTGGCCGGGAGCCCGGAAAACACGGCGGTTCCGTGCGCATGCTGATCGGCGGCCAGCGCGATATCCGGCTTATGCCCATCAGCAACTATGCCCGCCTGGTTGGTTACGACGAAAAATTCGAGCTTCATCCCGACATTCTGGAAAGCTACGACGTTCAGGACGAACGCATCTTCACCTTCAAGCTGCGAGAAGGCCACAAATGGTCCGACGGCAGCGATTTAACCTCCGAGGATTTCCGGTATTTCTGGGAGGATGTTGCTCTCAACAAGGAAATTCACAAGGGCGGCCCGCCAATCGAACTGCTGGTCAACAACAATCCTCCCCAGATCGAAGTCATTGACCGGCTGACGGTGCGCTATACCTGGGAAGGTCCGAACCCCGATTTTCTGGCAAAGCTCGCAGCAGCATCGCCCGCGCGGCTTTTCCTGCCCGCCGCCTATATGAAGCAGTTCCACATCAAATATCAGACCGCGGAAAACCTCGCCAAGCTCATCAAGAAGAACAAGGCGGATGACTGGAGCGGTCTGCATATCAAGATGTCGCGGCAGGTCCGTCCAGAAAATCCCGCTCTGCCGACGCTGGACGCCTGGCGCAATACGACTTCGCCACCGGCCGAACAGTTCGTTTTCGAACGCAATCCCTATTATCACCGTGTCGACGAAAACGGCCTTCAACTGCCCTATCTCGACCGGTTCCTGCTGAACGTCACCTCCTCCGACATCATCTCGGCCAAGACGGCGTCGGGTGACAGCGATCTGCAATATTTCGGCCTCGATTTCGCCGACTACACCTTCCTGAAGGATGCCGAAAAGCGCTTTCCTCTGAAGGTGAACCTCTACAAACGCTCTCAAGGGTCGCGCATTGCGCTTCTGCCCAATCTGAACTGCGCCGATCCTGTATGGCGGAGCTGTTTCCAGGACGTGCGCGTGCGCCGCGCAATGTCGCTCGCTATAAACCGGCACGAAATCAACATGGTCTGCTTTTACGGGCTGGCCAAGGAAAGCGCCGACACCGTCTTGCCGGAAAGCCCGCTTTACCGACCGGAATTTGCCGAGGCCTGGAGTGCCTTCGACCGGGCGATGGCCAACAGGTTGCTTGACGAAGCAGGTCTCGATAAGCGCGACAGCGCCGGCTACCGGCTTCTGCCGGACGGCCGTCCAGCCTATATCATCGTCGAGACCACAGGCGAAAGCACGCTCGAAACGGACGTGATGGAACTGGTCACGGACCACTGGCGGCATATCGGCATTGCGGTTTCGGTCCGCCCGACCCAGCGCGATGTCTTCCGCAAGCGTGCCATGGGCGGCGAGGTGCTGATGTCGGTGTGGATGGGCATGGACAATGGCGTGCCGACCCCCGACATGTTGCCTTCGGGCCTTGCGCCCACCGGCGACGACCAGTTGCAATGGCCGGTCTGGGGCATCCACTATCTGTCCGGCGGGCGCGAGGGCAAGGAGCCTGACCTGCCGGAAGCAGCGCATCTGCTCGATCTCCTGAAAAAATGGCGCCGAAGCGTCACCGAGGAAGAGCGCGAGGCAATCTGGCTGGAAATGCTTGGTATCTACACGCAGCAGGTATTTTCCATCGGCATCGTCAACGGCGCGCTGCAACCCGTCGTCCATGTCAAACGCATGCGAAACGTGCCGGAAAAGGCGCTTTTCGGCTTTGAACCCACATCGTATCTCGGCATCTACATGCCGGATGCCTTCTGGTATGACGGAGACGCCTGATATGCTGCGGTATATTCTCAAGCGCATCCTCGTCATGATCCCCACGCTGATCCTGATCTCGATGCTGGTCTTCACCATCATCGAATTGCCACCGGGCGATTATTTCGAAAGCTACGTCGCCGAACTGCGCGCCATGGGCGAGACCGCAAACCTTGCCGAAATCGAGGAGTTGCGCGTCCGCTACGGCTTCGACCAGCCGGCGCCGATCCGTTACTTCCGCTGGGCAACCGGCATGCTGGTCGGCGATTTCGGTTATTCTTTCGAATATCAGCTCCCGGTAAACGAGGTTGTGGGAGACCGTCTGTGGTTGACGGTTCTGGTGTCCTTCGTCACCATCATCGTCACCTGGATTCTTGCCTTCCCGATCGGCATCTACTCCGCCACTCACAAATATAGCTGGGGCGACTACGGCCTGACCTTCCTCGGTCTGCTTGGCATCGCCATCCCCAACTTCATGCTGGCGCTGATCCTGATGTATTTCGCCAATATCTGGTTCGGCATCTCCATCGGCCATCTGATGGATCGGGAATATCTGAACCAGGCGATGAGCTGGCCAAAGTTCAAATCGATTCTCGAACATATCTGGATACCCGTCCTCATCATCGGAACGGCGGGCACGGCCGGCATGATCCGCCGCCTGCGCGCCAACCTCTTGGACGAGTTGCAGAAACAATATGTCGTAACCGCCCGCGCCAAGGGGCTTCACCCTTTCAAGGTGCTGATCAAATACCCGCTGCGCATGGCGCTGAATTTCTTCATCTCGGACATCGGCTCGATCCTGCCCGCTATCATATCAGGCGCGGAAATTACCGCCGTCGTGCTGTCGCTCGAAACAACCGGTCCGATGCTCATCCGGGCGCTGCAAAGCCAGGACATGTACCTGGCCGGCTCCTTCCTGATGTTCCTTGCTTTCCTCACGGTGATCGGCGTTCTTGTGTCGGATATCGCCCTTGCCATACTTGACCCGAGAATCCGCTTCGGAGGTGGTAACGTCAAATGACTTCATCCATCCCGACATCCGGCGAAGCGCTGCCCCACTACGTTTCGACGGCGCCGTTCGACCCGTCGCTCATCGAACCCAATACGTCCGGAATGGCGGCCTTCAGCAAGGCGTCGCAGCTGCGGCTCATGTGGTGGCAGTTCCGCCAGCACAAGATCGCCGTCTGGTCCGGCGCCTTTCTGGTGGTGCTTTATCTTTCGATCCTGATCAGCGAGTTCCTCGCGCCTTACAATCTTCACACCCGCAATATCGAGCATATCTACGCCCCACCCCAGGCCATTCACCTTTTCAATGACGGAAAATTTGTCGGGCCCTTCGTCTATGGTCGGGAAATGACGCTCGACATGGACAATCTGCGGCGTGTCTACCGGGATGTGCCGACGGATATCCAGCCGCTGCGTTTCTTCTGCAAGGGCGATACCTATCATTTCTGGGGCATGATCGAGGCTAGAACCCACCTCGTATGTCCGGCCGAAGGTGGTGAAATGTTCCTGCTCGGCACCGACCGGCTTGGACGAGACGTGCTGTCGCGAATCATCTACGGCGCGCGCATCTCGCTGACGATCGGCCTTCTCGGTGTCGCCATGAGCTTCGTTCTCGGCATTGTGATCGGCGGACTTGCAGGTTATCGCGGCGGCACTTTCGATCTCATCGTCCAGCGTATCATCGAAGTCCTGCAATCCATTCCGAGCATTCCGCTGTGGCTCGCACTCGCAGCAATCATGCCGGTGACCTGGAGTCCGATCCTCGTCTATCTCGGCATCACCATCATTCTCGGCATGCTGGACTGGACGGGACTGGCGCGCGCCGTGCGCTCCAAATTGCTGGCATTGCGCGAGGAAGACTATGTTTTGGCTGCACAACTGATGGGCGCCGGCACGCCGCGCATCATCGGCAGGCACCTTATCCCCGGCTTCATGTCACATCTGATCGCCTCGGCGACGCTGACGATACCGGGCATGATTCTCGGCGAAACCGCGCTGAGCTTCCTTGGTCTCGGCCTCAGGCCGCCGATCACAAGTTGGGGAATTCTGCTCACGGAGGCGCGCAGCGTCAGCGTCATTGCGCTATATCCGTGGCTTCTCATCCCGACGATTCCGGTTGTTCTCGTCATTCTGGCCTTTAATTTCTTCGGTGACGGACTACGTGATGCTGCGGATCCCTTCAGATAAAATGGAACACGCCTTGATAAACTGCTCTTCCGCCATCGCCTTTTTTGGGAAAGGCAAAAAGAGGTGTGGCCGATGACCTCCCGTCTGAACGACGCACGCATCCTCATGTACAGCCACGATTCCTTCGGCCTCGGACATCTGCGGCGCTGTCGCACGATCGCTCACGCGCTGGTGGAGGATTATCGCGGCCTCAACGTGCTTATCATTTCGGGTGCGACTATCGCCGGTGCCTTCGATTATCGCGCTCGTGTCGATTTCGTGAAAATCCCGAGCGTCATCAAGCTGCGCAACGGCGAATACACCTCCATGGACCGGCATATCGATCTTCAGGAAACACTGAAGATGCGCCGCTCCATCATCTATCACACTGCCGAAAGCTTCCAGCCGGATATCTTCATCGTCGACAAGGAGCCCATGGGTCTTCGTGGCGAGGTGGAGGAAACGCTTGCGTATCTCAAGGGACAGGGAACCAAGCTTGTCATCGGCCTGCGTGACGTCATGGATGCACCGCAGCTGCTTGAAGCGGAGTGGAAGCGCAATGACGTGATGACCAAGATCGGCAAGTTCTATGACCACGTCTGGATTTATGGCCCGCCGGACTTCCACGACCCCTTGACGGGGCTCGACGTTCCCCAGACCGTTCGGGACAAGATGGATTTCGTCGGCTTCCTGCAACGCTCCAAAACGCAGGCGGAAACCGTGGCGCACCGGCCGGAGGGCGACTATCTACTCATCACCACTGGCGGCGGCGGTGACGGCAGCGAATTGATCGATGACGTCATCAACGCCTACCGTCATGATAGCGAACTGACGCACAAGGCGCTGGTGGTGCTCGGCCCTTACATGCCGGCAGACCAGCGCCAGCGATTCATGAGCAGTGTTGCCGATATTCCATACATCGAGATCATCGAATTCGACAATCGCATGGAAGACCTCGTTGCCGGCGCTCAGGCCGTCGTGTCGATGGGCGGCTACAACACCGTCTGCGAGATATTGTCGTTCGACAAGCCTGCCCTCGTCGTGCCGCGCACGGTGCCGAGGGAGGAGCAGCTTATCCGCGCAAGCCGCGCGTCGGAGCTCGGCCTTTTCGACATGCTTTTACCTGAGGATGCCGAGAATCCGGCAAAAATGGCGGCAGCTCTTAAAGCGCTGCCGAATCGCGCGCCGCCTTCCGTCAATTCGCAGGACCTGAAGCTCGATGGTCTGGAAAACATTTCGAAACGGATAGCCGAATGGCTGCCGCCCGAGGGCGACAAGGTGCCAATAACGCTGACAGCGTGACCGGCTCCCCGACAACCACCGCTTCAAAAGAGACACGCGCAACGTGACCGACACAAAAAAAATCGTGGTGCTCCTCAAGGGCTATCCGCGCCTGTCCGAGACTTTCATTGCCCAGGAACTTCTGGGGCTTGAAAAGGCTGGCCTTACGCTGGAACTCATGTCCATGCGCCGCCCGACGGATAAAAAACGCCACCCCGTTCACGATGAAATCCGCGCACCCGTGACCTACCTGCCGGAATATCTGCATGACGAGCCCATCCGCGTGCTGAAGGCCCTGTGGGCATGCCGCAAAAAGCCAGGCTTCACCAAGGCGCTGCGTCGGTTTTTCAGCGATCTGCCGCATGATCTCAGCCGCAACCGCTTCCGCCGTTTCGGGCAGGCGGCCGTGCTGGCGCACGAATGGCCTGTAGATGCCGGGTGGCTGCATGTCCACTTCATCCACACACCCGCCTCGGTCGCCGCCTATACCCATCTTATCACCGGCACGCCCTGGACGATTTCGGCTCACGCCAAGGATATCTGGACCTCCAGCGACCGGGACCTTGCCGCAAAGCTGGAAAGCGCCCGCTGGGCCGTGACCTGCACCGCAAGCGGCTTTCAGCATCTTCGCACCCTTTCCGGCGTCAAGCAGAATGTGCATTTGAGCTATCACGGTCTTGATCTCACCCGCTTCCCGCATTTCGACACGCCGCGTCCGCAAAGAGATGGATCGGACGCTCATGATCCGGTCAGGATTTTGAGTGTTGGACGGGCCGTCAAGAAAAAGGGCATCGATATTCTGTTGCAGGCTTTGGCCTCGCTTCCACAGGACATCCATTGGCGTTTCACCCATATCGGTGGCGGCGACGAACTTGCCGGGTTGAAAAAACTCGCCGACGAGCTTGGCATCGCCGACAGGATCGTCTGGACCGGCGCCATGGACCAGAAACAGGTGCTGGAGAATTACCGCGAGGCCGACCTCTTCGCCCTTGCCTGCCGCATCACCAGCGATGGTGACCGCGACGGTCTTCCCAATGTGCTGGTCGAGGCCGCCAGCCAGGCGCTGACCTGCATTTCCACCAA
The DNA here is from genome assembly GCF_055382765.1 of Agrobacterium sp. 6Ca8. Classification (NCBI taxonomy): domain Bacteria; kingdom Pseudomonadati; phylum Pseudomonadota; class Alphaproteobacteria; order Hyphomicrobiales; family Rhizobiaceae; genus Agrobacterium; species Agrobacterium sp. 6Ca8. The sequence continues at coordinate 2,328,291 of NZ_AP026433.1, forward strand.
TATATCAGGCATTCCGGAATTCTTCGTGGATGGTGAAAACGGCCTGCTGACGGAGCCCGAAAATCCGGTTGCCTTCGCCGAGGCTCTGCGCACGGCGATTACCGATCCACAATTGCGTGAGCGTCTGGGTAGTGCGGCCGAAAACCGTGTGCGAACCGCCTTCGACAACCGCACCAGCATTGCCGAGTTGAAGACGCTGTTCGAAACCGAGTGGGAAAAAACGCCATGACCGATACGGAAAAGCGCCCTTCCGTTTTCTTCTACGTCCAGCACCTTCTGGGCATCGGCCATATCGCCCGCGCCAGCCGCGTGGCCAATGCCCTTCAGGCAGATGGTTTCGATGTCGTTCTGGTGACAGGTGGCACCCCGGTTCCCGGCTTTCCGGGCGAAGGCATCCGCCATGTCGAATTGCCGCCGATCGCCGTCAGCGACGGCAGCTTTTCCGGCCTTGTCGATAGTTCCGGCAAACCGGTCGATGACGACTTCAAGAAGCTGCGAACGGATATGCTGATCGGCGCTTATCACGGCGCAAAGCCGGATATCGTCATCATAGAGGCCTTCCCCTTCGGCCGAAGGCAGGTGCGTTTCGAATTGCTGCCGCTTCTGCACGAGATCGAGGACAGTGAACCACGCCCGCTCGTCATGACGTCGCTGCGCGATATTCTGCAGGAAAAAACCAAACCCGGCCGTGACGAAGAAACCGTGTCGCTGGTGAAGAAACATTTCGACGCGGTGCTGGTCCACGGAGATCCGGATTTCGTCCGGCTGGAGGAGACCTTTCCCCTTGCCGGCGAAATCAGCCAGCGCGTTGTCTATACCGGCCTCGTCGCGCCGCTGCCATCGCCGGAACCGGCGGAAAAATTCGATATCGTCGTTTCCGCTGGCGGAGGTGCCGTTGGTGCAGCCCTTATCCGGGCCGCACTTGAGGCATCGCCTCTGCTGGAAGAGATCAAAAGCTGGTGCCTCATAACCGGCCCCAACATGCCGCAGGCAGATTTCGATGCGATCTCGGCGCAGGCGCCCGAAAATGTGTCCATCTTCCGCTTCCGCAAGGATTTCGCAAGCCTGCTTGCCGGCGCGCGGCTTTCGGTTTCGCAGGCCGGTTACAACACCGTCTGCGATATTCTACAGGCAAAATGCCGCTCGCTTCTGATCCCGTTTGCGGCCGATGGCGAAACGGAACAGAGCGCCCGCGCCGAACGGCTGGCGCGGATGGGGCTGGCACAGGTGCTGGAAGAGAAGCATATCTCTGCGCAATCCATGGCCGATGCCATCAGGGCGGCATTGGCCCTGCCGGGACCGGACGTGATCCACCTCGATCTCGATGGCGCCGCAGGAACGGCTAGAGCTTTGCGCCGCCTTTTTGATGAGCGGTGAGGATCGCCTTTAACTCTCGAACGGCCTCTTCATCGGTGCCCTTGCGCCCCGCGCCGGTGAAACCGAGTTTCGCCACCCGGCTTTCCGGATCGTAAAACGGAATGGCGGAACAGGATGCGTGGATCTCCGTAATGGGAAAGCGGTCCAGCAATGTCTGCACGACTGGTGGACGCACCCCGGCCCCCGGCATGATGACAATCCGCCCGGCGGCAAGCTCGGATAATCGCGCCAAGGTCTCGATGCCCTCAAGCGCAGAACGCGCGCCCCCGGAGGTCAGAATTCTCGGGAAACCCAGCGCGATAGCGGCTTCCAAGGCTTCATCCATGTCGGGAACAACATCGATCGCCCGGTGCAGCGTCATATCGAGCCCGTCGGCGTGGCGGCGCAGTTCTTCGAGCAGGGGAATATCAAGCGAGCCATCGCCAAGCGAGGCACCGAGCACCACGCCGGAAAGCCCCGCCGCGCGCGCCGCATCGATATCGCGTTTCATCACATCGGCCTCGTCGCGCGTGAACACGAAATCCCCGGCGCGCGGCCTGATCATCACGCTCACCGGCAGGGCGTAGGCCGCCGCCCGGTGCATGAAACCCGCAGACGGCGTCACACCGCCACCGGACAATGCCGCGCAAAGTTCTATTCGGTCGGCCCCACCCCTGACCGCCGCTTCCAGACCGGCCACGTCGTCCACGCAAATCTCGAGAATCATCGTAACCTCTTTCTTTTAAATGTGCCGTGTTTTCGCGCCGGCTTATCCGAAAACCGCCCACACTTTTCGGTCCGACGCTCTACCTGCGGCGGCCCTTCCCATCAAGCGCGTAGAGCATGTAAACGCCGCCGAGACCTACAACCGCTCCCAGGATTGAAGTGCCTGAATAGCTCGTGACGAGCGTGCCGACGGCAAAAATCAGCGCACCCAAACCCGCGCCGAGGAAGATGTTGACGGCAATCAGCGAGCTTCCAAGCCCCGGCCGATCCGCAATCAGTTCCTGCAGATAGGTGATCGGGATACTGATGATGGCGGCTGCGCCGAGCGCGCTGATCAAGGTCTGCGCATAGATATGCCAAGGTGCCGTCGCGAGCCCCTGGAGGATGAGGTAGATGGCATAAAGCCCCGCTCCCGCCGCAAGGGTCAGCGTTTGCGGCACCTTTTTTTCGATCCAGCCCCACAGCAGAATGAAGACGATTTCCAGCGCGGCAACGATGCCCGCGACGATACCGATATCCGCGACCGTTCCCTTTGCCTGACCCGTTATGATGAGCGAGCGGATGGAATCATTGAGATGCAGCATCGAGCAGATGAGCGCGATGGCGATGATCCGCAGCAGCACCCGTCGCTCCCCGATTTCCGCAAGTGAAGCGCGGACACCGAAGCGTGCCTGCGTGTTCACCGATCCCGGCGTGGCCGTGCGCGGCAGGCAGAAGGCGACAAGCAGAAAGCAGATAAGCGCGCAGATGCCTGAGAACAGGAAAGCCAGCAGCATATTGCCGGAATTCACCAGAAAAATACCGACGATACCAGGCACCAGCACCCAGGACAGCGAGATGGTGGCCCGCATGATCGAATTCACGGCAATCATGTCGCCCGTCGAAAGATTGCGGGCATCGGCGCGCACATGCGCGAAAATCAGGGAGTTCATCGCCCCGAAAATCGGCAGGAGCAGCAGCTTCGCGGTCACGAAGGCGGTGGCATTACCGACGAGATAAACCAGCAGATAGCCGCTGACGCCGAAAAGCGCGATCAGCAGCATGGGTTTGCGATATTCGCCGAGCCGGTCTGCAACGATGCCCATCAGCACGCTGGCGCTGACATTGATGATGGCGGCAAACAGCATCAGCAGGGAATAGACGGTGTTGCTGAGCCCGATTTCGCGAATGCCGATCACCGCCTGATAGGGGGCGGTGGCGGCATTCGAAAATCCGAAGAACAGGATGGCGAGCGCCCCGATGCGGATCGACGGATTGTTGAAAACGATGGAAAGAGCCGACGGCATGAAGGTTCGCCTGAGATGATCCGGCACGGCCGGATCGCTGAATGAAATGCTATCGAACCGCTGTCATCGCCAGCGGGCCGAAAGGATGGGTTTCGGGATATAGTTGAAATGCGATTTCCATGGGTAAAAATCGCCATCCCGGCGGCGATTGGGGAGGTTTTCGATATCCTGATTGATAACCCCCTCCGTCAACGCCATGAGATTGGGATTGGCGATGGGCGCAAGGTCCGGCGAAAGATAACCTGACTTGACGACCAGCAGCCTTACCGCCTTCGGATCGAAGCCCAGACGGGTGAAATCCGCGATCATGTGATAGGGCCTGCGCCGTGCGGCCAGAATGACGGTAATGCCATCGATGACGACGACCGCCTGCCGCTGATCGGAAGCACCTGGATCGTCCAGTTTCAGGACCTTGGCTTCGACAGTGATGGAAGGGCTTTCGGTATCGAGACTGCCGCCGATCTTCAGGAAAAGCGCCGCGCCCTCGCCCGCCGCAAAACAGGCCTCGACCGCCGGCCTGTCGGTGATGCCGCCGATCAACGCGCCCTGCCAATTGCGCGCAATCAACGCCGCCAGAACATCGGCGCGATCGCCCACCCCGCCGCCGGTCGGATTGTCGCCGGAATCCGCCAGAATGATCGGCACGGTTGTTGTTTTTTCCGCAATATCCATGATGACCTCGAGCGGTTCGGTCACGGGACCGAAACGGAAATCCTGTCGGGCATTCCAGTAGGATTGCGCAATCTCCGAGGCGACCGCCTGCGCGGCCTCTCTGTCCGTCCCGGTAACGACAGCGCAGGCCGTCGCCCTTGGTTCATCGGCCCAGACGTAGCCGATCATGAAATTCGCATCCCAAATGCCGGGCCGCGCGTCGTAGTCCGGCAAGACGGCATAGAGGCTTTTGGCCGGTTCATCTTCCGTGGAGGTTTTTTCACCCGGCAGTAGAACGGGGATTTTCGCCCATGCCACACCGGGCTTCTCGCCCGTTTTCAGAGCCTTGATGAGCATCGTCCACGCCCGCACCATCGTCTCGCGCACATCGATATGCGGCGCAGTTCGGTAGCCGGCGAAAATATCCAATTGGTCGATGATCGACTGGCTGACATTGCCGTGCAGGTCGTAGCTGGCGGAAATGATCACATCCGGTCCGACTACGGCGCGGGCGCTGGAAATCCAGTCCCCTTCCGCATCGTCCATTCCCTCGACATTCATCGCGCCATGCATGGCGAGATAAAGCCCGTCGAGCGGCAGGCAAGCCTTGAGACGCTCCAAGAATTCCTGCTTGAACGCATCATAGGCCGCGCGCGACACGGGACCACCCGGCACCGCCCGCGCATGCAGAAGCGGCAACACCTCCGCCCCGCCTTCACCGAGGAAATTGAAATATTCGGCTTCCAGCAACTCCGCCCCGCGAAAGACGCGAAAATCTTCCTGACGCATCAACACCGGCGAATAGGTGCTGCATTCGGTATGAATTCCACCAACGGCAATACGCATCTCGCCTTCCTCTCAATAGACCGGGCTCAAGCGGACGATGGCGGAGAAACGCAGCCAGTCCTTCTGCGCTTTCGGCGTCCACGCCGCCTCGGCAATGGCGGGCAGTCTCGGGAAAACCAGATGGTTGAAATAGGCGCGATTGAGGAAATGCTCGGACCAGATGCAGGCCTGAACGCCTTTCATGCGCTCCTTCAATTCCTCGGGGAACTCACCGACTGCCTCGTAAGCATATGTATGCGACGGCGGAACGGTGCCGGCCCAGCTTGCGCCCGGCTCCTGCCAGGCCTCATCCTGCACCATGTCGAGATAATAGGCCTGTCCCGGCGTCATCACGACGTCATAGCCCTGCTTTGCAAGCTCCAGGCCAACTTCCGGCTTCTGCCAGGCCATCAGCAATGTTCCCGAGGGATCGACGCCGCCGCCGTGCGAAACTTCGTCCCAGCCGGCAAGCTGGCGGCCGCGCTCATGCAGCATCCCCTGAATACGTTTCATGAAATAGGACTGGATACCGAAGGTGCCGTCGAGGCCTTCCTTTTCCATCAACGACTTGGCAAGCGGCGAGGCAAGCCAGGAGCCATCTGCTACCTCGTCGCCGCCGATATGGATCAGCCGCGAGGGGAAAAGCTCCACCATCTCGTCGAATATCTTGCCAAGGAATTCATAGGTCGGCTCGATGGCGGGATTGAGCGCATTGTTGGGATAGCCCTGTACGGAGCGATAGCTGTCCGGCGCTTCCTGCCCATCCGTCAGCTCCGGATAGGCAACGAGAGCCGCCGTGCTGTGGCCGGGAATATCGACCTCCGGCACGATTTCGATGTTCAGTGCCGCCGCATGCGCGACGACCATGCGAACATCATCCTGCGTGTAATAACCGGAAACCGGCTCAGCCCCATTGCCGAGCTGCGGCAGAAGCGGCGCATCCGGGCCGCGCGTCGCGCCGACTGTCGTCAGCAGCGGGTAGGCCTTGATTTCGAGACGCCAGGCCTCGTCATCCGTCAGGTGCCAATGGAACCGGTTCGTGCGCAGCCATGCAAGAATGTCGATCAGCCGCACGACATCACCGGTCGGATAGAATTGTCGCGAGACATCCAGATGGCAACCGCGCCAGCTGTAACGTGGCGCATCAGCGATGGTGCCGGAAACCGGGAAACGGAATTTGGTATCGGTGCGCGCGCCGTGCAGCAATTGCGCGAGCACAGTCAGACCGTATTGCAGACCTGCAGCGGCCGAATATTCCACGACGACGGCGTCATCAGAGAAAGACAGGCGATAACCTTCCGCTTCCAGACCGCTATGTTGCTTGAAACGAAGCGGTTTGCCCTCATGAACAGGCGCGAGGCTGAAAGGCACGTGACCAACGGCAAAAAGCCTGCGGAACAGCGACGAAACAGTTTCCACCGCAAGCACTTCTTCCTTGCCTGCCTCTTCGGTCGGGAAGAGTGCGACGGGGAAGTCTTCGCCCGGCGTGGCATCGATTTCCGCAGGCCAGGGCTGGATGGCGAAGGGCAGATCGAGCTTTCCTTCGGGAAGCAGGGCTGGCGCCGGCTCGCTATGGCGCCCGTCAAGCATCAGGTCAGCGACATCAACCGCGCGATATGTGCCGTCGGCAAGGCTGATATAGGCGGATTTCGCACCGTCTGTGCGATGGCGGGCAGGCCTGAGCAGGCCGTCAACGGTGAAACGCCACGATTTCCCGGCTTCGAGCACGAAACCCGTTGGCGGCGCAAATTCATGGAAATTGGCATTGCGGCGCAGATAGACGGCATTGCCGCAGACGGGCTTGTCGATGGTCCGCGTCAGCGACGTATAGACGATCCGGAAATCCTTCACCGCCTCGCTGGAAAGATTGAACAGGGTGAAGGTGAAGCCACCCGATGCGGAATCTTCGAGCGGATGCCATGAGTTTTCGAGACGAAATTGTGCGAGCGCCATGATGCTCCCCTTTATTGTGCTTCAAGCCCGAGAGGACTTCGGTCAGTAGTGTTCGGATTGTGAGAAAGTGCGGGCGAGCGGCGCCTGCCCTGCCGTCAGGCCGCAATCCACCGGCAGGCACACGCCGCTGATGGCCGCTGCCTGTGGCCCTGCTAGAAAAGCGACTGCGTTGGCGACATCCTCAGGCCTCACGATGCGCTGCAACGGATACCAGTGCTTCGCTTCCTCGAAGACCTGAGGATTGACTGCCGCCCGCGCTTCCCAAGCCTGCGTGCGCACGGTTCCTGGAGCAACAGCATTGGAACGGATGCCGAATTTTCCGTATTCGACAGCGATCAGCTTCGTCAGATGGATCAAGCCTGCCTTTGCCGCGCTATAGGCGGGATGGCCGAACACAGCCATGCCGTTGACGGAGGTGATATTGATGACAGACCCTTGCGTGCGCTTAAGCGCGTCCTCGAAAGCCCTGAAGCAGAGAAACGGTGCTTCCAAGTTAAGGGCATTGTCCTTGCGCCATATCTCTGCGGTCGTGTCGTGCAGGCTGACGGCCCTTGCAGCACCGGCATTGTTGACGAGGGTCGCGACATCACCCAGCTCCGCAACCTCCAAGGCCAGCCTTGCAAGATCCTGCGGATCGGTGACGTCGCAGGTTTTCGAAACGAAGGCGGAACCGGAAAGCAGGGAAAGCGCATTGGAAAGGGCGTCGGGATCGATATCGACCAACACCACCTTCGCGTGGCTTTCAGAAAGCGCCGCGGCAATTGCCCGGCCGATGTCGCCCGCCGCGCCCGTTACGACGGCGACCTGGTCTTTCCTGTCCTGCATCTCATGCTACTCCTTCGAAGCTTTCCAGAGCGGGTTTTGAGGTCAAGCCGCTCTACATCTTTGTTTTTATGCATTTTCCGGGCGTGAAACCGCTACGCGGGCTCACTGGAAATGCTCTAGTCACCCAGCAATTGCCGGTCGTCCGGATCACGATGCTCCACAAGCTGCTGCTTGATGTGCCGCAGGGTCACCATCGACCGCTGCCGGTGGTGATAGGCAGCTAGCGTCGCCAGAACATCAACCGCCGCCAGATAGGCATAACGCGATGATGTTGGGCGGAAGATATTGTTTCCCTCAGGCACGTTGACGGCCACCACCATATCGGCGGCCAAGGCGACGGGCGTATCGCTCTGGGTCAGCGCGATGGTGGTAACCCCCATTTCCCGCGCCAGCCTGAAGCACTTCACCAACTCCATGTTGCGGCCGGAAAAAGAGGATCCGATGATGACGTCTTCCTTCCGCGCAGCGGCAGTCATCATCAATTGCATGCTGTGATCGGCGCTGGTCGAAACGCGCAGGCCAAGGCGAAACAGCCGGTTCTGAATTTCCGAGGCGATCATCGAGGAATTACCACCGGCTCCAAACGCGTAGATCATGCCGCTATTGGCAATCCGGACGGCCGCTTCGTCGGCCAGGGCGGGATCGAGCGTCTTGTGCAGCAGGAAAAGCGCCTCCTGCGCCTTGGCAAGCACTTCCTCGGCGACGTCCGACGGGCCCGTGCTTGTCGGTTCCGAGGTGAGGTAGCGGATGCCGACATAAGCGGTCTTGGCAAGGCTGACCTTGAAATCCGAAAAGCTCTGGCAACCCAGACGGCGGCAGAACCGCGTCACAGTTGGCGGGGAAACCTCGGCGCGGGCGGCAAGCTCGATGATCGATGCATTGACCGCAAACTCGAAGTCCGAAACCAGGATATCGGCGATCCGCCGCTCCGATTGCGAGAACTGTCCCCTGTCGTCTTGAATCTTTGCGAAAATATCCATGCTCACCGGTCTCCGTTCCGCCAAAACTTAAGGCTTGGCCCCGTTTCCGATGCACCCTAATCCGAGACGCACGTCAACCGTACACACCCCTGAATCGACCATGTTTCGCCCCGTTGACGACACGCCGGACACCTTTGATTTGAAAATTATTTTCTCTGTTGATTGCGAGATGAGCATATGCCAACAATCTTCGCCAGAGAAATATCCAAATCTTGAAAATAATTTCAACAACGGACCTGAATCATGCGCGACCCATTCAAAAACCCTTTTCCCGAAACAGACGTCGCCCGCCACTCCATCTGGGACATGCTGGTAACGCGGGATATCGACGCCTTCCTCACTGCCGACTGGTCGAAAGTCGCGGATGATTTCGTAAAGGACGGCTTTCTCGGCATCAACGCCAACCGGGATGCAAACCCGGACAACTGGCGCCTGTCCTTCCCCTCGCTTGACGCCTATCGCGACGAATGGCTGCGACAAGCGCAGGATTTCCAGACCCAGCAATTCGCTGAAGACCCGCGCAATGCGATCTTCACCACCACCACGCTGGAAGAAATCGAAGTGGAAGGTGAGACCGCGCTGGTTCGCAAGAAGTTCGACGGTGGGCTTCGCAAGGCCGACGGCAGCTTCGACGTCATGAAATGGCAGACGCTCTATTATTGCCGACTGCATGAGGGCCGCTGGAAAATCAGCGGTTTCACCGGATACATGCCCAATCCCATGCCGTGATCCAGCGGACCTGCGAGACGGTTTTGAACGCCGGGCCGAAAGCCCGGCGTTGCTTTTTCGTCTGGAAGACGAAGACCGCTGAAAACCGATAGCGTCGCAGAAAACCGGGCATGGCGAGACAGATTTCATGGCCCGGTTCCCGCCCTTTATTGTATCAGTTTGAGGACAGAAAGATCGACACGCCGTTCGAGCGATGTGCCGCTTTCATCAAACAGATGGCAATCCGACGCCTTGATACCGGTGACGATGGTTTCATCGACGACAACAGGCGCAGAACCGGAAAGAAGCGCGCAATAATTTTCACCCGTGGGCGCGACGCCATAAGCGATCGTATTCACACCCAGCCGCTCGATAACGCTGGGCGCGACCTTGATATTCAGGTCGGCCGTTTCGAGACCGGTGTGTTCCGGGCGAATGCCGAGCGTCAGTTGCGTGCCTTCAAGACCGGCGCGCGGCTCCACCGACACGGTGATTGTCTGGCCCTCATACTCCACGGTCACACCATCGGCGCTGACGGATTTGCAGGTGACCTTCAGGAAATTCATTTTCGGATTGCCGATGAAACCGGCGACGAACAGGTTTGCGGGCTTGTGGTAAAGTTCCAGCGGCGCCCCGACCTGGGAGATTTCGCCCGCATTCAGCACCACGATGCGGTCGGCCATGGTCATGGCTTCCACCTGGTCATGCGTCACGTAGATCATCGTCGCCTTCAGCGTCCGATGCAGATTGGTGAGCTCGATACGCATGTCGGCGCGAAGTGCGGCGTCAAGGTTGGAAAGCGGCTCGTCGAACAGGAAGATCTTCGGCTCGCGAACGATGGCGCGGCCGATCGCTACACGCTGGCGCTGGCCGCCGGACAACATGCCGGGACGCTGCTGCAGGCGCTGGTCGAGTTGCAGGATCTTCGCGACGGCCTCGACCTTTTCCTTGATCTTGCCCTCTTCCATCTTTTCGACACGGAGGGGAAAAGCGATGTTTTCAAAAACCGTCATATGCGGATAGAGCGCATAGGACTGGAACACCATGGCGATGCCGCGTCTAACCGGCGGCAAGTCATTGACCTTCACGCCGTTGATGACGATGTCGCCGGCGGAAATATCCTCAAGGCCGGCGATCATGCGCAGCAATGTGGATTTACCGCATCCCGAGGGACCGACAAAAACGACGAACTCGCCATCCCTGATGTCGAGCTGAACGCCCTTGATGACTTCGAAATGTCCATAGTTCTTGCGGACGTTGTTGAGATAAAGCTGACCCAAAACTTGCCTCTCCCGTCACCAGCCGACATCAGGCTGCGTTCAGAGACGTTCCGCGACACGGAAAAATCGCGCCTTATCGGAACCGTTAAAACACACGAGAAGCTCCTGCCGTCATAGCGGCGGGTATTCTCGCAACGAATTATGAGGTTGCGGGCGACCTGCGCCCGCAACCGTATAAAAGTGGATTACTTGTACTGCTCGAGAGCGGCAGAGGCCTTCTTTGCGGCATCTTCCGGTGTCGCCTTGCCGGTAACGACAGACTGCACCATCTCAATCATCGTGTCCTGGAAGCCCTTGTAGTCAGTGAAGAGCGGCTCGGGACCGCCATAGGCGATACCGTCGATCAGCGGCTTCCAGAAGGGGTCCTTGGCGATGAACTCATCAACCTTCGGCGACGGACGAAGCGGGGTCAGGCCAGCGCCGCCCTGCAGTTCGTATTCGCCCTGCGGGCCGGGAGAAGTGATGAACTTGGCGAATTCGGTCGCCTTTTCTTCGACACCGGTTCCCTTGAAGATCGCGAGGCTGTCGGTGATGAGCAGCGTGCCGGGACCCTTGGCTTCAGGGCCGAGCGGCAGGGTTGCGATACCCCAGTTGATCTTGGTTTCCTGCAGGCGGGTTGCGGCACCCGATCCCGCCTGGATCATGCCAACCTTGCCATCGAGGAAGATGGCGCGGATTTCGTTCTGCTCGTAGGCCGTCGGACCTTCGACGGAGTAAGGCGTGATGTCCTTGTAGGCCTTCAGAGCTGCAAGAACCTGTGGGCTGTCGACGGTGATCTTGTCGCCGTCGATGACCTTGCCGTTATTGGTGTAAACCCAGTGCATGAACTGGTGCATGGTGTTGTCGAAGGTCTTTGCGGGCAGGCCATAACCGGCGACGCCGGTCTTTTCCTTGATCTGCTTGGCAAAGGCGATCTCTTCAGCCCAGGTCTTCGGCGGCACTTCCGGATCGAGACCGGCCTGCTTGAAGAGGTCCTTGTTCCAATAGAGCGCCTTGGTCGAGAAGGCGACAGGCACGCCCCACTGCGTATCCTCGAAGGTAACCGTGTCGACGATGTTAGGATAATAGGTCTTCTTTTCGTCTTCGGTCATCGGCACCGGAACGATGAGGTCGTTCTGTGCGAACTGCTTCAGCGTGCGCGAACCGACATAGGCCATGGCGACCGGAGTGCCGGCGGCTGCGAGAGTCGTCGCCTTGTCCTGGCACTGCGCCCAGCCGACGACTTCAGGAACGACCTTCCAGCCGGCATTCTTGCCTTCCCATTCCTTGATGTATTTTTCATGGATGGGGTCCATCTTGTCGCCGCAATAGATCCAGCTGATCTCCTTGTCGGCGGCGTGTGCCGCCACCGTGCCAAGGGCAGTGGAACCGGCAAATGCGAAGGCGCAAAGCGCCAATCCGTAATGTTTCAGTGCCATAGATAGTCTCCCGTTTTCTGGTGGTCGTTCCTATTGTTGATTATTTCACCGCGCCTGCGGTAAGCCCGCTGACGAGATAGCGTTGCATGAAGAAGATGACGACCATGGCCGGCGCAATGCCGACGAAACTGGCCGCCATCAACTCATTCCAGACGACTTCCTGACGACCGAAATAGGCAAACAGGCCGATGGGCAGCGGCATATATTCGGTCTTGGAATTGAAGGTGAGCGCGAAGATGAACTGCTGCGCATAAGCACCGATGAAGGTGGTGATGGACACGACGGCGATGCCAGGCATCGCAAGCGGCAGGATCACCCGGCGGAAGGTATAGAAATAGCTCGCGCCGTCGACATAGGCCGCCTCTTCCAGTTCGCGCGGAATGCGCAGCATGTAGGTTCGCAAAAGCCAGATGGCAGTGGGGATCAAAAAGGCGGCGCCGGGAATGATCATCGCCAGATAGGTGTTCAGCACGCCCATATTGCGCATCAGCCGGTAAAGCGGGATCAGAAGCACAGCACCGGAGAACATGTTGATCGCCAGAAACGCGCCGAGCAATTGCCCGCGACCGCGAAACTGGAACCGCGCGAAAGCATAGGACGCCGGCACCACCAGAAGCAGAACGATGATCGTCGATATCGTCGAGATGAAGAAGGAGTTGAAGACGTAGCGGGCAAAGCCGGGAACGCTGACCCACATGGTCCGATAAGCTTCGAAGGAGCCGTTTTCCGGCCAAAACTTATACGGTGACGAAAAAAGCAGGCTGAGCGGTTTCAGCGAAACCAGAAACCCTTCGACAAACGGCGCCAGCACGAAGGTCAGGAATACGGCGATGCCGCAATAAATCCCGACGATCTCATACCATCTGTAACGGTTGATCATCGCATTTTTGTCGGTCATCGGCTGGTCTCCTGCGAGATACGGCTGGTGATGCGGAAGTAGAAGTAGGTGAATATGGACAGGAAGATGCAGATCAGCACTGCACGCGCCGCGCCCTCACCGTATTTGTAGGAACCGATCGCCGTCTTGTAGGTGTCGATGATCATGGTCGTCGTCTGGCCCGTCGGTCCGCCCTGTGTCAGGATCCAGATGATGTCGAAGGAATTGAAGGTCGAAATCAGCGAGATCATCGACATGGTAATCATGGCTGGCAGCATCAGCGGCAACGTGATGCGGCGGAAGCGGTAGGTGCGGCTGGCGCCGTCGGTCCAGGCTGCCTCGTAAAGATCCTGCGGAATGGCCTGAATTGCCGCCAGCAGATAAAGCGTCACCATCGGCACGCCGATCCATACGTCGGTGATGATGGTCGCCCAGAAAGCCGTGCTGCCATAGGCGAGGAAGGCGACTGGACCGTCCACCAGGCCAAGATTCTGTAGAACACCGGAAATCATGCCGAACTGGCCGTTATACATCCAGCCCCACATGAAGATGCCGATAGCCATCGGCACGATCCATGGCGGCATCGTCAGGATGCGAAACAGGGCCCGACCGGGAACGGCCGAATTCAGCAACACCGCACCGAAGGTGCCGATGATCATCTTTATCGAGACGGAAAAGAACGTCCAGATAAAGGTCCGCGTGATGACCCCGGCGAAAGTCTCGTTGAAGATCTTCTCGTAATTGATGAAACCCACCCAGTTCGTCGTCTTTTTCAACGACGCGTCCGTGAAGGACAGGATGAAGGTATCGACGAGCGGATAAGCAACAATAACAGTGATGTATAAAAGCGCCGGCAAAAGAAGAAGCCAGGCAAAGATGACCGCGCTGCGTTTCGCATCCATCGCAGCGCCCCCTTAAGCCGATTTCACGGCGGGCGACTTCAACTGCCCGTGGAGTGCCAGATCATATTCCTCCCACACCGGCTTGAGATCGACCACCTTGCGGCCATGGCGCGCCTCGTCCATGGCGAGCGCCAGAATACCGGCCTCTATCGCATCGAGCGCGGAAACCGGCAGGGGCGTCCCCTTGACGACATGGTTGATCACGTCCTCGGCCATCTGCTCATCCGCGCCATAATGCTGGGAGAGCACGGTTGCCGCCGAATAGGTCTTGGCAACGGTCTTTTCGTTGGTGCGGGCATTGTGCACGTTCAGGAAGCCGCGCACGAAATCGCCCTCCGCCATGCCCTTGGCGCCGATGACGCAGAAACGGCGGAAATCGTCGGGAACGTTCAGATTGGTATGGAAGGCGAGCGATGCGCCGTTTTCATATTCGACGATCGCGGTCTGGTAGTCGATGATATCGCCGTCGCTGTCGAAAACCTTGTCGGAACCCATCCAGCCGCTCGGCTTGCGATGGTAGACTTCCATGTCGTTGATGCCGTCATTTTGCGGAGCATTTGCAGGCGTGAAGCTCTTGCGCCCGCCAAAGCTCGACACGAAACGCGGCCGGGCACCCACCACGCCATTGTAGAGATCGAGGTCGTGGCAGCATTTTTCCAGCATGAAGGAGCCGGAATAGTTCTCGTAACGCCGCCAGTCGCGCATGAAGAACGCGCCATGATAGGGCGGGATATGTTCCGAAGCCTCGATGGATACGACGTCACCCAGCTTGCCTTCGGCCTGCGCGGCGCGCAGATCGCGGTAAAGCGGCGAGTAACGCAGGACCAGACCGACCAGCAGCCGCTCATGTCCATGCTTGTTGAGCAACCGGGCGAGTTCGAGGCTTTCCTCGATGCTGACGACGATGGGTTTTTCCGAGAAAATGGTGCAACCGGCTTCAAGCCCGATGCGGATATGCTCCAGATGCATATGGTTCGGTGAGCCGATCATCAAAAGGTCGAATGTCTCGCCGGCAATCAGCGCCTCGGGGCTGTCATAGGCCTTGCCAGCCGAAATGCCCTTTTCCTCAAGACCCGGCAGACCGGCCGGGGCAGGATCGACATAACCGACGATCTCGAAATCCTTGTCGATCTCGTGAAAAACGTAGCCCAGATAACCGAGACGGAATCCGAGTCCGATAATTCCCACCTTCATGAACTTTGTTCCCTGTTCACTCGTAATTCATTTTCGCAGAGGCAACCATTTCTGTGCTGGTTATTCTGATATCTGCGATAATTTTCCGCCACGATGAAATTAATTTTCATAACGGTCAAGTTAAATTCGATCTCGCAAATTCTAGTGAGGACCGGAGACCGATTTCCCCAGCGGAGAAAGGCGCAAGATAGAGCGCCGTCAGCCACTGATACAAAAACAATACCAAAAAAATGCCAATCGTCTATAGCAATTCCAATTGCCGGAAATTTTTTTTGGTTAATGCGGAAATTTCAAGCATGAGGCCTTATTATTCGGCAAATGATCGAAAAAACCACCGATTAGTCGTACAAATCCACTAATGGTTCTATTTTGGTATTGCCGATTGTGACGCATATGGTATAGCCGGAATTCGCCACATCGATTGTGACAGAGGTTATGGATGAACGGGGCAGCGCTTAATCTGGACGACCTGCAATCGGGAGGCGGCGGCCCGCTTTACCTGAAACTGCGTCAGACGATTGAAGACGCCATCAATGGCGGCCGCCTCAAACATGGCGATGCCCTGCCGCCCGAGCGCGACATTGCAGAAAGCGCCTGCGTCAGCCGCGTCACGGTGCGCAAGGCTGTGGACGATCTCGTTCGCGACGGACTTCTCGTCCGCAGGCATGGGTCGGGCACCTTTGTCGTCAAACCCATCACCCGTATGCAGCAGCCGTTGACCAAGCTTACCTCGTTTACAGAGGATATGCGCCGCCGGGGAATGGTGGCGAGCACGCGCTGGCTTGAAAGAGGCCTGTTTTACCCGACCGGTGACGAGATGATGGCTCTCGGCCTTTCCCAATCCGCCATGGTTGCCCGGTTGACGCGACTGCGCCTTGCCAACGACCAGCCGATCGCGCTCGAAGTCACGAGCCTGCCGGGCGATATTCTGCCGGACCCACAGCTGGTGGAAAACTCGCTTTATCAGGAGCTTGCGAAAAGCGATATTCGCCCCGTCCGCGCCATCCAGCGCATCTCCGCGCGCAACCTTACGGATGAGGAAACGATGCTGCTTGGGGTTCCCCCCGGGTCTGCTGCACTTTCCGTCCAGCGCATGGCCTATCTCGAAAGCGGCCGCCTCATGGAAATATCGCGCGCCCTTTATCGCAGCGACGCCTACGACCTCGTCGCCGAACTGACGATGACCTCCGACTGAAACACATCGACCAAGGACAGAAAACGATGACAACCCTGATGCGCCAGGAAATCAACGAGATTCCCGATGCCGTCGCCCGTCTGCTGGACAATACCAGTGCCGACTTCCGGCAGGCCGGAGACAAGCTGAAAGCCCGTGACCCGGCCGTTATCGTCACCATTGCCCGCGGATCGTCCGATCACGCCGCGCATTTCCTGAAATATGCGATCGAGTTACAGACGGGGCTTCCAGTCGCCTCGCTCGGCCCTTCGCTCGCCTCGATCTACCAGACGAAACTGCGGCTGGAACGGGCGGCAGCCTTCGCCGTATCGCAATCGGGCAAAAGCCCTGACATCGTCGCGTTGGCGGAAAGTGCCCGCAAGGGCGGAGCGCTTACCTTCTCCCTCGTGAACACCCTGCCCTCCCCCCTTGGAGACGCAGCCAATCACGCCATCGACATCCAGGCGGGACCGGAAAAGGCAGTTGCCGCAACCAAGTCCTTCGTCAACTCCATTGTCGCCGGTCTGGCCATCCTTGCCGAATGGACGGAAGACAGCCTGCTCGCGAAGGCCGTCAGCACCCTGCCGCAGAATTTCGCCAAGGCGATCGCACTTGACTGGAGCCATATTGGCGAGGCTGTGAAGGGTGAGGATTCACTTTATATGCTGGGCCGCGGCCCCGCCCTTGCGATTGCCGCGGAAGCCGCGCTGAAATGCAAGGAAACCTGCGAGCTGCACGCGGAAGCCTATTCGTCGGCAGAAGTCATGCACGGCCCGGTTTCGCTGGTCGCACCGAAATTTCCGGTAATCGCCTTTGCCGCGCGCGACCGCGCCGAGACCTCCGTTACGGATATTGCCGCAAGCCTTGCCCATAAAGGCGCCAATGTTTTCGTCACATCTGCCAAGGGTAGCCCGGCCAAGCCCTTGCCCTTCGTGGAAACCAACCATCCCCTGACCGATGCATTGCTGCTTATCGCGCCGTTTTACGGCTTCATCGAGCAATTGTCGCGCGCAAGAGGCTTCAACCCGGATGCTCCCGTGGCATTGAAGAAGGTGACTGAAACCCAATGAGCGGCATAAAGGCATTTGTCGGCGCCCGCATTTTCGATGGCGCCGAATGGCATGATGACAAGGTGCTCCTGATCCGCGAAGGGCGCGTTGCCGCTGTCCTGGACAGCGTGCCTGCCGACGCCGAAGTGATCGATACAGATGGACTATTGATCGCGCCGGGCTTCATCGACCTTCAGGTCAATGGCGGTGGCGGCGTCATGTTCAACAACCAGCCGGATGTGGCTGGCATTGCCCGCATCTGCTCCGCCCACGCCCAGTTCGGCACGACGGCTTTGATGGTGACGCTCATCACCGACCGGTCGGACGTGACTTTCAGGGCGGCGCAGGCGGGGATTGCCGCGGGCAAGGAGCATGTGCCCGGTTTCCTCGGCCTGCATTTCGAGGGGCCGCATCTTTCCGTCGCGCGCAAGGGCACGCATGATCCGGCGTTGATCCGTAAGATGGAGACAGGCGACCTCGCGGTCCTGACCGGCTGCAGGGCGGAACTCCCCTTCGTGCTGACAACCATTGCCCCGGAAAATGTTACTGTCGAGCAGGTTGCAGCACTCAGCGACGCCGGCATCGTCGTCAGCCTCGGCCATACCGACACCGGTCTCGATGTTGCGACGGCCTATGCTGATGCAGGCGCATCCATGGTAACGCATCTCTTCAATGCCATGAGCCCGCTTGGCCACCGCGAGCCGGGGCTGGTCGGGGCCGCACTTTCGAACGGCAAGTTGCATTGCGGGCTTATAGCCGACGGATTCCATGTCGATCCGGCCGCAATCGGCATTGCGCTGCGCGCCAAGAATGGCCCGGCCCGCATCTTCCTTGTCACCGACGCCATGTCCACCATCGGCACGGATGATGACGGTTTTGAACTGAACGGCCGGCGCGTCTATCGCAACGGTGGACGGCTAACATTGGCCGACGGCACGCTGGCGGGAGCGGATATAGACATGCTCTCCTGCATCCGCTTCATGCGTGAGAAGATGGAAATGCCGCTGGAAGAAGCTTTGCAAATGGCATCCGCCTATCCGGCGCAGGCAATCGGCGCCTCCGGCAAGGGAAAACTCCTGCCCGGTTTCGATGCTGATTTCGTGATGCTGACACCAGACCTCCAGATGCATTCAACATGGATTGGCGGAGAAAAAATCTACGATGCCACACGTTCCGGAGTCTGAACCATGATCGTTTGTTTCGATATCGGCGGAACGACCATCAAGGGCGCGATTGCCCATGCCCCGGACGATATTCGCCCCGTACCGCGTATACCAACGCCCAAAACCAGCTTTGAAGACTTCGCTGCCGGCTTGAAATCCGTCATCGACAACAGCGGCGGCACACCCGACTGCGTATCACTGTCGATCGCAGGCGTCATCGATCTTGATACGGGAAAGGCGACAGTCGCCAATATTCCCAGCATTCACCGCAGAACGTTAAAAGACGATCTGGAAAAAGCCCTGAACCTTCCCGTTATCGTTTCGAACGATGCGGATTGTTTCGTGATCGCCGAATCGGAAATCGGCTCCGGACAAGGACATCGCGTCGTCTTCGGCGTTATCCTTGGAACAGGTGTCGGCGGCGGGCTGGTGATTGACGGCAAGCTCATCAACAGCGACGGCGGTTTTGCCGGCGAATGGGGACATGGGCCAGTGGCCGCGACATTGGCCGGCAATCCACCGGTATCGCTGCCGCGATTCGAATGCGGTTGCGGCCTCACCGGCTGTGTCGACGCGATCGGCAGCGCGCGCGGCATGGAAAAGCTGCATCTGCATCTTCACGGGCAGGATATGACCAGTGAGGATATTATTGCCGCCTGGCAGGCAGGCGATGCGCAAGCCGCAAGAACCATCGATGTACTCATTGATATTCTCGCCTCGCCGCTGGCGATGGTGATCAATGTCACCGGCGCAACCATCGTGCCCGTCGGCGGCGGGCTTTCGAATTCAAGGGAACTCGTGACAGCTCTGGACGAAGCCGTCAGGGGCCGCATTCTCAGGCGCTTCGACAGGCCGCTCGTCGTGCCCGCCATTTGCCGGATCGAGCCGGGGCTGATTGGTTCCGCCGTTATCGGGCTGAAATATGCGAAGGAAATCGTGAACGCGGCTTAAGCCGCGTCACACCGTCTCGATCTTTTCCCGACGAAAGCCCAACCCCACCAGCCGGCCGGTCAGATGGGCAAAAAGTGGAAACCGCATGATCGCCCGCACGATGGCGGGTGGGCCTTTCGGCTTTTCCGCCGTTTCCGTCTGCTCTTTCTTGCGACCGACACGCATCATCCGCTGCAAGAATTGCGTGGCCTTGGTTGGAAAGGATCGCCGTTTCTCTATGGCGGCAAGGTCGTCATCGGCAATGGTCCGGCCGGATGTGAATACCGGCACCAGAACATTGGCCGCAGCAACCGCATCCTGAATGGCAAGATTGATGCCGACACCGCCGACGGGCGACATGGCATGGGCCGCATCGCCGATGCAGATCAGGCCGGGCTTCCACCAGCGCTTCAACCGATCGATACGGACGGTGAGCAGATGCACGTCATCCCAGCTCGTAACTTCGTCGAGCCTCTCGCGCGGGAAAGGGCTGATTTCCGCAACCCGGTTCCTGAAGGCTTCAAGTCCCTCAATCTTGATGTCAGCGAAAAAGCCCTTGCGCACCACGTACCCGCATTGCCAGTAGTCACCGCGGTTGATCATCACGAAACCCTGCCGCGAACCCGCATGGCCCATGGTGTCGGCCGGATCACCCGGCTGTCTCGAAAGGCGCATCCAAAGCACCTCGGTCGGGATGCCGAAGCGCTGTACTTCAAGCCTCGCCGCCTCGCGGACGATGGAGTTGCGGCCATCCGCGCCCACCACCAGATCAGCGGCGATCTCGATTGCGCCTTCCGGCGTATTGACCATGAGGCCACCAACACGCCCGTCGCGCTCGATCAGGCCGGTTACCGGCGCATTCATCAGCAGCCGAAAATTCTCATATTGTCCGGCCTTGCCGACGATAAAATTGAGAAAATCCCATTGCGGCATGAAGGCAATGAAACGATGATGGACCGGCAGCCGCGAAAAATCTGCGATCGTGATACGCTCGCCGCCGATGACTGCGTTCAGCCGTGGCGCACGCGTATGCGGGAGGCTCAGGAACTCCTCGGCGAAACCCAACTGCTCCATCAGTTCAAGCGTGGAGGGGTGAATGGTGTCGCCGCGAAAATCGCGCAGAAAATCTCCATGTTTCTCGACAACCGTTACGTCTATACCGCTGCGGGCAAGCAAAAGGCCGAGCATCAGGCCGGCCGGCCCGCCACCGGCCACGACAACGGACGTGCGGATGTGCTGAACGGCCCTGCCGTCATTCTCCGGCACGACTTTCGCTTCTTCCATCACCGCCCCCTGTCCGTTAAACGTCTCTATCGTGCATCCGCCGCCGGCAGGTTTGCATTTTTCGGCTGTGGCCAACCATGCGCATCGAAACGGAAAAGCATTTCGGACCGGGCAAAGATAAAGGCGAAGGCCATGGCCGTCCACATGCCAAGCAACAGCCCGGCGGCCACATCGCTTGGATAATGCGCGCCGACGATGACGCGCGAAACACCAATGACAAGGGCAAGCAGCAGGAACGCCCAGCGGAAGCGCGGCATCAGCATGGCGAAAACGCCGAAAAACGCTCCGGCAGCCGTCGAATGGCCTGACGGGAAGCTCTCATAAAGATTGTCACCGGTAAAAGGCGTGAGGCTATAGGCACCCATTTCCAGAAAAAGCTCCGGCCGCGCCCGCCCGATCAGGAATTTCAGCGTGTGGACCAATATGCTCGCCGTTCCGATCGTCAGGAAGAAGTAAGCGAGAAGCCGCCATGCCGTCCTCAGCCGGCCGGCATAGGTCCGCGCCTGCAGGACACGCGCGCCGACATAGGCAAGGATGGCAAGAGCGCCGGTGGAATAGAGCATCCAGCTGAACGTACCGAAATCGGTAATGGAGCGATTGAAGGAAACTATCCTTCCCGGCAGGGCTTGAGCATGTTCCGAAAGGCGTGGGTCGAAAGGAATAAAGACCAGAACCAGCACAAGGCTTGCCGCAAAAATCCAACCGCTGGAAACCAGAAAACGTCGCATCAATATTCTCTCATCGTTTTTCTTGCATATGGCTTTGCCATCCGCAAAAACAATAGCCCTGCTGTGTCCTTGTTATGACGGGTTTTCACGAGTAGAGGCTAGTGCATGTCGCCAGAAACTATGCATCGGTTTCGGGCAACCGGAAACGACCGACGGACGGAAGATGACAGATACCAGTGAAATGCCACGCAGGCTGACGATATTGGGTTCGACGGGTTCGATCGGTACGAACACACTGGATGTCGTCCGTCAGCTGGGTGGTCGCAGACAATTCGAGGTTTTGGCGCTCACCGGCGCTGGGAACATCGATCTTCTGGCGCAACAGGCGCGTGAATTCGGCGCGCAGCTCGCGGTAACCGCCGAGGATGGCAAATACGAAGCGCTGAAAGCGACCCTTGCCGGCACCGGCATTGAGATTGCGGCAGGCAAATCCGGCCTCGAAGAAGCGGCCTCGATGGAGGCCGGCTGGGTAATGGCAGCGATTGCCGGAACACCTGGTCTTGCCCCGACATTGACAGCCGCACGGCGCGGCGCAGACATAGCGCTTGCCAACAAGGAATGCCTCGTTTCAGCAGGCGATGTTTTCCTGCGCACGGTCAAACAGGGCGGCGGCAGGTTGATCCCGGTCGATAGCGAACATAGCGCGATCTTCCAGTGCCTGACGGGCGATCACAAACAGGCCGTGGAGCGCATCGTACTCACCGCATCCGGCGGACCCTTTCGCACCTGGTCGCGTGAGCAGATGGCCAATGTCACGGCAGATATCGCCCGCGCACATCCCAACTGGTCGATGGGGTTGAAGGTATCGATCGGCAGCGCCTCGATGTTCAATAAGGGGCTGGAAATGATCGAGGCGAAATATCTCTTCGATCTCAGGCCCGATCAGGTCGAAGTGATCGTCCATCCGCAGTCGATCATACATTCGATGGTGGGTTACACGGATGGCTCCTATATCGCCCAGCTCGGCTCGCCCGATATGCGCACCGCCATCTCTTATGCCCTCACCTATCCTGAGCGCGGCAATCTCAATGTCGAGCGCCTGGATTTTGCCAAGCTGGCGCGGCTCGATTTCGAAGCGCCTGATGAAACCCGGTTTCCAGCACTCCGACTGGCGCGCACGGCGCTGGAGCGCGGAGGCTTGCAGGGCGCGGCCCTGAATGCCGCCGAAGAAACCGCCTTTCACGCCTTCGTCGAAGGCGGCATCGGTTTTCTCGATATGGCCGAAATCGTCGAAACGGTCATGGACCGCATGCATGACGGCCGATCAGCCGACAGCATCGAAGACGTATTTTCGGCGGACGGGGAAGCCCGCAATCACGCGCGGGAACTGATCGCCAGCAAAGAAAAGGCCGCGTAAACGCGGCCAGATTTTCTCTTGTTTGAACTGCGGCCTTAAGCCACGGCACGCGCCAGCGCACAATGCGACCAGAGCTGGTGCAACGCGCCGACCAACTGTTCGATGTCGGCATCGGTGTGCAGCGGTGTCGGGGTGATGCGCAGACGCTCGGTCTTGCGCGGCACGGTCGGATAATTGATCGGCTGGACATAGACGCCGTGATTGTCGAGCAGGATATCCGAAATCCATTTGCACTTGGCGGCATCGCCCACCATGACCGGTACGATATGGCTGGGATTGTCCATATGCGGAATGCCGCGTGCATCCAGAAGCCCCCGCAGCTTGCGTACCCGGTCCTGATGGCGGGCGCGCTCAAAGGGGCTTGCCTTCAAATGCTGGATCGAGGCGATTGCGCCGGCAGCAAGCGACGGCGGCAGGGCCGTCGTGAAGATGAAACCGGAGGCAAAAGAACGGATAAAATCACAGACCGCCGTGGACCCGGCAATATAACCGCCCATCACGCCGAAAGCCTTGCCGAGCGTTCCCTCGATGATCGTCAGGCGATCCATCAGGCCTTCGCGCTCGGCAATGCCGCCGCCGCGCGGTCCGTACATGCCAACGGCATGGACTTCGTCGAGATAGGTCATGGCGCCATAACGATCGGCAAGATCGCAGATTTCCTTGATCGGGGCGATATCGCCATCCATCGAATAGACGGATTCAAAGGCGATGAGCTTCGGCGCGCTTGGATCGGCTGCCTTGAGCTTCGCCTCGAGATCTTCGAGATCATTGTGTTTCCAGATCACCCGCTCGCAACGGCCGTAACGGATGCCTTCGATCATCGAGGCATGGTTGAGCGCATCGGAGAAAATGATGAGGCCCGGAATTTTCTGGCCAAGTGTGCCGAGTGTCGCCCAGTTGGAAACGTAACCCGACGTGAAGATCAGCGCCGATTCCTTGCCGTGCAGATCGGCAAGTTCCTGTTCCAGCAGGACGTGATGATGGTTGGTCCCAGAAATGTTCCGGGTGCCTCCCGCACCCGCGCCACAGTGATCGATGGCGGCTTTCATGGCTTCGATGACTTTGGGGTTCTGGCCCATGCCCAGATAATCGTTGGAACACCAGACGGTTACGTCCTTGCGCTCGCCATTGGCGTTGTACCGTGTCGCGCGGGGAAAATTGCCCTGCTGGCGTTCGATATCCGCAAAAACGCGATAGCGTCCCTCAGAATGCAGGCTCTGCAGTTCCGTCGTAAAAAATGCCTCGAAGTCCATGCCATGCTCCAGAATTGACCAGATCGTTTTCTGCCTCGACACCGGGACCGTCAACCCTTGCGAGCTGCTTTAACCACGTCTGCGTCAATTCGCCGTTGTTTTGAACCATTCCAATAAACCGTTTATAGACGCCGATGAAAAGTACAAAATTGATTCACATCAAAAAACCCGGAAATTTGGAACCTTTTTCAAACGGCGCCGTTGTTTGGGACGCAATCGATTTACGCGCGGAAGAACGCCTGAAAGAGGAGGCTTCCCTAAACGGTATCGAATTGTTAGTTATCTGTGGCGGTCGGAGGTAGCAGTCGCCGCAGATAAATATGGGACGCCTACCGAGCCGAAGAGCTCATTGTAACGTTGGAGAGAGTTTCATGAAAAAGGCAATCATATTTGCGCTGGTCGGCCTGTCGCTTGCAAGCTGCACGCAGACTGAAAAGGGTGCTTCGATCGGTGCCGTTTCCGGTGCGGTCCTGGGCGGCGCTATCACGGGCAACGTTCGTGGCGCGGCAGTGGGCGCGGCGATCGGTGGCGTTGGCGGCGCGTTGATCGGCAATGCCTCCGAGCCGGGCTATTGCTATTATCGCGACCAGTACGGTCAGCGTTACACGGCGCGTTGCCGTTAATAGCTGCACGAGATACCGTTGCACAGAAGCCCCGGTCATCCGGGGCTTTTTGCGTTAAGGCGGGCAAAACACAGTCCGAAGGGTCCTCAACGCCGTTTATTTATGATTAAACTGCACTGTTAACGGACAGGAAACGGGTCAGAGCCATAATAAATGCTCAACCATAAAGCAGCTTATGCGAAGAACACGGACTAACCCGAAGACAGGTATTGCGTATCGGAAAGCTGGCACCGCTCTTGCGGTTGCCGTTACGTTCGCCCTGTACCCGGCGTTTACTCGCGATGCTTTTGCTTTCAAGCTGTTCGGCGTGCGTCTCTGGGGTTCGGAAGAACCGGAGATCGAAGTTATAAATCCGGTCAAATATGCCGTGACGCTGAATGCTGCCGATGCAGACAAATCTCTCAAAGGCAGCCTGGAAAACAGCTCGCTTCTTCTGGCCGACAAGGACAAACCGGCCTCCGGCGATCTCGGCCTTCTGATCAAGGCGCGTGATGACAGGGACAGGCTGATCGCAGCGCTTTACGAAAACGCCCGATATGGCGGCATCGTCAAGGTCACGGTCGCCGGCAAGGATGTGGACGATCTGCCACCCAATCCGGTGTTCGATCACTCCGCTCCGGTGCCCGTTGTCATAACCGTCACCCCCGGCCCGGTCTTCACGCTCGGCAATATCAGGCTCGAGGGCGATGTGACGGGCCGCAACCTTGAAGAATACGGTCTCGTCACCGGCGGCGATGCCGGATCTCTGGCAATCATCCGCGCCGGCAACAAGCTGATCGATGATCTGAAAGCCGAAGGCCGCCCGCTTGCGAAGCTGACGAAACGCGAGGCCGTTGCAAACCACGCGACGAACACGGTCGATATTACCATGGCTGCCGAAGGTGGCCCCGTGGCACCCCTCGGCGCGGTTACCGTCACCGGCGAAAAAACCGTCGACGGCGACTTCATCCGCCGTTATTCGCGCCTCAATGGCGGCGAACCCTACTCGCCGGAAAAACTGCGCAAGGCCGCAGACCGGCTACGCCAGCTCGGCGTCTTTTCCAGCCTGACAATCAAGGAAGCAGGAACGCTGTCGCGCGATGGCTCCATTCCGCTCACCATCGAGGTGTCAGAGGGCAAGCACCGTTATTTCGGCGTCGGCGCACAATATTCCACCACGGAAGGCATTGGCCTCCAGGGGTATTGGGGCCACAGGAACCTGTTCGGGCAGGCGGAATCGCTGCGGATCGAGGGTTCGGTTTCACGCATCGCCGAAGCATCGAGCGTTGAAGGCATGGACTATTCGGCGGGCATCACCTTCACAAAGCCCGGCATGTTCAACCCGCGCACCACATTCAAGACCAGCCTGATCGCCAAGACCGAACATCCCGATACCTATGAGGCCAAGACCATAACTGGAGCCGCCGGTTTCAGTTATGAGCTGAACGACACCGATACCGCAGCCGCCGGTCTCGAGGTGCAGTGGGCAGATACCGAAGACGCATTCGGCAAGAACAAATATCTGACCACCTCCATACCGCTGGAATTCGTTCGCGATACGCGCGACGACAAGCTCAACCCCACTGAAGGCTTTCGTGCATCGGTGGCCGCCAAGCCCAGCTACGAAGCGCTGAACGGCACTTTCTTTTCCTCCTTTGAAGGCTCTATTTCGGGTTATAAGGGACTCGGCGCCGAAGATCGCTTGATCATGGCCGGAAAGCTTTCCGGCGGCGTGCTCGTCGGCG
Organism: Agrobacterium sp. 6Ca8; assembly: GCF_055382765.1. NCBI lineage: Bacteria > Pseudomonadati > Pseudomonadota > Alphaproteobacteria > Hyphomicrobiales > Rhizobiaceae > Agrobacterium > Agrobacterium sp. 6Ca8. The sequence goes on from NZ_AP026433.1 coordinate 2,354,557, forward strand.
GCAGCAATCTGCAGGACATACCGACCACAAGGCGCTTTTATGCCGGCGGCGGTGGATCCGTCCGCGGCTATAGCTACCAGGAAATATCGCCCTATAATGCAGCCGGTGATGCAACTGGCGGCCGCTCTTACGTGGTTGGCTCCATCGAAGCCCGTATCAAGGTCACCGATACGATCGGAATCGTGCCCTTCATCGATGCGGGTGTGGTATCCGACAGCGTGACCCCTGATTTCTCCGATATCCGGGCTGGCGCCGGTATTGGTTTGCGTTACGCAACGCCCTTTGGGCCTTTGCGTCTTGATGTCGCCATGCCGCTTGAAAAATATGATGGTGGCAACAATTTCGGCATTTATGCTGGCATCGGCCAGTCTTTTTAAACGCCGCCATCGAACACCCTAGCAACAAAGTGTAGATTACGCTTGATGACAACGTTGATTCGATTGCTGAAATGGCTGGGCTACGCTGCTCTTTGCGGCGTGGTGCTGGTGTTGCTTGCGGTTCTGTTCGTCGGTCTTACCCCGATGGGTGCAAGAATTGCCGCAAAGCAGATTTCATCGCTCGTTTCCACGCCCGACCAGACAATCGAAATCTCTCCACCCAGCGGTCTTTTGACCGGTCGCCTGCGGCTCGACAATGTCACCCTTTCGGATCGGCAGGGACCTTACGCCCGCGTGAACCAGATCGCCGTTGACTGGTCGCCGCTCTCGCTTCTTGCCGGAACCTTCCACGCCGACCGGGTGTTGGCCGGATCGATTGATGTCGATCGCAAACCGCTTCCCGCTGAGCAAACATCGACCAAAAGCTCCGGCAGTTCGTCCCTGCCGATTGAAATCGACATCGACAGTTTCGATTTCCCCGATATTAGCCTCGGACAATCCCTTCTTGGCCGCGACTTCGAGCTGACCGCCGAGGGCAATCTCAAGGCCGCGCAGGACGATATCAGGCTATCGCTCACCGCCCACCGGCAGAGCACGCCGGACGCTGCCATCAATGCGGACATCGCGTTTCTGCCGAATGAAAATGTCTTGAAGTTGAAAGCGGAGATGAAGGAGCCCGAGGGCGGGCTTCTGGCCACGCTGCTCTCGCTTCCGGGCACACCCGCCGTGGCGATCGATGTGAACGGTGAAGGTCCGCTTTCTGACTGGACCGGCACTCTGCGCGGCAACGTCGCCGGCAACCCCGTGCTCAACGTCACCGGCCACCATCTACTTGGAGACGACGGCACGCGGCGTATCGAGGTCGCAGGCGGCGGCCAGCCCGATCTGCTTCTGCCCCCCGCTTTCCGGCAGCTTTTTGCCGGCGAGACGAAACTTGATGCAAACGCCACGCTCTCACCACAGGGCCGCATCGAAATCGGCAGCAGCACGCTGGAAACCGGCACATTGCTGCTGACTGCCTCGGGCACCGTGGATCCGAACGGCCAGAACGATCTTAGTGCCAACCTCATCGGCACCGCCGGGCCAGTGGATTTCCGCTGGCCGCTGAGCAATGGCGAGATCCAGGCCCTCATCAATGGCATTGATCTTTCCCTGAAAGGCAACGCTGATGCCGCTCATCTCAACACCACGGCATCGTTGCGCAGCCTTTCCCTCCCACAGGGTAGGCTTGATGATGTCAAGCTGGCGGCCAGGAGCGGCAATCTCAACATTGCCGATCGCAGCGGCACCATCGACACCATTCTCTCCGTGGCACAATCGTCCTTCGTCAGCCCGGATATCGACCGGCTGGTGCGTGCGCCGGTCACCATCAAGGCGCCGGTCAGCCTCACCTCCTCGACGCTCGGCTTTGACGGCGCGACGCTGGAGAGCGCCAGCGTCGGCGGAACGCTGAACGGCAGTTTCGACCTCGCGAACAATCGCCTGACATCCAGCGTGCAGCTCTTCGCGTTGCCCGCCACCCTGCCGCCAGCGCTGGCGGAAAAATTCGATACCACCATAGCTTTGCAGGGCGATATCGACCTGATCATTGGCGGGCGCACAAGCGTTCAGAACCTCGTGGTCAAATCCGGAACAATTGAAGCGACAGGTGATGTCAGTCTCGAAGACGACGCGTTGAGCGCCAATCTGACGGGCAAGTTTCCCGCTCTCGAAAAACTGACGCCACAGGCAAAGGGCGTTGCCGATTTTGCAATTGAAGCCAGCGGCGCGCTTGCCGCGCCCGACTTCAATGTCACCTTAAGCTCCGAAAGTGCCACTCTTGCCGGACGGAAGCTTGAAGCCCTGAAGGTCAATGCCGCAGGCAAGGCCGATCCGGCCGCACCGCAGGCAAAACTGACCGCCAGCGGCAGCCTCGACCGGCAGAAGATCGACGCCAACGCCAATGTGGTGCAGACAGAAAACGGCACGGCAATACCCGAGCTTCATGTGGCAGTGGGTCGCAACATCTTGAACGGGAAGCTGCAATTCTCGCAACAATTCCTGCCATCTGGCAATCTTTCGTTCAATTTCCCGGACTTGGCCCTGCTGGCGGCACTTGCCGCGCAACAGGCAGATGGCGATATTGCCGGCGACATCGTACTCAGTAACGATAACGGCCGGATTGCCGCGACGATAAAGGCGAATGGCGGCAGCATCCGCCAGGGCACAACGGTTATTTCGAAGCTCGCTGCCGATATCTCCATTGACGACCTTCAGGCGCTCGCCATCAACGGCAAGGTCAGCGCCGACAGCGTCAATGCTGGCACTGCGGCGATTTCGGCGCTGAATGCAACCATTGGCCATTCCGGCACGACCACCAACTTCGATGTCAACGGACGCTACGACAATGCGCCGCTCGTGGTAAAGGGCAGTGCCAATACCGCGGGATCGCCGATGACCGTGCGGCTCGATGCCTTCTCGGCCGCCCCCAAGGGCATTGCCGTACGGCTTGAAAAGCCGAGTACAATTGCGATCGAGAACGGCACGGCCCGCATCTCCGGTCTGACTATCATCACCGGCGACGGGCGCGTCGAGGTAAACGGCACGGCGGGTTCGACACTCGACATCAACGCCAATATCCGCTCGCTTCCCGCGAACCTCGCAAATGCCTTCGCCACCGGGCTGGATGCGGCGGGGAGTATATCCGGGACAGTCAGCGCCAAGGGCACGGCTTCAGACCCAGCGGTCGATTATAATCTGAACTGGACGAATGCCGAGGTTGCCCAGACGCGTGCGGCAGGGCTTGCAGCGCTCGGCATCAAGGCAAACGGCCGTTTCGCCGGCGGCACCCTGCAGATCGATACGAATGTAACCGGTCAGGGCGGCATGTCGCTTTCCGGCGGCGGTTCCCTCGGCATTGCCGGTAACCGCCCGCTTTCCATGGCCTTTTCCGGGAGGTTGCCCTTCTCCGCCGTTGCCGCACAAACCGCAGCACAGGGCCTCGATGTGGACGGCACCGCCGCCATCGATGTGAAGATTTCCGGCAGCGCTTCCGCGCCTGTCGTTACCGGCAGCATCACCACCGATGGTACACGACTGACCGATGTGCGCCGTAACCTCACGGTCAACGGGCTGGCAGCAACGGTCACCTTCGATCGTGATCGCGCCATCATCTCCCGGCTGACGGGAAAGCTTGCCGGCGGCGGAACGATCTCGGGAACGGGTAGCGTCGGTATAACGGGCGGTTCGGGCTTTCCAGCCGACATCACGATCACGTTGGACCGCGCCGGTTACAATGATGGCACGCTGGTGACGACCATCGTGAGCGGCACGCTGACGCTGAAGGGTCCGCTTCTGAATTCGCCCGTGCTTGGCGGCAAGCTGACGCTGGACAGAAGCGCCATCACCATCCCGGAGAAACTTCCAGCCTCGCTGACGGAAATCGACGTCAAGCACAAGAACGCCCCGCCGCAGGTGCGGGCGCAGGTAAAGGCACTCGGCAACGATCAGGGTGGCAGTGGCAGTTCATCCACTATCAATCTTGATCTGCAGGTAAACGCACCAAGCGGCATCTTCGTGCGCGGACGCGGCATCGACGCAGAACTGACCGGCAATCTGACCATTCGCGGTACGGCGGCTGTTCCCGTCATCTCCGGCGGTTTTGAAATGCGCCGTGGACGGCTCGAAATTCTCACCCGCCGTCTCGATTTCAATACGGGCAAGATAACCTTCGGCGGCGGCCTCGTGCCGGTTCTGGATATGGAGGCGCAGTCCACCGCTGGTTCCGCCACCATCACCGTTGCGGTTTCCGGCAATGCCAACGACCCGACATTCGCCTTCTCCTCAACCCCGGCTCTGCCGCAGGATGAGGTTATGGCACAGCTGATCTTCGGCCAATCCATGTCCAAGCTCTCGGCCTTGCAGATCGCGCGGCTGGCGGATGCGGCAGCCCAGCTTGCCGGCGGGCGCTCCACCTCGTTGTTCGACAAGCTCCGAAGCAATCTCGGTGTCGACGATCTCGACATCTCGACGGATTCGGAAGGCCAGGCCCGCGTTTCCGCCGGCAAATATCTCAACGAGCGAACCTATCTCGAACTGCAGCAAAGCGGCGATTCCGGCGCAAAGGCCATCATCAACCTCGATGTCGGGCGCGGCGTGAAGCTGCGCGGTGAAGCGGGCGGTAATGGCGAAGGTGCGGCCGGTATATTTTACGAGAAAGAATATTGAAGTCTTCGCATTTAGGTTTGCGAAACCATCTCATGCTACGAATCTTCCATTGAAGGCGGAAAATATTGTTTCCGGCTGTTCAGGCACCAGGCAGAACGCCAAATTCGCATATGCAAGTGTCGGTGCACTTGCGCTGGCCTCCACAGCGAGCATTGGGAAGAATTCTGATGGCAATGATAAACTCTACCAACTTTGGCGGCGAGACGCTCGAAATCATCGCATTCCGCCTGCATGATCAGGAATTCTGCGTGAAGACGACGACTATCCGCGAAATTCGCGGCTGGGCGCCTTCAACGCCCATTCCCCACGCGCCGAAAGACGTCATCGGCGTCATGAACCTGCGCGGTTCGGTTATTCCGATCATCGATCTCGCACACAAACTCGGAATGAAAAGCACCGTCGCAAATGAAAGAAGCGCCATCGTGGTGGCCGAAGTGCACAACATGGTCATCGGCATGCTCGTCGATCGCGTTTCGGACATTCTGACGATCCCGGCAAATCAGGTCCAGCCGGTTCCGGAAATCTCGGCCTCTTTCGACAAGTCCTACTCCGAAGGCATCATTGCCAACGAACATGGCATGATCTGCTTCCTGAACCTTGCAAAGATGTTCAAGGGAACCGAAGCGGAAGATCTCGCCGCCTGATCGTTGCAATTCCTTTGCATGACGGCCGGTTCGCGTTCTTAGGCAACCTAAGAACAAAGGCTCAAATACGAGACTATTGACCATTGAACCAAACCGCCGGAGCACCTGCCCGGCGGTTTTTGTTTTCATGACCGCCTCTTTTATTAAATAAGAACATTTTAATATTATAGATATCTAATATTAAAAGCCGACGAACAGTACCGCGCCTACATCACATCATGCGGGGTCCGATACCTGACCGAGGCTGACAAGTCGCAAGTGCCTGCATTGCTGCCTTTGGGGGCAGAACCTGTTCGTTGTTCAACATGATACGGCGCCGACCACACCTCCTGTGCGGCAGCGCGCGCCGAGGCCGCTATTTGGGGGACGTTAATGCTGGGGTTAGGGAAAAGCGCAGACAATCGAAATATGCTCGATGCGATATCCAGATCGCAGGCAGTCATAGAATTCGATCTTAAAGGCAATATTCTTACGGCAAACAGCAATTTCTGTGTGACGCTGGGCTATGATCTCGCGGAGATCGTCGGCAAGCATCATCGTATCTTCTGCGACCGGGAATTTGTCGCATCGCACGCATACCAGGAATTCTGGGAATCTCTTGCGCGCGGCGAATTTCAGGGCAAGGAATATCGCCGCATACGCAAGGATGGATCGACCATATGGATCGAGGCCTCCTACAACCCCGTCTTCAGGTCAGGCAAACCCTATAAGGTTGTCAAGATAGCGACCGACATCACAGCCAAGAAGATCAAGGCTGTAGAAGATGCTGGCAAACTCGAAGCGCTTTCACGCTCCCAGGCCACCATCGAATTTTTGCCGGATGGCACGATCATTACCGCCAATCCGAATTTCTGCGCCACTGTCAACTACGACCTCAAGGAAATCGAAGGCCGGCACCACCGTATGTTCTGCGATCCGGCCTATGCAGCATCGCCAGCCTATGCCAATTTCTGGCCGCGGCTGGCATCCGGAGAATTCATCTCAGACGAATTTGTTCGTTATGGAAAGAACGGCAAGGAGATATGGATCCAGGCCGCTTACAACCCGGTATTGGATGAGACAGGCAAGGTGGTGAAGGTTGTGAAATTCGCAACCGACGTGACGCCGCGTATGAGCGCCATCACCCTTCTCGCCGATGCCTTGCAGGCACTGGCCGAGGGTGACCTGGTGCAGCGCCTCGATAGCAGCTTCGTGCCCAGCATGGAGAAATTGCGCCAGGACTTCAACGGCGTGGTCGGCAAACTTCAGTCCACCATGCAGACGATCGCTCACAATGCCTCGACAATCGCATCCGGCTCGGGTGAAATCCGCATAGCCGCCGATCAGCTCTCGCAGCGAACCGAACAGCAGGCGGCCTCGCTGGAAGAAACAGCAGCGGCGCTGGAGCAAATCACCACCACCGTGACCGATGCGAGCCAGCGCGCCGGCGAGGCCGGGAAACTGGTGTTGCGGACGAGAGAACATGCCGAACATTCCGGTGAAGTCGTTCAGCAGGCAATTTCCGCCATGGACGCGATTTCGCGCTCCTCCGGTGAAATCACCAACATCATCGGCGTCATTGACGACATCGCATTCCAGACCAATCTTCTGGCGCTGAATGCGGGCGTGGAAGCTGCCCGTGCCGGTGAAGCGGGCAAGGGTTTCGCGGTGGTCGCCCAAGAGGTACGGGAACTCGCGCAACGATCCGCCGTTGCTGCCAAGGAAATCAAGTCCCTCATCAACACCTCCCGCGAACAGGTCGCCAATGGCGTCGATCTGGTTGGCAGAACCGGCGGTGCGCTGCGGGATATTCAATCGCAAATGGGCGAAATCGATGCCAACGTCTCGGCCATCGTCGAGGCCTCGCGCGAACAGGCCAACGGTCTGAGAGAAATCAACCAGGCCGTCAACGTTATGGATCAGGCGACCCAGAAAAACGCCGCCATGGTGGAAGAAACCACTGCCGCCAGCCACGGCCTCGCCAATGAAGCGGACAACCTGCACGAATTGCTGCGGCAGTTCAGAATATCGCGCGAAGGACAGGTATCATCCGCCCAGCCGACCGATAAAAGACCCGCTGCAATAACGAGGCTGACAGCACCACAGCCGCGATACGCAGCGGCAAGGTCTCACGGAAATGCTGCGCCCGAATGGGCGGAGTTTTAGTATGCTTCGAAGCCCGGATGCCAATGCCGGCCGGCAACTGGCATCATAAAATAACGCGGTCCGCACGGGTGAAGATTTCGAAGTCTTCACCCCGCACCAGCGCAACAAGCGTGATGCCCGCACTCTCGGCGGTTTCGATGGCAAGCGCGGTAGGAGCCGAAATTGCTGCCATAACCGGACTACCAAGGATCGCTGTCTTCTGAATCATCTCCACCGACAGGCGACTGGTGACGGCAACAATGCCTGTCTTGGCGGAAATACCGGCATTCACGACAGCACCGGCCAACTTGTCGAGCGCATTGTGGCGACCGACATCTTCGCGCACCGCAAGCAAACCATCTTGACGACTATAAAAACCCGCACCGTGAACGGCCCTGGTTTCGCGGTTGAGGCTTTGTGCGTCGCTCAGTGCTTTCACCGCGGCAACGATGTCATCACCGTGGATCGACATTCTCACGCCGCTGAGATCGGGGACCACGCGAACCGCCTGTTCTATGGATTCGATCCCGCACAGACCGCAACCAACCGGACCTGCCATATGCCGCCGTCTCGCCCGCAGGGCATCAGCCTCGGCATCCATCAGATCCACCTGGACATCATAACCCTGCCCGGCTTCAATGACCTCTATCGCCCGGATTTCTGTGCGTGCCGATATGATGCCCTCTGTCAGGCTGAAGCCGACGGCGAAATCGACAAGATCAGCGGGACTAGCCATCATCACGGCATGGGTGCTGCCGCCGTAAGAAAAGGCAACCGGCACCTCCTCCGGCACGGCGCGCTCACCCGTGCTGAGGGCGCCCTGTCGCAGCGCGGATCTTGCGACCCTTCGATAACTGGCTTCTATCGACACGGCGATCATCCCTCCATGACAAGAAACATGACTTCTCGTCTGCTCTCGATCGACAACAGCGATGTTACTTTTCACCCTCATGTCTAGCCTATCGCCCTGAAAATCGGAATCGATTTCCGCAAACGTAATGAGCGGACCGAGACGCTTTTACTGGAACGAGAACTCAGATTTTTCTGCCTGCTTAAGAAAACAGGCAGTGGCCGAAAACAAAAAAGCGACCGAAACGGCCGCTTTCTGTTTTGGGTATTGTGTGGACAGTCATTCTTTCGAACCCGCCCGGTGCTTTCAAGCGGCGACGAGAACCTCATGCAGGTTCGTCAGTTCGTAGAGATGCTTTTCAAGCTTGGTCAGATGCTCGTGGTGATGATTGCCTTCCTGAATTTCGGCCTTGGCCAAATCGATGCGCTTCTGCAGCGTGTCAGGGGACATATCGTCAGCCGAAACAGCGGATTCGGCGAGAAGCGTGCAACCTGTCGGAAGAATATCGGCAAAACCACCGAAAACGACGTATTTATGGGTTTCGCCAGAGGCGAATTTCACCGTCACCAAGCCCGGCTTGATCGTCGTCATGGTGGGCGCGTGATTGGCCAGAACCGTCATCTCACCCAGCGTAGCCGGAATGACGACTTCCGTAACCGTTTCGGAAACGAGCAGACGTTCAGGGGAAACGAGATCGAATTTGAAACTGTCAGCCATGGCTATTCACTTCTTTTCAATTACGCGGGCGTCACGGACTTTTATTAAAACGCCGGCAAAGCCGTTCCGGTTTCACCGTCATCGTCGGCAAGGCGCGTGGTCGAACCACGCGCCCGCCAATTCATAATCAGGCAGCTTCAGCAGTCAGCTTCTTTGCCTTTTCGATGGCTTCTTCCATCGAACCGACCATGTAGAAAGCTGCTTCCGGCAGGCTGTCGTATTCGCCGTTGACCAGGCCCTTGAAGCCCTTGATCGTGTCTTCGAGTGCGACGAGCTTGCCCGGTGAACCGGTGAAGACTTCGGCAACGAAGAACGGCTGCGACAGGAAGCGCTCGATCTTACGGGCGCGGGCAACCGTCAGCTTGTCTTCTTCCGACAGTTCGTCCATGCCGAGGATGGCGATGATGTCCTGAAGGGACTTGTAGCGCTGCAGGGTCGACTGAACCTTACGGGCAACCTCGTAGTGTTCTTCACCGACGATCATCGGGTCGAGCATGCGCGAGGTGGAGTCGAGCGGGTCAACAGCCGGGTAAATACCCTTTTCTGCGATCGAACGCGACAGAACCGTCGTTGCGTCAAGGTGCGCGAACGAAGTGGCCGGCGCAGGGTCGGTCAAGTCGTCGGCGGGAACGTAAATCGCCTGAACAGAGGTGATCGAACCCTTGTTCGTGGTGGTGATGCGTTCCTGCATCTGGCCCATGTCGGTTGCGAGCGTCGGCTGATAGCCCACAGCCGAAGGAATACGGCCGAGAAGAGCCGAAACTTCCGAACCAGCCTGCGTGAAGCGGAAGATGTTGTCCACGAAGAACAGAACGTCCTGGCCTTCGTCGCGGAAGTTTTCAGCGATCGTCAGACCGGTCAGAGCGACGCGAGCGCGGGCGCCCGGCGGTTCGTTCATCTGGCCGTAAACGAGAGCTGCCTTGGAACCTTCGCCGCCGCCAAGCTTGTTGACGTTCGACTCGATCATTTCGTGATAGAGGTCGTTACCTTCGCGGGTACGCTCACCCACGCCGGCGAATACCGAGTAACCACCGTGCGCCTTGGCGACGTTGTTGATCAGTTCCATGATGAGAACCGTCTTGCCAACGCCAGCGCCGCCGAACAGGCCGATCTTGCCGCCCTTGGCGTAAGGAGCCAGAAGGTCAACGACCTTGATGCCGGTAACGAGGATCTGGCCTTCAGTCGACTGCTCGACGTAAGACGGTGCGTCCTGGTGGATGGCGCGCTTCTTGGCCGTTACGATCGGACCTGCTTCGTCAACCGGCTCACCGATGACGTTCATGATGCGGCCGAGCGTTTCCAGACCGACCGGAACCTCGATCGGAGCGCCCGTATCAGCGACGACCTGACCACGGACGAGACCTTCGGTCGAGTCCATGGCGATCGTGCGTACGACGTTTTCGCCGAGATGCTGAGCGACTTCCAGAACGAGGCGGTTGCCGTTGTTATCGGTTTCGAGCGCGTTGAGAATCGGAGGCAGTTCGCCTTCGAACGCCACGTCGACAACAGCGCCGATAACCTGGGTAACCTTGCCCGCGCCGTTCACCGCTGCGGTTTTCTTGGGGGTAGCTGCCTTAGCCATTATCCTTACCCTCTTTCCTTACCTCAGAGCGCTTCCGCGCCCGAAATGATTTCAATGAGTTCCTTGGTGATCTGAGCCTGACGCTGACGGTTGTAGGAAAGCGTCAGCTTGTTGATCATATCACCGGCATTGCGCGTTGCGTTGTCCATCGCGCTCATCTTGGCGCCCATTTCACCGGCAACGTTTTCGAGCAGAGCCCGGAAAACCTGAACCGAAATGTTGCGCGGAATAAGGTCTTCCAGAATAGAAGCCGCATCAGGCTCATATTCGTAGACGGCGCTCTGCGTTGCCTCAACCTCTTCCACAACAGGGACTGCGGCAGGAATAAGCTGCAGACCGGTCGGGATCTGGCTGATGACGGACTTGAATTCCGAGTAGATCAGCGTGCAGACGTCAAATTCACCCGCATTGAACAGGGAGATCACCTTCTTGGCGATCTGGTCGGCGTTTTCGAAACCGACCTTCTTCACTTCGCGCAGTTCGATGCGCTCGATGATATTAGCTGCGAATTCGCGACGAAGGCTGTCGTAACCCTTCTTGCCGACCGTGATGATCTTGACCGTTTTGCCTTCGGAAATCAGCTTGCGGGCTTGATCGCGGGCAAAACGGGAAATCTGCGAGTTGAAACCGCCGCAAAGACCACGTTCAGCCGTGCAGACAACGAGCAGATGCACGTTGTCCTTGCCGGTGCCGGTCATCAGCGCCGGAGCGACGTCCGCCTCGACCGCCTTGGCGATGTTGGCAAGAACGGCGCCCATGCGCTGCGAATAAGGCCGGGCGGCCTCCGCAGCTTCCTGGGCGCGCCGAAGCTTCGCCGCGGCGACCATTTTCATCGCCTTGGTAATCTTCTGCGTCGCCTTTACGGAGGCAATGCGGTTTTTCAGATCCTTTAGTGAAGGCATCCGTTATCCGTCCGAGTAAAAGAGCCCTAATTACGAGAAAGACTTCGCGAAGCTATCAAGAGCGCCCTTGAGCTTGCTCTTGGTATCGTCGCTGATTGCCTTTTCCGTGCGGATGGTGTCGAGGATCGCCTTGCCTTCCGAGCGGAGGTAGGAGAGCAGACCCTGCTCGAACTTGCCGACCTGCGCGACCGGGATCTTGTCGAGATAACCGTTGACACCGGCGAAGATCACCGCGACCTGCTCTTCCGTCTTGAGCGGAGAGAACTGCGGCTGCTTCAGAAGCTCGGTCAGGCGGGCACCGCGGTTAAGCAGGCGCTGCGTGGAAGCGTCAAGGTCCGAGCCGAACTGGGCGAAGGCGGCCATTTCGCGATACTGGGCAAGTTCACCCTTGATCGAACCGGCGACCTGCTTCATCGCCTTGATCTGGGCGGCAGAGCCAACGCGCGAAACCGACAGGCCGACGTTAACGGCCGGACGGATACCCTGGTAGAACAGGTCAGTTTCAAGGAAGATCTGGCCGTCGGTGATCGAGATCACGTTGGTCGGAATGAAGGCCGAAACGTCGTTGCCCTGGGTTTCGATGACAGGCAGAGCCGTCAGAGAGCCAGCACCCATTTCGTCGGAGAGCTTTGCAGCGCGCTCCAGAAGACGGGAGTGAAGGTAGAAGACGTCGCCCGGATAAGCTTCGCGGCCCGGAGGACGGCGCAGCAGAAGCGACATCTGACGGTAAGCAACGGCCTGCTTGGAAAGGTCGTCATAACCGATGAGGGCGTGCTTGCCGTTATCACGGAAGTATTCGCCCATGGCGCAACCTGCAAACGGTGCAAGGTACTGCATCGGAGCCGGGTCGGAAGCCGTGGCAGCAATGATGATCGAATACTGCAGGGCGCCGCGCTCTTCCAGAACCTTTACGAACTGGGCAACGGTCGAACGCTTCTGGCCGATAGCAACGTAGACGCAATAAAGCTTGTCGCCTTCCGGACCATTGTCGTGAATGGCCTTCTGGTTCAGGATCGCGTCGAGAATGATCGCGGTCTTGCCGGTCTGGCGGTCGCCGATGACGAGCTCGCGCTGGCCGCGGCCAACCGGGATGAGGGCGTCGATAGCCTTGAGGCCGGTCGACATCGGCTCATGAACCGACTTACGCGGAATGATGCCGGGAGCCTTGACGTCAACGCGCGAACGCTTGGCGGCGTTGATCGGGCCTTTGCCGTCGATCGGGTTGCCAAGGGCATCAACGACGCGGCCGAGCAGCTCCGGGCCAACCGGAACGTCAACGATAGCGCCAGTCCGCTTTACGGTGTCGCCTTCCTTGATGGCACGGTCGGAACCGAAGATAACCACACCGACGTTGTCGGCTTCGAGGTTGAGCGCCATGCCGCGAACGCCGCCAGGAAACTCGACCATTTCGCCGGCCTGAACATTGTCGAGACCATAGACGCGGGCGATACCGTCACCGACGGAAAGCACCTGACCGACTTCCGAGACTTCCGCCTCGTTGCCGAAATTTTTGATTTGATCTTTCAGAATTGCGGAAATTTCCGCGGCGCGGATATCCATCAGCCAACCTCTTTCAGTGCAAGCTTAAGGGTGGAAAGTTTGGTGCGAAGAGACGTATCGATCTGGCGAGAACCAACCTTGACGATCAGGCCACCGAGGATCGAAGGATCAACGGTAACGGAAACCGTCACATCCTTGCCGGTAACGCTCTTCAGCGCCGCCTTCAGTTCAGTTTCTTGCGCTTCGTCGAGCGCATGTGCCGAGGTGACCTCGGCGGTAATTTCGCCGCGATGGGCAGCAGCAATGGAGCGATAGGCGCGGATCATGCCGGGAACGGCAAACAGACGGCGGTTATTCGCAACGACCTTGAGGAAATTGACAGCAAGACCGGCAAGACCGGCCTTCTCGCAGATTGCGGTGATTGCCTTGAACTGATCCTCGGCGGAAAACACCGGGCTCGCAACCAGACGCTTCAAATCGTCACTTCCATCGAGAAGTGCGCCGAACCTGTCCAGATCGGCTCCAACTGCCTCGACCGCACCCGCTTCCAAAGCAAGCTCGAAAAGCGACGATGCATACCTTTCGGCTACACCGGATGTTCCATGGGAGGTATCTGCCACGGGCACTTTTTCCCTGCTAATCGTCCAAGAACATCAGCGAGGGGGATCCTCCGCATCAAATTCTTGAAATCGTTTCAATTTCCCCGAAAAAGACCGGAATTCCCCCCTGCCTTTTCCCAATTTCGCGGTCCGTCTAGCATAGGACGCCGGGACTCGCAACACGCGTAATAGCGGAAAGCGCCGTTTGGGCAAGGGGGAATGCGTTTAAATTTTCCGATTCCGCCCAGGATGCGCCGTAGGTGCGGCACAAAAGCCAAAAAGCCCGTCTCAGACCAGTCCGAACACGTAGCTCAACGACAGTGCAGACAACAGAAGGTGTACAACCAGAAGTATGAAATTCCGCACTGTTGCGCCTCCATCCGAGAGAATGGAGAGAATGCCGCCGAACACGCTGAGACCGAAAGCCGCACCGAAGGCGAGATAGACCATGGGCTGTGCCAGAAGCAGCGCGGAAGCACCGAGGCCGAGATAAAAACCGGCAAGCGACGAGCGCACAAGCGCGTAACCATCCCGGCGCTCGCCGATCGCCTGCAGACCGAAGGCACGCAGAGTAACGCCTGGTGCAAACATGAAAAAGAGGCCGATCACGACCGACACCACCGCAGCGCCGAAGGCCAGCTGCTCGCCGAATTCGGCGGGAAAATAAAACTCCATCTCGTTCCCCAAATCATTTTTGCCTGCTGCGTTATGACACGGTCATGACAGCGGGAAAACGTCCCCATTGATAAAGTTCAAAGGAAACTTTGCGGATCGATATCGAGCTGCACATGCACGCTGCCGCGTTCCTTCGGGCCATTGGCCAGAAGCGTTCGAAGGAAGGATTGCATGTCGGAATTGCGCCGCCCATGCACCAGCAGGCGAAAACGATGCCGGCCACGGATAAGCGCCAGCGGCGCTTCCGCCGGGCCGAGCAGCATGATACCCGTAACCTGCGGTGCTGCTGCCCTTAAACCCCGCGCATGGGTTTCGGCCTCCGCACGCGTATCGGCGGAAACGATGATTGAGGCAAGCCGTCCGAAAGGCGGAAGAACGGCTTTTTCCCGCTCCACGATCTCCCTTTCGTAAAAGGCAGATGCATCGCCGGACACGATTGCCTGCATGACAGGGTGTTGCGGCTGGTAGGTTTGCAACAGGCCGTGGCTTTTCAGCCCGGTTCGCCCGGCGCGACCGGTCACCTGCGAGAGCAGCTGGAACGTTCGCTCGGCTGCGCGCGGATCGCCATTGGCAAGCCCGAGATCGGCGTCGACAATACCGACAAGCGTCATAAGGGGGAAGTTGTGCCCCTTGGCAACCAGCTGCGTGCCGATGACGATGTCCGCCTCTCCCTTGACGATCGCCTCCAGCTCCAGACGCAGCCGCTTGACGCCCATCAGGTCAGAGGAGAGCACGATGGTGCGGGCCTCGGGAAAGTGTTTCTCCACCTCCTCGGCGATCCGCTCTACCCCCGGCCCGCAGGCCACCAGATGATCGAAGGTGCCGCATTCCGGGCAATGGTCCGGCGTCGGCTCGTTGTGACCGCACTGGTGGCATTGCAGTTGATTGCGGAACCGGTGCTCCACCAGCCAGCTCGAACATTGCGGGCACTGGAAACGGTGACCGCAGACCCGGCAGAGCGTCAGCGGCGCGTAACCGCGACGATTGAGAAAGAGCAGGGACTGCTCGCCCTTTTCGATGGTTTTGCCGATGCCGCGCAGGAGAACCGGCGAAAGAAACCCTCCCCTTTCCGGCGGATGGCGACGCATATCGATCAGATGCAGATCGGGCATCGCCGCATCGCCGAAGCGCGTATGCAGATGGATGGTATTATAGCGGCCAGAACTGCCGTTGACCTGGCTTTCCACTGACGGCGTGGCGGAGACCAGCACCACCGGGAAATCCCCGATCCGGGCTCTGACGACCGCCATGTCGCGGGCATTGTAAAAGACGCGGTCTTCCTGCTTGTAGGCCGGGTCATGCTCCTCATCAACGATGATGAGGCCGAGATTGTCGAAGGGAAGGAACAGCGCCGAGCGCGCGCCGGCGACCACCTTCACCTCACCCGTCACCGCCTGTCGCCAGACCTTTTCGCGCATGCGCGGCGACAGGTCAGAATGCCATTCCGCCGGCTTGGCGCCGAAGCGGTCGTGAAAGCGATCCAGGAAGGCCGCCGTCAGCGCGATTTCCGGCAACAGTATGAGGACCTGCTTGCCTTGTCGCAGCGTTTCCGCCACCGCCTCGAAATAGACCTCGGTTTTGCCGGAGCCGGTCACACCATCAATCAGTGAAACATGGAAACCACCCTTGCGCACATCCTCGAGAATTTCCGATGCCGCCTGTTTCTGCGGGCCTTCCAGTCGCGGCTCGGCATAGTCAGGATCAGGCTCGGCCACAACGGGCGGCGCGGGCAGAAAAACCGTCTCGAATACGCCCTGCTTGACCAGACCATCGACAACGCTGGTAGAAACGCCGGCGGCATGGGCAAGGCCACTCTTCGTCCAGCCATGGCCCTCGGCCGCCAGCTCCATCACTCTCTCGCGCGCGGGAGTAAGCCGCTCCGGCCTGCCTTCGGTCAGCCGCAGCCCCTCGATCATGGGTTCGGGATCGAAGGCGGCGGGCGCGCGTAGGGCCATGCGCGCCACAAGGCCGGGCGGAGAAAGCGTGTAAGCGGCAACCCAGTCGATGAAGCGCCGCATTTCCGCTTTCAGCGGCGGGCACTCGAAACTCTTGGTGATGGGCCGCAGCTTTTTCGGATCGACGCTCTTCTCTCCTGCATCGTCCCACACCACGCCGAAGACCTGCCGTGGTCCAAGCGGCACCTGAACGATGGAGCCGGTCTCCACCACCATATCGTCAGGCACGGCATAACTGTAGGGTCCAGGCGCCGGCATCGGCACGAGAACGGGCACCGTGCGCGTGAGCGACGGCGGGTCGAACAGAGCCCCAAACAGATCGGACGAATCTTTTGCCATGATGTGGCGAACATGCCCCGGCGGAATGAAAAAGGAAACCGCCCGGATGTAATGGCTGACCCCGGTAAAGTCCACGCCAGATGCGAAGCCCAGGCGCGAGCCTTAACCAAATACTGACCATAAGGGCATAGCGTTGGGAGAGGAATGGAGCGCCCCGTGACCGAAATTCTGACTTTTGCCACACCCGATCTCTTGAACGAGCGCCAATCCTGGCTTGCCGCGATTGCCGGTGAACGCCGCCTTGCGGACAATACCGTCGAGGCCTACGAGCGCGACACTCGCCAGTTTTTGACATTCCTCACCGGTTACATCGGCAAGCCAGCTTCAATCGCCGATATCGCCGATCTGCGCCCGGTCGATCTTCGCGCCTTTCTGGCCAGTCGTCGCAGGGAAGGCGCCGGCGCACGCTCGCTGGGGCGACATCTGGCGGGCCTGCGTTCCTTTCTCCACTATCTGCAAAAGAAAGGTATGGTGAATGCGGCCGGGGCCACCGCCATGCGCTCGCCGAAACAGCCGAAATCTCTGCCGAAACCGCTGACGGACCGGCAGGCGCTGAAAATAACCACCACCGAGGCGCAATTGAATGAAGAGCCGTGGATTGCCGCCCGAAACGCTGCGGTTCTCTCGCTTCTTTATGGCTGCGGTCTTCGCATCTCCGAGGCGCTCGGGCTGGCTCCGGCCGATTTCACGCCCGACGCCCGCAGCCTTCGCATCACCGGCAAAGGCAACAAGACCCGGATGGTGCCTTTGCTGGCGGTGGTAACGGAAGCGGTTGAGGCCTACAAAAAGCTCTGCCCCTATCATCTGGCTGCCGACCAGCCGCTATTCCTCGGCGCGCGCGGCGGCAAGCTGCAACCTGCCATCATCCAGCGCGAGATGCAGAAGTTGCGTGGCGCTTTCGGCCTGCCGGAAAACGCCACACCGCATGCGCTGCGCCACTCTTTCGCCACCCATCTGCTGGCCGGCGGCGGCGACCTGCGCACCATTCAGGAACTGCTCGGCCATGCCAGCCTCTCCACCACGCAGATCTATACCGGCGTCGATACCGCAAGATTGCTTGAAATCTACGATAATGCCCACCCGCGCGCATGAAGCAGGAAATGCTTAACCATAGTCATTAATCAGACGTCCAAGCCGCCGTTCTATAAGTGGACTAGAACCGGATGGTACCTATGCAAAGCCTGATAAAGCCACAAAATCTCACCGCCACCCTGATGGGCAAGACCGGCGACACCCTGCTCTGGTTGCTCGCCGCGCTGCACGTCACTGCTGTCGCAATCCTCTTCGCAACGTTGCTATCGTTGGGTGAGGCGCAAGCCGCCGAACAGGAGATAAGCTGCACGGGCAGCGATATTCTCGTGGAGATGCGCAAAAGCGACCCGCGGGGCTTCGCGAAGATCGAACAGGAAGCGGCAGCTATCCCGAACGGCAAGGGCAACTTCTGGCGCATCGAAAAAGCTGGAACGGCGCCGTCCTTTCTTCTCGGCACCATGCATGTCACCGATCCACGTGTTCTCGGCATGCCAGCCGCCGCAACACCCGCGTTTGAAAAAGCCGCGACGGTCATCGTGGAATCGGACGAAATCGTCGATGACAAGAAAATTGCCGCATCGCTGCTGACAAGACCCGACCTCACCATGTTTCTGGATGGCAAGTCGATCACCGACATCCTGTCACCCGAAAATGTCGCACGCCTTGAAAAGGGTCTTAAGGAGCGCGGCATTCCGCTGAGTGCCGTTTCGCGCATGAAGCCATGGATGCTGTCGAGTTTCGTCGCCCTTCCCGCCTGCGAATTTGCCCGCAAGGCCACTGGCCTGTCTTTCCTTGATAAGAAGCTCGCTGAAGATGCGGTCGCGGATGGAAAGCATCTTGTCGGGCTGGAGACTATGGTGGAGCAGCTTACGGCCATGTCTGAGCTGCCAATGGAATTTCATCTGCAAGCGCTGATCGAAACGCTCGAATTGGGCGACCGCATGGACGACATCATGACGACCATGACCGATCTTTATGTCAGCGGTGATATCGGCATGACCATGCCCATGCTGAAGAGCATCGATCCCAAGAAAGCGTCTGAAAATGACCAGGGCTACGCCGCCTTCGAGCAACGCATCATCACCGATCGCAACCACGTCATGGCGGAGCGATCGGCCCCTGAGCTTGCCAAAGGCAATGTCTTCATGGCCGTCGGCGCTTTGCACCTGCCGGGCGAAGAAGGCGTAATTGAACTCCTGCGTGCGCAGGGCTTTACCCTCACACGGGTCGACTGATCACTCGTCTCCGGCCTTGACGGGGCGGACATTGGCGCAAAACGGCCGCATCGTCGCCGGCACGATGCGACGATGAAACGGCCCGACGACGAAAAGATAGAGACGCCCGAACAGGTTCTTGCGCCGGACGATAGTAGTGACCTTCACGATCTGCCGACCAGGCTCCTGTTCCACATCGACGACGATACGGAAATCGAGATGGTTGTCGTCGAAGCCGAGCACGGTCCGGTCCGCAGTAGACGACAGCACGGGAAATCCGCCCGCCGAAGTACCCGCCGCCAGCTCGACCGTTCTGAGACCGAAAAGCGATACGAGACGGTTTCGAAGCGCCATAAGGCCGCTGATCCATGCCGGAGGATGATCGAGGAGAAGTCTGCTCACATCGAGGGAACTCGATGCGGCCGTCACCATCTCTCCTTCAAAGCAATCCCGCCAGTCCGCGCCCGGCAATATGTCTTCGCTATCCCGCATCCCATAACCTCATTGCCCCCTTGTGTGGCGAGGCTCATCATCACTATTTCCAATCATCCGGGAACGTGACAAACCGCCGCTAATGGCAATTCGAGCGGGTTTAGCTTCAGAAAATACGAAGAGACAAAGAGATAGAGCGTTTTCGCTTTCGGAAAAGCGGGAATGCGTTAGCCGTGCGTCATACGCTTCAGAACATTGGTGCGCCAGTAGAACTGATGAACCAGAACTGCGGCGACGTGGCCGGCGATCAACACCCACATCAGCCCCTTGAACGGCCCGGAATGCAATTCTCCTGCTACTCGCGCGCCGAAATAATAGGCCGCAATGCCCGACAATGGCAGGGCAAAAAACAGCGCGTAAAAGGTGAAATGCGCGACCTTCGCGGCGATTTGAGAAGCGCGCGGTTCATTGGCGGGATGCGGCGGCACACCCTGGAAAAACCGCAGACAGAGGCGCAGAACCGCAAGGGACAGGACGGCAAAGCCGACATACGCGTGAATATTGGCCGAGGAGATCTGGTCCGGCGTCAGCGTTTCACCCCGCCGCATCAACCGATACGCATGGGCCATGCCGTCCGGAAACAACAGGTTGAAAAAGATCAGAAGCGCCATCGTCCAGTGAAGGCTACGCTGCGGAACGGAGAAGGAAACTTGAGTGGAGGACGCCATTTTATTGCCTTTTATCAAAAGGTTAGACAGGCTATGGCGTAACTATGCTGAACCCCGGCCTGCATTGCAAGCCGGGGTTCCATTCATGGCTGAAATTTAATATTGGCTACAATCACATATGGATCGGCTTGAAGAAAGTTGCCAGCGCCGCTTCCTTCACCGCTTCCGACATGGTCGGATGCGCATGGCAGGTACGGCCGAGATCTTCCGAGGAACCACCGAATTCCATTAGCACGGTGATCTCGTGGATCATTTCGCCAGCGCCGAAACCAACGATATGGCCGCCGAGAACCCGGTCGGTTTCCTTGTCAGCGAGGATCTTCACGAACCCATCAGTCACCTGCATGGCGCGGGCGCGACCATTGGCGGTGAAGGGGAACTTGCCGACCTTGTAGGCGACACCAGCGGCCTTAAGTTCTTCTTCCGTCTTGCCGACGGAAGCGACTTCCGGCTGCGTATAGACCACGGCCGGAATGACATCGTAGTTCACATGGCCGCGCTGGCCGGCGAGAATTTCCGCAAGAGCGACGCCCTCGTCTTCCGCCTTATGTGCCAGCATCGGGCCCTTCACCACGTCGCCGATGGCGTAGATGCCATCCACATTGGTCTTGAAGTGGCCGTCGATTTCGACACGGCCGCGGCTGTCGAGCACGACACCGGCTTCCGCAAGACCGAGACCCTCGGTGTAGGGCTTGCGACCGGTGGAGATCAGCACAACGTTGGCTTCCAGCGTTTCAGCCGCGCCACCCTTGACCGGCTCGAACACCACCTTTGCGCCGGTTCCCGTCTTTTCAACGCCCGTCACCTTGGCACCGAGCTTGAAATCGAGACCCTGCTTGGCGAGCAGACGCTGAGCCTGCTTGGAGACTTCGCTATCCATGCCGCCGAGAATGGTGTCGAGATATTCGACGACGGTGACCTTCGCGCCAAGACGCGACCAGACCGAACCAAGCTCGAGGCCGATGACACCGCCGCCCACCACGATGAGCTTTTCCGGAACCTTGGAGAGCGCAATCGCGCCGGTGGAGGAAACGATGACGCTTTCATCGATATCCACCTGGACGCCGGGAATACCAGCAACATCAGAACCGGTGGCGATGACGATGTTCTTGGCTTCGATTTCCTGGCTCTCGCCCTTGTCGTTGGTGACGGAGACCTTGCCGGCGGATACAACCTTGCCCGTGCCCTGGAAGGCATCGATCTTGTTCTTCTTGAACAGGAAGGCAACGCCGTCGACATTGGCTTTCACCACGCTGTCCTTGTGCCCCATCATCTTCTCGAGGTTCAGCTTCGGAGCGGCGACTTCGATACCAAGCGTATCAACGCCATGGGCCACATGCGCGAAGGTTTCGGAAGCGTGCAGCAATGCCTTGGAAGGAATGCAGCCGACATTGAGGCAGGTGCCGCCATAGGTCGCGCGCTTTTCGATCACTGCGACCTTCAAGCCAAGCTGTGCCGCCTTGACCGCGCAAACATAACCGCCGGGACCCGTACCGATTACCACTACATCATATGCCATGTTTCTGTTCCTGATTGATTGCGGGCAGGATTTTTAACCGCCCTGCTTCCGTTTGACCTGAAACTCAGGCCGCTTTTTCCGTTGCGAGTTTTATACCGAGAGCGATGAAGACCACGCCACTGGTGCGGTCGATCCATTGGCTGGCGCGCTGAAAAGCTGCGCGCATGCGAGGCGTCGTCATGAACAGGCTGACGCCGACGAACCACAGGATAAGGCAGCTTGCCATGACGAGCCCATATCCGAACTTGATGCCAACAGGCGTATGCGCGTGAACCACCGTCGAAAAGATCGACAGGAAGAAAAACACCGGTTTGGGGTTGAGCGCGTTGGCGGCAAAACCGAGCGTGAACGCCTTCAATGCAGTCTGGCCGCTTCTTGCCCGAACACCATCTTCGCCTTCCGCAGCCGGCAATTCGGTCTTGCCTGCGCGCAGCGCCCTGATGCCGATATAGATCAGATAGGCAACACCCAACCACTTGACGATGTTGAAGAGATAGATCGACTGGGAAATGATGAGACCAAGTCCAAGGATCGTATAGGTGACGTGGAACATCAGGGATGTGCCAACACCGAAGCTGGTGATGATGGCCTGCTTGCGCCCATGCACCATGGCCTGACGCATGACCATCGCCAGATCGGCGCCGGGAGAAACGATCGCGAAAAAGAAGATCGCCATCAGGGATGCAAGTTCGATCAGATACTGATGCATGGGAAAATCAACCTCTAAAACATCAACACGAAAAGCATCAGCCCAAGACCGAGCATCGAACCGAGCCAGACCAGCGAGCGGATATAGGGCACACCAGCGAGATAAAGTGGAATATAGACCACCCGGCAGATCAGCCAGATCAAAGCGCCGGTGAAGGCCAGCCCGGACGGATCGCCAGCCATGATGACACCGAAGGCGAGCGCGATGAAAGCGGGATAGGTCTCGCGAAAATTCGCCGAGGCACGCGCGGCGCGTCCGGCAACCCTGCCCTCCGGCTTCTTTTCAGCATCCCGCGGACCGGCATTCCAGTCCAGCCCGAATTCACGCGTTGCCGTCATTCCCTGCAGCGCAATGTGGGCGGCCAGCAGCAGGACGCTGAGCCCGATCAGCGGCAAAAAGGGTGACGCGGCAAGAAATGTCGGCTGCACTTTCGCTCTCCTGATGGCATTTCAGCGGGATCGACTTGAAACCCCGCTGAAACGAAAAGCAAGACCGATCAGAGATCGAGAACCAGACGTTCCGGATCTTCGAGGCTTTCCTTGACGCGAACGAGGAAGGTCACGGCTTCCTTGCCGTCAACGATACGGTGATCGTAGGAGAGCGCAAGATACATCATCGGACGGATGACGACCTGACCACCGATGGCGACCGGACGCTCCTGGATCTTGTGCATGCCGAGGATGCCCGACTGCGGCGCATTGAGGATCGGCGAGGACATCAGCGAGCCGTAGACGCCACCATTGGTGATGGTGAAGGTGCCGCCCTGCATGTCGGCCATGCCGAGCGAACCGTCGCGCGCTGCCTTGGCGAGACGGCCGAGTTCCTTTTCGACACCAGCGATGGAGAGCTGGTCGGCATCGCGAATGACCGGAACGACGAGACCCTTGTCGGTGCCGACAGCCATGCCGACGTGACAATAGTTCTTGTAGATGATGTCCGTGCCGTCGATTTCAGCGTTGACGGCGGGCAGTTCCTTCAGCGCGTGGGTCACGGCCTTGGTGAAGAAGCCCATAAAGCCGAGTTTGACGCCGTGCTTCTTCTCGAAAACGTCCTTGTAGCGGTTGCGCAGATCCATGACGGCGCTCATGTCCACCTCGTTATAGGTGGTCAGCATGGCGGCCGTGTTCTGTGCATCCTTGAGGCGACGTGCAATCGTCTGGCGCAGGCGGGTCATCTTGACGCGCTCTTCGCGAACCTGATCCTGCTCGGCCGAAACCGGACGGGGAGCAGCAGCAGCGACCGGAGCGGCGGCAGGTGCCGAAACACCCTTGGCAACAGCGGCGAGAACGTCGCCCTTCAGAACCTGGCCACGCTTGCCCGAACCGTCGACCTGATCGGCGGAAAGGTTGTTTTCAGCAAGCAGCTTACCGGCGGCAGGTGCCGGCGGCATGGCGCTGCCAGCAGGAGCGGCGGCCACGGCTGCGGCAGGTGCCGGTGCAGCAGCAGGCGCAGCAGGCTTTGCCGCGGGTGCAGAAGTTGCAGCGCCGACGGCACCTTCGGCGATCTGGCCGAGAAGGGCGTCGAGACCGACGGTTTCGCCGTTCTGCACGACGATTTCGGTCAGCACGCCGGAGGCGGGCGCCGGAACTTCGACGGTAACCTTGTCGGTTTCGAGTTCAACGAGAGGTTCGTCGGCCTTGACGGTATCGCCGACCTTCTTGAACCAGGTGCCGACGGTCGCTTCGCTGACGGATTCGCCGAGGGTTGGTACGCGGATTTCAGTGGCCATGATCTAGTTCCGTTATTCGGGTGTCTTTTTTGCGGGGCGATGCGGGAGAGTTCTCACTCTCCCAGCGCGTCTTCCAGGAACGCAGCAAGCTGCGCCAGATGCTTGGACATCAGGCCGGTCGCCGGAGAGGCGGCAGCCGGACGGCCCGTGTAACGGACCTTCTGGTACTTGGCGTCGATATGCGCCAGAACCCATTCAAGGTAGGGATCGATGAACGACCACGCACCCATGTTCTTCGGCTCTTCCTGGCACCAGACCATTTCCGCGTTACGGAAACGGGAAAGCTCGTTGATGAGCGCCTTGGCCGGGAACGGATAGAGCTGTTCGACACGCAGCAGGTAGATGTCGTCAATACCGCGCTTTTCACGCTCCTCGAGCAGATCGTAATAGACCTTGCCCGTGCACATGACGACGCGGCGGATCTTCGAATCCTTCTGCAGCTTGATCGGACCATCCTTGATGACCTCCGCATCGTCCCACAGGAGACGGTGGAAGGAGGATTCGCCTGCAAGCTCCGCAAGCGACGAGGTGGCGCGCTTGTGACGCAGCAGGGACTTCGGCGTCATCAGGATGAGCGGCTTGCGGAAGTCACGCTTCATCTGGCGGCGCAGGATATGGAAGTAGTTAGCCGGCGTCGTAACGTTGGCAACCTGCATGTTGTCCTCGGCGCACATCTGCAACCAGCGTTCCAGACGGGCGGACGAATGTTCCGGACCCTGACCTTCATAACCATGCGGAAGGAGGCAGACGAGACCGGACATGCGCAGCCACTTGCGTTCACCCGAAGAGATAAACTGGTCGAACACCACCTGGGCGCCGTTGGCGAAGTCGCCGAACTGGGCTTCCCAGAGCGTCAGTGCATTCGGGCGGGCAAGCGAATAGCCATATTCGAAACCGAGAACCGCTTCTTCCGAAAGCATCGAGTTGATGACTTCGTAACGGGCCTGCGTCGGCGAAAGATTGGCAAGCGGGATGTAACGCTCTTCTGTCTCCTGATCATAGAGAACCGAGTGGCGCTGCGAGAAGGTGCCGCGTTCGCAATCCTGACCGGACAGACGGATCTTGTGGCCGTCTACGACCAGCGAACCGAAGGCCAGAGCCTCAGCCATCGCCCAGTCCAGCCCCTCGCCAGTCTCGACCATCTGAGCACGGTTTTCCATGAAGCGCTGGATTGTGCGGTGTGCGCTGAAGCCTTCCGGAATGGTCGACAGCTTCTTGCCGATTTCCTTCAGCTGCTTCATCGGCACGCCGGTCTTGCCACGACGCTGCTCATCGGCATTGTCGGCGGCGCGCAGACCGGACCACTGACCATCCAGCCAGTCGGCCTTGTTCGGCTTGTAGGACTGGCCTGCCTCGAACTCCTGCTCGAGATGGGCGCGCCAATCGGCCTTGATCTTCTCGAAATCGCCTTCGGTGATCAGGCCTTCCGCAATCAGGCGGTCGGCATAGATGCGGGCGACAGTCTTGTGGCCACGGATGACCTTGTACATCTTCGGCTGCGTGAACGCAGGCTCGTCGCCTTCGTTATGGCCGAAGCGACGGTAACAGAACATGTCGATGACGACAGGCTTGTGGAACTTCATGCGGTATTCGGTTGCAACCTTTGCCGCATAAACCACCGCTTCCGGATCATCACCGTTAACGTGGAAGATCGGCGCCTCGATCATCTTGGCAACGTCGGACGGATAGGGCGACGAGCGCGAGAAGGCCGGGTTCGTCGTGAAGCCGATCTGGTTGTTGATGATGAAGTGCATGGTACCGGCAACGCGGTGACCGCGCAGGCCGGAGAGGCCGAGAATTTCGGCTACCACGCCCTGACCCGCAAAAGCGGCATCGCCGTGCAACAGGAGCGGCAGCACCTTGGCGCGTTCCGACAGCGGAATGATGTCACCGTCCCATGTCTTGGCAAGCTGGTCCTGCTTGGCGCGGGCCTTGCCCATGACGACAGGGTTGACGATTTCAAGGTGCGACGGGTTGGCCGTCAGCGAGAGGTGAACCTTGTTGCCGTCGAATTCGCGGTCTGAGGAGGCACCGAGATGGTACTTCACGTCACCGGAACCTTCGACGTCATCAGGCTTGAACGAACCGCCCTTGAACTCGTGGAACACGGCGCGGTGCGGCTTGCCCATCACGTTGGTCAGAACGTTCAGGCGGCCGCGGTGAGCCATGCCGAGCACGACTTCTTCCAGACCGTCCTGGCCGCCGCGCTTGATGATCTGCTCAAGTGCCGGGATCAGCGATTCACCACCATCGAGGCCGAAACGCTTCGTACCCTTGAAACGCACGTCGAGGAACTGCTCGTAGCCTTCGGCTTCGACGAGCTTGGACAGAATCGCCTTCTTGCCTTCCGGCGTGAAGTCCACACCCTTGTCGGGACCTTCGATGCGTTCCTGGATCCAGCCCTTTTCTTCCGGGTTGGACATATGCATGAATTCGACGCCGAGCGTCGAGCAATAGGTGCGCTCGAGAATGTCGACCATTTCGCGCACGGTCGCGTATTCGAGACCGAGGACGTTATCGATGAAAATCTTGCGGTCGTAGTCGCTTTCCTCGAAGCCATAGGACTTCGGCGAAAGCTCGTTATAGTCCTCAACGGCGCTGGCGATGCCGAGCGGGTCGAGCTTGGCGTGCAGATGGCCACGCATGCGGTAGGCGCGGATCATCATGATGGCGCGGACGCTGTCACGGGTCGCCTGAAGCACTTCGGCCGGGCTGACGGCCTTGCCGGTATCGGCGCTCTTGGCCTCGGCCTTCGCCTGAACCTTCTTCTCGATGGCCTTCTCGACCGTAGCCCAGTTGCCATCAAGCGCGGATACCAGGTCGCCGTTTGCCGGGATCGGCCAGTTGGCGCGCTTCCAGGAGGCGCCCTTGGCTGCCTTCTTCACGTCTTCCGGATTGTCGGACAACGCCTTGAAGAAGCTCTGCCACTCCGGCGACACGGAAGAGGGATCCTCTTCGTACCGGGCATAGAGCTGCTCGATATAGGCTGCATTCGCGCCGTCCAGAAACGACGTGATCTGAAACTGCTCGTTCGCTTCTTGCCTTGCCATTGTGTTCTTGCGGACTTGTCCGTCCGCCTCCTCGATGCCGTTAGGGCCGTTTATCGGCCTGCCGCTTGATTATTGCTGTCTGCCGCCGGGGCGGTATGCCGTCTGTCTGTCGTTCTTTGCGGCTTCGGGCAGCGTGGCGTTAGAGCCGCACCGCCCGTTACCGGTCTCATGTGGTCTCAGCCCTTGAGGACTTCAACCAGCGTCTTGCCGAGGCGCGCCGGGGAAGGCGATACCTTGATGCCTGCAGCTTCCATTGCCGCGATCTTCGATTCCGCATCGCCCTTGCCGCCGGAAACGACAGCGCCGGCGTGGCCCATGGTGCGGCCCTTCGGAGCCGTACGGCCCGCGATAAAGCCAGCCATCGGCTTCTTGCGGCCCTTCTTGGCTTCGTCGATCAGGAACTGTGCCGCATCTTCTTCAGCCGAACCGCCGATTTCGCCGATCATGATGATCGACTGCGTGGCTTCGTCGGCCAGGAACATTTCCAGGACGTCGATGAACTCGGTGCCCTTGACCGGGTCGCCGCCGATGCCGACAGCCGTCGTCTGGCCGAGGCCTTCGTTGGATGTCTGGAATACGGCTTCATAGGTCAGCGTGCCGGAGCGCGAAACGATACCGACCGAACCCTTGCGGAAGATCGAGCCCGGCATGATGCCGATCTTGCATTCTTCAGGCGTCATGATGCCCGGGCAGTTGGGGCCGAGCAGGCGCGAGTTCGAACGGTCGAGGCGAGCCTTGACGCGCACCATGTCCATCACCGGAATACCTTCGGTGATGCAGGTGATGAAGGGGATCTCAGCCTCGATGGCTTCGATGATGGCGTCGGCTGCACCTGCCGGCGGAACATAGATCACGGATGCGTCTGCACCGGTCTTTTCCTTGGCTTCGGCAACCGTTGCGAAGATCGGCAGGCTTTCGCCCTTGGAGCCGGTCCAGGTTTCGCCACCCTTCTTCGGGTGAATACCACCAACCATCTGCGTGCCGTAATAAGCAAGCGCCTGTTCGGTGTGGAAGGTACCGGTCTTGCCGGTCAGACCCTGAACGAGGATCTTGGTGTCTTTATTAACAAGAATAGACATTATTTCCGGTCCCTCAATTAGCCGTTGATCGCCGCGACGATCTTCTTGGCTGCGTCGTCCAGGTCGTCAGCAGCCGTAATCGCAAGGCCCGATTCGTTCAGGAGCTTCTTGCCAAGTTCGACGTTGGTGCCTTCGAGGCGAACAACGAGCGGAACCTGCAAACCGACTTCCTTCACCGCGGCGATAACACCTTCGGCGATGACGTCGCACTTCATGATGCCGCCGAAGATGTTGACGAGGATACCCTCGACCTTCGGGTCAGCAGTGATGATCTTGAAAGCTGCAGCAACCTTCTCCTTGCCGGCGCCGCCGCCGACGTCACAGAAGTTTGCCGGCTCCTTGCCGTAAAGCTTGATGATGTCCATCGTCGCCATGGCGAGACCGGCACCATTGACCATGCAGCCGATGTTGCCATCGAGCGCAACGTAAGCGAGGTCCCACTTGGAGGCTTCGATTTCCTTGGCGTCTTCTTCGGTCTCGTCGCGCAGCGCCTTGACGTCGTCATGGCGGAACAGCGCGTTGCCGTCGAAGGACATCTTGGCATCGAGAACGCGCAGATGACCGTTTTCCATGACGATCAGCGGGTTAACCTCGAGGAGAGCCATGTCCTTCTCGTTGAAGGCCTTGTAGAGGATCGGGAACAGCGCCTTAGCGTCTTCCGCAGCAACACCCTCAAGCTCGAGCGCCTTGGAGATCGCGGCAACGTCAGCGTCGCTCACACCCTTTTCCGGGTCGATGGCGATGGTGTGGATCTTCTCGGGCGTGTCGTGGGCAACAGCTTCGATATCCATGCCGCCTTCGGTGGAAACCACGAAAGCAACGCGACCGACCGAGCGATCGACCAGCAGCGAGCAGTAAAGCTCGCGAGCGATATCCGCACCGTCTTCGATGTAAAGGCGGTTGACCTGCTTGCCGGCATCGCCCGTCTGCGCCGTTACCAGCGTGTTGCCGAGCATATCCTTGGAGTGGGAAACGACTTCTTCGATCGTCTTTGCGAGACGAACGCCACCCTTGGCGTCGGGGCCGAGTTCCTTGAACTTGCCCTTGCCGCGGCCGCCGGCGTGAATCTGGCTCTTGACGACGTAGAGCGGGCCGGGAAGCTGCTTTGCGGCGGCTTCGGCTTCTTCAACCTTGAGGATGGCGACGCCTTCAGCGACCGGCGCACCATAGCCCTTCAGAAGAGCCTTGGCCTGATATTCGTGAATATTCATGGAATAATCCCTGTTTGGAGCCGCTTGAAGCGCCCGGCATCCTTATCTGACGCAGGGCGCTTCAAGCTGTTGAATCTACGCATCGTGCCTTGCAAAAATCCAATCCGGTTTTGCGCCGATGCGTCAGGCTATTACTTCAGCGACGGAGCGATGTTGATGCAGGCTTCGCAGAGACCGGCAACAGCGCCGACGGACTTCTGGAAGGCGGCTTCTTCATCCTTGTTCAGCTCGATCTCGATGATGCGCTCGATACCACCGGCGCCGATGATGGTGGGCACGCCGACATACATATCGTCCACGCCGTACTGGCCCGACAGATGGGCAGCCGCGGGCAGAACGCGCTTCTTGTCCTTGAGGTAGGATTCAGCCATTTCGATCGCCGAAGCGGCTGGCGCGTAATAGGCCGAGCCGGTCTTCAGCAGGCCGACGATTTCCGCACCGCCGTCGCGGGTGCGCTGGATGATCTCTTCGAGACGCTCGGCGGTGAGCCAGCCCATCTTGACGAGATCGGTCAGCGGAATGCCGCCAACGGTGGAGTAACGCGCCAAAGGCACCATCGTATCGCCGTGGCCGCCGAGAACGAATGCCGTTACGTCCTGAACCGAAACGTTGAACTCTTCGGCGAGGAACAGGCGGAAGCGAGCGCTGTCGAGAACGCCGGCCATGCCGACGACCTTGTTCTTCGGAAGACCGGAAAACTTCTGAAGCGCCCAGACCATGGCGTCCAGCGGGTTGGTGATGCAGATGACGAAAGCGTTCGGGGCATATTTCTTGATGCCGGCGCCGACCTGCTCCATGACCTTGAGATTGATGCCGAGAAGATCGTCGCGGCTCATGCCGGGCTTGCGGGCGACGCCTGCGGTGACGATGCAGACATCAGCGCCTTCGATGGCAGCGTAGTCGGACGCGCCAGTGAGCTTGGCATTGAAACCTTCAACCGGTCCGGACTGGGCAATATCCAGACCTTTGCCCTGCGGGATGCCGTCGGCAATATCGAAGAGGACGATATCGCCCAGTTCCTTCAGGCTGGCGAGATGCGCCAGCGTGCCGCCGATCATGCCAGAACCAATAAGTGCAATCTTTTTGCGAGCCATCGAATGCTTCCTCTAGAGCTTCAATTCAATTTCACCACGCCACCGGCAGCCAAATTGTCGCACTTCGATTAGCCCCATTGACCAAAATTGGCAACAGATTCTTTTGGCATGAATATTTTCAATCGTTTAGATCATTATTTTCTTACGTAAACGTAAGAGAATGCGTCACGAAAGTGTCAAACTTTCTGCCGTTTTTCATGGTGGAGCACCAGATAATCTGCACTGCGCATCTCAAACAGGCGCGAGGCGGTGCGATCGAACTCGAAACCTTCGGTGCCCTTGCGCTTGCCGAGCAGGTCTTCGGGCATGGCCGCAGCGGAGGCGAAGAGGCGGACGCTGTGATCGTACAGCGCGTCTATGAGAATGATAAAACGCTTGGTTTCGTTCCGTTTGTCGGCATTGAGAAACGGGATGTGGTCGATGAAGACTGTATCGAAACGATTGGCTATCGCGAGAAAATCAGAAGCGCCGAGCGGCTTTTCGCAAAGGTCGGAGAAGGAAAAGCGGGCCACACGGCCGCTGGCGCGCGGCACCAGAATGGAGCGGCCCTTCATCGGTATTTCAGTTGGCGCGACAAGATGGCCACCGGTCATGTGCCGCCAGGCCATATCCATCGCCTGATCCGCCGCACCGTCGAGTGGCGTGACATAAACCGGCAGGCTTTCCAGCTTTTCCATGCGGTAATCGGTGGGACTGTCCAGCGTCACCACTTCCACAT
Organism: Agrobacterium sp. 6Ca8; assembly: GCF_055382765.1. Classification (NCBI taxonomy): domain Bacteria; kingdom Pseudomonadati; phylum Pseudomonadota; class Alphaproteobacteria; order Hyphomicrobiales; family Rhizobiaceae; genus Agrobacterium; species Agrobacterium sp. 6Ca8. Next base: position 2,385,542 of record NZ_AP026433.1, read on the forward strand.
GCTTCTTCAGCAAATCGACGAAGGGCAGAAACAGGCCGCGATTAAGCCCGTCCTTGTAAAGATTGTCGGGCACAACATTGGACGTTGTTACCAATGTGCAGCCATTGGCAAAAAGCTCGCTGAAAAGCCGGGCGAGGATCATCGCATCGGCAATATCCGTGACGGTGAACTCATCGAAGCAAAGAAGCTCCGCTTCCGCCAGAAGCTGGGCTGCCACTGGAGGAATGGGATCGGCCTGCTTGGTTTCGCCATTCTTGAGCTTCTGCCGATGCGCGTGCACGCGATTATGGACATCAGCCATGAATTCGTGAAAATGGCAGCGCCTTTTGGAAGAGACGGGCGCCATCTCGTAGAACATGTCCATCAGCATCGTCTTGCCGCGTCCAACGCTGCCATGGACATACAGTCCCTTGACGAAGGCGGCAGGGCCAGCCTTGCGAGCGAACATCCAGCCGAGTGCGCTTTTTTTCCTGGCGGGTTTGCGCGCTTTCAAATCGGCAAGGATACGGTCGAGGTGGGCCGCAACGCCGCGTTGTGCGGCATCCGCCTGCAAGGTGCCAGCTGCCGTCAATGCGTTGAGCTGTTCAACGACACTATGGTTGTAGTCAGGCAATGGCTTCATGGAAAAGCGCCCCGGTCGCGGACGGACGCCCGCGACGAATGGAATGGCTTGAAACAGGCGAGGCGATCCGGATGCACCGGAGATGCTCTATCGGCTGAGGCTCAGCGGCTGGCCGCTATTCGTCGTGCCGTCAAAGCGCGCATCGGCGCTCTTGTAGACGCGGCCGATCGTATCGCCGGAACGGTTCTTGAAGAGGACCATCTTGCCGGACACTTCCCAGGACCCCATCGCCGTGAGTTCGCCGGAGCAGCCACGCGTGCCGCCACGAGAACCGCTGCCGAGATTGGTAAGCGTCAGGAACATGTCGCAATTGGCGCCGCCATTGGAAACGCGCCAGTTGCCAACCATGGATTCCTTGGTGACATCAAGCGCCGTTGTCGGCGGAGCGGCAGACGCCATATCAGTGCCGCCAGGCGTCGCAGAAGCGGGTGCTGACGGGAACTGACTGCCGGAAGCACCACCGGGTGGCGGCAGGGCGCCAGACTGAACGGAGGGAACCGGCTGTGCTTGCAACGGCGGCGTATAACCGGGATTGTTGCTGGTGTTGTTGTTGTAATCGTAGGAGGTACGTTGGCAACCGGCCAGGCTCATTACAACCGCAAGACCCGTCACCACATATCTGAATTGCATATCAAGCTCCCGATTCTCTCGCTTCCGGAAAGACCATGATCAAACAAGAAGGCTGAATTATTACCAAAGCCTTATCTTGCGCAAGCGATGGCTGGGATAATTACCATTTCGGTCGATTTTTACCGAAATTTCCCGCGCCCGGTTGTAAAAAAGGGCCGCGGTCCAAACCGCGGCCCGATAGATTTTCTGTCCAAACGAATCGTCTTCAGACGCGACGCTCGACCATCATCTTCTTGATTTCCGCGATCGCCTTGGCCGGGTTGAGACCCTTCGGGCAAGCCTGCGCGCAGTTCATGATGGTGTGGCAGCGATAAAGACGGAACGGATCTTCGAGATCATCAAGACGTTCGCCGGTTGCTTCGTCGCGGCTGTCGATCAGCCAGCGATAGGCCTGCAGCAGAACGGCGGGGCCGAGGTAACGGTCGCCGTTCCACCAGTAGCTGGGACAGGAAGTGGAGCAGCAGGCGCACAGAATGCACTCGTAGAGACCGTCGAGCTTCAGGCGGTCCTCATGGCTCTGCTTCCATTCCTTGGCAGGCGTCGGCGAAACCGTCTTCAGCCACGGCTCGATGGAGCGGTGCTGCGCGTAGAAGTTCGACAGGTCCGGAACGAGGTCCTTCACCACTGGCATATGCGGCAGCGGATAGACCTTCACCGTTCCCTTGATCTCTTCCATGCCCTTGGTGCAGGCGAGCGTGTTGGTGCCGTCGATGTTCATAGCGCAGGAACCGCAAATGCCTTCACGGCAGGAGCGGCGCAGCGTCAGCGTCGGGTCGATATTGTTCTTGATGTACAGCAGCGCATCGAGAACCATCGGCCCGCAATCGTCGATATCGATATAATAGGTATCGATGCGCGGGTTCTGGCCATCATCCGGGTTCCAGCGATAGATCCGGTATTCGCGAACGTTCTTGGCACCATCCGGCTTCGGCCAGACTTTGCCTTCGCTGATCTGGGAATTCTTGGGGAGAGCGAGTTCAACCATATCCAGTTCCTCAAATCAGTAGACGCGAGCCTTCGGCTCGATCTTTTTCGGATCGATGCCGTCGGCGATCAGGTCGGTGTGAACAGGGCGGTAGTCGAGCTTGACATCACCTTCAGGGCTGACCCAGGCAAGCGTGTGCTTGCGCCAGTTCACGTCGTCGCGACCGCCGAACGGACCATCGACGAAATCCTCACGGGCATGCGAACCGCGGCTTTCCTTGCGCGCTTCCGCGCCATAGACCGTGGTGATCGCGTTGGCCATCAGATTGTGCAGCTCGAGCGTTTCCACCAGATCGGAGTTCCAGACCATCGACCGGTCGGTAACCTTGACGTCAGGCAGTTCCTTCCAGATGGCGGAAATGCGCTGGCAACCGCTTTCCAGCGATTCCTGTGTGCGGAATACGGCGGCATCGTCCTGCATGGCGCGCTGCATCTTGTCACGCAGCACCGCCGTCGGCGTCGAGCCGTTGGCATAACGCAGGCTGTCGAAGCGATCCATGATCTTGTCGCAGGCAGCCGTGTCGAGAGCCGGAACCGGCGAATCGCGGTCGATGACCTGGGCTGCACGGATGGCGGCAGCGCGGCCGAAGACCACAAGGTCGATCAGCGAGTTGGAGCCGAGGCGGTTCGCGCCGTGAACCGAGGCGCAACCGGCTTCGCCAACGGCCATCAGGCCGGGAGCGATGCGTTCCGGGTTCTCGGCGTTGGCGTTCAGCACTTCGCCCCAATAGTTGGTCGGAATGCCGCCCATATTGTAGTGAACGGTCGGCAGGACCGGGATCGGCTCGCGCGTCACGTCAACGCCGGCGAAAATCTTGGCACTTTCGGAAATGCCCGGAAGACGCTCGTGCAGGATCGCCGGATCAAGGTGATCGAGATGCAGGAAGATGTGGTCCTTGTTCTTGCCGACGCCACGACCCTCGCGGATTTCCATGGTCATGCAGCGAGACACCACGTCACGCGAAGCAAGGTCCTTCGCCGAAGGAGCATAACGCTCCATGAAGCGCTCGCCTTCGGAGTTGACGAGATAACCGCCCTCGCCGCGCGCGCCTTCGGTGATCAGGCAGCCCGCGCCGTAAATGCCGGTCGGGTGGAACTGAACGAATTCCATATCCTGAAGCGGCAGGCCGGCACGTGCGATCATACCGCCGCCGTCGCCGGTGCAGGTATGGGCAGACGTTGCCGAGAAATAGGCGCGGCCGTAACCACCGGTCGCCAGCACCACCATCTTGGCGGAGAAGCGATGGATCGTGCCGTCATCGAGGTTCCACGCCACGACGCCGGTGCAGCGGCCATCGGGCGCCATAATGAGGTCGAGCGCGAAATATTCGATGAAGAATTCCGCATTGTTGCGCAGCGACTGGCCATAAAGCGTGTGCAGAATGGCGTGGCCAGTACGGTCGGCAGCGGCGCAGGTGCGCTGTACCGGCGGGCCTTCGCCGTAGTTCTGCATATGGCCGCCAAACGGGCGCTGGTAGATCTTGCCTTCGGCATTACGCGAGAAGGGCACGCCGTAATGCTCCAGCTCATAGACCGCCTTTGGCGCTTCCATGGCGAGATATTGCATCGCGTCGACGTCGCCCAGCCAGTCGGAGCCCTTTACGGTGTCGTAAAGGTGCCACTGCCAACAGTCGGGCGTCATGTTGGTGAGAGAAGCGGCGATACCGCCCTGCGCCGCGACCGTGTGGGAGCGCGTCGGGAAAACCTTGGTGATGCAGGCCGTGCGGAACCCCTGTTCCGCCATGCCGAGCGTTGCGCGCAGACCCGCGCCGCCGGCGCCCACCACGATCACGTCATAGGAGTGATCGACGTAGGTGTAAGCCTTGCCATTCTGGGAAGGTGAACTGATCGATGCCATGGCCGATTTATCCTGCGAATGCGATTTTCAGAATGGCGAAGATGCAAAGACCGCCAATGAGAACCGCGAAAAACGTATTGAGCATCAGAAGAACGAGCTTCGAAACCTCGCCGTGCACGTAGTCTTCGATGATGACCTGCATGCCGAGCTTCATGTGAATGAGGCCGGAAACCAGCACCAGACCCATGATGACCGCAACGAGAGGGTTGGAAAGCGCCGCCGCAACTTCCGGATAGGGAGCGCCGGCATATTTGATGAGAAAGACCACGAAGAAGATCAGCAACGGCACGTTGGCGACGGCCGTAAGGCGCTGGCGCCAGAAATGGTCGGTGCCTTCCTTGGCGGAGCCGAGGCCACGAACCTTTCCGAGAGGTGTACGCATATCCATGACAGGCTATCTCCTTAGCGCACGATCAGGGCGATGACCCAGATCAGCGCGGTCAGACAGATCGACGCTACAAAGGTCGCCTTGGCGAGTTTCGTGTTGAAGTTCTTCTCGAAGCCATGGCCGAGATCCCACATGAAGTGGCGAAGGCCGCCCAGCATGTGGTGAACGAGAGCCCAGGTATATCCGATCAGGATAAGCTTGCCGATGATCGTACCCATTGCCCAGCTGACCCAGTCGTAATAGGCAGGGCCGGAAGCAAGTGCGATAAGCCACCAGGCGACAAGAAGCGTTCCGAAATAAAGCGCCGCACCCGTGATGCGGTGCACGATGGATGCGACCATCGTCGGAATCGGCTTGTAAATTTGAAGATGCGGCGACAGAGGCCGGTTATTTGTCACGTTCGCCATCAGAACCTCGCGGCGTTTTCCCGTGCACCCGTCAGATCGGGCGCCCCCAAGCAACAGCACATGACGAAAGAATGTGCATTGCACCAACCGCGACGTTTAATCACATGGGAGCATCACGACAAGCACATTTCATGACCGATTCCAATTTAATCGATTGGTTCACGAATTTTTTTTGGAATTTTTTTGCTCGAAAATAAAAAAACGAGCATTTCCAAGATTTACGCCTTCAAAATATTTACCTTTACGTAATTTCGAAATCATGTAATTTACTATTCGTTAACCGAAAAAATCCGGAGAATGAGGCTCATGTTACAGCGTCGAATCGCAGCTCTGGCGGTGATGACTGCAGGCATTATTTTCACGGCACTGCCTCTTGCTGCGGCAGGTGATTTTTATAGTCGCCACCATTATCAGCATCGTCAGTCACAGTTGAGCTTCTCCACGGACGGACTGCCCTCCACCCTTTCCGGCGGCACTTATGTGGGTGGAATATCCGCCTTGAGGGTCCGCGGGAACGGCAATTATTTCGCGATCAATGGTGGGCTTTCGCGACAAGGCGCAACCGTCAATATGGGCGCGCAGCTGGCACCGAAGGCGAAAATCATCAACGTCCGCGCCGAAACGACAGGCGACGCCTGCGATTACCAGCACGGCGTCTGCATCATCAGGCCCTGATATAATCAGACAAAACGCCAGACGGTGGTTTTTTTGACTTCACTGTCTTCCAGAGCCCGCGTCACCGGCACCTGATAGGTTGCCTCGGCGTAAAGGCGCTGTTTGGGCAGGTAGGCCCGTCCCGGATCGCCGACGAGCACGGTCACGCCCCTATCCGCCAGTTCCAGAAACCAAGGCACGAGGAGATCGGCAAAGGCGCGATCATAAAACACGTCGCCGGCCAGCAGAACATCCGCCTCAACCGGCGTCCCAACCAGATTGCGGCCGGTAAAATCGATGGCCACACCATTGAGAGCAGCATTCAGCCGAATGGCCGTTTCCGTCCACGGATCGATATCGGCGGCTAAAACAGCCGCGGCGCCCGCCTTTACGGCGGCAATGGCGACCAGTCCGGAACCGCTGGCGAAATCCAGCACACGCTTGCCGGAGACACTTTCAGGATGATCGAGAATGTAGCGGGCAAGCCCCTGTCCACCAGCCCAGGCGAAAGCCCAGAATGGCGGCGGCAGGCCGATCTCTTCCAACTCCTCCTCCGTCTTCAGCCACAGCTCATGCGCTTCGGTCGCAAGATGAAGGCGCAATTCCGGCACATGTGGTGGATGCATGATGCCGGTATTGTCGAGAATGAAGCGTTCGGGATCGGTCCTCACCGAAAGCTCAGTCCGGAGATTTCGGTGGATTGGAAAGGCCACCCATGCGGCAGACTTCGAGATATTCCTCTTCCGTCACAGGCTGCACCGAAAGCCGCATGGATGTGACCAGCGACATCTTTTCGAGTTTCGGATTGGCCTTCACATCCTTCAGCGAAACCGGTTTCGGCATGTCGCAAACGGCGCGGATATCCACGCAATCCCACTTCAGATCGCCCTCTGCGGTCGAATCCGGGTGCGAAAGGGCGCAGACTTCCACGATGCCGACGACATCAAGCCCTTCATTCGAGTGGTAGAAAAAACCCTTGTCGCCGATTTTCATGGCGCGCATGTTGTTGCGGGCCTGATAATTGCGCACGCCGGTCCATTCTTCGCCAGCCTCGCCCTTGGCCTTCTGCATTTCCCAGGACCATTTGAACGGCTCAGACTTGTAAAGCCAGTAATTCGCCATGGCCGGTCAAGCCCCCGGATTGTTGAAGACCCAGTTATAGGGCTTCACATCCACGCTTTCGAACAGGCCGGCCTTTGCATAGGGATCGGCATCGGCAAGGGCCTTAGCCGCATCGATGTCGGCAGCTTCCACGATGACAAGGCTGCCATTCGGCTTGCCTTCGGCATCCAGAAACGGTCCGGCAATCTTCAGCGTGCCTTCGGCGTTCAACTTGTTCAGGTGCTCCAGATGAGCCGGGCGCGTGTCCATGCGCACGTTCAGATGGCCGGGCTTGTCCTTGCAGATAAAGGCAAACAGCATTTTCGTCTCCTCGCTGGCGCATGCCTCCCAAAAGTGTAAGCGGTTTTGGGACCAGGACATGCGTAAAAACTATCCGAAGGCCGCACTCATTCAGTGGTGATGGGCCTTGTCATCAATTGTTGCATGGCGCTCGCCACGTCCAGATTGCCGTCGATGATGGCCGCAACCGCCTCGGTCACCGGCATGTCGACAGCGTGATGTTCGCCGAGCCGGGCGGCAACGGCTGCCGCAAAGGCGCCCTCCACCAGCCCGCCGGACATGTCCTTGCCTTCGCCCCGGCCAAGCGCGATGCCGAAACGCAGGTTTCGCGACTGGTGGCTTGTGGCGGTCAGCACGAGATCGCCAAGGCCGGAAAGACCGCGCACCGTATCGGCCTTGCCGCCCATGGCAACGACCAGACGCGACATCTCGGCAAGCCCCCGCGAAATCAACGCCGCCCGTGCGGAATCGCCGAGGCCCGCACCTTCCACGATGCCGGCGGCAATGGCGAGCACATTCTTCAGCGCGCCGCCAAGCTGCACGCCCGTGCGGTCGGTCGAGGCATAAAGCCTGAAGGTTCTGCCGGAAATCGTGGTCGCCAGCCGCTCGGCGATGACAGCGTCTTCCGCCGCTATCGCCATCGCCGTCGGCAGTCCGCGCGCGATATCGGCCGCAAAACCCGGACCGGAGAGAACGGCGATTGGATGATGCGGCAGTTCCGCTTCCAGAAGTTCCGTCAGCAGCCGGCCGGACACCCGGTCGATGCCCTTGGCGCAGGTAACGATGATACAATCATTAGCCAGATAAGGACCGTAATGGCGCGCCGCATCGGCATGGGCCTGAGAGGGCATGGCAAACAACACGATGCCTGCATTGGCCAGCACATCCGGCTCAACGGAAAATTCCAGCGCGTCCGGCAGGTCTACACCCGGCAGGACAGCCTCGTGAATACGATCAGCCCTTAGATCGGCCATCAGGGACGCATCACGGCCGAGCAGGGTCACGTCATGCCGGTTCTCCAGCGCGATGACGACGGCGAGCGCGGTTCCGAAGGCGCCAGCGCCGATGACGACGATTTTCTCCCGCTGCATCAGGCCTTGGCTCCCCTTTTGCCGAAACCGATCAATGTCTCCGCGCTGCCATCAAGCGGCCAGCGCGAGCGCGGCGCGATCTCCAGCGCATCGGGTTCCCGGCCGCATGCCATCCGCTCCAGCCCGGCCCAGGCAATCATCGCGGCATTGTCGGTGCAGAGCCGGTGCGGCGGTGCGACAAAGCGGAACCCGTGGGCATCACAAAGCGCCTGGAGGGTCTGGCGGATTTCCGTATTGGCGGCAACGCCGCCGGCCACGACCAAAGCGGGCTCCGTCTCAAGATGCGGAAACTCTTCCTTAAAGCGCGCAAGGCCACGGCCGATACGGTCCTTGAGCGTGCGTGACACCGCCTTCTGGAAGGAGGCGCAGATATCGGCAATATCCTGATCCGAAAGCGGAGCGATCGCGGTTGCCGCCTGCCGCACCGCTGTCTTCAGACCGGAGAAGGAAAAATCGAGTCTCGTCTCGCCGACCATCGGGCGCGGCAGTGCAAAACGGTCAGGGTTGCCTTTCGCTGCTGCCTTTTCAACCGCAGGCCCGCCGGGATAGGGCAATCCCAGAAGCTTCGCAGTTTTGTCGAAGGCTTCCCCAAGCGCGTCATCAATGGTCGTACCCCAGCGCTCGTATTCACCCACACCGCGAACCAGCACAAGCTGGGTGTGGCCGCCGGAGACCAGCAGCATCAGATAGGGGAAGGAAAGACCGTCGGTCAGACGCGCCGTCAGCGCATGGCCTTCGAGATGGTTGATGGCGTAAAGCGGCTTGTCTGCAGCCTTCGCAATTGCCTTGCCGGTCATCAGGCCCACCAGCAGACCGCCAATGAGGCCGGGGCCGGATGTGGCCGCGATGGCATCGACGTCCGCAAGGGTGACACCCGCCTGTTCCAGCGCTTCTTCCACCAGCGTGTCCAGCGCCTCGACATGGGCGCGGGCAGCAATTTCGGGCACCACGCCGCCATAGGCGCTGTGTTCCTCAAGCTGCGACAAAACGACGTCGGACACGATCTCGCCACGTCCGTCCGCATGCCGAACCACAATGGATGCAGCGGTTTCGTCACAGCTTGTCTCTATGCCGAGGATACGAAGAAAGGGGGTCATCAATTCTGTTCGTTCATTGCGATCATGCGCTGAGTTGGTCTAAGACAACTCCGGTAACAATGGATAGACGCGGATGCAAACAAAACCTTTCCGAATCGGCACGCGCGGCAGCCCTCTGGCGCTCGCACAGGCTTACGAGACCCGTAACCGGCTGATGTCGGCACATGGTCTGCCGGAAGATATGTTCGAAATCGTCGTGCTTTCCACCAAGGGTGACCGGATAACCGACCGCGCTTTGTCGGAGATCGGCGGCAAGGGTCTGTTCACGGAAGAACTGGAGAGCCAGCTTCTTTCCGGCGAGCTCGATATTGCCGTGCATTCCTCCAAGGACATGCCGACCGTTTTGCCGAAGGGCCTTTATCTTTCCGCTTTCCTGCCGCGCGAGGATATGCGCGACGCCTTCATTGGTCGCACCGCACCAAAGCTTCTGGAACTACCGCAGGGCGCCGTTGTCGGCTCCGCATCCTTGCGCCGCCAAGCGCTGATCCGCCGCCTGCGTCCGGACCTGAGCGTCATCATCTTTCGCGGCCAGGTCGAAACCCGCCTGCGCAAACTGGAGGAAGGCCAGGCGGATGCCACGCTTCTCGCCTTTGCCGGCCTGATACGGCTGGGCATGGAGAACGTCCCGACGGACATTCTTGACCCGAAGGAATTTCCACCAGCCCCCGCGCAGGGCGCGATCTGCGTCGAGAGTCGTATTGGCGACACACGCATGGACGAGTTGCTTTCACCTATCAACGACATACCCACCTACGATGCCGTTACCTGCGAGCGCGCCTTTCTGGCCGCCCTTGATGGTTCCTGTCGCACCCCGATTGCAGGCTTTGCTACCTGCCACGGCGAGGAACTTCATTTCTCCGGCGTGATCCTCACACCGGACGGACAGACGAGCCACAGCGTCGAGATTTCAGGCGCTCGCAAGGATGCCAAGGACTTGGGTCGCAAGGCCGGTGAAGACGTGCGCGCCAGGGCAGGCAGCAACTTCTTCGACGGCTGGAGCTGAGCCGATGCGGATCGTCGTCACCCGGCCGCTTCGTTCGGGCGAAAAGACGGCCGCAAAGCTTGAAGCCCTCGGTCACGAGCCGGTGCTTCTTCCGCTGTTTCATCCCGTCCACCACGGCCAGCGCGCCATACCAGCGCTATCGGAGCCGCTCTCGGCCATCGCCGTGACCAGCGCCGAGGCCTTGCGGGCGCTTAGAGATTTCCGCCACCGACTTGCGCCCCATCTTTCAAAACCGCTTTTCGCCGTCGGCGAGGCGACGGCGGAAGCGGCGAGGGAAATCGGCTTCCAAAACATCCTCACCGGATCTGGCGATGCGGTGGCTCTCGCGGGGCTTGTCTCGGAGCATCGCCCCCTAACGGAGAGCACAGATCCATTGCTCTATCTTGCCGGCACGCCGCGAGGCGCCGTGTTCGAGGACGGAATTGCCGCTGCGGGAATTTCCTTCCGGACCGTCGATTGTTACGAAATGCAGCCGTCAGATCTTTCAGACGATATGCTCGAAACAGCACTTGTGAAGACAGCTGCCGATGTGGTCCTGCTCTATTCGTCGGAAGCCGCACGGGCCTTTTTCCGCCACGCATCGTCGGAAAAATATGTGGCGGCGCTGACCACCACACAATTCGTCTGCATCAGCCGCAATGTGCTTTCACTGGTTCCGGAAATCTTCCGCGCGAACGCCGCAGCCGCCGAAGGGGCAAACGAGGCAGCCATGTTTGAACTTCTCCACCGAAAGTCTGGAACCTAATTCAGGCTCGCCTCTTTCCTTTGCCGCCGTCACTGACTAGGTTTAGACTATTGCAGGCAGAAATGAGGTTGTCATGGTATCGGGAAAGCCGCCACGCCACTCCAAGTCCAACGCCGAACCGGTCACCATCGACCTGGACGCAAAAGACGTGAAAGCAATTTCCGCCGACGTGGATGCTGCGAAGACTGATGACAAGACCGGCGAGACGACACCGGCAGCAGCTCAGCCAAACGTTCCTCCCAAGCCAGAAGCAGCCGAAACGTCCAGCCCGGCTCCCGTTTGGGAACAGACGCATAAAACACCCATGGAGCCTGCACCGAACGTTCACAAGGCGGAACCGGCAACCGGCAAGCCCCAGGTGGAAAAACCTGCCGACAAACAGCCCGAGACAGCTTCGCCAAAACCCGAAGCGAAACCGGTGACCAGCGCGACTGACGCAAGCGCTGCTTCCGCTTCCTCGGCGGGCGCAAAGCCTGCGACTTTTGCTTCCACATCGTCGTCCGCAGCATCCGGAAGCGCGACTACTGGTGCAAAGCCATCGACAGGCGCGTCATCCTCCGGACCGGCCAAGCCATCCACGCCACAGCAACCCGCGCGCAAACAGGCGGCAACCTCCGGTGTGATCGCGGCGGGTATCGTGGGTGGCCTCGTGGCGCTCGCAGCTGCTGGCAGCATGCAATATGCCGGCATTCTACCCTCGTTTAATGTGAGCAAGACCGGAAGCGATGAGATTGCCGCATTGAGAACCGAGCTAGGGAGCCTGCGTCAGCAGCTCGCCAATGTTCCCGCAGCAGGAGGGGATACCTCGGCGCTGGAACAGCGCATCGCCGCTCTTGAGGGCGCAAAGGGCGAAGCACCGCAGGTGGACGCACTTTCGGAAAAAATAACCGCGCTGGAATCCGCGCTCACGTCAGAGCGTTCCGCGCAGGCCTCGGCAACGGCGGAGCTGACACGCCGCCTGACTGACGCGGAAACCAAGATCAATGAGCCGCGCGACGATATAGAAGTCGCCCGCGCCATTGCGTCGGCCGCACTGAAAGCCACGATCGATCGCGGTGGGCCGTTCCTCACTGAACTCGACACATTGTCTAAGGTAACCCCGGACGATCCGGCAATCGCATCCTTGCAGTCTTTCGCCGCAACCGGCGTGCCATCGCGCTCGGAGCTGATGCAGAAATTCCCCGACGTTGCGAATGCGATGCTCTTGGCGATCAATCGGCCCGACCCCAATCAGGGCATCATGGAACGTCTGACGGAAAGCGCCTTTTCGCTAGTGAAGGTCCGCCCCGTCGGAAACATCGAAGGCGAGACCCCCGACGCCATGATCGCGCGCATGGAAAACAAGTTGCGCAACGGAGATCTGCAGGGTGCGGCACTTGAATGGAATGGGCTTCCCGAGGCCGCCAAGACAGCATCCGCCGACTATAAAAAATCTCTGGATGCGCGCATCGAGGTCGAAAACCTGGTGGGAGGCACGTTAAACCGCGCCATCACCAGCACCGGCAAGCAGGGGTAAGGCATGACCAGAATTCTGACTTTCGTCCTCATCGTTCTGGCGCTCGGTTTCGGTTTCTCCTGGCTGGCGGACAGGCCCGGTGTCCTCTCAATCGTCTGGCAGGGCCAGCTGATCGAAATGAGCCTGATGGTCGCCGCCTCCATCGTTGCTGCATTCGTTGCGGCCGTCATGCTGGTCTGGTGGGTCGTCAATGCCATATGGACATCGCCGAACGCGGCACGACGCTATTTTCGCGCCCGCAAGCGCGACCGTGGTTATCAGGCGCTCTCCACCGGCCTCATCGCCGCCGGCGCCGGCAACGCCATTCTGGCCCGCAAGATGACGGCCCGCACGCAGGGGCTTCTCAGTGCTGATCAGGAGCCGCTGATCCACCTGCTCGATGCGCAAGCCGACCTCATCGAAGGCAAATATGACGAGGCGCGGCGCAAATTCGAGGCGATGGCCCGCGATCCTGAAACCCGCGAACTTGGCCTTCGCGGCCTTTATATCGAGGCGCGCCGACAGGGAGCCCATGAAGCAGCCCAGCAATATGCCGAGGACGCAGCCGAAAAAGCCCCTTACCTGCCTTGGGCAGCACAGGCGACGCTGGAAACCCGCTGCCGCAATGGCGAGTGGGATGACGCGATCCGCCTGCTCGACCAGCAAAAAGCAGCAGGCGTCATCCAACGCGGCGAGGCTGAGCGGCTGAAAGCTGTGCTTCTTACCGCAAAGGCCGGTGAAAAACTGGAGAGCGACCCGGTGGGTGCGCGCGAAGACGCAAAACAAGCCCTCAAGCTTGCAAAAAGCCTTGTGCCCGCAGCATTGATCGCAGCAAAATCCTATCTGCGCGATGACAATCTACGCAAGGCCGCAGCGGTTCTGGAACCAGTATGGAAGAACGATCCCCACTCGCAGATCGCCGATCTCTATGTTCGGGCGCGCAGCGGCGATACGGCCATTGATCGCCTTAAACGTGCCGAACGGCTTGAGAGCCTGAAACCCAACAACATCGAATCCCTGTTTGCCGTGGCGCAGGCAGCTCTCGACGCCAAGGAATTTGCCAAGGCGCGTGCCAAAGCGGAAGCCGCCGCCCGGATCGAGCCGCGCGAAAGCATCTTCCTGCTGATGGCCGACATCGAGGAAGCCGAAACCGGCGATCAGGGCCGGGTGCGTTACTGGATGGCGCAGGCTCTGCGCGCACCGCGTGATCCCGTCTGGGTGGCAGATGGTGTCACTTCGGAAAAATGGCTTCCGGTTTCGCCCGTGACGGGCCGTCTCGACGCCTTCGAGTGGAAGGCGCCTTTTGGCCAGCTTGAAGGACCTGTCGAAGACCTGACAATCGAAAATGCGATTGCAGCAGCACCGGCAAGGACCGAACAGGCTCCGACCCCGATCGTTGTTGAAGTGGCACCTCAGCCCATTGTTGTGACAAAACCCGCACCCATCGAGGTCAAGCCGGACGTATCTGCCCCGAAGGAGAAAAAGCCGGCAACAAATGAAGTTCCGGTGGAAGCCAGGCCAGCGGATGCGAAGACAGAACCGGTGCCATTTTTCGGTGGTGCACCGGATGATCCCGGCGTCAAGAAACCCGGCGTGGAAGCCGAACCCAAAACCCGGCTAAAACTCTTCTGACAGGCTATCGATGTTCAACCAGATCCAGTCGTTTATTCAAAACCTCGTTGGCCAGCATGCGGATGAATTCAGCCCCGATGATCTGAGGGTCGCGGTGGCCGCCCTCTGTTTTCAGGTAATGGAAGCGGACGGCACGGTCTCCAAAAGCGAGCGTGATCGCCTTCGTGAGATCCTCCACGACTATTATCATCTTGATGCCGGCAAGCTGGACGCGCTTCTTGCCGCCGGCCAGGAGGCCGGCAAGGAAGCCGTAGACTATTATCGCTTCACCACCGACATCCGCCGCCATCTCGATGAAGAGCAGCGCGTGGAGCTTATTGGCATCCTCTGGGATATTGTTTACGCTGACGGCGAACGAAGCGAGATGGAAGATCATGTGATCTGGCGCGTGGCCGATCTACTCGGTGTTTCCGTGCGCGACAGGGTTCTGCAACGTCAGCAGGCCGCCACCAGGTCCGGACCCGCTGAAGAAAGCGAAAACGAAGACGATGCTGTTTGACCCCTCCAGGCAACAGAGAAAACAACCTTCGCTGCTCGTCATCCTGCATCAGGAACGGTCCACGCCCGGCCGCGTCGGCCAGATGCTGGTGGAAAAAGGCTATCGGCTGGATATAAGGCGCCCCGCGCTTGGAGACGATCTGCCGCAAACGCTGGAGAAACATGCGGGCGCCATCATCTTCGGCGGCCCGATGAGCGCCAACGACCCGCATGACTATATCAAAGCCGAAATTGACTGGCTGAAAGTGCCGCTGAAGGAAAACAAACCCTTTCTCGGCATCTGCCTCGGCGCACAAATGCTGTCCAAACATCTGGGTGGTAACGTAGAGGCCGACCGTGAAGGCAAGGTGGAAATCGGCTGGTATCCGCTTCATGCGACCGAACACGGGCGATTGCTGATGCCGCATTGGCCGAAGATGGTCTATCATTTCCACCGCGAAGGGTTCGATTTGCCGCGGGGAGCTGAGCTTCTGGCATCGGGCGAAACCTATCCCAACCAAGCTTACCGATACGGAAAAAACGCCTGGGGCCTTCAGTTTCACGCAGAACTGACCCGCGCGATGATGCACAGCTGGGTGGTGCGTGGCGCACAGCGTTTCGGCATGCCCAATGCGCAGGTCGGCAGCCAGCATCTGGAGGGGCGCATGTTGTTCGACACACCGCTCCGGTCCTGGCTTGGCAATTTCCTTGATCTGGTTTTCGAAGGCAAACCGCAGCGCTGAGGCGCGTCAGCGTGGTGCGTCGAGATTATCGATCCTGCGCAGCTTCGAAAAGCCGAGTGCCCAGATGACCGCAACCGCAAGCGTGCCCGCCCCGCCGATGACGACTGCTGGCACGGCCCCGACGACATGGGCCATGGTGCCGGCGCGGAACTCGCCCAGCTCGTTGGACGCCCCGACAAACACCATGTTCACCGCATTCACGCGCCCGCGCACCTCATCCGGCGTCCAGAGCGCAATCAACGTTTCCCGCACATAAACCGACACCATGTCCGATGCGCCCATGACCACCAATGCGGCAATGGACACCCATGCGGTTTGAGAAAGTCCGAATACCACGGTGGAAATGCCGAAAAACCCGACACCGACGAACATCAGCAGGCCGGCATGGTGGCGGATGGGCCTGAACGCCAGAATGACCGCGACGGTTATGGCGCCGATACCGGGTGCCGCGCGCAGAAGCCCAAGCCCCCAAGGCCCGAGTGTCAGCACTTCCTTGGCGAAAATCGGCATCAGGGCGACAGCGCCGCCGAGCAACACGGCAAAAAGATCGAGCGAGATGGCGCCGAGAACCACTTTTTCCTGCGAGATGAATTTGAACCCGGCCAGCATGGTCTCGAGGCTGATCGCTTTCGCCGGACCCCGTTGCTCCGGTTTGCGGATCGTCACCGCCAGCATAGCGGACACGATGAACAGCACGAGCGCCACGCAATAGGCCACGGCAGCGCCGAGACCATAAAGCAGGCCACCGGCGACAGGGCCAAGAATGGACGCCATCTGCCATGAAGAGGAGTTCCAGGCGATGGCGTTCGGCAAATCCTCGACAGGCACAAGATTGGGAGCCAGCGATTGCACCGCCGGCCCCATGAAAGCCCGCTCTATGCCGAACACGACGAGAATGGCAAAGACCGGCCAGGGAGAAAAGCTGTGTGCCAGCGTCAGGCCAAGCAGAGCCGCCGCGCAACCGGCCGCGATCAGAAGGCATACGGCCATAATGCGCCGGCGATTGTGCCTGTCCGCCACCGTTCCAGTGACAAGGATCAAAAGCAGCGATGGCAGAAACTGGAAAAGACCGATCAAGCCGAGATAAAAGGCATTGCCGGTGACCTCATACATCTGCCAGCCCACGGAAACGCTGACGATCTGGATTGCGAAGGCCGAAAAAAACCGGGCGCTGAAAAAACGGCGATAGGAACTATGCCGGAATGCACCGAAGCGGTTTTCGGCAGAAGGCAGGGACATCGGCTGGGTGCTCTCGAGACAATATGAGAAGTCTGCAATAGAGCGATACGACAAGAATCGCCAGCCCTATAGGCGCAACACTTGCCGGTTCACGAGCGAATGTCTAAATGTCTTGCAATCAAGATACGGAGATATTGATGCTTGCCCTGTTTCAGACCATCGATCTGGCTTTGAACCTCTATACGTGGGTGCTGATCGCCAGCGCCATTTTTTCCTGGCTTTACGCCTTCAACGTCATCAACTCCCGCAACCAGTTCGTGAATGCCATCGGCAGCTTTCTGGTCAACGTCACCGAGCCGGTTCTGCGCCCAATCCGTAGCATTCTGCCTAATCTCGGCGGCATCGATATTTCGCCGATCATCCTTCTGCTGATCATCTTCTTCATCCGCTCCTTCATGTGGAATACGCTCTATCCCATGGTCGCTTGAGCGACCTCTGGCAAAAACACGGCGATCACATACGCCTGTCCGTTCGCCTCACCCCGAACGGGGGACGCGATGCCATTGACGGCGTGGAGCAGGATGCTGACGGAAATGCCCATCTGAAGGCTCGCGTCAGCGCAGTGCCTGAAGGCGGCAAGGCGAACAAGGCCCTGGTCATTTTGCTGGCGAAAAAATTCGGCCTGCCCAAATCGTCCATCACCTTCATTTCAGGTGAAACAGCGCGTAAAAAAATCCTCCGGATCGATACCGACCCGGAGGATTTCGAAAAGCTTTTTAGAAAGCTGGAAGTCTAAGGCAACGGGCTGAAATCAGCCCTGCGTCTTGTAGCGCTCGATGGCTTCGACGATCAGCTTCTTGGCAACGTCGACATCCTGCCAACCGCCCATCTTCACCCACTTGCCGGGCTCCAGATCCTTGTAGTGCTCGAAGAAGTGCTCGATCTGCTTCAGCGTGATTTCCGGCAGGTCGGTGTAGTTGTGGACCTTGTCGTAACGGCGCGTCAGCTTCGGAACCGGAACGGCGAGGATCTTCTCGTCCTTGCCGCCGTCGTCTTCCATGATCATGACGCCGATGGGGCGCACATTGATCACGCAGCCAGGAACCAGCGGGCGGGTATTGCAGATAAGAACGTCGATCGGATCGCCATCGTCGGAAAGCGTGTGCGGCACGAAGCCATAGTTACCCGGATAGGTCATAGGCGTGTAGAGGAAGCGATCGACGATCAGCGCACCGGCGTCCTTGTCCATCTCGTACTTGATCGGCTGGCCGCCAACCGGCACCTCGACAATAACATTCACGTCTTCCGGCGGATTCTTGCCAATGGAAATTGCATCGATACGCATTCGCTTCCCTCATTCGACGGGGTTGGATTTGGTTTTCGATACTGGGAAAGTCGCCGTATTGCAACATGGCTTTAGGCGGATAAGGCAGAATGCCGAATTTGAGGGCATCGGGATTGCGAATGGCCGACCGGAAAAAATGAAACCGGCGTGAAATCACCCGGCTGCGTACTTAGTTCCAGACGAAACCGATCTTGCGCAGCGACCTGCCGCCGAAATCTTCCATGCCCTCGGCGATGTCCCGGCCGCCATGCGAACGGAAAAACCGATTGGCAACCTCGCTATCTTCGAGGCACCAGACCACAACACCGTTGCAGCCGAGCGAGGTTAGCAGCCGGCGAGCTTCCGTGAATAGCAGCGAGCCAAGCCCGATGCCCTGATATTCCGGCCGCAGATAAAGCTCGTAGATCTCGCCGTCATGCGGCAGCCCACGCGCACGGCTTAAGCCCAGCGTGGCATATCCGGCAACCACGCCCTTCACTTCCACCACCAGCATGGTTGCGGAACCCCGGGTCGCCTTCTTCCACCAGATTTCGCCGCGGCGCTCCAGCATCTGCGTCAGCGGTCGGTGCGGGATCAGCCCGGCATAGGCCTGTTGCCATGACAGACGGTGCGCTTCGGCTATTGCGCGCGCATCTTGCGGTTCGGCTCGGCGAACATCTATGGATAACGTTTTCATAACGCGATTCTGGCCCCGACCATGAAAACTTGCCAGCCATAAAGGTTAACGACAGCAAGCTTACCCACAGCCTATTCATGTGGACGACCGAGAAAAATTAACGCATCCTTAACCTTTGACACAAGGGTCTTTCGACTCATGCACAAATAAAACATGCGCATAAAAAAACCCGGCTCGCGGCCGGGTTTTTTCAAATTCTTGACGGGAAGCCGCAATCAAACTGCCAGCTTCGCCTTTTCGAAACGCTTGCGATCGTTGGCGTCGAGGAACATCTTGCGCAGACGGATGGACTTCGGCGTCACTTCCATCAGCTCGTCGTCCTGGATCCAGGAAAGCGCGCGGTCGAGCGTCATGCGGATCGGCGGCGTCAGCTTTACGGCTTCATCCTTGCCGGCGGCGCGGATGTTGGTCAGCTGCTTGCCCTTCAGCACGTTCACTTCGAGATCGTTATCGCGAGAGTGAATGCCGATAATCATGCCGGCATAAACCTTCTCACCCGGCTCGATGATCATCGGGCCACGATCTTCCAGGTTGAACATGGCGTAGGCGACAGCTTCGCCCGAACCGTTCGACAAAAGAACGCCGTTAACGCGACCAGCAATCGCACCCTTGTACGGCTGATAGTCGTGGAACAGGCGGTTCATGATCGCCGTGCCGCGCGTGTCGGTCAAAAGTTCCGACTGGTAGCCGATCAGGCCGCGGGTCGGAGCGTAGAACTTCAGACGAACGCGATTACCGCCGGAGGGACGGAGCTCAGCCATTTCAGCCTTGCGCTCGGACATCTTCTGAACGACGACGCCGGAATGCTCTTCATCGACGTCGATCACGACTTCTTCGATCGGCTCCATCATGGCGCCGTTCTCATCCTTGTGCATGACAACGCGCGGACGCGAAACTGCAAGCTCAAAGCCTTCGCGACGCATGGTTTCGATGAGAACTGCCAGCTGCAATTCGCCACGCCCGGAAACGAAGAACGAATCCTTGCCTTCAGCTTCTTCAATCTTCAGCGCGACGTTGCCTTCGGCTTCCTTGAACAGACGGTCGCGGATGACGCGGCTCGTGACCTTGTCGCCTTCGGTGCCAGCAAGCGGGCTGTCGTTGACGATGAAGGACATGGTAACGGTCGGCGGATCGATCGGCTGTGCGGTCATCGCCTCAGTGACGGAAGGGTCACAGAAGGTATCGGCAACAGTGCCCTTGGAAAGACCAGCGATGGCAACGATGTCACCTGCATGGGCTTCATCGATGGACGTGCGCTCAATGCCGCGGAATGCGAGGATCTTGGAAATACGACCGGTTTCGATCGTCTTGCCGTCCTGGCCAAGTACCTTCACGGCCTGGTTCGGCTTGATCGAACCGGAAGCGATACGGCCGGTGATGATACGGCCGAGGAAGGGGTTGGCTTCGAGGATGGTACCGATCAGACGGAACGGGCCTTCTTCAACAGTAGGCTCCGGAACATGCTCGAGAACCAGATCGAGCAACGGTGCAAGACCCTGATCCTTCGGACCTTCTGGGTTGACGTTCATCCAGCCGTCACGGCCGGAACCGTAAAGGATCGGGAAGTCGAGCTGCTCGTCGGTAGCATCGAGGTTTGCGAAAAGGTCGAAAACTTCGTTGATGACTTCTTCATGGCGGCCATCCGGACGGTCGATCTTGTTGATCGCCACGATCGGACGAAGACCAACCTTCAGCGCCTTGCTGACGACGAACTTCGTCTGCGGCATCGGGCCTTCGGAACTATCGACCAGAACGATCGCGCCATCCACCATCGACAGGATACGCTCAACTTCGCCGCCGAAATCGGCGTGGCCGGGGGTGTCGACGATGTTGATGCGAACACCCTTCCACTCCACCGAAGTCGCCTTGGCAAGAATGGTGATGCCGCGTTCCTTTTCGAGATCGTTGCTATCCATCACGCGTTCCGCAACGCGCTGGTTGTCGCGGAACGAGCCGGACTGCTTCAGAAGCTCGTCAACGAGCGTCGTTTTTCCATGGTCAACGTGCGCGATAATCGCGATGTTGCGAATTGCCATTGTTCAAAATCTCTGAGGTTGGGCGCTACCGTCGTGAGATGCGCCAATTTAGTTTGGCGCGCTCATAACCTTTTTTTTGCAAATGCGAAAGGGGGGCATTGTCATATGCCCCCTGCGCTCAGGTTCTAGCTCAAGAATATGACAGTCTTTTATACGAGGCCGCGCTTCAAAAGCATGGCATCGGGACTTGGCATCTTGCCTCGAAAAGCGAGATAGGCCTCCTCCGGATCGATCGAGCCACCGACTGAATAGATATTCTCTTTCAGCTTGCGCGCCATTTCACCATCGAAGGCGTTGCCGGTTTCCTCGAAGGCAGAAAACGCGTCGGCGTCCAGCACCTCCGACCACATGTAGGAATAATAACCGGCCGAATAACCATCACCGGAAAACACATGCTGGAAATGTGGCGTCGCATGCCGCATGACGATGGACTTCGGCATGTTCAGGGCGGAAAGCACCTCACCTTGTACGACCATGGGATCGCCGACGCTGTCACGGGTATGGAACGCCATATCGACGATAGCCGAAGAAGTGAATTCCACCGTGCTGAAACCGGCATTGAAGGTCTGTGCTGCCAGAACCTTGTCCAGCAGCGCCTTTGGCATCGGTGCCCCGGTTTCATAATGCAGGGCATATTTCTCCAGAATTTCCGGCACGGTCAGCCAGTGTTCGTAAAGCTGCGACGGCAACTCGACGAAATCGCGCGACACACCCGTTCCGGAAACGGAAGGATAGGTGACATCAGATAACATGCCGTGCAGGGCGTGGCCGAATTCGTGAAACAGCGTGCGCGCATCATCGAGCGAAAGCAGCGCAGGCTTCCCCTCTGCCGGTTTTGCAAAATTGCAGACATTGTAGATGATCGGCATTTCACCGACGGTGCCGTTCTTCAAAGGCAGCTTGTGCTGCGACTGGAACGAACTCATCCACGCGCCGGAACGCTTGGACGGGCGGGCGAAATAATCGCCGAGGAACATGGCCTTCAGGTCGCCCTTGTCGTCGCGGATTTCAAAAACCCGCACATCGGGATGATAGGCGGAGACACCCTTGATCTCGACGGCACGAATTGCAAAAAGCCGGTTGGCCACATCGAAGCACGCATCGATGATCTTTTCCAATTGCAGATACGGCTTCAATTCGGTCTCGGAGAAGCTGAATTTCTGTGCCCGCAGCTTTTCGGCGTAATGGCGCCAGTCCCAGGGCATCACCTCGTGGTTCTTGCCCTCTGCGGCGATGATGGCGGCAAGTTCAGCCTCCTCCTCACCTGCGCGCAGCACGGCCTTTTCCCAGACCTGGCCCAGAAGACCGTTCACGGCATCCGGCGTTTTTGCCATCGTGTCGTCCAGCTTGTAGGCAGCAAAATTCTTGTAGCCGAGAAGCTGTGCCTTTTCCTCACGCAGTTCCAGCGTACGGCGGACGGTTGCGCGGTTGTCTGTATCGCCACCATTTTCGCCGCGAGCCACCCAGGCCTTGAAGGCTTGCTCGCGCAAGTCGCGGCGTTCGGAGAAGGTCAGGAATGGCTCGATGATGGAGCGGGAAAGGGTAACGGCAAATTTGCCGTCTTCGCCATGTTCGCGCGCGGCGCCTGCCATGGCATCACGCAGAAAACCGGGAATGCCGGAAAGCTCGTCATCGGTGGAGAGCAAAAGTTTCCAGCTCTTTTCATCCGCCAGAACATTCTGCCCGAATTTGGCGCCGAGACCGGCAAGCTCTTCATTGATGGCAGCCAGACGCTCCTGACGGTCCTTCTGCAACTTTGCGCCGGAGCGCACGAAACCCTTCCAGTGCCGTTCGAGAACGCGTTTTTCCTCGCCGGTCAGGGAAAGCGCATCGCGCGTTTCCCATAGCGTGTCGATGCGTCTGAACAGCGACTCGTTCATGCCGATCTTGGAATAGTGCCGTGACATTTTCGGCGCGATTTCCCGCTCCAGTGCCTGAATGACGCCGTTGGTGTGGGCACCCGCCTTGTTCCAGAACAGCGCCGAAATGCGCGAGAGTTCGTCGCCTGCGATTTCAAGCGCGGTCACGGTGTTTTCGAAGGTCGGCGCCTGCGGATTGCCGGCAATCGCATCGATTTCCTGTTCATGGGACAAAAGGGCGGCCTCAAAGGCCGGAGCAAAATCCTCATCCTTGACCGCATCGAATTTCGGCAGACCGTTCTGACCGTTCCAGGTAACGAGTGCGGGATAGGGCGCGGTCGTGGATGGCATTTCATCTTCCTTGTACAATTCCGGTTTACGCCCATATGGGCATGCCTCCACCGCCAATTCAATATGCCGGAATTTGGTGTGGAAGACATGATCGTCAACACCGCCAAGTATTGACTGGCATGTCGACGGCATGTTTTGATTTATCGTAATAATATCCCATGATGGAGATATGTATTATGGAGATTTATTCTTTAAGGTCTGCCAATAGTTTCCTTTTCAGGGACAATTCCAAAAACAGCAGACCCGTGGGAAGCCCCGATTTCGGCAAGGCAGCCCCATCCGACGCGGCCACCGGCTTTGAAGAAACGATAGACCGAATCGATTTCACCCGCGTCAGCCCCCGGCAATTGCGGGAAATCGCGCAGGAATATTACGATACCGGAAAAATCAGCCACGATACCTGGCTTGAGCTTTCGTCCGAACTTCCGGCACAGACGCTGAATGCCAATGGCGAGGTGATTGACATTGCCGACGTGACCGACGACACGGATTTCGACTTTGTGACGTATTTTTCTGACCGGATCGAGATTGCCCGTTCCATTGGCACGACGGATGAAGTGGAAAAAATGCAGGGTGTATTGTCTTTTTTTGCTTCGACGTGACGATGACAGGCAATGTTGTTGGACGTCCCGCAATCAAACTGACGAATACTTTACGCAATTTTCGATAATATGATTTATGCGCCATTGCTTATCGTCCGAAACTTAGTAAGGCTGACTTACCAAAAGGCGAAGCATGGGCACACGCGAAAAAGATTCATTGGCATTTTTGCTGAACAGCGGCGCACGCCTGCTGAACAGTGCATTTGAGCGCCGTATCTCGGAAGCCGGACTGGGCCTTACCCCCGGCGAGGCAAGAGCATTGCTGACAGTTGCGGTTATCGATGGCAGCAAGCAGGCTGACATCGCCGCCCGTCTCGGCATCGAACCCATGACGATCTGCGCCTATCTCGACAAGTTGCAGTCACTCAATCTGATAGAACGCCAGCAGGACCCGCAGGACAGGCGTTCCAAACGTATCGTCCTGACGAAAACCTCCGCCGACATGCTGGAAGCTGTCGGTCATGAAATCGACCAGCTCGTTCTTCAGGCCACACAGGGACTGAACGAAGAGGAAGTCGCGCTTTTCCGTAGCTTCCTGCAGACGCTTCGCAACAATCTGCAACCGGAACAGCAGGGCCAGAACGGCTGATCGCAATGTCGAAAACGATCATGTCCAGAAAACGCACGGCTTTGCTCGGAGCATTGCTGACAGCGCTGGCGCCCATTTCCATGTCGATTTACACGCCGGCCATGCCGGAACTGACACGGGTTTTCGCAACCAGCGAATCTGCCATAAAACTCAGCCTCTCGCTCTATTTTGCCGGTTTTGCCTTAGCCCAATTGCTTGCCGGGCCGGCATCCGATGCCTTCGGGCGGCGCAAGGCGAGCCTCGTCTTCCTGTCGATCTTTCTGGGCGGTGGTGTGCTCGCCCTCTTGGCCCCAACCATCGAAGTGCTGCTGTTCGCGCGCCTCGTTCAGGGCATCGGCGCTTCCGTTGGCATGACTGTTGCGCGCGCCGTGGTGCGCGATCAGTTCACCGGCCCGGAAGCCTCCAGCATCATGAACCTCATCGGCATCATGCTGGCGATCGGCCCTGCGATGGGGCCGACGATCGGTGGTCTGTCGCTTGCGGCTTTTGGCTGGCAATCGGTGTTTTTCCTCATGGCCGGTCTCGGAGCTATCGCCATCCTTTCGGTGGTGCTTTTTCTGCGTGAAACGACGGTGCCTGACAAAACCAGGATCCGACCCCGACACCTTCTGTCTGCCTATGGCACATTGCTGAAGCAGCCGCGTTTTCTTCTGGCCGCCCTGGTGCTCGGCGGCTCCATCGGCGCACTTTATGCGCAAGCCACCATGCTGACCTTCATCCTCATCAACGAAGTCGGCATGTCCCCCACGGCCTTCGGTGTCGGCATGCTGATGCAAACAGGCGCCTATTTCTTCGGTTCGATTGCGTTGCGTTACATCGCGCCAAGACTGGGCGACCGGCGTTCCGTCGTGCTTGGCCTTTGTTTTTCCGGCACGGGCGGTCTTCTCATCATGCTGTCGGTTTTCCTCGTGCCGCCATCCTTCCTCTCCATCATGGGACCCGTCGCGGTGGCGACGGTCGGGATCGCGCTGTTGACGCCTTCGATGGTCACGGCGGCCCTCGCCCCCTTCCCGCATATCGCCGGCTCGGCATCGGCCATGATGGGTTTCATCCAGATGGGATCTGGTTTTGCGGGTGGGGCAATGGCCTCGCTCATTGGTTCTCCGCTGACCAGCTTCGGCATCATCATTCCGGTTATGGAATTCGTGGCCGTTGCCAGCTACATCGGCTTTCGCGCCGTTTCCAGAAGAGAGACATGAAAAAACCCGCAGGCGTTGCCACCTGCGGGTTTTTCCAACTCATACTTCAGCAGAATTACTTGCCGAGATTACGCTTCGCCAGGGTGCGCAGGCGCAGGGCATTGAGCTTGATGAAGCCAGCTGCGTCCTTCTGGTCATAAGCACCGTGGTCGTCCTCGAACGTCACCAGCGCGTCGGAATAGAGCGACTTCGCGCTCTCGCGGCCGGTCACCATGACATTGCCCTTGTAGAGCTTCAGCGTCACTTCACCTTCCACATGCTCCTGGCTCTTGTCGATCAGGGCCTGCAGCATCTCGCGCTCGGGCGAGAACCAGAAGCCGTAATAGATGAGTTCGGCGTAACGCGGCATCAGATCGTCCTTCAGATGCGCGGCACCCCGGTCGAGCGTGATGGATTCGATCGCACGATGCGCAGCCAGCAGGATGGTGCCGCCGGGCGTTTCGTAGACGCCACGCGACTTCATGCCGACGAAGCGGTTCTCGACCAGATCGAGACGGCCGATGCCGTTTTCGCGGCCATAATTGTTGAGCGTCGCCAGAAGCGTGGCAGGCGACATTTCCACACCGTTGATGGAGCAGGCATCACCCTTGCGGAAACCGACCTTGATAACGGTTGCCTTGTCAGGCGCCGCTTCCGGGGAAATGGTGCGCATGTGCACATATTCCGGAGCTTCCTTAGCCGGGTCTTCCAGAACCTTGCCCTCGGACGAGGAGTGCAGCAGGTTGGCGTCGACGGAGAACGGCGCTTCGCCCTTCTTGTCCTTGGCCACGGGAATCTGGTTCTTTTCGGCAAATTCCAGAAGGTCGGTCCGGCTCTTGAAAGTCCAGTCGCGCCATGGGGCGATGATCTTGATATCCGGGTTCAGCGCATAGGCCGAAAGCTCGAAACGGACCTGGTCGTTGCCCTTGCCGGTGGCACCATGCGCAATGGCATCGGCGCCGGTCTTCTTGGCGATCTCGATCAGGTGCTTGGAAATCAGCGGGCGGGCGATGGAGGTACCGAGCAGATAGACACCTTCATAAACGGCGTTGGCACGGAACATCGGAAAAACGAAATCACGCACGAACTCTTCGCGGACGTCCTCGACGAAGATTTCCTTGATGCCCAGCAACTCGGCCTTCTTGCGCGCCGGCTCAAGCTCTTCGCCCTGGCCGAGATCGGCGGTGAAGGTCACGACCTCAGCGCCGAGTTCCGTCTGAAGCCACTTCAGGATGATCGAGGTGTCGAGGCCGCCGGAATAGGCGAGAACGACTTTCTTAACGTCTTTCGGGAGTGCCATTATGATGTCCATCTGCATGATGACGGCATCGGGGTACCGCCATTTCCTTGGGATTTCGGCACTTTTACAGTGCAACCCGAAAACTGTGAAGCGATTTTCGGAAAAGATGCCCGACAAAACAACGAATAGGACGAAAGGGCAATAGGCATTTGCGAAAGGTCAGATCCCCGCAACAGCGCGTCATGACTGGAACGAACGAATTGTCACATGCATTATGCGATTTCGCGCTTTAACATGAAGCGGCGCGATCAACTTGAAGACCGTGAATGAAGCCACTCAGGGTTCAGGCAACGTTGCAAACGGCTGGAAACAGCACAAAACGACGCGAAAGGAAAACCTATGACGACCATCCATCCCGCATTCAAGGAAGATAATGTCGCCGTCATCACCGGCGCGGCCTCCGGTATCGGACTTGCCGCGGCCCGGAAATTCGCCGGTTTCGGCATGAGCGTCGTCCTCGTCGATCTCGACGGTGACAGGCTTGCCGCAGCGCATGCTGATATTCTGACCATCGCAAAGGACGGCGAAGCACAGATCGTCGCAATACCGACCGACGTGTCGAAACTCGATGAGCTTGAGGCGCTGGAACGCGCTGTCATCCAGCGTTTCGGGCGGGTTCATGTGTTGATGAACAATGCCGGCATCCAGCCGGGCAGCGCCATCTTCGGCGCTCAGGCCAACTGGGAAAAAGTCATCAACGTCAACCTGATGGGTGTCGTGAACGGCAGCCGGGTGTTTGGGCAGGGCATGGTCGCCCATGGCGAGGCCGCGCTCATCATCAATACCGGTTCGAAACAGGGCATCACCACCCCGCCGGGCGATCCGGCCTATAATGTCTCGAAGGCCGGCGTCAAAGCCTTCACGGAAGCGCTACAGCACGAGCTGCGCAATATTCCGAACAGCGCGGTTTCCGCCCATCTCCTGATCCCCGGTTTCGTCTTTACCGGCCTCACGGCAAATGGCAGGACGGAAAAACCAGCAGGAGCCTGGACCGGCGAGCAGACCGTTGATTTCATGATCGAGAGCATCGCCAGGGGCGATTTCTATATTCTTTGCCCGGATGGCGAAGTGGATCGCCCGACGGACGAGAAACGCATTCTGTGGGCAGCTCAAGACATCGTCCAAAATCGTCCGCCACTGTCGCGCTGGCACACCGAATATTCCGCCGCCTTCACCAGCTTCCTCAAAAACTGATCGCCCGACGCCGCCGCACTTTGAAAGTTGCGGCGGCTATCCACTTTTGATCATCCCCGGTTTTCGTACCAATGTCCCGGCGCGCAAAAACATTGGCAGAAACGCGAATTCGCGTTAAGCAACGGCAGTCTCCAGCTTTACGGGTGCCGCGATGGATTTCGTTCCGAGCCTGCCAACACTTGCCGCCTTCACCGTCGCCATCCTGCTTCTGGCGGTAACGCCCGGTCCTGACATGACGCTATGGATCAGCCGGTCAATACGCGAGGGCCGGGCAGCGGGTTTCATGACCCTTGTGGGCACCAATCTCGGTATTACCGTGCATACGATGCTGGTTGCCTTCGGCGTCGCGGCGCTCATCGTCGCATCGCCGACAGCCTTCCTCATCCTGAAGACCGGCGGGGCCGCCTATCTTGTCTGGCTCGCCATTCAGGCGATCCGCAAGGGCTCGGATTTCGTGATGGTCAAGACCACGGGCGAAAAACAGCAATCTTCACTGAAATCCGCCTTGCTGAACGGTATTTGGGTCAATCTGCTCAATCCAAAGGTCATCATCTTTTTCATGACCTTCCTGCCGCAATTCGTCAGCGCATCCGATCCGCATGTCACCGGCAAGCTTATTTTCCTTGGGCTCTGGTCAATCATCGTGGCGCTGCCGATCGGCATCGGCATCGTCGTTGCCGCCGATGTGCTGTCGGCCTGGCTCCAGCGCAACAAGAAGGTTCTGCGCGGGCTGGATTATACGATCGCCGGTGTATTTTCGCTTTTCGCCGTCAAGATTTTCCTCACCCAGACGCGATGACGCACAAATAAAAAAGGCGCCCGCAGGCGCCTTTCGGATAACTCATCAGCCGATCAATAGCTCATCGTCATCAAGCGTCTGGCCGCGTATCTTGCGGAACATGTCGATAAGATCTTCGACCTGAAGACCCTTGCGGCTTTCGCCGGACACATCGAGCACGATCTCACCGGCGTGCAGCATGATCGTGCGGTCGCCATAGTCCAGCGCCTGACGCATGGAATGGGTAACCATCAGTGTCGTCAGCTTGCGCTCGGAAACCACCTTGCGGGTCAGCTCCATCACGAACTCCGCCATGCCGGGATCGAGTGCTGCCGTATGTTCGTCAAGCAGCAACACGTCCGAACCGGAAAGCGTTGCCATGACAAGCGAGACCGCCTGCCGTTGCCCGCCGGACAACAGGTCCATGCGGTCCTTCAAACGATTTTCCAGACCGAGATTGAGCGAAGCGATACGCTCTTTGAAGAAATCCCGCCTGCCGCGCCCAAGCGCCGGCAACAAGCCGCGACGCTCTCCGCGAGACGCCGCAAGCGCAAGGTTCTCCTCAATTGTGAGCGCGCCACAGCTGCCAGCCAGTGGGTCCTGAAACACGCGCGCCACCCGCCCAGC
Organism: Agrobacterium sp. 6Ca8; assembly: GCF_055382765.1. Taxonomy (NCBI): domain Bacteria; kingdom Pseudomonadati; phylum Pseudomonadota; class Alphaproteobacteria; order Hyphomicrobiales; family Rhizobiaceae; genus Agrobacterium; species Agrobacterium sp. 6Ca8. Next base: position 2,414,483 of record NZ_AP026433.1, read on the forward strand.
CCGGCTGGCGGTTGTTTTGCGTGTGACATCGGCGCCACCAACCATCACCTTTCCGGCCGTCGGCAGGACATCGCCCGCGAGAACGCCGAGAAGCGTGGATTTGCCGGCACCGTTGGAGCCGATCACGGTAACGAAGGAACCATCCTCGATGGTAAGATCAATCTTGGCCAGCGCCTGCTTTTGCAGCGGTGTGCCACGCCCGAAGATGACCTGAATGTCGGAAAGGGAAATCACGATGTTGCTCCCCCGCGGCGCAGTCGAGGCAGGATCAATGCAATGGCTACCAATACCGCCGTAACGAAATTGAGATCGGAGGCCTTGAGACCCAGCACATCGCTCGACAAAGCGAGCTGGATAGCAAGGCGGTAGGCGATGGAGCCGAAAACACAGCCGATGAGCGCAATCAGAATGCCCCGCGAGCCGAACAGCGTTTCGCCGATGATGACGGCCGCAAGCCCGACGACGATGGTGCCGACACCGGCAGTCACATCGGCAAAGCCATTGGTCTGCGCAAAAAGCGCGCCGCCGAGCGCGACCAGTGCATTCGAAAGCGCCATGCCAAGATAGATCTGGTTGCCTGTCTTCACCCCTTGGGCGCGCGCCATCCGCGCATTCGCGCCCGTCGCCCGCATGGCAAGGCCCGCGTCGCTCTCAAGGAAACGCCAGACGAGAATGACAGCGAGCAACACCAGAACGCCGATAAAGAGTGGCCGCACGAGATATTCGGAAAGACCGAGACCGTAGAACGGCGAGATCATCGTATCCTGATTGAGCAGCGCCACATTCGGTTTTCCCATCACCCGAAGGTTCACCGAAAATAGCGCGATCATCGTCAGGATTGACGCAAGCAGGTTGAGTATCTTGAACCGAACGTTGAGCGTGGCCGTAACGATGCCAGCACCGGCGCCGGCAACCATCGCAATCGCCGTCGCGACCCACGCATTGAGGCCGGCGATGATCATCACGGCCGCAACGGCTGCGCCGAGCGGAAAGGAACCGTCAACGGTCAGATCAGGAAAATCAAGTACCCGGAAAGCGAGATAGACGCCGATCGCCACGAAGGCGAAGACCAGTCCCAGTTCCACGGCACCCCAGAAAGCGATTTGGCTCACGGTAATGTCCTTGTTATTGCCGCCGCGTCGGCGGATACGGGCACCGTTGCGTGCCGCGCAAAGCGGGCGGCGAGTGACCGCCGCCCGAAGTCCGGTTTAGTCGATGACCTTGGTGGCGCGCTTCGTCACGCTTTCGGGGAAGGTGACGCCAGCTTTTTCAGCAGCCTTCTTGTTGATCACCAGATCGGTGCCGACGGCAACGGTTGCCGGAATGTCGCCGGGCTTCTCACCCTTAAGAATGCGAACAACGACAGCGCCGGTCTGCTTGCCAACGTCGAAATAATTGAAGCCGAGAGCCGCAACCGCACCGCGCGCAACGGAATCCGTATCGGCGGCATAAAGCGGAATTTTCGCCTCACTCGCAACGCCAGCTGCCGCCTCGAAAGCGGAAACGATGGTATTGTCGGTCGGCACGTAGATCACGTCGGCCTTGCCGACCAGTGCGCGCGTCGCGCCCTGCACTTCGGCGGATTTTGTGGCGACAGATTCAACGACCTTCAGGCCGGCCTTTTCGGCCTCAGCCTTCAGCGCTGCAAGCGTCGAGACGGAGTTGGCCTCGGCGGAGTTGTAGATAAAGCCGATGGACTTGGCGTTGGGCGAAATTTCCTTGATCAGCGCCAGATGCTCAGCAACCGGCAGCATGTCGGAAAGTCCGGTCACGTTGCGGCCGGGCTTTTGCATGTCCTTAACGAGCTGTGCGCCAACCGGATCGGAAACAGCCGTGAAGACAACCGGAATGTCGCGCGTCGCTGCAACGACAGCCTGGGCGGACGGTGTGGAGATCGGCACGATGACATTGGGGGCTTCGCCCACGAACTGACGCGCAATCTGCGCTGCGGTGCCTGGATTACCCTGCGCGGACTCGTAGAGGAACTTGAGGTTCTCGCCTTCCTTGTAACCGGCTTCGGCAAGCGCTGCCTTGACGCCGTCACGTGCGGCGTCAAGCGCCGGATGTTCGACAATGGCGGTGACGGCAACGGTGACGTTTTCAGCCTTGGCCGGCAGAACGAGGGCGCTCGCGGCTGCGAGCGCCAGAATGAATGCACGCATAGGTATCCTCCAGTTGGTTTCTTATTGCCGTCTTATTAGAAACAAGACCGCCCGAAATCAATCAAAGAACCGTAACGAACCAAGCTTTCTGCCGCGATTGGCGTCGATTCAGTCGTCCGCACCGTGGTTGGCAATCATCATCGCCTCGAAAGCCAGCCTTTCGGTTTTGCGCATGCGCTCGGATTCCGATTTCAGCTGACCGCAGGCAGCGAGAATATCGCGGCCGCGCGGCGTACGGATCGGCGAAGCGTAACCCGCCTGATTGATGAAATCCGCAAACTTCTCGATCTGCGCCCATTCGGAGCACTGGTAATTAGTGCCTGGCCACGGATTGAAAGGAATGAGATTGATCTTGGCTGGAACGCCCCTCAGAAGCTGCACCAGCATCTTGGCGTCTTCCAGACTGTCGTTCACATCCTTCAGCATCACATATTCGAAAGTAATGCGGCGGGCGTTGGAGACACCCGGATAATTGCGGCAAGCCTCGATCAGCTCCTTCAGCGGGTACTTCTTGTTGATCGGCACCAGCATGTCGCGCAGATCGTCGCGCACCGCATGCAGTGAAATCGCCAGCATGACGCCGATCTCATCGCCCGTGCGGAAGATTTCCGGCACGACACCCGAGGTGGACAGGGTCACGCGACGCTTGGAGAGCGACAGGCCGTCACCATCGGTGGCAATCAGAAGTGCGGTCTTCACATGTTCGAAATTGTAAAGCGGTTCGCCCATGCCCATCATCACGATGTTGGAGACCTTGCGGCCTTCACTCGGCACATAGGCGCCGACCGGCGTCGAACCGTCAGGAAAATCGCCGAGCCGGTCGCGGGCGAGCAGAAGCTGGGAGAGAATTTCCTCGGCCGTCAGGTTCCGCACCAGACGCTGCGTGCCGGTGTGACAGAAGGAACACGTCAGCGAACAGCCCACCTGGCTCGAAATGCAAAGCGTGCCGCGTCCTTCTTCGGGAATATAGACCGTCTCGATCTCGACAGGACGTCCCGCACCGCGCGGCGGAAAACGCATCAGCCATTTGCGGGTGCCGTCGTTGGAAATCTGCTCCTCGACGATTTCCGGGCGAGCAATGGTGAAGGCTGCTTTCAGTTTTTCCCTGAGTTCCTTGGCAACATTGGTCATGTTGTCGAAATCCGAGACGCCGCGCACGTACAGCCAGTTCCACAACTGGCTGACACGCATCTTCACCTGCTTCTGCGGCACGCCGATCTCGGCCAGCGCCTCGCCCATTTCCTCACGCGTCATGCCGATCAGCGACGGCTTGCCGGACATGAGATCGCTATTGGCGATCAGGGGAGTTTTGACTGCCAGACCGGCAGGGGCATGCAATACGGACATCACGCTATCCCATCATCCAATGCATCGCACGACCGGCCTTTAGGAAAGGCGGAAAATCGTCTGCATGTCGAGAAAATCAAAGGCGGAGCACTTTTCGCGCATCCGCCTGTCAATGTTGCCGCGCCTTTAGCATCAAACAAGCAAAAACGCAAATGGCCGGTCGATGACCGGCCAATCACGAAGCTGACGAAGCGTCAGGATTACTTGCAGCTTTCGATCTGCTTAAAAGCAGCCGAAATGCCAGAAAGCGAATAGGAATACGAAGTCGCGGTGCCGCGGCCGGACACCGCCTTCACCGTCATCGACTTGCCGCCCTTCATCGCAGCCACGAGAGCGGGTTCTTCGGCAGCATTTTCAACCCAGGCAGCCTTGTCCTTGGTAAACATCACGAAGTTCTTGTTGTCGATCGTGACATTGACCTTGGAGCCCTGCTTCAGCGGGTAACCCACCATGGCCTGCGGCTCGTAGGAAATATTCTGGCCCGGACGCTGCGACACGATGAAGAAGATATCGCCGTGATCGACGCTCGCCGGTTCCTTGGAAGTTGGGATGGAAAGAACGTAGCAGACGGTGCTGTTGCCCGATTTGTACGAATAGGCGCCCCATGCATTGAACTGCTGGATGCGCGTGGGCGACTGTGCAGATGCTACGCCGACGCTGGTCAGCAAAATGGCCACTGCGGTTGCTACACTTCTTACAAACATAGAATTTCCTGCCGGGTTATTGTCTTCCATTGGCCCGAAGCAGCGGCGGGCTCCATGTTTATGGATCGGCCACGTTCAGGTGCGGATCGTCTTTTCTCATTGTGGTCAGGAAGCGGTTACCAAACCGTCAACAACACGTATAAAATGCCGAAAACGTCTTGAAGTGTTACAGATCGGCTACGCCCGCGCCCTGAGAAGAAAGGCGTGGCACGCCCTCCCCGTCATGTCTATGACACACAAATTCAGGCAACAATTTGTCACCTGCCCGGCTCCGAGGAGCCTCGTCATCACAGACGTGTTATTCGGCCTCCTGCTGCCGTTTCAGCATGGCATCCGCCGCATCGTAATGCTCCATCTTGATGTGGGCGCGGATCATCGCAAGCGCGGCCGTAATGACCGCGATGTCGTCGGTAAACCCAACGACCGCCAGCATGTCCGGTATGGCATCAAACGGCATGATGAAGTAGGCAAGCGCGGCCAGAATGATGCCCTTGGCACGCAGCGGAGTATCCCGGTCGATCGCGCAATAATAGGCTGCTGCCGCATCGCGCGCGAAGGGCACCTTGGTCATCACACGCTTCAGCTTCGGCCAGAATTTGGCGCGCACGACGCGTTCGCGTTCGCCCTCGCTGCCCGTTTCCCCGGGCAAAAGAATTTCACCGATTTTCACATCATCCATGATCGACGGTCCTCCGGTCACGGTTATTATATGGGAGGTAAAGCCCGCCGTTCAATTCCCACGGCCCGTTGCCGCCTTCTGCATGGCCTCCGCGAGCAGGAAATCCCGCTCGGTAACGCCCTGCGAATCGTGGGTGGTGAGGCAGACCCTGACGCGCGAATAGACGTTAGACCATTCTGGATGATGATTGAGCTTTTCTGCCACGAGTGCGGACTCCGCCATGAAACCGAAAGCCTCCGCAAAACTCGCAAATTTGAACGACCGGACGATTGCCGCCCCGTCCTCGCGCAAGGACCAGCCTTCGAGTTTTAAAAGCGCCTGCCGGATGGCTTCCGGTTCAAGTCTGGGATATTTCATGCATCTTGCCTCCGCTTGACATGCGATCCGCTGTTTCGGACAAACATTAGCGCCTCAACGACCGGATCGACGCATATTCAATGAAACATACAGCCGTTCTTTTTGTCTGCATGGGCAATATCTGCCGCTCACCGCTTGCCGAAGGCATTTTGACAAACCTTGCCGAAACCGGAGGCCTGTCTCGCCAACTCACTGTCGATTCCGCCGGCACCGGCGGTTGGCACACCGGTACCGCCCCGGATCGCAGATCCATCGCAATCGCCCGCAAGCATGGGATCGATATTTCCCTGCAGCGTGCGCGGCAGGTCAGCCAGGCCGATTTCGAGACCTTCGATCTCATCCTTGCCATGGACGGAGGAAATCTCGCGAAACTGCTCCGAAAGGCGCCCGAAAACCGGAAGCACAAAATCCACCTGTTCCTGGACTACGCTTCGGGACGCAACGAAAACGTCCCCGATCCCTACTTCGGTGGCGACGACGGATTTCTGGCCGTCTACAACATGCTTTTTGCAGGATGCAGCTCGTTGCTCGAGAAGATGGCGCTGGACCGCGCTTCGTGAAGCGGGAACACCTCTTCCACGATGTAGGGTCCGCCACCCACCGATTCCTTGGACGACATCAGCACGAAACGACCGACCGTGAAGGCGGATGTGCGGAAATTGCCGCGCCCGGAAAGATACTGCACCACATCGTCCAGCCGTGAAGAGCGCAACCGCGCCAGCGTCACATGCGGCATGAACTTGCGCGGATCCGGCGGCAGGCCGATCCTCTGACAGATCCTCTCGACCTCCGCCTGAAGCGCATTCATTTCCGGCGAGGGGGAAACCCCCGCCCAGATCGAATGCGGTTTCTTGGAGCCGAAGGAACCCATCCCGTTGAGACTGAGCTGGAATTCCGGCCTGTCGATCCGGTCCAGCCTGTCAACGACTTCATCGGCAGTTCTCCCGTCGATATCGCCGATAAAACGCAGGGTTATGTGATAATTCTCCACATCGATCCACCGGGCTCCCGGCAGACCACCGCGCAACAATGACAGGCTCATAGCCGCATTGCGCGGAATTTCGAGGGCGATAAACAGTCTCGGCATGGCGAGCTCCCCGAATCTCTTGGCAGAACAAGCATAGCGAATCATGCAATGCAGGCGGGCGCAAGTGCTTATTTTTTTTGCGCACCGATTGTCTTGATGAAGCTTTCAACAGCCGGCAAAGATTTCTCCACCATCATCGCCACACCCTGCGTATTGGGATGCATCTTGTCCTCCAGCTTCAACTTATCATCCGTCACCACGCCATCCAGAAAAAACGGATAAAGCGGCAGGTTGTATTTTTCTGCAAGCTTCGGATAGATCGGGTTGAAGCGCTTGGCGTAATCGTCACCCATGTTCGGCGGTGCCATAATGCCGACTAGCAGCACCGCTATGTTGCGTTTCTGAAAGCCGGAAATGATGGCGTCGAGGTTCTTTTCCGTCTGTTCCGGCGCAATACCGCGCAACGCATCATTGGCGCCGAGTTCCAGAATGACCCCGTCCGTGCCATCGGGAACCGACCACTCCGCCCGAGCCAGACCGCCTGAGGACGTATCGCCGGACACACCGGCATTGGTGACGGTAACATTGATGCCCTTGGCCTTTAATGCAGCTTCAAGCTGTGCCGTATAGCCATCGGTGGGGGGTAACTGGTAACCCGCCATGAGACTGTCGCCCAGGCCAACCAGTTGCAATGTCCGCTCCTGCGCCATGGCCGCCGAGGCGGAAAAGGCGGCGGCGAAAATGACGATGAAGTGAAACAGGGCAGCTTTAAATCTCATCACGGCTTTCCTAACTTGGTTTGCATTGTCTGAAATACCGTCCGCATCGACACCGCCAGACTGTTTTCATCATATATAGGAACGAGAATTGTGACGAAAAGCATCATAGAGCTTAAGAAGGCCGACCTCACGCTCGGCAACGCCGCCGCCTCCGTTCACGTTCTCAAGAGCATCGATCTTGCCATTGGCGAAAGCGAGGCGGTGGGGATCGTCGGCCCTTCCGGTTCGGGAAAATCGACCCTTCTGATGGTGCTTGCCGGTCTCGAAAGGCTGGATAGCGGCGAGATCGTCATAGCGGGCACGGAATTGCATAAGCTCGGCGAGGATGCTCTCGCGGATTTCCGCGGCAAGAATATCGGCATCGTTTTCCAGTCTTTCCACCTCATCGCCAATATGACGGCGCTGGAAAACGTAGCCGTTCCGCTGGAACTGGCCAACGTGCCGAACCCCTTCGAGATCGCCAAACGGGAACTCGTTGCTGTCGGTCTCGGCGAACGCCTCAACCATTATCCCGGCCAGCTCTCGGGTGGCGAACAGCAGCGTGTTGCAATCGCCCGCGCGCTTGCACCCTCCCCCGCCGTGTTGATCGCAGACGAACCGACCGGCAATCTGGATGCGGATACGGGCCAGCAGATCGCCGATCTTCTTTTCTCAAAACAGGCCGAACGCGGCATGACGATGATCCTTGTCACCCATGATCCGTCACTGGCCGCCCGTTGCTCAAGACAGATCAAAGTGCGCTCCGGCGAGATAGAGGGTGACAGCGCCACTGCCCATATGGCCCGGGCGGTATCGGCATGATCGGCTCCATTCTCCCGTCTGTTGCCAACATCAAAAACGCATTGAGGCTCGCGCGGCGCGAAATTCGCGGCGGCCTTCGTGGCTTCTATATTTTCCTCGCCTGCATCGCGCTCGGAACCGGCGCCATTGCCGCTGTCAACTCCGTGTCACGCGCCGTCACCAGCGCGATTGCGACGGAAGGCCAATCGATACTGGCTGGCGATGTGCGCTTCGAGCTGCGCAACAGGGAGGCAACCGCAGAGGAACGGGCCTACCTCGATGGCCTCGGCAAAATCGCCGTTTCCACAGGGCTGCGCTCCATGGCGCGCCTTGCCGATGGTTCCGAACAGACGCTGACGGAAGTGAAGGCCGTAGACGGCGCCTATCCGCTCTACGGCGCGTTCGTGGCAGATCCAAACCGGCCTCTGAGCGAGCTTCTGGCTGCGAACGGCGATACCTATGGCGCCGTGGCCGCGCCGCTTCTCCTGGAGCGGCTGGGCATTAAGGTCGGCGACGACATCCTTCTCGGTAATGTGAAGCTGAAACTGACCGGCACGGTTGTCGACGAGCCGGATGCCCTGTCCGACGGCTTCGGTTTTGCCCCAAGGCTGATGGTCAGCCGCGATGCGCTTTTCGCCTCAGGCCTCGTTCAGAACGGAAGTCTGGTCGAACACGCCTACAAGATCATGCTGAACGATCCTGCAGCGCGGGCAACTATGACCGATGCAGCCAACAAGACGTTTCCCGATGCCGGCTGGTCCATCCGCACGAGTGACCGGGCAGCGCCATCGCTTACCGAAAACGTCAACCGCTTCTCGCAATTCCTGACGCTGGTAGGCCTGACCGCCCTCATCGTTGGCGGCGTCGGCGTTGCGAACGCCGTTCGCGCCTTTCTTGATTCCAAGCGCACCACGATCGCCTCGCTGAAATGCCTCGGCGCGCCGGCTTCCGTGGTCACCATGACCTATCTCTTCCAGATCGTGTTCATTGCCGCCGTTGGCATCATCATCGGCCTCGCTGTGGGCGCCATCGCCCCGCTGATCGCCATGCGGTTTCTGGAGGGTGTGCTTCCGGTGCCGAAAGAGCTTGCCTTTTATCCAGCAGCACTTGGTCTTGCCGCCCTGTTCGGCATCTTGACGACACTTGCCTTCGCCATCGTGCCACTCGGCCAGGCGCGCGAAGTTCCCGCGACCGCCCTTTTTCGAGAGCAGGGGTTCGAGGAGGGCAGCTGGCCGTCCTGGCCTTATTTTGCAGTGACGGGCTTGTTGTTGGCTGCGCTGGCCATACTTGCCATCTTTTCGGCAGAAGAACGTTTCATCGCCTCGGTTTTCCTTGCCGCCATCGCCTTCGCGTTTGTGGTGCTGCGACTGGTGGCGTCAGGCGTCAAGGCCATTGCCAAACGCAGCCCGCGCGTTCATTCCGCCGCCCTTCGCTTGGCGATCGGCAATATTCACCGGCCGGGTGCGCTCACCCCCTCGGTCGTTCTCTCCCTCGGCCTTGGGCTGACGTTGCTGGTGACCCTGACGCTTATCGACGGCAATCTGCGCCGCGAACTGACCGACAGCCTGCCGGAACGAGCGCCGAATTTCTTCTTCGTGGATATTCAGGGCACCGAGTTGCAGGGTTTCCGCGATCTTCTCAGGCAAGAAGCACCTCAGGGCACGCTGACCGAGGTGCCGATGCTGCGCGGCCGCATTCTGGCGCTCAATGGCGAGGACGTGACGAAGATAGACGTGCCGCCATCCGGCCGCTGGCTGCTGCGCGGTGATCGGGGCATAACCTATTCGCAGGATGCTCCCGAAAACGCCAAGCTGACCGAAGGAACATGGTGGGGACCAGATTATAGCGGCGAGCCGCTGGTCTCTTTTGCGGCGAAAGAGGCGCAGGAACTGGGCCTCAAGATCGGCGACACCGTTACCGTCAACGTGCTCGGCCGCAGCATCACGGCAAAGATCGCCAATCTGCGCAATGTCGAATGGGAATCGCTGTCGATCAATTTCGTCATGGTGTTTTCACCCAATACCTTCCGTGGCGCACCACATGCCTGGCTTGCCACACTCGCCGACCCCTCCGCATCCGCAAGCGAGGAGGGCCAGATATTGCGCGCCGTTACCAACGCCTACCCGACGATAACAAGCGTACGCGTGAAGGACGCCCTCGATGTGGTCAACCGGCTGGTCGGCCAGCTTGCCACCGCAATTCGCGCCGCAGCGGCCGTTGCGCTCATAGCCTCCGTCCTCGTCCTCGCCGGCGCTCTTGCCGCCGGAAACCGTGCCCGCACCCATGATGCGGTCATCCTGAAAACACTGGGCGGTACACGCAGCCTGCTGATCCGCGCCTTCTCCTATGAATATATGATGCTCGGTCTCGCCACCGCCGTTTTTGCGCTTTTTGCCGGCGGCGTCTCCGCCTGGTTCGTCATTTCCCGCATCATGAAGCTGCCCTCCAGCTTCCTGCCGGATGTGGCGATCGGCACGGTCGTCGTCGCCCTCGTCATGACGGTAGGCATCGGCCTCATGGGCACATGGCGAATTCTCGGGCAGAAGGCCGCTCCGGTTTTGCGGCAGGCGGGTGAATAATCTTCGGTTGTGCGCTGCTTAACTTTAACGATTAATTCTTTGTAATGATCGCTGAAACGTGAGCGCTTTTCGCGCATATGGTGTCTTTTCGACTGTGAAAGGCCTTGTATCGGACACGTTCTGCCATCATATTCTTGGGCAGGCTTGCTGAAGCTCCGCAGCGGCGCCCGGGAGGTATCCCGACACCGTAGCAATTACGGAGCTCAAAAGAGGAAACAATGGCTGACTTCAATAACTACCAGAACCGCATGGCCCAGACCCGTGCACAGACTGGTGCGATGATCGACGAAGGTCTTCGCGCCTACATGCTCAAGGTTTACAACCTGATGGCGCTGGCTCTGGTCATCACCGGCATCGCAGCGTTCGGCACATATACGCTTGCAGCTTCGAACGAAGCTTTTGCCACTTTGCTTTTTGCGTCACCGCTGCGCTGGGTCGTCATGCTCGCACCGCTCGGACTGGTGTTCTTCCTTAGCTTCCGTATCCAGAACATGAGCGTTTCCGCCGCCCAGACAACCTTCTGGATCTATGCGGCGCTGATGGGCGTTTCTTTGTCCTCGATCTTTATGGTTTATACCGGCCAGAGCGTCGTACAGACGTTCTTCGTGACCGCTGCCTCGTTTGGCGCGCTCTCGCTTTACGGTTACACGACGAAGAAAGACCTTTCGGGCATGGGTTCGTTCCTGATCATGGGTCTGTTCGGCCTGATCATCGCGTCCATCGTCAACATTTTCCTCGCCTCTTCCGCGCTTCAGTTCGCGATCTCCGCGATTGGCGTGCTGATCTTCGCTGGCCTCACCGCCTATGACACGCAGAAGATCAAGGAAATGTATTTCGATGGCGACGAAGTTGCCGTGGCTGGCCGCAAGGCGATCATGGGTGCGCTGACGCTCTATCTCGACTTTATCAACCTGTTCATGTTCCTCCTGCAGTTCATGGGCAACCGTGACAAGTAAGGGCAGGAACCCAACTGGCAAACATGCAAAAGGCGGCCATTCGGCCGCCTTTTTATTTACAAGAAATTCGAAACCTGACCGTCTCCCAACCCGCTGTGGCATCAAGCGGCGGAATGGGTAACCCGTCGTCCCATCTCACTCGATAAGCTTCAGGACCTTGTCGAAAACCTTGAGAACCTGCGGCAGTTCGTGGCCACGTTTGAGAATGCGGCCATCCGTATTCACCACGCAATAGGCGCCCTGTTTCGCCGCCAGCTTGGGGTTCTTCTCGATCCTGTAGAGCGGCATTTCACCCGAGCGTTTAAAGACTGAAAATACCGCCTTTTCCCTCAAGTGGTCGATGGCATAGTCGCGCCACTCGCCCTCTCCCACCATGCGGCCATAGATGCGCAGGATCGCATCCAGCTCGCGCCGATGGAATGTGATTGGCAGAGGGTCTTTGTCTTTTTTGTACTCGCGGAGATCGACAACGGTGGAACTGTCGCGTGAAGCGGTCTGAACCTGCTGCACATCCGGTTGATCGGTCATCCAATACCTCCGATTCCACCCAAGTCGTCCGATTAATGTGAGCCGGAGAAGACAAAATTGCAAGTCTCGAACAGCCATTGAACGTGAGATCGCAACTTTGGAGAAGGGTTTTACGGTCTTAGGACGGCAGCGAAACCCGGCGTCTGCGACGCAGAAAGACACCAGCCGATGTCCATAAGGACGCTGCCTTAGAAAAAAGCAGGGGTAAAAAAGGTAACCATTTAGGCAGCCATTTTAGCATGGCCTGCCGTATTTCGGTCAAACCATGGCCCGAATTGAATGGAATAGTCCTATTGTCAATTGATGCCTAGGCACCAAGATGACCCGATCCGGTGCATTGACCCTTTACCCCCAGCCCCCAATGCCCGGATCGGATCTTCCATCGCCAGACAGGCGATCAGGGTGTTTCATTCCCCAGTAAAATACTTGCACCGACGATTGCCGCCGGATCGCCGCTGGCATTTGCCGTTTGCAACAGCACGGCGCAGCCGCCCTTTTTCACCTTTGCCACCACGCTTGCCGGAAGCTTCACCGTCATCGGTGAACCATCCCACATGCCGACGGTCTGCACGTCATAGACGCTGTGCCAGTAGGACATTTTCTTCCCCTGGTTTTCGCCCTTCTGCACGTCTACCGTCTGCTCGCGCGTGAAATAGGCGACCACGACGTCGGCCTTGCCGCTACCGGCGCCAATATCGATCTCCACCTCGTCACCGGCAAATTTGGACGCGACCGGCACGTTCAGCCCCTGGCCCTCGCGCTTGAAAGCATCCAGCCTGTCGTAAATCCCGCGGACATCCGCACCCTTGACGTGGTCGCGACCGTTCAGGATGGCCTGCGGCGTATAGACACCGTTGCGGCCGAGAGCGCGCATGTAGCCATATTGCCGCTCTGTATTTTCCTTCGATGCCAGGGAATCTGTCCAGCCAAGATAATTCCAGTAGTCGACATGGTAGGAGAGGCCGACCACATCACCCTTCTGGATCATCTTGCGCAATGCTTCGTCCGCCGGCGGGCAGGACGCGCATCCCTGCGATGTAAACAACTCGACAACGCCCTTCACAGCCTCCTGCGCATGCGCGGATGTGACGAGGAACGTGCCGAGAAGACATATCGACAGGGGCAATTTCAGCGGCATTACAAGAACCTTTGTCCGGAGCAGATATCCAGACGAATTGATGCGATCAACCCAACCGGATGCAAACCGGAAAATAACGTCTATTCCACTTCAATAGAAAGTCACGAAGGGGTGAGTGGCAATCACAAAAAAAGAGATGATGAAACGCAAAGACGCCGGGAAAAATCCCGGCGTCCTTTGTTGGTCTGAGCTTTGTCAGGCAACCAGATCGCGAAGAACCGTCTGCAGAATGCCGCCATTGTTCATGTAGATCACTTCATCCAGCGTATCGATGCGGCATAGAAGCGGAACTTCCTTCACCGAACCGTCGCTGTAGGTGATCTTGGCGATCTTCTTTTCACGCGGCTTGATTTCACCTTCGAGACCATCGATCTCGACGACTTCATCACCCTTGAGATCAAGGCTTGCCCAGGTCGTGCCTTCCTCGAAGACGAAGGGAACGACGCCCATGCCGACGAGGTTGGAGCGGTGGATACGCTCGAAGGACTGTGCGATGACCGCCTTGACGCCGAGCAGGTTGGTGCCTTTCGCCGCCCAGTCGCGGGAAGAACCGTTGCCATATTCGACACCGGCGAAGATGACGAGCGGAACGCCCTCCGCCTTGTACTTCATGGCAGCGTCGTAGATCGACATCTCTTCCTTCGACGGATAGTGGATGGTGTAGCCACCTTCCTTGCCGTTCGGGCCGAGCATGTGGTTGCGGATGCGGATATTGGCGAAGGTGCCGCGCATCATGACTTCATGGTTGCCGCGACGCGTACCGTACTGGTTGAAGTCGGCAACGCCCACGCCGTGCTCCGTCAGATAGGCGCCGGCGGGCGAAGCAGCCTTGATCGAACCGGCCGGGGAAATGTGGTCGGTTGTGATCTTGTCGCCGAAGAGACCGAGAACGCGGGCGCCCTTGATGTTCGTAAGGCCCGTACCGGTCTTACCCATGCCCACGAAGTAAGGCGGGTTCTGAACATAGGTCGACTTGTCGTCCCAGGCATAGGTCTGGCCCGGGGGAACCTGAACGGCCTGCCAGTTCGCGTCACCCTTGAAGACATCAGCGTACTTCGATTCGTAAAGTTCGCGAGTGACGTATTTCAGGATGAATTCCTGGATTTCCTGCGAGGTCGGCCAGATATCCTTGAGATAGACCGGATTGCCGTTCTGGTCGTCGCCGATCGGCTCCTTCGTCAAGTCCTTCTGGACCGTACCGGCAAGCGCGTAGGCCACGACGAGGGGCGGCGAGGCGAGATAGTTCGCCTGAACATCGGGCGAGATACGGCCTTCGAAGTTGCGGTTGCCGGAGAGGACGCCGGCCGTGATCAGGCCCTTGTCATTGATCGTCTTGGAGATCGGTGCGGGCAGCGGGCCGGAGTTGCCGATGCAGGTGGTGCAACCGAAACCGACGAGGTTGAAGCCAATCGCATCGAGATCCTTCTGCAGACCCGACTTGTCGAGATATTCGGCAACGACCTGCGACCCCGGCGCCAGCGAGGTCTTCACCCACGGCTGGGACTTCAGACCCTTGGCAACCGCATTGCGGGCGAGAAGGCCGGCAGCGATGAGAACGGAGGGGTTAGACGTGTTGGTGCAGGAGGTGATGGCGGCAATCGCCACATCGCCATGGCCGAGATCGAACTCCTCGCCCTCAACCGCATAGCGGCTGTGGAGCTGACCGGGCTTCTTGTAGTCGTTCTCGAGAGCCGTTGCGAAATTCGGTGCAATGGTTTCGAGCGGCAGGCGGCCTTCCGGACGCTTCGGACCGGCCATGGATGGCACGACGTCGCCGAGGTCGAGTTCAAGGGTATCGGTGAAGACGAGGTCGGAACCGTCGCCGGTCCGCCACATGTCCTGTGCCTTCGAATAGGCTTCGACAAGCGCGATACGGTCCTTGGTGCGACCGGACATGGTCAGATAGTTGATGGTCTCGCCATCAACCGGGAAGAAGCCGCAGGTAGCGCCATATTCCGGACCCATATTGCCGATCGTGGCACGGTCGGCCAGCGTCATCGAATCGAGGCCGGGGCCGAAGAATTCGACGAATTTGGAAACCACGCCCTTCTTGCGCAGCATCTGCACGACGGTCAGCACGAGGTCGGTCGCAGTCACGCCTTCCTTCACCTTGCCGGTCAGCTTGAAGCCGATGACCTCAGGCAGGAGCATGGAGACAGGCTGGCCGAGCATCGCTGCTTCAGCCTCGATACCGCCAACGCCCCAGCCGAGAACGCCAAGACCGTTGATCATGGTGGTGTGGCTGTCGGTGCCGACGCAGGTATCCGGATAAGCGATCGTTTCGCCGTCCTCTTCCTTGGTCCAGACGGTCTGGCCGAGATATTCGAGGTTGACCTGGTGACAGATGCCAGTACCGGGCGGAACCACGCGGAAGTTCTTGAATGCCTGCTGGCCCCACTTCAGGAAGCGGTAACGCTCGC
This sequence comes from Agrobacterium sp. 6Ca8, assembly GCF_055382765.1. Taxonomy (NCBI): domain Bacteria; kingdom Pseudomonadati; phylum Pseudomonadota; class Alphaproteobacteria; order Hyphomicrobiales; family Rhizobiaceae; genus Agrobacterium; species Agrobacterium sp. 6Ca8. The sequence goes on from NZ_AP026433.1 coordinate 2,429,939, forward strand.
CATTGCGCTCATATTCAAGCTCGACGTTTCGGGCAAACGCAGTCGGCGTGCCGAATTCGTCAACGATAACAGAGTGGTCGATCACGAGGTCGACGGGAACGAGCGGATTGATCTTTTCCGGGTCGCCACCGAGCGACACCATGGCATCGCGCATGGCGGCGAGATCGACCACAGCCGGAACGCCGGTGAAGTCCTGCATGAGAACGCGGGCGGGACGATAAGCGATTTCGTTTTCGGTCAGGCCCTTATTGTTCAGCCACTCTGCAACGGCCAGAATATGCTCCTTGGTGACGGACTGGCCGTCCTCGAAACGAAGCAGGTTTTCCAGAAGAACTTTCATGGAATAGGGGAGCTTGGAAACGCCCTTCAGGCCGTTTGCCTCAGCCTTGGGAAGGCTGAAATAGACGTAGTCCTTACCATCAACGGTAAGGACGGAACGACAATGAAAACTGTCGAGTGATTTGGGCATGGATAAAAAACCCCGCTTACTCTGATAGCCAACACGTGCGTGCGGACACCTATGCACTCATGCACATCAGGATGCGGGTACGACCATTTCCGCTGTCCGCACGTGAAAATTGCTCCTCGCAATCGTCAAGTCCGGCGCAAGATGATGTTCACGCCGGCCGCTGGCGTGGTTGACACCCATATAGATAATTTCTCAGAAACGTGCCAGACCATTCAGGAAATCAAATCGATTTTTTTATGTGAGACGATGAAAATCTTATACGGAAACGCAGCATGGATTTGACGGCGGAAAATCTTGGCGTGCGGCGCGGCGAAGATTTCATATTCATGAACATTTCCTTCAAGTTAAGTGACGGCGAAGCGCTGGTGCTGACCGGCCGCAACGGCTCGGGAAAATCCACGCTTCTGCGCACTGTGGCCGGCCTGCTGCGCCCCGAGCAGGGCTGGGTAAAGATAGCCGGCAAAGGAATAGAAACGGACATGCGCCCATCGGAGGCCTGCCATTATCTCGGCCATCGCAACGCAATGAAAACGGAACTGACGGTTTCGGAGAATCTGTGGTTCTGGAAAGACTTTCTCGGTGACTTCGCCGGCGGCGCCGGTGTCGATATTGATGAGGCGGCAGACATCGTCGGCCTTGCGGGCATCACCCACCTGCCCTTCGGTTACCTGTCCGCGGGTCAGCAGCGACGTTTTGCCATGGCAAAGCTTTTGGTCGCGTGGCGGCCGGTGTGGATTCTCGACGAGCCGACAGCGGCGCTCGACAAAGCAGCGGACGGCATGTTTACGGATCTGGTCAAGAGCCACCTGAGGAGAGGCGGCATCGTCATGGCTGCGACCCATCAGCCGCTTGGGCTCGAAAATGCGCGGGAATTGCAGATGACGGGCTTTGCAGGTGTGGAGGCTTGGGCGTGATGGGTGCGTGTGCGGGGTATGCCCGCCTACCGAGGCGCCTCCAATGACCGCCCTCTTCCTCCGCGACCTGAAACTCTCCATCCGCGCCGGCGGTGGCGCGCTGATCGGCGTCTTGTTCTTCATGACCGTTGTCGCCGTCATCCCCTTCGGTGTCGGGCCTGATCTCAATCTGCTTGCGCGCATTGGCCCGGCCATCGTCTGGATCGGCGCGCTGCTCTCCACCCTCCTCGGCCTCGACAGGCTGTTTCAGGCAGAGCGGGATGACGGCTCGCTAGACCTCATACTCATGCAGGAAAACCCGCTTGTGCTGACCGTGCTCGTCAAATGCCTGGCACATTGGGTGGGAACGGGTCTGCCACTGGTCATCGCCTCGCCGCTCATCGGCCTGTTCATGAACATGGACGAAGTGGCGATCGGCGCGGTGATGCTCACACTCCTTGTCGGATCGCCCGCCATTACCTTCATCGGCGCGGTGGGTGCCGCTGTCGCCGTTGCCTTGCCGCGCGGCGGCCTTCTGGTCTCCATCCTTGTGCTGCCATTGGCCATTCCGGTACTGATCTTCGGCGTCAGCGCGTCCTATGCGGCGGTGCAGGATCCGGCACCCTTTCTGCCGCCCTTCCTCATTCTCTGCGCGATCACGTTATTTTCAGCCGTGACCGGTCCTTTCTTTGCCGCTTTGGCATTGCGCAATGTTATGGATTGATGAAACCGCAATTGCCGATCTACGATTGACGGCGATCAATTGCGGGGCAGCCATTCTCGGGTTACACAAACGGCATGAACGAGCAGACTTTCACCATCACCAAATTCAGTGATCTCGCCAATCCCACGCGGTTTCTGGCGCTCTCGGCACGCATTCTGCCCTGGCTTGCGGTCCTGACGGCACTGGTGCTGGCCGCCGGTCTCTATCTGTCTTTCACGACAGAGGGCGACTACCAGCAGGGTTATACCGTGCGCATCATGTATGTGCATGTCCCCTCCGCCTGGCTTTCGATGATGTGTTATACCGTCATGGCGGTCTCAGCGATCGGCACGCTCGTCTGGCGTCATCCGGTTGCGGATGTCAGCCACAAGGCGGCCGCACCCATAGGCGCTGCCTTCACGCTGATTGCGCTTGTTACCGGCTCGCTCTGGGGTAAACCCATGTGGGGAACCTGGTGGGTATGGGACGCGCGGCTGACGTCCGTCTTCGTGCTTTTTCTGATGTATCTTGGCCTGATAGCGCTCAACCGCGCCATGGACGACCCTTCCAGAGCCGCCCGTGTCAGCGCCGTGCTCATCCTCGTTGGTTTTGTGAATATTCCCATCATCAAGTTTTCAGTTGAATGGTGGAACACGCTTCACCAGCCGGCAAGCGTCATCCGCATGGGCGGCTCGGCAATCGATTCGGAGTTTCTCTGGCCGCTTCTGACCATGGCGATCGGCTTCACGCTACTGTTCTTCACGTTGCACATCGCCGCAATGCGTAACGAAATCTGGCGCCGGCGCGTGGCAGCCCAACGGCGGCTTGCCGCCCGCATGGCAAACCGGGAGGCATGAGGCCATGACACACGCCTTTTATATCGGCATGTCCTATGCGGCGACCGGCCTTGTCGTCCTCTGTCTCATCGCCTGGGTCATTCTGGATGGTCAGGCGCGCAAACGGGAACTGAAAGAACTGGAAGCATCCGGCGTGCGCCGCAGGGCAAAAGCCGCTTCTGCGGGTGAAACCCGATGACGCAGGCCAGCCAGGACCAGAACACCAAAGCCAAAAGCACGGGGCGCACACGATATGCCCTGGCGCTTCTGCCGCTTCTGCTTTTCGGCGGTTTTGCCATTATCGCCGGCAAGATGCTCTACGATCAGGACGTCAACGGGCTGGATATCAGCGCCATTCCATCGGCGCTCATCGGAACCAAGGCGCCCGCACTGTCGCTGCCGCCGCTGGAAGGCTCAAACCTGCCGGCCCTCAACGATGCCGCCGTCAAGGGTAAGCTGACGCTGGTCAACGTCTTCGCCTCCTGGTGCATTCCGTGCCGTCAGGAGCATCCCATCCTTCAGGAATTGGCGAAAGACAAACGCATCACCGTCGTCGGCATCAACTATAAGGACAAACCGGACAACGCGCTTCGTTTTCTCGGCGAACTCGGCAATCCCTTTGCCGCGATAGGCGTCGACCCGAACGGCAAGGCCGCGATCGACTGGGGTGTCTATGGTATCCCTGAAAGCTATCTGGTCGGCGCCGACGGCACGATCCTCTACAAAAAGGTCGGCCCCTTCGATGCCCGCAGCGTCGAGCGGGATTTATTGCCGGCGATCACCGCTGCGGCCGGAAAGTAGCCCGCGCGCCGAACGGTATTATACCTTGGAAATCACCCTTAGCGACGGCCCTTCGGCTGTCGCCTGCAAACCCATTCCTTCAAGCACGACCTGATTGCGGCCACCACGCTTTGCCGCATACAGGCTGTCGTCAGCGCGTTTGATCGCATCGTGAATTGAATGATCTCCCCTCGCGACAGCTGAAACGCCGAAGCTTGCCGTGACCTTGGTGGCCACGCCACGGCTACGCCAATCCAGCGACAGAAGGTTCAAACGCATGGCATTGGCAAGGTGACCGGCCGCGGCGGCGGTGTGGCCGGGCAGGAAAACCACGAATTCCTCGCCACCGAAACGCGCCACCAGAGCGTCGCTACGCGCGCTTTTCCTGAGAAGGTCTGAAAGGCCGATGAGAACGATATCGCCGGCGGCGTGGCCATAGTCATCGTTGATACGCTTAAAATGGTCTATGTCGCACGCAATTACTGCGCCTATTGGTGTCCCGCTGCGAAAATCGGGAACGCGCCGGTCGAACCCACGGCGGTTCAGCACATCCGTCAGCGGATCGTGCTCAGCCGCTTGCAGGTGCCGGTCGACAGTCACGGAAATCTGGCTCGCGAGTACGGATAGCGCAAGCAGAAAGCCGAATATGCTCGCGGCAAGCTGCATGTAGAAAGCATAATCGGATTCGAAGAATTCACTGAGTTCGATCATCGAACCGTTCGGCGTCATCACCAGCAACATGCCGATGCGCACCAGCGTTTCGAGCACCACGAGTGACGCAATCGCCACCATCAGCCTGTCTGCAAGCGCCAGGGGCCGCTTCCGCACGATCCAGACCGGGATGGCGAGCAGCAGGGCGCAGACAAGATCACCGATGACCAGCTCACGTTTCAGATCCGGTGTGACGAAGACATGGAACGAGACCAGCAAAACCGCCGCAGCCACGATCGACAGTCGCGCCGTCGTATAAAGCGGCCGTCCGAAATGGGTAAGCAGCGCATGGCCGTAGAGAAAAAAGGCAGAGAAAAACAACAGGTTCGATACGATCGCCTGTACTTCGAAGGGCAAGCCGCCAAGCACCAGAGGTGCGGCAAAACCAAACGCCGCCGAAAGATATCCGAAACCCCAATATCGCGCCGAAGCGTGGCCGGTCCTCTGCAGGAACAGGAATACCACACCGAATGTCAGCATGATGAAGGGGAGAAGGTAGGCGAAATTATCTTGCACAGTGTTCTGCCGGACGGAAAGACGAGCCTTTGAGCCCGGACACTACCGCAATGCCCTTAAGAAAACTTGCATATAACGCAGGGTTTTCGTGCCTTTCCGACGCACGTACGGGCAGATATCTTCACATTGGCGGGAGCGCGTTCTGCCATTGCTTGATCGCTTCGACGGGCCAGACAAGCATCACTACGTTCAGTGTCAGATTATCGCGGATCAGCCAGCCGGTGAAGATTTCAAAGAAGATGGCGATCACAACCGTCAGCCACACCGGCACGCGGGCGGCGAAGAGGAAACCCAGCGCCATGAAAACGGTGTCCATCGCGGAGTTCAGGATGCTGTCGCCGGTATAACCCAGCGCCATGGTCGCCGTGCGGTAACGATCGATGATGAGCGGCGAGTTTTCGAGGATTTCCCACGCTGCCTCTATCAAAACCGCAAAAGAAAGTCGCATGGAAAGGGGTTTCTTGCGAAACAGCAGCCAGGCGAGCCCGTAAAACAGGAAGCCGTGGATAATGTGTGAGGGCGTGTACCAGTCGGCAAGATGCTGGGAATTGCCCGGCGTGTTCACACCGGGTTCGAACAGCTTCACATAACCGCATTCGCAAATGGGAATGCGGCCCATGGCATAGAGGATGACGATCTGCAGGAGAAGAAGTCCGGCGGCGACACCGAACCATTTGAACGAGCGCGGACGGGAAGCCAGCATCTCTGCAACTGTCATTTTTCGTCCTTGTTCAGCGGTTCGAGCGAATGACGCATGACGAGCGGCATTTGCGCCATGGTGAAGATGATCGTGATCGGCATCGTGCCCCACACCTTGAACGCAACCCATGCGTCGGTTGAGAACATGCGCCAGACCACCTCGTTCAGCACGGCGAGAAAGAGGAAGAACACGCCCCAACGCAGCGTCAGCTTGCGCCAGCCCTCATCGTTTAGCCTGAAGGCCGAATTGAAGACATAGCCAAGCAGCGACTGGCCGAAAAACAGGCCTCCCAGCAAAATGACGCCGAACAGCGCATTGACGATGGTTGGCTTCATCTTGATGAAGGTATCGTTCTGCAGCCACAGCGTCAGCGCACCGAACACGAGAACCACAATGCCTGATATCAGCGGCATGATCGGCAGCTTGCGCGTCAGCATCCATGAGACGGAAAGCGCAATTGCGGTTGCGATCATGAACAGGCCGGTGGCGATGAAGATCGGCCCGCCGAACTCCGTCAGTACCGGAAAAGTGGAGGCCAGCCATTCGCCGCGGGAATTGGCGAAAAAGAACACCATAAGCGGGCCAAGCTCGAGCACGAATTTCAGGAGCGGGCTGATTTCCGCCACCATCTTTTCGCTTTCCTTGGAATTGCTTTCAATATCCATACTCAAACTCCCGCAATGGCCTTGGCGAAATCTTCCGCCTCGAAGGGCTCCAGATCGTCCACGCCTTCACCCACACCGATAAAATACACCGGCAGCTTGTGTTTGGCGGCAATGGCCACGAGGATACCGCCCCGCGCCGTGCCATCCAATTTTGTCATAATCAGGCCCGAAACACCCGCAACATTGCGGAATATCTCCACCTGGTTCAAGGCGTTCTGCCCGGTCGTGGCGTCCAGTGTCTGAAGCACGGTATGCGGCGCATCGGGATCGAGCTTGCCGAGCACGCGCACGATCTTTTCCAGCTCCGCCATCAGCTCCGTCTTGTTCTGCAAACGGCCGGCAGTATCAATGATGAGCACATCGCTTTTTTGCGCACGCGCCTGCTCATAGGCGTCGTAAGCGAGACCCGAGGCATCCGCACCGAGTTTGGTGCCAATGAATTGCGAGCCGGTGCGATCCGCCCAGATCTTGAGCTGCTCGATTGCCGCCGCACGGAACGTATCGCCGGCCGCGAGCATAACCTTGAGGCCAGAGCCCGAGAGCTTGGAGGCGAGCTTGCCGATGGTCGTGGTTTTGCCCGTACCGTTCACGCCGACGACGAGAATGACATGCGGCTTGTGTGAAAGATCGAGTTCCAGCGGCTTGGCGACTGGTTTCAGGACCTTGGTGATCTCACCTGCCATGATGCGCGCCACGTCCTCGCCGCTGACATCCTTGCCGTAACGTTCCGAAGACAGGGCGCCGGTGATGCGCATGGCGGTCTCGACACCCAGATCCGACTGGATGAGAAGGTCTTCCAGTTCGTCGAGCGTATCCTCATCCAGCTTGCGCTTGGTGAACAGCGCCGAAATCTGGGTGGTAAGTTGCGAGGAGGTGCGCGCAAGCCCGGCCCGCAGGCGCTGGAACCAGCTGAGCTTCGGCTGCGGCGCTTCGGCGACAGGCTCTTCGCGCTCGCTTGCCGCCGCAAAACCTTTCGGCAAAATCGGCGAAACGGCAGAGGGCTCGACGGCACCGGCAGCCTCCGCCTCATCGAGCAGCGCATCCATCGCATCCGCATCGAGCACGGCATCGGCAGCTTCGGGCAAAACCTCGGCCTGTTCTTCGGCAGCAGCTTCGGCCTGCAACAGCGACAGCGGAACAACGCCGATGTCTCCGGCCTGCTCGGCGCCGGGCAGAAGCGGCGCGTCCTCTTCCTCCTGGTCGTCGGAAAGGGCCGCATCGGCATCCGGAGCAGGCCCACCGGCCGTCTCGATCTCCAGTTCGGAAACCGGGTCTTTCTCGACAATTGGATGTGCTTCGGCTTCGCTCAGTGCCTCATCGAAAGAGACATTTTCTCTGGCGCGTTCAAGCGCGGAATCCTCTTGCGGCTTGCCGTCAGTCCCGGCCTTGTCCTTGCCGAAAGAAAAGACTTTTTTGATGAAGCCGAGGGCCATGGTCGTTCCCGTGTCTTTTCCTGTGCCGCTTCAGGCCGCGTCCGCTGCGAGAAGCTTCATGTTCAGATGTTTGCCGTTGTGGCCGGTAATCTCAACCTGCGCAAGAGTGCGCGGGAGAAGATCGGGCGCCGCCACCAGCGTGAAATTGTCGGTATGCGCAAAACCGGTGTTTTCAACGAGGATCGTTTGCGTCGAACCGAGCATGTTTTGCAGATGCACGAGCCTGAGTGCCTCGCCACGTTCACGAAGCCTCGCCGCCCGCTCCTTCACCAGCGCACGGTCGAGCTGCGGCATACGCGCCGCCGGCGTGCCGGCACGCGGGCTGTAGGGAAATACGTGCAGGCTGGAAATGCCGCATTCTTCCGCAAGCGTCGCGGCGTTTTCGAACATCTCTTCGTTCTCGGTCGGAAAACCGGCGATCATATCAGCACCGAATGCGATATCCGGCCGGAGCGACCGCACCTCGTGACAGAAACGGATGGCATCGGCCCGCAGATGACGGCGTTTCATGCGTTTCAGGATCATGTCGTCGCCATGCTGGAGGGACAGGTGAAGATGCGGCATGAAACGCGCCTCACCTGCAATCAGATCCATCAGATGGTGGTCGGCCTCGATGCTGTCGATCGAGGATAGCCGAAGTCTCAAGATTTCCGGCACCTGCTTCAGCAATGTCTTGGCAAGAAGCCCTAGCGAAGGTTCGCCCGGCAGGTCGGCACCGTAGCTGGTAGCATCCACCCCGGTCAGCACGATTTCGGAATAGCCGCTTTCCACCAGCCTGCGCGCCTGCTCGACCACAGCGCCCATCGGCACGGAGCGGGAATTGCCCCGCCCATAGGGAATGATGCAGAAGGTACAGCGATGATCGCAGCCGTTCTGCACTTGAATGAAGGCACGGACATGCCCGTCAATGTGCTTGACCATCTGCGGCGCCGTCGCCTTGATGCTCATGATGTCGTTGACGCGCAGCTTTTCTTCCGCCGAAACGCCGAAATCCGGCAGTGCGCGATAGGAGGCGCTTTTCAGCTTTTCCTCATTGCCCAGCACCGCATCCACTTCGGGCATCTCGGCAAAGGTCTGTTTTTCAGTCTGGGCAGCACAGCCGGTCACGATGATGCGCGCATGCGGGTTGTCGCGCCTTGCCCGACGGATGGCCTGGCGCGCCTGGCGCACCGCCTCGCCCGTCACCGCGCAGGTATTGACCAAGACGGCATTGTTGAGTCCGGCCTTTTCGGCCTCCGCCCGCATCACTTCCGATTCATAGGTATTGAGACGGCAGCCGAAGGTTATGACCTCGACGCCGCTCATATGGCCCCCTGCTCAGCCACGGCATCGCGCGACCAGGCGCCGCTGATGGGATCGACCATGCCGGACCACTCCCATTCGGCCGGCCCCGTCATGATGACGTGGTTGTCCTCGCGCCATTCAATTGTCAGCGGCACACGCACATGGCTGGAGGCGACATCGATGGTGACCTTCCTGCCCGTGCGGCCGGTGCGCGCAGCGGAAACGGCAGCGGCACATGCGGCAGAACCGCAGGCGAGCGTCAGCCCGGCGCCGCGCTCCCAGGTGCGGGTGCGAAGCGCACTGTCGGAAATAACCTGCGCCAGCGTGATATTGGCCTTTTCAGGGAACATCGGGTGGTTTTCCAGAAGCGGGCCGAAGCGTTCCAGATCGAACTCCATCGGATCGCGATCCACCCAGAAAATGGCGTGCGGGTTTCCCATGGACATGACGGCGGGCGAATGCAGGATTGGCGCGTCGATCGGCCCGATCTGCAACTCGATGCGGCTGGTATCGTGGAACTCTTCAGAAAGCGGAATGTCGCTCCAGCGAAAACGCGGCAGGCCCATATCAACGGAAATCATGCCGTCTTCATGCTCGACGGCGTTCAGGATGCCCGCCACCGTCTGGAAGGTGAAGGTGGTCTTGCCGGTTTCAGAGGACAGCGCCTGCACCACGCAGCGCGTGCCGTTGCCGCAGGCCTGCGCCTTCGTGCCGTCGCAATTGAGGATATCGATGAATGCATCGGTGCCGCCGACACGCGGATCGTGGATCGCCATGATCTGATCGAACTGCGTGGCGGGATCGGCATTGAGCGCGATGGCCGCCGAAGGCGTCACCATATCCCTGCGGCCGCGCATGTCGACAACGAGGATCTTGTTGCCAAGCCCGTTCATCTTCGCAAATTCGACCGTATCCGCCATCGTACTGAACCTGAAAACTACCTGAAACCGGAACAAAGACGGGCTTTGCCCGCACTTTCGCTCTATATGGCGGAAAGGACGGCAAATTACCAGACTGTTGCGGCGCAAACCGCTGAGCCGCTCAGGCGGAAGGTACGTCGAAGACTTCGCCGGGCCGCATGGGCTGGAAGCGGCTCTCGTCTATCCCCTGCTCAGCAAGCGCTGCCTTCAGCGCGACAAGAGGAGCTTCGACCGCTTCATCGGTCAGTTGCACAGTGCCCCAATGGTGGCCGCAGACATGTGCCGCACCGCAGATCTTCATGCCTTCCACGGCTTCCGCAGGGTTCTGGTGCTGGCCCTTCATGAACCAGCGCGGCTCATAGGCGCCAAACGGCAGGTTGGCGAGACGGAACTCACCGTGTTTCTTGCGCGCGGCGTGATAATTGAGGCCGTCGTGGAAGCCGGTGTCGCCGATATGATAAATCTTGCCATAAGGCGTTTCGATGACGAAGGCCGCCCACAGCGCCATGCGCCGGTCGTTCAGCCCACGCGCCGACCAATGGTGGCACGGCTCGAAATGAATTTTGACCGAACCAATCTCAAGGACATCGCCCCAGTCCCCCACCTTGATGCGCGCTGCCTCGACGCCGGTGCGGATGATGGCGTCATTGCCAAGCGGCGTGATGAAAAGCGGCTTGTGCGCCACATGCAGGCGCTTCAGCGTTTCCATATCCAGATGGTCGTAGTGATTATGCGTCACCAGCACCAGATCGATCGGCGGCAAATCCTCAAAACGGATGCCCGGCGGGTTGACGCGTTTGGGACCGGCGAAGCTGAACGGGCTGGTACGCTGCGACCACACCGGATCGATGAGAATATTCAGCCCTGCCGTCTGGATGAGAAAGGAGGCGTGACCGACGAAGGTGACGCGAATGTCCTTGCCGTCGATGCGGGGCTCCGGCTTTGCGAACGGAAACGGGCTGGGGTAGTTTTCCGGCCACGTGGCGCGCTCGCCGTTGAAGCGCCATTTCAGGAGGCCCATGAAATTACCGGGCGGCGAGCCGCCGGGATTGAAGAAACGCACCCCGTCGAAATGATCGGAGACCGGCCCACTATAATAGGCGCTGGCGTTAGAGCGGCGCGCAAACAGGCCGCCGCCCGCAAGAGCAAGCAGACCAAGTGCGGAAAAACGAAAGAAGTTTCGACGTTTCATGGGAAAGGTATAAGAAGCCAGGCGACGCCGTTCAAGCACCGCCATCGCAGCTTTCGTCTGATCACGCAAAGATGACAATGCATGCTTTGCCGCATGAAAATCGGCACTGTCTTGACTTTCACGGCACTTTCCTGTTTATCGCGGCCAATCAGCTGGCAGTTTCATGACTCCAAGCCGCCGACCGGGACCCGCAAAGGTATAAAGAGATCCCGGAGGTCAACACCCGACAGCGCGATGCGCCCTCGGGTGCTTTTTGGCTTTGCGTCTTGTTTTTGGCAGCGAAAGCACCGACGTTTCGGAGACCCCGGAACGAAGAAGGAAGAAACGATGTTTGAAAACCTCCAGGACCGCCTTGGTTCCATTCTGAATGGACTGACCGGCCGTGGCGCGCTGACGGAAGCCGATGTTGCCGCCGCCCTGCGCGAGGTTCGCCGTGCGCTTCTTGAAGCGGACGTTGCGCTGGAAGTCGTGCGTTCCTTCACCGACAAGGTGCGTGAAAAGGCTGTCGGCGCAGCCGTTCTGAAATCCATCAAGCCCGGCCAGATGGTCGTCAAGATCGTGCATGACGAACTTGTCGAGATGCTCGGCACCGAAGGCGTCTCGATCGATCTGCATGCGGCCGCCCCCGTCGTCATAATGATGGTGGGTCTGCAGGGTTCGGGCAAGACCACGACCACAGGCAAGATCGCCAAGCGCCTGACCGACCGCGACAAGAAGAAGGTGCTGATGGCATCTCTCGACACGCGCCGTCCGGCCGCACAGGAACAGCTTCGCCAACTGGGCGTGCAGACCGGTGTCGACACGCTGCCGGTCATCGCCGGCCAGTCGCCGACAGATATCGCCGCACGCGCCGTGCAGGCCGCCAAGCTCGGCGGCCATGACGTCGTCATTCTCGACACCGCCGGCCGCACCCATATCGACGAACCCTTGATGCTGGAAATGGCCGACATCAAGAAGAAGTCCAACCCGCATGAAATCCTGCTGGTCGCGGATTCGCTGACCGGTCAGGACGCCGTCAATCTGGCGCGCAACTTCGATGAACGCGTCGGCATCACCGGTCTCGTGCTCACCCGTATGGATGGCGACGGGCGCGGTGGTGCGGCCCTCTCCATGCGCGCCGTCACCGGCAAGCCGATCAAGCTGATCGGTATCGGCGAGCGCATGAACGAACTCGACGAGTTCCATCCGCGCCGTATAGCCGACCGTATTCTCGGCATGGGCGACATTGTCTCGCTAGTCGAGAAGGCTGCCGAAAACATTGATGCGGAAAAAGCCCGCGCCATGGCCGAGAAGATGGCCAAGGGCAAGTTCGACCTCAACGATCTCTCCGACCAGCTTGCCCAGATGAAGAAGATGGGTGGCATGGGCGGCATCATGGGGCTGATGCCCGGCATGGCCGGCATGAAGGACAAGATGGCTTCCGCAGGCCTCAACGACAAGATGTTCGACCGCCAGATCGCCATCATCTCGTCGATGACCAAGGCCGAACGCGCCAATCCCGATATCCTCAAACACAGCCGCAAAAAGCGCATCGCCGCCGGTTCCGGAACCGATGCCGCCGAAATCAACAAGCTTTTGAAGATGCACCGTGGCATGGCCGACATGATGAAAGCCATGGGCGGCAAGGGCAAGGGCGGCATCATGAAGCAGATGATGGGCGGCCTTGCGGGCAAGATGGGGCTTGGTGGCATGATGGGCGGCGGCATGCCTGATCTGTCGAACATCGACCCGAAGCAGCTCGAAGCGCTTCAAAAACAGGCTGAAGCTGCCGGTCTTGGCAAGCCGGGCGCAATGCCCGGTCTCGGTGGTCTGCCCGGCGGGCTACCCGGTCTGGGCGGGACAAAGCTGCCGGGTCTTGGCGGCATGCCGGGCCTGCCCGGCTTCCCGAAAAAGAAGTGAGGGCGACGCCAGTGAACAACGCAGAAGTGAAAGCCCAGCTTTCCGAATACCGCCAGTCGATCGACAATATCGATGCCGCACTGGTTCACATTCTTGCCGAACGTTTCCGCTGTACCAAGGCGGTGGGCGTGCTGAAGGCAAAATACAATTTGCCGCCGGCGGACCCGGCGCGCGAGGAATACCAGATCGAACGCCTTCGCCGTCTGGCAAAGGATGCCAATCTGGATCCGGATTTCGCCGAGAAGTTTCTAAACTTCGTCATCAAGGAAGTCATCCGGCATCATGAAGCAATAGCCGCCGAACATGGCGGTAATGAAAAGACCGCCTAACCGGCGGACAAGCTATCTCAAGGAGTAAATAACATGGCACTTAAAATTCGTCTCGCACGCGGTGGTTCCAAGAAGCGCCCGTACTACCAGATCGTCGTTGCTGACGCCCGTTCGCCCCGCGACGGCCGTTTCCTCGAGAAGGTCGGTTCCTGGAACCCGATGCTCGCCAAGGACAACCCGCAGCGCATCGAGCTGAAGGCTGACCTCATCAAGGAATGGATCGCCAAGGGCGCACAGCCGACCGACCGCGTTCTGCGCTTCCTCGCAGAGGCAGGCCTTGCCGATCGCGCCGCTCGCAGCAACCCGGAAAAGGCACTGCCGGGCAAGCGCGCTCTGGAACGCGTTGCAGAAAAGAAGCAGAAGGCTGAAGACGCAGCTGCTGCCGCAGCAGAAGCTTCTGCTGCAGAATAATCTGCAATAGAATTTTAGAGAACGGGTGGCGTGGTTTTCCATGCCGCCCGTTTTTTGTTTATTTTGGTATCAACAAACTTTAGAGCGTCAGGAACTATGCTCTAACGCGTTGGATCTGCGCATCGTGCCCTGTGAAAATCGATTCCGATTTTCGCGCTGATGCTGTAAACCAGACGCAACCAACACCAGAAGACGGACGGCCCGATGGCAAAGCTGGAAAACCCGATACTCATGGCAAAGATCGGCGGCGCACAGGGATTGCGCGGCGAAGTCCGCGTCAGCACCTATACGGACGAACCGATGGCGCTCGGCGATTACGGCAATCTTGTCAGCGCCGATGGCCGCGTCTTCGAAATTCTGGAAGTCCGCGAGGGCAAGAATGTGGTTGTCGTCCGCTTCAGGGGTATCAACGACCGCAATGCGGCGGAAAGCCTGAACGGGCTCGAACTGTTCATCGAACGCGACAATCTGCCGGATGACGAGCTGGACGACGACGAATTTTATTATGCCGACCTCGAAGGGCTGGAAGCCGTCGATGCCGAAGGCAAAAGCTATGGCGCCGTCAGCGCGGTTTACGATTTCGGCGCAGGCGATCTCCTGGAGCTGAAAGGTGCGGGCCGCCGTCCCGCCCTCATCCCCTTTTCGGAAGCAGCCGTGCTTGAAATTGATCTGGAGGCGAGACGCATTCTCATCGATCCCATGGCTGCCGGCCTGATCGACAATCCGGACGACAAAGACGAAACCGGCGCATCGCCTTTCGGCAAGAAATAAGGCCATGACGTTCAAGGCTACAGTTCTGACGCTCTACCCGGAAATGTTTCCCGGGCATCTCGGATATTCGCTGGCGGGCAAGGCGCTGGAGCGCGAGCAATGGTCGCTTGAGGCCGTGCAGATCCGTGAATTCGCGACCGACAGGCACAGAAGCGTGGACGACACCCCGGCAGGCGGCGGCGCCGGCATGGTGCTGAAACCCGACATTCTGGCCGCAGCCATCGACCATGTTTCAGATGGAGATACGCGACCGCGTCTGCTGATGAGCCCGCGCGGCAAGCCACTGTCGCAGGACCGAGTGCGCGAACTGGCGGCAGGCGACGGCGCGATTATCGTGTGTGGCCGCTTCGAAGGCGTCGACCAGCGGGTCATAGAGGCGCGCGGGTTGGAGGAAGTGTCGATCGGCGATTACATTCTCTCCGGCGGCGAGCCGGCCGCCCTGACGCTTCTGGACGCCATTGTCCGCATTCTGCCGGGCGTCATGGGCAACGATCTCTCAGGCGTGCATGAAAGCTTCGAGGGTGGGCTTCTGGAGCATCCGCACTACACCCGTCCGCAGGTCTGGGAAGGCCGCGACATCCCAGCCGTTCTCACCTCTGGCAATCACGCCGTCATCGACAAATGGCGGCACGAGCAGGCGCTGGCGTTGACGAAGGAAAGACGGCCCGACCTGCTGGAAAAGGCCAAGGTTTAAACCGAGACAAAATAATAGGCCGTCAGCACCAGCCCGACGGCAATGACCAGCCAGCGGATGATCCACTGCGGCACCCGCCTTGCCGTGTGCACCCCCACATATCCGCCAAGCGCGGCCGCCGGGAACATGATGAGGGCGGCCCACCAGGAAACGACGCCGCCGCTGACGAAGATCGTAATGGCGATGATCGCGATCACCACCGAGAGCAGGTTCTTCAGGGCATTCAGATGGTGATAGCTGCCACCCGAGGCCATTCCGAGGATGGCCAGCATCATGATGCCCATGCCCGCCCCGAAAAAACCACCATAGATGGAGGCGAGCCCCTGAAAGAAGAGGCTCGGCACATTACCGGGTGAACGCTCGGCACTGGCCTTCGGTCGCAGCCACGGGCCAGCGGCGAAAACAACGGTTGCGGCCAGAAGCAACCACGGCACAAGCTGGCGGAAGGAGGGGTTGTCGAGCGACAGGAGCAAAAGCGACCCCGCCAGCCCGCCGACGATGGAGACGGCCGACAGGAGGATCGCCTCGCGCCAGTGGGCGCGGATTTCAGGCCCGTAGGCGATCACGGAGGTGATGTAACCGGGAAACTGCACGATCGCCGACGTGGCATTGGCGACAATCGGCGGCAGGCCTGCAAGCGTCATCGCCCCGAAGGTCAAAAAGGTGCCGCCACCGGCGATCGCATTGACCACGCCAGATAGAAAGCCGGTCGCAAACAGCATCATGATAATAAGTACGGACATGGCCCCTCCCAAGGTTTTCATGCCATAACCGGGGAAACGCACCTTCGCAACAGCCCGTACGTCGCCCACAATTGATAAAATATTGTCATGAAGGGATGACAAATGGCGCTGCCTCGTGTATGTGCCCGCGTGGAATTGGGGTTTTCCCCTTTAACCACAAGCAAAGAATGGCGAACCCGCTCCTGCCGCACGGCATGGTCTGAAGGCATTGACCGACAGACGAAACGTTGAGCGCTCTGGCTGTTTCAGAAGAAATCAGAGGTTAACATGACCAATATCATTCAGCAGCTGGAAGCCGAACAGGCTGCCAAGATCGAAGCGAAGCGCACCCTGCCTGAGTTTTCTCCGGGCGACACGCTGCGCGTCAACGTGCGCGTTACCGAAGGTAACCGTACCCGCGTTCAGGCTTACGAAGGCGTTTGCATCGCCCGTTCCGGCGGCGGCCTTTCCGAGAGCTTCACCGTTCGCAAGATCTCCTACGGCGAAGGCGTCGAGCGCGTATTCCCGATCTACTCGCCGCTGGTCGAAGGCGTTGAAATCGTTCGCCGCGGTAAGGTTCGCCGCGCGAAGCTCTACTACCTGCGCGACCGTCGCGGCAAGGCTGCCCGTATCGTTGAAAACACCGGTACGCGCGCCCGCAAGCTGAACGAATCCGAGCGCCAGGCAGTCGCCGAAGAAAAGGCACGTCTGGAAGCTGAAAAGGTAGCAGCAGCACAGGCTCTCGCCGCCGAAAAGGCAGCAGCCGAAGCAGCAGAAGCCAAGGCAGCGGAAGAAGCAGCAAAGGCTGCGGAAACTGCAGCGGAATAAGATTTCCATTTTGATGGATTTACGGAGAAGGCGGTCTTTGGACCGCCTTTTTTGTTGCATCGATGCGCCATAACAATCTGGTGGGCGACATAGCGTCACGTCCAGCCTTCGACCCCATCTCCGTATCGACAGATCAAGATCAAAGTCGTATTGCTACTTATCTCTTTGCCTAATTTATTTAGAACATTCTCTAATAGCATTGCCTAGTTTCACTTATTGTGCAATTTTCGCGCAGTTTTAGGTGTTGATATGTTTTTTTTTAATTCTTTTTTAACAAAAAATAAGCGCGCTTTCTTCGCTGTCGGCCTTGCCAGCGCACTCATAAATATTCTCAATCTTTCCGGCTCCCTTTTCATGCTGGAGGTTTATGACCGGATTCTGCCGAGCAAGAGTATTCCTTCTCTTGTCGCTCTCGTTGTTCTGCTGGTTATTCTCTATGCCTTTCTCGTGGGGTTCGATGCTCTGCGCGGCCGGATATTGGCTCGCATCTCGGACAATATGGACGACGAGCTCAATCAAAAGCTCTTCAGGGCATCAATCAGCGCACCACTTGCCGCCTACGGCAAGGTAGACGGGCTGCAGATCGTCGGCGATCTCGATCAGATACGTCAATTTCTGTCCGGGCCGGGACCAGCAGCTTTCTTTGATATTCCCTGGCTGCCCATCTATCTGCTGATCTGTTTTGCCTTGCATCCCTGGATCGGTTTTGCCGTGCTTGGCGGCGCCCTGGTCCTTGTTGTGCTGACGCTCGTAACCAACTGGCTGACCGAAAGGGCGACCAAACAGGCCTACACCGTGCGCGGGCAGAGAAATGCACTCGTCGGCAGCAGCCAGCGCAACATCGAATCCATAAGAACCATGGGCATGATGAATGCGGTGACGTCGATGTGGGACGATCTGCACTCCAATTACCGCGCCGTCACACTCTCGACGTCGGACACGGCGGGCATGCTCGCCGCGATTTCCCGAACATTCCGCCTTTTGTTACAGTCGGGTGTGATGGCAATCGGCGCCCTGCTGGTTATCGAGGGGCATGCGTCAGCGGGTAGCATCATCGCAGGCTCCATCCTCTCGGCCAAAGCGCTGGGCCCTGTCGAACACGCAATTGCAAACTGGCGCAGCTTCATGACTGCGAGACAGGGCTGGAAACGCATCAACGAGTTTCTCGAACTCGTACCGGAACCCGCACAGCCGCTTTCCCTGCCGCCACCGAAATATACCGTTGCCATCGATCGCGTGACCGGCGGTCCGCCCAATGGTGCGCGAGATACCGTGGCCGATATTTCCTTCACGTTGAACGCGGGCGATGGCCTTGGCATCATTGGGCCGAGCGCTTCCGGTAAATCCACGCTGGCACGTTTGATAACCGGTATCTGGCCCTATGAGCGCGGCTCCGTGCGCTTCGATGGGGCCGCACTGAACCAGTGGGATTTCGAGGTTCTCGGTAAGTCCATCGGTTACATGCCCCAGCAGGTGGAGCTGATGCCAGGCACGGTCGCGCAAAATATCGCGCGCTTCGACCGTGACGCAACGGCGGAAGCCATCGTTTCGGCAGCCAAGGCCGCTCAGGTTCATGATCTCATCTTGAACCTGCCCAACGGTTACGACACCTATATCGGCGACCGTGGAGAGGCATTATCAGGCGGACAAAAACAGCGCATCGGCCTAGCGCGGGCACTTTTCGGTGAGCCATTCTTTGTCATCCTCGATGAGCCGAACTCCAATCTGGACAGCGAAGGCGAGGCAGCCTTGCGCAACGCCATTGGCGACATAAGGGCGCGGGGCGGCATCGTGGTCGTCATTGCCCATCGTCCGAGCGCCATCGAAAGCGTCAATCTTGTGATGGTGATGAGCAACGGCCGCATGCTTCGCTTCGGCACCAAGGAAGAGGTGCTTGCGCAAATCCTGCGTCAAAATATTCGCCAGGTGCCGGAAACAGAAGAAGAAGTACGTAAGCTGGAAAGCCGGGTGGGTGAAAATGGTTGAGGGAGAAAAAACCCGCGTGACGAAAACATCTATCGTCAAACACTCAACCGCCGTAGTCGTTCTCGCTGCCGGCCTTCTTTTCGGCCTGGGTGGCTGGGCGGCTCTCGCGAAGCTTTCGGGGGCGGTCGTCGCCACGGGCCGGGTCGTTGTCGAAGGCAACTCCAAGAAAATTCAGCACCTTTCCGGCGGTATCGTCAGCCAGATCAATGTTGCGGAAGGTGACACGGTGGAGGCCGGTCAGGTTTTGCTGCGGCTGAGTGGCACGATCGTTCAGGCAAACCTGTCCATTGTCGAAAATACGCTCGCGCAGCTTTATGCACGCCGCGCGCGTCTGCGTGCCGAAATCTCCGACGCCACCTCTTTCACAACGCCGGAAGATCTGGCCGTCTTGACCAATTCGAAGGCTGCCAAAACATTCATCGACAGTGAGCAGAACCTTTTCAACAGCCGTCGCAGTGCACTGATCGGCATGAAGAAGCAATTGGTAACGCGCAAGGATCAGCTAGCCGATGAAGCGCGGGGCATGGACGTGCAGATTGAGGCGACCAACAATGAACTTGCTATCGTAAGGGAAGACGTCTCAAAGACACGGGAGCTATATGCAAAGGGGCTGGTAACGCTTCAGCGCCTCAACCTTCTCAAGCGGCAGCTTTCCAATCTCGAAGGTCAACAGGGCCAGTATATGGCCGCGCGTGCGCAGACGGTAGGCAAGCTGAGCGAAATGGACTTGCAGTCGCTTCAGCTTGACGAGGACCGCAAGTCCGAGGTCACAAAAGATCTGACGTCAATCGAAGCCACCGTTGCGGAATACGAGGAACGGCTTGCGGCAACACGCGACCAGCTCGACCGCCTCGATATTCGCTCGCCGATTGCGGGGCGTATCTACCAGCTGTCGGTGCACAACATAAACGGCGTCATCCAGCCGGGCGAAGTGCTTATGCTGGTGGTGCCGGCAAAGGAAGATCTTGCAATCGACGCCAATGTTCTTCCAAACGACATAGACCAGATCTATGTCGGGCAGCCAGTGACCATTCGCTTCACGGCTTTCAATCAGAGCACGACGCCGGATGTAAGCGCTGAAGTCGCAGTCGTCGCCCCGGACTTGCAGACAGATTCCCGAAGCGGTGCGTCATTTTACGCACTGCGCATCAAGCCGAGCAAAACTGGAATGGACCATATACCAGGTGGACGGTTGTATCCGGGCATGCCGGCCGAAGTCTTCATACAGACAAGCGAAAGAAGCGTTCTTTCCTATTTTGTCAAACCGTTCCAGGACAGGCTTAGAAAGACGTTCCTGCAGGAATAAAAGACTTTCATTACATGTTTTCTTAGAAACGATTCGCAAATACACCAAGAGCGAGAATTTTTCCAAAAAAAACAATTTCTCATATTGTCTTGCCATTTATAATGTACTAATTATCACCCGCAATATTTATTAAATTTAATTTCGATACATCGAATTCTCAAAAATTTATAGGAGAGTAAAATGGCGTTAAAAGTAACTTTTGGTAATGGCGGCGCGGCATCGGTTTCGTCACTCACCAGCCTGATCGATCAGGAAGCATATAAGCTCCTCACGGAATCCACAGCACAGGTCAAAAACGGCTCTACGCTCGATTCAGGCGCTGTCAGCGTTGGCGCTGTGGCGGTTGCCGGTACCGGTGCTGGTGGCACTGTCGATGTCGGCTACGACCCCAACGCAAACGGCTTCACATTTGACGTATCCTCGGCATGGAATTCGGTGAAGAACGCTCTCGCCCAGTCTGACACCTCTGAAAACCTTAAGTTCAAGGATTTTGTACAGGTAGACGTTCACCTCGGCGGCACCGGTTCGTCCACCGTTGAAGTTCTCAATGCCAAGCGCGGTAACATCACGACCGGCGCAGGCAACGACACGGTTACCGTATCTGTCGTTTCGAACGAAAAGACCTGGGTCAACAATTTCAACATCGACACCGGCGCAGGCAACGACACGATCACCGTCAAGGCCGGCGCTGCCTTCAATGACACGTCGGCTGCGGGCACGGGCGGTCTTGCCGCCAATACCGGCGCTGTGAATGGTGGTGCTGGTGTCACCGACGGCAGCTACACCTCCGTCAAAATCGATGCCGGTGCGGGTAACGACTCTATCGACCTGAGCGGTGTAAAGCTCGCTTCGTCGCTGGTCACCGGTGGCAAGGGCATCGACCACATCATCGCAAGCGGTGGCGCCGATACCTTCGTCTTCAATCTGGGTGACATGGCGAAGAGCTTTGCCACAGATACCATCGAAGGCTTCAACGCCTCCATGGACAAGCTCAAGCTGGTCGGTACAGTGATCGATAACTGGGCGGTTTCGACCTTTGATAACGATACCGTCCTCAGCTACAACGTTACTGGCGAGCACAAGGGTGAGAAGATCATTCTCTCCGGCGTTCACCTGACCGGCAGCGATTGGTTCACGGCGTAATTTCTCTCGAAGAGAATTTCATCTGTTACCGTTTAAATGGATCATGGCCCGGACATATCCGGGCCATGATTTTTTACATATGCGGCGGTTCGGAAATTATGCCGGCTGCCGCTATCTTGCAGATCAGGCGGCCTCGGCCTGATTGCCCATTTTTCGCGCCGCGATGATGACGAGCACACCTGCCAGCGCAAGGCAGAAGGCAAGGAAGAACATCGGCGCAATGGTGCTGCCGGTCTGGTCCTTGATCCAGGGCACCACGTTCTGCGCCACGAAACCACCGAGATTGCCGACGGAATTGATGGCGGCGATGCCGGCAGCGGCACCGGCTCCCTTGAGGAAGCGGCCGGGCAGGCTCCAGAACACCGGCTGGCCGGCAAAAATGCCCGCAGCGGCGATGCAAAGGAAGGCGAACTGCAATACCGGATCGCTGAGCAGCGCCGACATCAGCAGGCAAAACGCGCCGACGAAGGCAGGGCCGACGATATAAGGCGTTTTGTTTTTTGCCTTGTCAGCCGCCAGGGGCACGACGAAGAGAGCGACGGCCACGATCACCCAGGGGATGATGTTGATGAAGCCATTGGCGGTGTTGGAAACGCCGAAGCTCTTTACGATCGTCGGCAGCCAGTAGCTGAGACCATAGGCCGCCAGCGGAAAGCCGACATAGCAAAGCGCCATGAACAGCACGCGCGGATTGATCAGCGCCTTGAAGCCGTCCTCCGCATGCTCTTCCATGCCCTTGTTTTCTTCGGCCAGTCGGTTCTTCAACCAGTCCTTCTCGGCCTGCGTCAGGAACTTCGCTTTTTCCGGCGTATCGTCCAGATAGAAGAAGGTAACGATACCGGCGATCACGGCGGGAATACCCGTCGCCAGGAACACCCATTCCCAGCCGGCATAACCGAGGAAACCATCGAGATCGAGCAGCATGCCGCCAAGCGGTGCGCCGATGGCATTGGCAAGCGCACTGAAGATCATGAACAGGCCGATCATGCGGCCGCGATAATCGCGCGGGAACCACAGCGTCATCAGGAACAGCACGCCCGGGAAGAAACCGGCCTCGCAAAGCCCGAGCAGGAAGCGCAGGATGTAGAACATCGTCGCATTCTGCGTGTAGGCAAGCGCGATGGTGACGGCACCCCAGGACACCAGAATGCGGGCGAACCATTTGCTGGCGCCGAAACGGTTGAGGAAAAGGTTGCTCGGAACCTCAAAGAGGAAATAGCCGATGAAGAACAGCGAAGCGCCAAGTCCGTAGGCATATTCGCTGAGGCTCAGCGCATCGACCATCTGCAGCTTGGCATAGCTGACATTCTGCCGGTCGATATAGGCGATGAGATAGAGAAGGCCAAGAAACGGCATCAGCCGCCAGGTGATCTTCGAGATTAGGGATTTTTCCGATACCATGTGCTTTTCCCTCCCTTCGATTGCTCGTCGAAATGCAAATGATAAGGGGACCCATCTATATGTGCGCCGCAAGATACGCAAGTTGCATTGCATCATAACCAATGCCGAAAGGGCTGCGAAACCGGCATTTTAAAGCCCTGAGTACATGATGCGGCGCACATCAAAGCCGCCGGGTCACCGTTTTACGGTCTGCGTGCATTCATATTGCCGCGAAACCGGCAATCTGCTATGAAGACCGCCATGGGATCTAAATTCGGATGTCTCGCGCAGAATGTTTATGTGCTGCAGGACCACAAGCGTCTGCCGGCACGGTTTTTTGCGCGCATTTCCGGGGCGCTCAACAGCCGACTTAGGCTCGCCTGACAGCACCCGCTGTCCACCGCCTTACTGAACCCTGATTTTACCTTTCCATGACAAGGCATAGAGCCATGAGCGCACCCCGCACCTTATACGACAAGATCTGGGACGACCACGTCGTCAATCGTGACCCGGACGGAACCTGTCTTCTCTATATCGACCGTCACCTGGTCCATGAGGTGACGAGCCCGCAGGCCTTTGAAGGCCTACGCATCGCCGGCCGTCCGGTCCATTCGCCCACCCGCACGCTTGCCGTCGTCGATCATAACGTGCCAACCACAGCCGACCGGCTGGAAGGCATCAAGAACGAGGAAAGCCGTATCCAGGTGGAAGCGCTTGCGCAGAATGCCAAGGATTTCGGTGTCGAATATTATTCCGAGCGCGACAAGCGTCAGGGCATTGTCCACATCGTTGGCCCGGAACAGGGCTTCACTCTGCCGGGCATGACGATTGTTTGCGGCGACAGCCACACCTCCACCCATGGTGCTTTCGGCGCGCTGGCGCACGGCATCGGCACGTCGGAAGTGGAGCATGTGCTGGCGACCCAGACGCTGATCCAGAAAAAGGCCAAGAACATGCTGGTGCGTGTCGATGGCAAGGTTCCGGAAGGCGTCACCGCCAAGGACATCATCCTCGCCATTATCGGCGAGATCGGCACAGCAGGCGGCACCGGCCACGTGATTGAATTTGCCGGCGAGGCGATCCGCTCGCTCTCCATGGAAGGCCGCATGACGGTTTGCAACATGACCATCGAGGGCGGCGCCCGTGCAGGTCTGATCGCGCCTGATGAGACCACCTTTGACTACATCAAGGACAAGCCGCGCGCGCCAAAGGGCGAGACGTTGGAACAGGCCATCGCCTACTGGAAAACGCTGAAATCCGATGAAGGCGCCCATTACGACAAGATCGTGGTGCTGGACGCCGCCAATCTGCCGCCGATCGTCTCCTGGGGCTCATCGCCTGAGGACGTGACGTCCGTCGAGGGCATCGTTCCCAATCCGGATGATATCGAGGAAGAAAACAAGCGTACTTCCAAATGGCGTGCGCTGGATTATATGGGCTTGAAACCCGGTACGCGCATCACCGATATCGCCATCGACCGCGTTTTCATCGGCTCCTGCACCAATGGCCGTATCGAGGATTTGCGCGCAGCGGCAAAGATCGTCGACGGCCGCAAGGTCGCACCCACCGTCTCGGCCATGATCGTGCCCGGCTCCGGTCTCGTGAAGGAGCAGGCGGAAAAGGAAGGTCTGGACAAGATTTTCCTCGAAGCCGGTTTCGAATGGCGCGAACCGGGCTGCTCCATGTGCCTTGCCATGAATGACGACCGCCTGAAGCCTGGCGAACGTTGCGCCTCCACCTCGAACCGCAACTTCGAGGGCCGCCAGGGCTACAAGAGCCGCACCCACCTCGTCTCCCCCGCCATGGCAGCGGCGGCGGCCATCGCCGGTCATTTCGTCGATGTGCGCGAGTGGCAATAAAATCCTGAAGCCACGCTTTTATGGAAGCCACCTGCCCCGCACCGGGGCGGGTGGCTTTTGCATTACAGGCCTTGCAAACGCCGTTGCGGCTGCGTTCCGTGCAGGAAAACGGCAAAAGTATCCCAGGGCGGCGTGATGGAGAGCTGGCTCAAAATACGCGCAACCTCACCTCGATGAATACCTGCATGCAGGATCATATGTGAAACCATTTCGGCCCGGGACATGTAGCCTTTGTCACCGTCCGTAAAGGTGAAAGCGACAAATTCGCCAAGCGATTCCGGCGATGTTTTCTCGATGTAGTCGAGATACCAGCCATCCAGAGCCGCGACCTCCTTCGCAAGATCATCCAGCTGCGGCGTTGCCTCGGTATTGTCGGAGAGAAAGCCGTGCGCCGTTCCGGTGAGATGGCCCGAAAAAATCCTTGCGACCACGTAGTAGTGATTGATGAGCCGAATTGCGGTATGCCGTTCGGATGCGTTTTGGCCGGGATCGAGTTGTTGCAGCTTCTCGAACAAATCCCTGTTCGCCCATGCGTGATAGCCGAGCAAACTCCTGAGTAAATCTTTCACGGCAATATCCTTTACATCCGGAAAATGTGAGCACTATGTTTATATTTTCGTCATGGAGGCTGCCTTGTCTACTCGCATTGCCAAACGCAAGACCACGATGCGCAAAGAGCCGCGTCAGGAGCGTTCGAAGGCCACGGTAGATGCCGTCGTCCACGCAGCTGCTCGCATTTTGAGCGATCATGGATGGGCGGGTTTCACCACCAACAGGGTCGCCGAAACCGCCGGCGTCAGCATCGGCTCGTTGTACCAGTACTTCCCCGACAAGATTTCGATTGCGGAGGCAGTGCGCCATCGCCACCTCGAGGACTGTCTGGTCGTCATGAAAAGAGTGGCCGAGCAGCGGAACGCCCTCCCGCAATTCGTGGAGGAACTTGTAACCGGCATGATTGTGGTCCACAGCATCCATCCCGGCCTTCACAAGGTCCTTCTGGATGACGCACCCAGCCATGAGGGAATGAACGATCCCAACAGCGCTTTCGAAAAACAATATCTCGGTCTTTATTCGGAAGCGCTTGATGCCCATATGACGGCCGGCTCAAGGGCGGAAAGCGGGACTATGGCACTGATCGTGTCCGACGCCATCGACGGCATCATTCACAACGCCGCCCGACGTGGGCAATTGCAGTCACCCAAAATCAAACGGGAAATGATCGCACTCGTTGAGGCTTATCTGTGCCGGGAAACCAGCAACTGAGAGACCGCCAAATTACTCCGCAATGATCTTCACCCGCTGGCCGGGCTGAAGCGTGGCGGTGGCGCTCATCGCATTCATCATGCGGAACATGTCGAGCTTGCGGTCGGTCCCCATCATCCTTGCGGCAATCGTTGCCACGGTTTCACCGGGCTTGACCGTCACCACGCGCACGCGCAGAGGTTTCAACGATGCGATCTCCTGCGGCGTCATCTTGCGGAAACTCGTGCGCAACACGTTGGCGATGGAATCGAGCTGCGTGTTACCCTTCGGCACGGCCGTCAGGAAGCGGAATATCTGCTGACCGACACGGATGACGGTAACGTCAAAGTCCCATTTGTCCGCCGTCGCACGGGCTGTCGCGGCCTCCAGACCGTTGATCTGCGTTTCCTTCACGGTTTCCGGCATCAGGCCGGCAACCCAGCCGCTGGTAAGGTAATTGGCAAGAGTGGTCTGTTTCGGATCGGCCACGCCGTCGAAACGGATCGCCACATCGCCCGGCCCCGTCGCAAGAACGGCCTCCACCTTGTTGTCGATGACGAAACCTTCCGGCACATCGAAACGGATACCGAGCGTTCCGTGCAGGAAGGTCTGGCCCCGGACATAACCCTCCTGCGGGCTGTCGCCGTAAAGCAGGCCGTCTATGCCATCCAGAAACCAGTCGCGACCACGATCCCCGACCTGACCGTCCTGACCGAAGGCGCGGGCATGCCGGCGTGCAAGCTCGATGCGCTGCGGCGTGTTTGGGTGGCTGGAAAGAAAGTCGAGGCTCTGGTCATTTTCGGGATCAGCCGAGGAGAAACGCGCATAGGCTGCCATGGAATCCAGAAACCGCGGCGATGCGAAGGGGTCGTAGCCGGCCTCACCCAACATGCGCACGCCAATCACGTCCGCCTGCAATTCCTGCTGGCGCGAAAAAGCCGCAAGCCGCAGCTTGCCGCGCGCAAGCGCCTGCTTGCCGGCGAGATCGCTCGACAGAACCTCGGCGACCACGCGGCTTGCAATCACCTCCGCCTCTTCCCGGCGCTGGCGCTCGATGCCGTGGTTTGCGGTAACGTGGCCCATCTCATGCGAAAGCACGGCGGCCACTTCCGAGGCATCGTTGGCGAGAGCCAGAAGCCCGCGCGTCACGTAAAGATACCCACCCGGCAGCGCAAAAGCGTTGATAGCAGGCGAGTTGAGGATGGTGATGCGATAGGATTGCTGCGGATTTTCCGAAACAGCCGTCAGCGCGCCGGCGATACGGGCGACAAGCCGCTCCGTCTTGGCATCACGATATTCGCCACCATAACTCGCCACAATACGCGGATGTTCGCGCGCGCCCATCTGCGCACGGGGATCGTTCTTCTGCACCTCTTCCACGGTCTGCGGATTGTCCGAAGGTCGCAAGGTGGACTGGTAGGCCGGGCTGAAGAGAGACTGACACGATGACAGGAATACGGCAGACGCCGTCAGCACGGAACACACGGCAGCCATCCTGCCCGAACGGCGAAGGCCTGAACGGGAGAAAAGCCTCCACTGCGCAGTCATGCTATTTCTCATTCTCTATGCCTGCCCCTAACGTTCCTGATCATCCGTTAATTGCAGACCAGAATAACAGATTCGCCCCAACGAGCCATGAATGTCGAAACGGTAAAAACGATCCATCAAGTCCGGAATATTCCTGAAGAACGCAATAATTCTCGTCTTTTCTCGGGCAACGACTTGAAACTGGCAAGTGCAAATTAACGCCATTGAAGTTATCTAAAGCGATTGCCAGCGGCACGCGTCGAAAATAAGGCGATCAGCCGTTCAGAAAACTGTCGACCGCCTTCACATTTTGTGTGGCGAAGAAATCTGTGGTCGAGCCAGCATAGACAACGCGGCCACGATCAAGAAAAACCACCCGCTGCGCCAGCTTTTTTATGTCGTCTGGATGGTGCGTAACAATAATCGCCGTATTTTTTGTTTCGGCATGCAAGTCGAGAAGCAGGGAGGTCATGCCCGCCCGCAGCCCCGGATCTAGCGCCGCGAAAGGCTCGTCCAGCAGCATGACCGGTTTTTTCCGGATCAGCGCACGCGCCAGCGCCGCCCTTTGCCTTTCCCCGCCGGAAAGCGTGCCCGGCAAACGTTTGTCAAAACCCGCAAGACCAACGCGTGCGAGCGCCACGTCGATCCTCTGCCTGTCTTCCGCCCGCAGCTTCAGCCCGGGGCTGATGCCGAGCGCGACATTGGTGAAGATATCGAGATGGGCGAAAAGATTATTATCCTGGAAGATCGAGGAGACCGGTCGTTCGGAAGGATCGAGCGCCTTCATGTCCCGCCCGCCGATCAGGACGCGCCCGGAATCGGGCAATTCAAAACCAGCGATGAGATTGAGGAGCGTCGACTTGCCAGAACCGGATGCACCGACGACGGCAGTCATCTGGCCTTGCGGGAATATACAATCGAGATCGAAATCCTGCGTTCCGAGCCGCAGTCTGACCTTGTCCAACCCCACGGCAAATTCGTCACCCGTCATATGCTCGCCCTTGCTGATTGGGATTGCCGTGAAACGCCGCCCGCGGCAAGCAGCAGGCAGACGACGCCAAGGATGAACGCGTATCCGGCGGCATCATTGGTGCGGTAGCTGCCCATATTGCTATAGACCAGCCATGGCA
Source organism: Agrobacterium sp. 6Ca8 (assembly GCF_055382765.1). Taxonomy (NCBI): domain Bacteria; kingdom Pseudomonadati; phylum Pseudomonadota; class Alphaproteobacteria; order Hyphomicrobiales; family Rhizobiaceae; genus Agrobacterium; species Agrobacterium sp. 6Ca8. The sequence continues at coordinate 2,458,268 of NZ_AP026433.1, forward strand.
ACGTGACGAAATTTTCCGATCCGAACAGGGCGACCGCCCCGAGATCACCGAGCGACAGAGCCATGGCAAAGGAAAACGCCATCAGCAGCGGCCGCCGCAGTACCGGCAGATCGGCGAACCGCAGCCGCGTCAGTCCCTGAAGCCCAAGGCTGGCGGAGAGCCGGGACGTGCGTAAAAAATGGCTGGTGAAGGCTGGCTCCAGCACCCGCATGGCAAGCGGCAACGCCATCAGCATGTTGATGAGCGCCACGAGAACGGGAGCATAAAAACTGACATCTCCAAAGGGCCGCAGCAACAGGAACCACCCGCTTCCCAGCACGACGGGCGGCACCAGCAGCACCAGCGATGACCCCGCCCCGAGCGTGGCGGACAAAAGGCGCAAGGGCTGAGCCGCGTGCCGTCTGGAGCCCACGGCCTGTCGCGCACCGATAATCGCAAAGCAGCAGAGCACGACGAGAGTTGCGGAGAGCGCAGCGATTGCAAGGCTGGTCGCCGCCGCACGCAGGAAGATCGGCGCTGACAAAAGACGCGGCAGATCGGCCCCCAAACCCGAGACGGTTATGGCAACAAGCGGCAGGCCGACCAGCAGAACCGCAAAAATGATTGCCGCTCCGTCCCACAGGCGCGCGCCAACGCGCTTGCCGTCGAAACGGCGAACAGGGCGGCCAAGCGAGGCAATTTCCGCCTCGGGCGATGGCAAAAAGGCAAGAAGGCCGAGCAGAACTGCTGTGACTGCAATCTGCAAAACCGAAAGCGCGATTGCCCTTTGCGGATCGAAATCAAACCGCAGCGCCTGATAGATTGCGACCTCAAGTGTCGTCGCCGCCGGTCCACCGCCCAGCAGAAGCACTAGCGTGAAGCTGGTGGCGCACAGCATGAAGACAAGCCCGGCAATACCGGGAACAAGCCGCGAGACGGCCGGCCACTCGATGAAGCGGAAAACCGAAACCGGCCCCATGCCAAGACTTGCCGCCATCCGCCAATATTCGCCCGGAATCCGCTCCAGCCCGGCCAGCATCAGCCGCACCGCAAGCGGCAGATTGAAAAACACATGGGCGATGAGAATGCCGGAAAGGCCGTAAATACTGAAGGGCTGCTCCGCACCGGCAAAAACAAGGGCAGTATTCAAAACACCCTGCCTGCCCCAGATCGTGATGATGCCGAAGGCGCCGACGATGACCGGCAGCCCCATCGGCACAGCCATCAACCTGATAATCCAAATCCGCCCCGGAAAATCCTGTCTGCGGGAGAGCGCAAGCGCCACCGGCAGGCCGAGAACAATGGAAAGAACAGTGGACAACGTTGCCTGATAGAGCGTGAAGCGCAGGATGCGCAGCGTGTAGGCATCCACGATTCCGGTGGCGGATGTGCCGGCATCGAAAGACAGGAGTGCTGATACAGCAAGCGCCATGAACAGGAAAACGGCGGCAAACGCCGCCGTTCCGCCAATGATCGACCATCTGTAGTCGCGACGCAGCATCATGCGCGGGCGTGCCTCTTGCTCAGTTCATGCTCATGGCCGCAAGCCATTCGTCGATCCAGGCCTTGCGGTTCTTCGCCACCTCTTCCGGGTCCATCAGGAAGGTCTTCTGCGGTACGACGAGTTTGGAAAATGCCTCGGGCAGGGGCGTGGACGTTGCCGCGACCGGCATCATCCAGTTGTTTTCCGGAATGGCATCCTGAAATCCTGATGTGAGCGTGAAAGCGAGGAACTGCTTCGCCAGTTCCTTGTGCGGCGCGTTTTTGAGAAGGCCGGAAACCTCGATCTGGATGTAATGCCCCTCGGAAAAACCCGCGGCCTGATAGCGATCCGTCTTTTCCGAGACCATGTGATAGGCAGGCGACGTGGTGTAGGAGAGCACCATCGGCACCTCACCCTTGGTGAAAAGGCCATAGGATTCCGACCAGCCCGGCGTGACGGTGAGAATGCGCTTCCGGAGCTTCGCCCAGGCTTCCGGTGCCTTGTCGCCGTAAACGGACTTCACCCAGAGCAGCAGGCCAAGCCCCGGCGTGGAGGTGCGCGGGTCCTGAATGGCGATTTTCTGTGAAGGATCGCCGTCCACCAGATCCTTCAGGCTCGTCGGCGGATTTTTTATCGTCTGCGTGTCATAGACAACGGCGAAATGACCGTAGTCGTAAGGGACGAAAATGTCGTCCTTGTAACCGCCCGGCACCTTGGCCGCCGATGCATCGATACCGCTGATATCGAAGAGGCCGGTCTGTTTCGCTTCCGCGACCAGATTGGTGTCGAGACCAACAACGACATCCGCCTTCGACGCCGCCCCTTCAAGCTTCAGGCGGTTGAGCAGCGCCACGCCATCCGCCACACCGACGAAATTGACCGTGCAATCGCACACTTTCTCGAAGGCCTCTTTCACCTTGGGGCCGGGACCCCATTCGGAAACGAAGCTTTCATAGGTGTAGACGGTCAGTTCCTGTCTGTCCTGAGCAGTGGCAAGACCGGGCAGAAACAACGAAACGGCAACGAGGGAATTCAGGAAAAGACGACGGCGCACGGGTATCTCCTCAAAAAACGAAAAGGGAAATAGCCGCTTGCCTTAAGCCGTCTAATCCCTCCGCCGGTATGAACCGGATCAGGTTCTTCGGGTTGGCAAGCCTCTCAGCCTTTTGCACGCAAGCACAAAAGACACCCCGTTAGATCAAGATGATGATGTAGTCCCGCTGTCTCTGATTGGCAAGATGGCTGCCGTCAGGCCTGCTGCACCATGTGCACCAGTTCCCAGACATGGCCGTCGGGATCCTGAAAACTACCGGCATACATGAAACCGTGATCCTGAACCGGTTTCCAGCTGCTGCCACCCGAGGCGAGCGCCGTTTCGATCATCCGGTCGATTTCCTCACGGCTTCCCGCTGTGAGACAGGTCAGGACCTCGGTGCTGCGTGTGGCGTCGGCGATATCGCCATTGATGAAATCGCGAAAACGCTCCTCCTGAAGAAGCATCACGAAGATGTTCTCCTCAACGATCATGCAGAGCGTGCGGTCATCCGAATATTCCGGATTGAAGGTGAAACCGAGAGCCGTGAAGAAGCTTCTCGATGTCTCGATATTCTTGACCGGCAGATTGACGAAGATCATGCGCATTTTCTGAACTCCTCCGAACCCGCACAGGAAACGGCAATTCCGCCTCCCTGTCAAAGGTGGATGAGACCTCAGTCAAGAAATCGCGACCAAGTCACCCTTCAATTTCCTCGCGCAGCATCTCCAACTCCAGCCATTCCTCTTCCATGGCTTCGAGCTTTTCGCGCAGCTTCGTCATTTCCTGCGCCAGCGTATTGAAGGTAGCCGGGTCCTTGGTGAACAGATTGGGATCGGCCATACGCTGCTCACGCTTGGCGATTTCGCCCTGCGCCTTCTCCATTTCCTTTGGAAGGTTTTCGAGCGCAAATTTTTGCTTGAAGGAAAGCTTGCCCTTGGCCTTTGAGGGGTCCTGCGACGCGGAGGCGGAAGGGGCGGTCTTTGCCTTTTCCTGCTTCTCCGCCTTGCGCTTTTCTTCTGCGGCACCCTTGCGTTGCGCCATCATGTCCGAGTAGCCGCCGGCATATTCGATCCAGCGTCCATCCGGCTGGTCCGGATTGGCGGGCGCGATTGTGGAGGTGACGGTACGGTCGAGGAAATCGCGGTCGTGGCTGACGAGAATGACCGTGCCGGAAAAGCCCGCAACGATTTCCTGCAACAGATCGAGCGTTTCGATATCGAGATCGTTGGTCGGCTCGTCAAGGATCAGCAGGTTGGTAGGCCGCGCCAGAATGCGCGCAAGAATAAGACGGGCGCGCTCACCACCGGAGAGGTTGCGGATGGGCGTGCGGGCCTGTTCCGGCTGGAACAGGAAGTCCTTCATGTAACCCGTCACATGTTTCAACTCGCCATTGACCAGCAAATTGTCGCCGCGACCGTCGGTGAGGTAATGAGCGAGCGTATCGTTTGGATTGAGATCTTCACGCTTCTGGTCAAGCGTCGCGATTTCCAGATTGGTGCCGAGCTTTACCGTGCCGCTATCGGGCTGAAGCTGGCCGGTCAGCATCTTCAAAAGCGTTGTCTTGCCGGCACCGTTCGGCCCGACGAGACCGATGCAATCACCGCGATGCACCCGTAGCGAAAACGGCGCGATGATCACGCGCTCGCCGTAAGACTTGGTGATTGCGTCTGCCTCGATGACCAGTTTGCCGGATTCCCGCACCTCCGCAGCCGTCGCCTGCACGCTCCCCTGCGGTCCCTTGTGGCCGCGATAGTCCGCACGCATTGCCTGAAGCTCGCCCACGCGGCGCATGTTGCGCTTGCGTCTCGCGGTCACGCCGTAACGCATCCAGTGTTCTTCACGCTCGATGGCCTTGCCGAGCTTGTGCTGCTCCAGCTCTTCCTCTTCCAGCACCTTGTCGCGCCATTCCTCGAAATACGCAAAACCGCGATTGAGACGACGGGACTGGCCGCGATCCAGCCACACGGTCGAGGTCGAAACCTTTTCCAGAAAACGCCTGTCGTGCGAGATCAGCACCAGCGCGCTACGCGTCTGCTGCAACTCGCCTTCAAGCCATTCGATGGTGGGCAGGTCCAGATGGTTGGTCGGCTCGTCCAGCATCAGAATATCGGGTTCAGGCGCCATGACGCGGGCAAGGGCCGCACGCCGCGCTTCGCCGCCGGACAGGCTATCCGGATGTTCCTGTCCCGTCAGGCCCAGATGCTCGAGAATATAGGTAACGCGATAGGGATCGTCGCCAGGTCCCAGCCCCGCCTCGGCATAGGCCTGCACGGTGTCGTAACCGGCAAAATCCGGCGCCTGCTCCAGATAACGGATGGTGGCGGAGGGGTGACGGAAAACCTCGCCCGACTGCGCCTCGACCAGACCGGCGGCGATCTTCATCAGGGTCGACTTGCCCGAACCGTTGCGTCCGACAAGGCAGATGCGGTCGCCCGGCTCCACCTGAAGATTGGCGCCGTCGAGCAGCGGGGTCACGCCGAAGGTCAGCTTGATGTCATCGAGTTTCAAAATTGGGGGTGCCAAGGCGTCAGGCTCCGGTCAGATCATAAGGGCGGGCGAGCACGATGGCTTTTCCGCTTTTCAGCGAGAAATGCACAGGGCCGCCATTCGCGACATTGGAAATAGTGCGGGAAGAGCCGAAAGCAAGCGGGAAATCCTTGAGAGGATAACGCACATTGCCGATATCGAGCCCCACAAGGTCGGTAAACCCGGCAACGGAAAACAGCGCACCGGGAGGCAGATCAAGATCGAACGACCCTGCCAGCAGCGGGCGGGCCTCCTCTTCGCCGGAGGTCAGCGTAACGTTGAGACCACGCTCAGTAAGCGCCACCGCGTAAAGAAGGTGCTGAAGTGCGTGGTCGCTTCTCGCTCCACCAAGCGCACCGGCAAGCACCAGAGAACGCGCGCCGCGGGCAAGTGCCTCCGACACCGCAATTTCGCCATCGGTCACAGCCTTTGCAGCGGGATAGGGCTGTCGCACCACATCGGGCCAGGCGTCCAGCAGGTCCTTGTCGGTGGAATCGAAATCCCCCACCCAGAGCTCGGGAGTGAGCCCGAGCGGTGCGGCATGGCGCATGCCGCCATCGGCCGCAATCACACGGCTACCCTCAACCGCCGCTTTGAGGCGGTCGGTAACGGTGACATCGCCGCCAAGCAGAATGGTGAAGCGTTCTCTATCCATGCCCTGCCTTATCGCACCTCAGGCAAAAATGGAAAGGCAGAAACCCGATGAAATCAGCCGATATTGATTTTCGTCGGCTTCGGGATTATGAAACGCCTCAGTGGTGATTTGCCGACCGGCTTGCAGCCACTTTAAAGAAGTCGCTAAAGGGTCGAGGAAAAGGGTAATTTCCTGGGACCGGCTGCGATTTCGCTGCCGGTTTTTTTGTTTTCGCAACGTTCTTTACGTCATCCGAAAAGAGAGTTCGACATGCCGATCAAGATTCCCGATACGCTTCCCGCCTTCGACACCCTCGTTCATGAGGGCGTGCGGGTCATGACAGAAACGGCGGCCATCCGGCAGGATATCCGCCCGCTCCAGATCGGGCTTCTCAATCTCATGCCGAACAAGATCAAGACGGAAGTGCAGATGGCGCGCCTCGTCGGCGCATCGCCGCTGCAGGTGGAGTTTTCGCTGATCCGCATTGGCGGCCATCGTGCCAAGAATACGCCGGAAGAGCACCTTCTGTCCTTCTATGAGACATGGGAGGAAGTGCGCCACCGCAAGTTCGACGGTTTCATCATCACAGGCGCGCCCATCGAGATGCTTGACTATGAAGACGTCACCTACTGGAACGAGATGCAAAAGATTTTCGACTGGACGCAAACCAACGTCCATTCGACGCTGAACGTCTGCTGGGGCGCGATGGCCGCCATCTACCATTTCCATGGTGTGCCGAAATACGAACTGAAGGAAAAGGCTTTCGGTGTCTATCGTCACCGCAATCTCTGCCCCTCGTCGATATATCTCAACGGTTTTTCCGACGACTTTCAGGTTCCGGTCTCACGCTGGACGGAAGTGCGCCGCGCCGACATCGAAAAACACCCGGAACTCGAAATCCTGATGGAGTCAGAGGAAATGGGCGTATGTCTGGTGCATGAAAAAGAGGGCAACCGCCTCTATATGTTCAACCACGTCGAATATGATTCAACCTCGCTTTCGGATGAATATTTCCGCGATGTGAACTCGGGCGTCCCAATCAAGCTGCCGCATGATTATTTTCCGCACAATGATCCGGAGCTTGCCCCGCTCAACCGCTGGCGCAGCCATGCCCATCTGTTTTTCGGCAACTGGATCAACGAGATATATCAGACGACGCCTTATGACCTCGAAGCAATCGGCAAACTAGCGGCGTAAATTGCGGGATTGCGAATTGCCGGAAAATGACGCAACGTCCGCCGGCAATTCAAAGATATCGGGAGAATGACGCAATGAGCGACGCGGCGGCACGGGAGAATTTCGGTTTCACGGCAACCGGCGAAAAGGTTGAGCGCGTCACCATCTCGAGGGGCGGGCTGACGGCCAAGGTTATCACTTGGGGCGCCGTCATTCAGGACCTACGCCTCGATGGGCACCAGCCGCCGCTCGTTCTCGGCTTCGATACATTCGAGGACTACAAATATTCATCCTATTTCGGCGCCACACCCGGCCGCAACGCCAACCGTATCGGTGACGGAAAATTCTCGATCGACGGGCACGAATACCAGCTGGAACTGAACGAAAAAGGCGTCAGCCACCTGCATGGCGGCAGCGACGGGATGGGCAAACGTAACTGGATGCTGATGGAACACGGCGAAAGCCATGCGGTTCTGCAGATCATCGATCCCGACAACCGCGCCGGTTATCCCGGCAATTGCACGGTGACCGCGACCTATACGATCCGCGACGGCGGCGTGCTTTCGGTGGTCTATGAAACGGTGACCGACCAACCGACCATCGCCAATATCTGCCAGCATTCCTATTTCAACCTCGACGGTGCTGATACCGCACTTGGACATGAGATCAGCATCGCCGCTGACTTTTATCTGCCAACCAACGACAAACAGATCCCGACAGGCGAAATCCGCTCCGTCGAAGGCACCGTCTTCGACCTGCGCCACCCGACGCCGATGCGGCGAACGGAGGATGGCGAGCAGGTGCTCTACGACCATAATTTCTGCCTTTCGCCCGAGCGTCGCGCCAAGCGCAAGGTTGCCCGCGCCTATTCGCCCGCCTCCGACATTGCCCTTGAGGTTCACACCACCGAACCCGGAGTGCAATTCTATTCAGCCTTCAAGCTGAATGTTCCCGTTCCAGGCCTCGATGGCCGCCATTATGGCCCCTTTGCCGGTTTCTGTCTGGAAACGCAGATATGGCCGGATGCCGTCAATCATCCCGATTTCCCCTACGCGATCCTGCGTCCCGGCGAGACCCTGCGTCAGGAAACCGACTATATTTTCAAGAAGGGTTGAGGCGGCGGGCTGGGCTCAGTCCAGCACGCATCCCACATAACCGCCCGATGCTCGGGCACGCCGTTCGATAAGGCCGGCAAGCCGTTGCAAACCACGCCCCGGCTTGCTGGCAACGCGATCGATGGGATTGGGCAGGGAAACGGCAAGCAGTGCCGCCTGGCGGGAGCTTAGCTTTGCCGCCGGTACCTTGAAATGGTGCTGTGCTGCGGCCTCGATGCCGTAAATGCCGGGTCCCCATTCCGCGACGTTGAGATAAATCTCCATCATCCGTTTTTTGGACCAGACGAAATCGGCAGCAATCGCCAGCGGCAACTCCAGCCCCTTGCGCAAGAACGAGCGGCCGTTCCAGAGGAACAGGTTCTTGGCCGTCTGCATGGGAATGGTGCTGGCGCCACGGGTGGACGCGCCTTCGAGCGCATTGTTGACGACGGACTGCATCTGGTTCCAGTCAACGCCGCCGTGGAAACAGAATTGTCCGTCCTCGGACATCATTACGGATTGCACAAGGCGCGGCGAAATATCCTCGAGCGGCACCCAGCGCCGGTCATAACCCTGAAGTGTCACCAGATCGGCAAGCATCAGCGTCGAGACCGGCCGCATGAAAGGCAGGGCATAAACCGGGATCAGCAGATAGGGCAGGATCAGCAACGCCAGCAAGGTCATGATGATACGCTTTGCCAACGTGCGAAAATCCACCTTCGGACTGCTCCGGTCTTCCGCCAGCACGGCGTAATCTGCGTCGCTTTCAGGCGTACTGCTCAATATTCGTCAAAGCCCCGCACCAATCGAAGCCTTTCATATTCCATTGCCGCCTTCAAGGCGAGTCCGGTCAAACAGTTGACCTCATGAATCACGAAAAGGTTGCCTGACCCCGCGCGCCATGCCAAAGAGCGCGGCATGGACGCTCAGATGACGAATTTCGAAACGAAGCTGCGCGATAACGCGGCACAGACCGAATCCCTGCTTGGTCGCCTGCTTTCCGCAGAGGCGCGTGCGGATGAGATTACGCGCCCGCAAAACCTGCTCGACGCCATGCGTCATGGTGTGCTGAACGGCGGCAAACGCCTGCGGCCCTTCCTGGTCATAGAAAGCACGGCCTTGCTCGGCGGAAATGCCGAAGCAGCCCATCATGTCGGTGCCGCGCTGGAATGCCTGCATTGTTACTCGCTGGTGCACGACGATCTGCCAGCGATGGATGACGACGACCTGCGCCGCGGCCAGCCGACAGTGCACCGCAAATTCGACGAGGCGACCGCCATTCTCGCAGGCGACAGCCTGCTGACACTCGCCTTCGACATTATCGCGTCGGACGAAAATCCTCTCCAGGCAGACCGCAAGGCGGCTCTCGTGCTCTCGCTCGCCCGCGCGTCGGGTATCGGCGGCATGGCGGGCGGTCAGGCGCTCGATCTGGCTGCGGAAAAGAACGCACCTGATGAGACCGGCATTATTACATTGCAGGCTATGAAAACCGGTGCGCTGCTTCGCTTCGCCTGCGAGGCAGGCGCGATCATCGCCGGCAGCGATGTTTCCGAAAGACAAAGACTGCGCCTCTTCGGTGAAAAGATCGGCCTTGCCTTCCAGCTTGCCGACGATCTCCTGGATCTGACCGCCGATGCCGCCACCATGGGCAAGGCAACCGGCAAGGATGCCGCACGCGGCAAGGGAACGCTGGTGGCACTACGCGGTGAAGACTGGGCGCGCCTCAAGCTTCAGGAACAGGTGGCGGAAGCCTCCGAACTTCTGGCCCCCTACGGCGAAAAGGCCGCGATACTCATCGCGGCCGCCAGATTCATCGCCGAACGGAAAAGCTGAGCCGGTTTCCCGGCTCACCGTTTCTCAGCCAATCAGCCCTTGAGCGGCGAAATCAGCACTTCGACGCGACGGTTCTGGGCGCGGCCATCCGGCGTTGCGTTCGAAGCGATCGGCTGCGAGGGGCCGAAGCCGAGCGTCGAAATACGGCGCTGGTCGACGCCGCGTGCGCCGAGATAGTTTGCAACAGACGCCGCACGACGCTCGGAAAGCGCCTGGTTGTGCTGCTGGCTGCCGGTGGAGTCGGTATGGCCGTTGATGTCGATGAGCGTGCGGTTGAACTTGTTCAGCACGATGGCGACGGAATCGAGTGTCTGATAGAAAGGCGGGATGACCTGATCCTGATCCGTCGCGAAGGTGATGTTCGACGGCATGTTGAGAACGATGCTGTCGCCACGGCGGCTAACGGAAACGCCAGTGCCCTGAAGCTGGGCGCGAAGCTCGGATTCCTGACCATCCATGTAATTGCCGATTGCGCCACCGGCGAGTGCACCGATGCCGGCGCCGATGAGGGCTGCGTTGCGGCGACCGACCGGCGAACCGCCGACAGCCAGACCACCGAGAGCACCGACGACAGCGCCGATACCAGCGCCGCCCGCCGTGTTCGACATCTTCTGCTCACCCGTATAGGGATCGGTGGTGGTGCACGCGGAAAGATAGGTCCCGCAAAGGGCAACGATCGCGATTTTTTTGATCATGTGTTTTGATGCTCCGAAGGGTTCAGGCGGTATGACAGTGGAATTTCGGCATTTTCACGGTAGTTTTTACTCCGCCGCATCTTTCCGGCCAAAACGCTTTTCGATGTAATCGATCACAAGCGCTTCAAAATCCGCGGCGATGTTGGGACCGCGCAGGGTGAGCGCCTTCTCGCCATCGATGAAGATCGGTGCAGCGGGGCTTTCGCCGGTTCCGGGCAGTGAAATGCCGATATCGGCATGTTTGCTTTCGCCGGGGCCATTAACGATGCAGCCCATGACAGCAACATTGAGCGCTTCCACACCGGGATATTTTTCACGCCAGATCGGCATGTTCTTGCGAATGTCATTCTGGATATTCTGGGCAAGTTCCTGAAAGACGGTAGAGGTGGTGCGCCCGCAGCCGGGACATGCCGCAACCACCGGAATGAACTGGCGGAAACCCATGACCTGCAGCAATTCCTGCGCCACCTGCACCTCGCGGGTGCGGTCGCCGTTCGGCTCCGGCGTCAGCGAGACGCGAATCGTGTCGCCAATACCGTGTTGCAGCACATAACCCATGGCAGCAGACGAGGCGACGATGCCCTTGGAACCCATGCCGGCTTCGGTAAGACCGAGATGCAGTGCGTGGTTGGAGCGTTCCGACAGCATCGAATAAACGGCAATCAGGTCCTGTACCTGGCTGACCTTGGCAGACAGGATGATGCGGTTGCGCGGCAGGCCGATTTCTTCGGCAAGCTCTGCGGAAATCAGTGCCGACTGGACTATGGCTTCGCGGGTGACCTGACGGGCAGAGAGCGGAAAACCCTCCTCCTTGTTCTTGTCCATCAGCGTCGTCAGCAATTCCTGATCGAGCGACCCCCAGTTCACGCCGATGCGAACCGGCTTGTCATAACGGATCGCCATTTCGACGATTTCGCCGAACTGCTTGTCCTTCTTGTCCTTGAAGCCGACATTGCCGGGATTGATGCGGTATTTCGCCAGTGCTTCGGCACAGGCCGGATGATCGGCCAGAAGCTTGTGGCCGATATAGTGGAAATCGCCAATCAGCGGCACGTCCATGCCAAGGCGCAGCAGCCGTTCGCGGATTTTCGGCACAGCGGCAGCGCTCTCATCGCGATCAACGGTGATGCGCACCATTTCAGAACCGGCCTGGAAAAGTGCCGCCACCTGCTGCACGGTGGCGTCGATATCCGCCGTGTCGGTATTGGTCATGGATTGTACGACGACAGGCGCACCGCCACCCACGATGACGCCCCCTACGTCGACGGCAACGGATGCACGGCGGGGCTTTGGATCGTAATCGGCGTGTGACGTCATGGCGGTCTCTGGAGCTTGCGGCAAGGTCTGGCAATTGAGGTGAAACAAGGGGGCCTGCTTGTCAACACCCAACGCATAAGAGCTTCTACTTTACCGCAATCATGGCAAAATTCGAGACGCCTATTCCTTGCCCGCACCATCCGCATGCCGGGCGAGCCGCGAAAGCAGCAAAACCACCACATGCAACAACGGCAGAGCGAGAAATACGCTGGCAAGGCCGGTATGTTCGGCAATGAAGCCGATGGCCGAGGGTGCTACCAGAATCCCGGAATAACCCATGGTGGTGACGACCGACAGGCCGATGCCGGGTGCCAGTCCCGGCATGTTCCCCGCCGCCGAAAAGGCGATCGGCACCATGTTGGAAATACCGATGCCGGCAATCGCGAAGCCGATGATCACAAACGTGGAATTTCCCGCAAGACCAGCAATCAGAAGGCCCGCAATCGACATGACCGAGCAGAACCGCAGGGTATTGACCGCGCCGAACCGGTCGCGCACCAGATCGCCGGCAAAACGCATGGCCGCCATGGTCATGGAAAAGGCCGCGAATGCGAAACCGGACTGGGACACGGAAGCGCCGAGTTCATTGCGCAGATAAAGGGCACCCCAATCGAGGATCGCGCCTTCCGGAATCATCGAAAACAGCGCCATCAGACCGATAATCCACGGCAAGGGCGTCAGCGGCAAGCGACCTTTCGGACGCTCCTCCTCGGCATGCGGGCGATCCGCAAGAACGCGCGGCCACGCGACGACGAGCAAAACAAGGGCGATGACCGTCAACGCGATCGCATGCCCCTGCACGCCAATGGCCGTGATGAGATAGCCGCCAAGACCGGCACCGATCAGGCCGCCCAGGCTCCAGAAAGCATGGCACGACGACATGATGGCGCGGCGCATGTCACGCTCGACCGCCACCGCATTGGCGTTCATGGCGACATCCATCGCCCCTGTCAGCCCGCCGAACAGGAAAACCGCAATCACACCTGCCCAGATCGTGTCTGCCCAGGAGATGAAAAGCAGTGTCGGCAAGAAAATAGCCGCACTCGCAAGGCTGACCGTTCGCGATCCGAAACGGGCGATCTGGGAACCGGCGATCGGCATGAAAACCAGCGAGCCGACGCCGAAAACCAGAATGATCAGGCCAAGCGCACTTTCACTGAGGGATAACCGCGCCGCAAATTCCGGTATTTTGGGCGCCCACGATCCCATCATGAAACCGTTCATCAAAAACAGCAGGGATACACCGAGCCTGTGCCGCGTCAGATAGGACGAGCGCTTGACCGTCGGCGAAAATGTCGTGGGGCCGTTCATCGGTAATATCCTTCAGACTTGACCGTGAGAGAGTTGGACGGCGTCATCGCCGCCGAAATGAACTTGTACGCCTTTAGCCGACAGCGCCTCGACCAATGTGCGGTCGGCGTCATGTTCCAGCACCAGGGAAAGAGGCGGAGAAAAGTCGTGCACGTGAAACGCCGCCTTGTGGCCCAGCTTTTCCGTGGTGATGGCGGCAACAATCCGCTGGCTGGCGCTGCAGGCAAGCCGCTTGAACACGGCATCCTCGAAAATATCCGCCGACAGGCCGGTCTCAGCCGCAACACCGCAAACGCCAAGAATACACAGTTCGGGCCGCATCAGCTCGAGTTGCCGCAACGCCAAGGCGTCGATGGCCGCACCGACGGCCGGATCGACCTTGCCGCCGATCATGATCAAATCGATATCGGCCCGCCCCGTGAGTTCAGCGGCAATAGCAGGCGTATTCGTTACCACCGTCAATTTGAGACCGGCGGGGACAGCTCTTGCAATGGCCAGATTGGTGGAGCCGGCATCGATGAAGACGACCATGCCCGGCTCAAGCAGCGGAATTGCTGCGCACGCCAACGAAGCCTTGCGATCGGCATCCTCGGCGATCCGTGTCTTCAGCGGCACCGTCTTGCTATCGGAAAGCAACGCCCCGCCATAGACGCGCAGACACTCCCCGCGCGCCGCCATATCCCGCAGATCCCGGCGGACCGTATCTTCCGAAACGCCGAAATTCTGGGCCAGATCCTGCGCAAGCACGCGGCCGCTTTGCCGCAACTGTGCAAGAATGAGCGCCTGCCGCTCGCTGACAAAATGATCGCTCATCGGGACTCATGCATAAACAGGAGCAAACGTGCACGAACATGCATATTTGAGTTTTAGTGAAGGTGCAACAGCAAAACGCCCGCCGGGAGGGCGGGCGTTTATAACGAAAGACAAAATATCGCGGCTAGCGATGCCGTGTGGGCATCATTCCGCGTAGGCGATCAGCAGATCCTTTGCGTCGATCTGGTCACCCGGGCGCACGAGAACCTCGGCGACCTTGCCATCGCGTTCGGCGTGAAGCGCGGTTTCCATCTTCATGGCCTCGATGGAGAGCAGCACGTCGCCGGCCTTGACCTCCTGACCCTGGTTGATGAAGACGCGGCTGATCACGCCCGGCATCGGCGCACCAATATGCGTGCCATTGCCGAGTTCCGCTTTGCGGCGCACCGCAGAGCCGGATGCGCCATGAGCGCGATCCGGCACCTTGATGCGGCGCGGCTGGCCGTTGATCTCGAAGAACACCGTCACCATGCCCTTATCGTCAGTGCCGGAAGAGGCTTGATTGACGATGACCAGCGTTTTGCCGCGCTCGATATCGGCAAACAGCTCTTCACCGTCCTCCATGCCGTAGAAATACGCATGGGTGGGAAGCACGGAAACCGGACCGTAGGTCTCGGAGGTCAGCGCGAAATCGGTGAACACCTTCGGATACATCAGATAGGATGCGAATTCGAAGTCGTTCACGGAACGCTCGAGTTTGGTCTCGATCGCCTTTCTCTCCGCATCGAGATCGGCATCCGGCAGCAAAGAGCCTGGACGAACCGTATAGGGCGCGTCACCCTTCAGCGCCTTTTTCTGCAGGGCTTCCGGCCAGCCGCCTGGCGACTGCCCAAGATCGCCCTTCAGCATCGAAACCACCGAGTCCGGGAAGGACACTTCGCGATCAGGATTTTCCACGTCGGCGACCGTCAGATCCTGGCTCACCATCATCAGCGCCATATCGCCGACAACCTTGGAGGACGGCGTGACCTTGACGATATCGCCGAACATCCGGTTGGCGTCGGCATAGGCCTGCGCGACCTCGTGCCAGCGGCTCTCAAGACCGAGCGAGCGCGCCTGTTCCTTGAGATTGGTGAATTGCCCACCGGGCATTTCATGCAGATAGACTTCCGAGGCAGGGCCCTTCAGATCGCTTTCGAAAGCCGCATACTGGTTGCGCGCCGACTCCCAGTAGAACGAGATGCGGCGGATCCATTCCGTATCGAGACCCGTATCGCGTTCCGATCCGGCCAGCGCTTCCACGATGGAACCGAGGCAGGGCTGGGACGTGTTGCCCGAAAGCGCATCCATGGCGGCATCCACCGCATCCACGCCCGCATCGACGGCGGCAAGCACGGTCGCAGCCGCAATGCCGGATGTGTCATGCGTGTGGAAATGGATAGGCAGGCTGGTCGCCTCCCTCAGCGCCTTGAACAGCACCTTGGCAGCGGCAGGCTTCAGAAGTCCCGCCATATCCTTGACGGCGATGATGTGCGCGCCTGCACGCTCCAGCTCGGCGGCGAGGTTGGTATAATATTTCAGGTCGTATTTTGGACGCGCGGAATTGAGGATATCGCCCGTGTAGCAGATGGCCGCTTCGCAGAGCTTGTTCTCCTCGGCGATCGCATCCATCGATACGCGCATATTCTCCACCCAGTTCAGGCAGTCGAACACGCGGAACAGGTCGATACCGCCCTTCGCAGCCTGACGGACGAAATATTTCACGACATTGTCTGGATAGTTCTTGTACCCGACGCCGTTCGCACCGCGCAGCAGCATTTGCAGCAGCAGGTTCGGCGCACCCTCGCGGATCAGCGCCAGGCGCTCCCACGGGTCTTCCGTCAGGAAGCGCATGGAAACGTCGAAAGTGGCGCCGCCCCAGCACTCCAGAGACAGAAGCTGCGGCAAGGCCTTGGCATAGACGCTTGCGACGCCGGCAATGTCATGGGTGCGCATGCGTGTGGCCAGCAGCGACTGATGGCCGTCGCGCATCGTCGTGTCCGTTACCAGCACCCGCTTTTCGTTGCGCATCCAGTCGGCAAAGCCCTTCGGCCCCAGCCGGTCGAGTAATTGCTTGGTGCCATCAGGCGTCGGCGCATCGATATAGGGAACCACCGGCTGTGCCGCATTTGCCGGTGGCTTGACGCGGCCCTTGGTTTCCGGATGCCCGTTCACCGTCACATCGGCAAGATAGGTGAGCAGCTTCGTAGCGCGGTCCTGACGCTTGACCTGTGCAAACAGCTCCGGCGTCGAATCGATGAAGCGGGTCGTATAGGTGTTGTTGCGGAAACTCGCATGGCCAATGATGGCCTCGAGGAAGGTCAGGTTGGTCGCAACACCGCGAATTCGGAATTCGCGCAGCGCGCGGTCCATGCGGCTGATCGCTTCATCCGGCTGCGGCGCCCAGGCCGTTACCTTCACCAAAAGCGGATCGTAATAACGGGTAATGATCGCCCCCGAATAGGACGTCCCGCCATCCAGACGAATGCCGAAGCCGGACGCCGAGCGGTACGCCGTTATACGGCCGTAGTCGGGAATGAAATTGTGCTCCGGGTCTTCCGTGGTGATACGGCACTGCAGCGCATGGCCGTTGAGGCGGATATCCTCCTGTTTCGGCACACCCGATTCCGGCGTGCCGATGGCGGCCCCTTCCAGAATATGGATTTGCGCTTTAACGATATCGATGCCGGTCACGACTTCGGTGACGGTATGCTCCACCTGAATGCGCGGATTGACCTCGATGAAGTAGAATTTGCCGGTATCGACATCCATCAGATATTCGACCGTGCCGGCGCCGATATAATTGGTCGCAGCCGCGATCTTCAAGGAATAGGCGGCCAGTTCCTGACGCTGCGCTTCGCTGAGATAGGGTGCCGGCGCGCGCTCAACCACTTTTTGATTGCGGCGCTGGATCGAACAATCGCGCTCGAACAGATGCACGACATTGCCGTGGGTATCACCGAGAACCTGGCTCTCTACGTGGCGGGCGCGCTCGAGCAGCTTTTCTAGATAGACCTCGTCCTTGCCGAAAGCGGCCTTCGCCTCGCGCTTGGCCTCGGTGACCTCGCGTGCCAGATCCTCCTTTTTGCGGATGGCGCGCATGCCGCGACCGCCGCCGCCCCAGGAGGCCTTCAACATAACGGGATAACCGATCTCTTCGGCCAGCCGCTCCACCTCGGCCATATCGTCCGGCAGCGGCTTGGTTGCAGGAACAACGGGAACATTGACCGAGATCGCCAGATTGCGGGCGGCAACCTTGTTGCCGAGCTGGCGCATCGTATCCGCCGTCGGTCCGATGAAGGTGATGCCAGCCTTGTTACAGGCCTCAACGAATTCGGGGCTTTCGGACAAAAGACCGTAACCGGGATGGATCGCGTCCGCGCCGGAAAGTCTGGCCACGCGGATGACTTCCTCAATCGAAAGATAGCTCTCGATCGGTCCCATATCCTTGGCGAGATGCGGACCCCTGCCGACCTGATAACTTTCATCCGCCTTGAAGCGGTGCAAAGACAGCTTGTCCTCTTCCGCCCAAATGGCGACGGTTTTTATCCCCAGCTCGTTCGCTGCCCGGAAAACTCGGATCGCAATTTCGGATCGGTTGGCAACAAGTATTTTCGATATTTTCAAGACGGTCTCCCCACACGCCAAAACAGAATTTCTGCTGCACTGCGGAATTAAGCAGCAAAACCCGGTCTTGAAAAGGGCAATTCGGGAGAGAAGCGTACTGTCGTAACTAGCTCAGCAAGCCGTTGCGAAAGGCGAGTGCTACAGTATGCTGCCTGTTCTTGGCGCTGAACCGACGCTGGATTCCATTGATATACCAGTCGACCGTGTGATTGGAGATCGATAGCTGGCGTCCAATTTCGGTTGAGGTCATGCCATCAGCCATCAGCGTCAGCACTTCCATTTCCCGCCTTGTAAGTTCAAGAGCGGAAACATTCGGCGCGTTGTTGAGGTTATGGACCTGACCTGAAAGATCGAGCAGACGCCAGAACACCGCGCGCGTGGCCGCATCCAGCAGCTCAACGTGCAACGAGGGCAATTGCCGGTCCTCGCCGCCAAGGAACACCGCGCCGATGAATCCCGCGCGCCCGTGCACCGGAAAGGCATACCCACCCTGCAGACCGTAACGGCCGGCATCGTGAAAAAACACATTCGCCCTTTTTCGATGCATCGCGCGGGGCAGGCCCTCAAGCGCCTCTTTCCACTGAAACGGCTTGTGCACCATGCCGATCACCTTACGGACGGGATCGACAAGATTATACTTCTTGGCGCGGTAGACCTCGATCCACCCTTCCGGGAGATGTTGTGCGAGAATCTGGCCGGTGGAACCAAGCTCCCCGGTCATCCGCAGGCTGACGAGGAAATATTCGAAACCATATTCGCGAATAAGTGTTACAAATTCGGAGCGAACACGATCAGCGTTTCCCGCCTGGTAGCACGCAGAGATGAAGTGAAGAATATCATGCATAAAGACACATGCCCGGAGCTTGGCTGGAAGGGATGACATGAAGGACATGGTCCCGCGAGGACGTCATGTTACTCGGGCGCCGGTCGGTTCAGACTGAACATATCGTCGTTAGCAATCCCTGAAACGAACATGCAAAATCTTGTGACGGCGTCCCCTAGAAACATCGGGTTCAGTTTTTTTTCGGTTCGCACGCGTGCTCGGTTTGTTAAGCCGCCATTCAGACTGAAAGAGCGATAATTACACAAATTTCGCCGTCTCATGCAACCTTGCTAAAACAGCATTGTATTGAGACCGAACAATCAACCGCTCGAAACAGACGCTGGACTGGATTGAAAATTTGACTTTGTTTCAGGTTTACACACGCGCCCTGCGCTATCTGACCGTACATAAATGGCGGGTGTTGATCGTTGTCATCGCCAACATCATTCTTGCAGCGATCACCATTGCCGAACCCGTGCTGTTTGGACGGATCATCGACGCCATCTCCTCCGGCTCCGATGTCACGTCCATCCTCATCCTGTGGGCGGGTTTCGGCGTCTTCAACACCGTGGCTTATGTCGCTGTCGCCCGCGAGGCCGACCGGCTGGCCCACGGTCGCCGCGCGACCCTCCTGACGGAAGCCTTCGGCCGGATCATCTCCATGCCGCTCTCCTGGCACCATCTGCGAGGCACCTCGAACGCGCTGCATACGCTTCTGCGCGCCAGCGAGACGCTGTTCGGCCTGTGGCTCGAATTCATGCGCACGCATCTGGCGACTTTCGTCGCACTCGTACTGCTTATTCCGACAGCCATTGCCATGGACCTGCGCCTCAGCTTCGTCTTGATCGGTCTTGGCATCGTCTACTGGTTCATTGGCAAGTGGGTGATGGGCCGCACCAAGGATGGCCAGGCTTCGGTCGAGGAGCATTATCACAGCGTTTTTGCCCATGTCAGCGATTCCATCAGCAACGTGTCCGTCCTGCACAGCTACAACCGCATCGAGGCTGAAACGAAGGCGCTGAAATCCTTCACCGAAAAACTGCTGAGCGCCCAATATCCGGTGCTCGACTGGTGGGCTTTCGCAAGTGCCTTGAATCGCACTGCCTCCACTGTTTCGATGATGATCATCCTCGTCATCGGCACCGTGCTGGTGAAGAACGGCGAATTGCGCGTCGGTGACGTCATTGCCTTCATCGGTTTCGCCAATCTTCTCATCGGCCGTCTCGATCAGATGCGTCAGTTCGTGACCCAGATTTTCGAGGCGCGCGCAAAGCTCGAGGATTTCTTCGTGCTCGAGGATTCCGTCAAGGAACGGGAAGAACCGGGCGACGCCCGGGAATTGTCCAATGTCTCCGGCACCGTGGAGTTCCGCAACGTCAATTTCGGTTTCGCCAACACCAAGCAGGGCGTCCACGACATCTCGTTTACGGCCAAGGCCGGCCAGACGATTGCCATCGTCGGACCGACGGGCGCGGGCAAGACCACGCTCATCAATCTTCTGCAGCGTGTCTATGATCCGGATTCAGGCCAGATTCTGATCGATGGAACCGACATCTCGACGGTGACGAAGAACTCGCTCAGAAACTCCATCGCCACCGTGTTCCAGGATGCTGGCCTTCTGAACCGCTCCATCCGCGAAAACATCCGCCTTGGTCGCGAATCTGCTACCGACGCGGAGGTCGTGGAAGCAGCAGCAGCTGCTGCTGCGACGGATTTCATCGACAGCCGTATAACCGGCTACCTGACCCAGGTGGGTGAACGCGGCAACCGCCTGTCCGGTGGCGAGCGCCAGCGTATCGCCATTGCGCGTGCTATCCTGAAGAACGCTCCCATCCTGGTCCTTGACGAGGCAACCAGCGCGCTGGACGTGGAAACGGAAGCACGGGTTAAGGCCGCCGTGGACGCGCTGAGAATGAACCGCACGACCTTCATCATCGCTCACCGCCTTTCCACGGTGCGCGATGCCGATCAGGTGCTGTTCCTCGATCAGGGCCGTATCATTGAAAAGGGCACGTTCGACGAGCTCAGCCAGCGTGGCGGACGCTTCACCTCGCTGCTGCGCACCAGCGGCCTGCTGACAGGGGAAGAGGGCCAGCCCCGGCCTAAAGCCATCGCCTCCTGACACTCTGGCTTACGGAATATAATAAGGGCGGGCACCGTGGTGTCCGCCCTTTTTCTTTGTCCGTTTTCCAAAGTCTGCGAAGCTGGAGACATGTGCCTTGATAATGCAGGAAAGGGCCAAGCCTTAGCCTTAGCCTTAGCCTTGGCCATCAGCATTCAGCGATCCAACAGCGCAGAAACATGGCCCTGTAAAACTGCTCTGCCTGCGTGCCACGTCGAGAGGAGCGCGGCTCACATTCTCGTTGGCCCTTGCAAGACCGTCGCGAGGCTGTGTCATTTCTCTCATGAGATGATGCTGGAGATACCCGCCAGGACAAAGCTGTTACCGCGCCTCCGTGCAGACAAACAATACTAGGGCAGCCACAATAAAAATTCAGGCCCCTGCGTCACCGCAGGAGCCTGATTTTAAAAGCAAACGTAGAGCCGGTCGTCAGTCGAACGGGATCACCCGATCGTCAGCCGACAGGGGCTTGCCGTCGACGGATACAGAGACCTCCGCCGTGCCGGCCTTACGGCTGACGACGATGTCCTTTGCTTTACCGTCCAGCGTGATCTTCACCGAGAAGCCGCTCCAGTCTTCGGGCAGCGACGGCGCGATGTGAAGCTTGCCTTCGGTTCGGGTGATACCGAGAATGCCCTCGATCGCGGCGCGATAGAGCCAGCCGGCGGAACCCGTGTACCAGCTCCAGCCGCCGCGACCTGCATAAGCGCCCTCACCATAGACATCGGCGGTCACCACATAGGGTTCGACCCGATAGGTTTCGGAGGATGCCGCGTCGAGCGCATGGTTGACGGGGTTGAGCAGCTTGAAGCAGTTCCACGCCTCCTGCGCACGCCCCTGCTTGGCAAGGGCAAGCACTACCCAGGTCGCCGCGTGGGTATATTGTCCGCCGTTTTCGCGCACACCCGGCGGATATCCCTTGATATAACCCGGATCATGCGGTGCCCGCGAGAATGGCGGGGTGAACAGACGGATGATACCGGCCTTTTCATCGACAAGATGCTCAATGACAGCGTCCATCGCCTGCCGTGACCGGCCTTCCTCACCCTCGCCGGAAAGAACGCTCCAGCTCTGGCCAAGTGAATCGATCTGGCATTCCTCGCTGGTGGCGGAACCGAGCGGCGTGCCGTCGTCGAAATAACCGCGACGGTAGTAGCTGCCGTCCCAACCCGCAGTTTCGAGAGCATTGCGAAGCTTTTCGCGATGCGCCGACCACCTGCCGACACGGTCTGCATCACCGCGCTTTTCGGCGATCGCGATGAAGTCGCGAAGCGCTCCGGCCAGGAACCAGCCAAGCCAGACACTGGTGCCCTTGCCGCCGATGCCGACACGGTTCATGCCGTCGTTCCAGTCACCGCCAAGGATCAGTGGCAGACCGTTTTCGCCGGTGCGATGGATCGCGAGATCAAGCGCTAGCGCCGCGTGTTCGTAGAGGCTAGCGGATTTGTCGCTCGTCTCCGGCTGGAAGAAGGCATCGTGCTGCCCCGGCATCAATGCCGGTCCCTTGATGAAGGGGATGCTTTCATCAAGTATGGCCGCATCACCCGTAGCCGAGACATACTGGTTGATCGCATAAGCGAGCCAGACCACGTCATCAGAGATCGTCGTGCGGACACCGGCACCGGTCAAAGGCAGCCACCAATGCTGGACGTCGCCTTCAGCAAACTGGCGGCCTGCCGCACGCAGGATCTGCTTGCGAGCGAGATCCGGCTGGTAGAGCAGGAATGCCAGCGTGTCCTGAAGCTGGTCACGGAAGCCGAAGGCGCCGCTCGACTGATAGAAGGCCGTGCGCGCCAGGATGCGGCACGCCAGCGCCTGATAGGGCAACCAGCTATTGACCATGTGGTTGAAGCCGGCATCGGGCGTGGTAACCTGC
The DNA here is from genome assembly GCF_055382765.1 of Agrobacterium sp. 6Ca8. Classification (NCBI taxonomy): domain Bacteria; kingdom Pseudomonadati; phylum Pseudomonadota; class Alphaproteobacteria; order Hyphomicrobiales; family Rhizobiaceae; genus Agrobacterium; species Agrobacterium sp. 6Ca8. The sequence goes on from NZ_AP026433.1 coordinate 2,480,592, forward strand.
AACTGGCCGGTAAAGTCAGTCCAGAACGCCTTGCTGCCCTCCAGCACCGACTGGAAATCCGCCGCACGGACTTGTTCGACCAGCGTTGCCGCCTCCTCCGCATTGTCGGCATCGCCGAGAATGAAGGTCATATGCCGTTCTTCGCCCGGTTTCAGGTGGATTTCCTGCATCAAGGCGGCGCAGGGATCGCCGTCCACCTCGGTGCTGCCACTGAGTGCCGCACCGGACACGATGCCCTGCGGAGCCTGTGCAGAACCGAAGCGGCCGATGAATTCACGGCGGCTGGTGGTGAAGCCGCTTGCCTCGCTGTCGAGCGTCAGGAAGGCAGTGCGGGTGCTATAGTCGATGCTGTAAGGGTTCGAAGCAAAAATCGCATTGCTGCCGGCATCGTGCCTGCTCAGGATGAACGGCGCAGATTTCTGGCCATTATTGCCCAGCACCCATTCCACATAAGCATAGACTTTCAGGCGGCGGCTTTTCGAACCCTTGTTGCGTACGATGAGCTGCGAGAACTTGACCGGCTTTTCACGGTCTACCGTCTGCGTCACCTCGACTTCAAGCTTATCCGTCCTGCCGGTCATTACGGAGTAACCGAGACCGTGACGGGTTTCGAACAGGGCTTCCGGATCACGCGAAAGGGCAGCACAGGGCGTATAGAGCTTTCCTGTTTCCACATCGGCAACATAGAAGGCCTCGCCCGGCCGGTTGATGACCGGATCGTTGCTCCAGGGTGTCAGCTGATAGTCACGGGAATTGCGGCTCCAGGTGAAACCAGCGCCTTCCGCCGACACATGGAAGCCGAAACTTTCGTTCGAGATGACGTTGATCCAAGGATGCGGCGTGGATTGCCCACCATGCAGGCGCACGACATATTCCTCTCCGCTTTTGGCGAAACCACCAAAACCGTTCCAGAAATCGAGATCGCCGGCATCCTCGACAGCCTCAGCGACGGGGAACGCAGGCACCGGCAGGCGAGCCTGCGCGGCCTCAGTAGCGCCGTCAGGACCGCGATGCGCCGCAAAAAGCGACACGGCGCGGTTGATCTGGTCGACAATCTTGCCATTCCGCACATGCAGCACGACACGGGAGGCCGCCAGAAGCGCGCTCCAGGTCTCTTCGTCCATCAAGTCGCGGCGAACGGAGAACACATGCGGCCTACCACCATCGGCGGGATTGATTCGACGCTGTGCCTCGGAAATATGATCCAGCGCATGCTGCATATCCTGTGCATACGACGCGGCCCGTTCGTTGACGATGACGAGATCGAAGATCACGCCGCGCGAACGCAGATATTCGTGGGCGCTGAGCGCCTCACGGGCAATATCCATGTCCATATCGTCGTTGATACGCAGGCTGAAGATCGGGAAATCGCCCGAAATGGCAAGCGGCCAAAGCGCCCGCTGCGAAGCGAGGCCCGTTTTCAGCGTTTCCGAATCCGCGCGCAGATGCATGTCCGGATAGGTCAGATAACGGCCAAGATGCTGGAAAGCGGCGGCCTGCTGCGAAGTGACACCCACATGGCGCATCTGCACCTGCGTGCGCGTCCATGCATGCACGAGTTCGTGGGCAAATGCGTCAGGATGGCGATAACGGTCGATCGCCTTGTCGACTTCCTCGCGGCTCGGCGCGGCAATCGTCCAGAAAATCACGCTCACCTTCTTGCCGGCCGGTACGCGCACAGTGCGGCGCAACGACAGGATTGGATCGAGCGTGAAGCCGTCGGTGTTGGAAAGCGTGGCACCCGTATCGAATGCAGCCGCTTCACCGAGCGATCTGCCGCGGCCGATGAACTTGGCACGGTCCGTCTCGAACTCCGTCGGGCGCGATGGGCCGGCGTTATCGGCAGCAAGATGCGCGATGATCGTTCCGGGCTCATTCGGGCTGCGGCGGTTACGCCAGGCGCGGATCACATCGCCGCGCCGGCCGATCTCCGTCTGCACGAACATGCGCGAGAACAGCGGATGGGCGTTGTCGTCGTCTTCCGACGCAATGACCGGCTCCATATAGGAGGTCACTTCAATGTAGCGATCCTCGGAACCGACATTGAGCAGCGTGACGCGGCGGCCATCGGCATCGTGCTCGGTGGCGACGATGCATTCAACGACGCTCTGCAGATCGCCGACATTCTTGTGGAATTCGGCCTTGTCGTCGGTGAAGATCGTCTTGGTCTTTTCGCCTTCGATGACACGCGGCTCAGCCGTCGCACTCCACCATTGTCCATTGGTGGTATCGCGCAGGAAGATGAAGGTTCCCCAACGATCTTCGGTCGGGTCGGCCTTCCAGCGGGAAATCGCCTGACCGTTCCATTTCGAATATCCAGCACCGGTTGAGGTGAGCATCGTCGAATAATGGCCGTTCGACAGAAACACCACTTCGCGGTCGCGCACGGCCGGGTCGGCGATGGAGCGCACTTCCGCACGCAGCAGGTCTGCCTGTTCCTTGCCTGGGGTTTCCGGCTCGTATTTGGCGCTCATGACAGGCACTTCGCGCGGTGCCTTTTCCTGCAACAGGAGTTCGGCCGCCTCGATTACCGGGTCGGAATGGAAGAGTTCGCGCAACACACCGTCAAAGGCGACGTTGGCGACAGCCGCGATCGACATGCCGTGGTGGTGGGCATAATAGTTGTAGACCACCGCGCAGACCTTGCCGTCAGGCACACGTGTCGGCGTGAAATCCACGGCATCATGGAAGCCGTACTGTCCAAGCGCGCCAAGCTTGCGCAGCTTGTCGAGGTTTTCCAGCGCACCGTCAGGATCGTACTGGCTTGCAAGGATCGACGCATAGGGTGCGATGACAGCATTCTGGCCGAGACCGCGCTTGAGGCCAAGCGTCGGCACACCGAAGTTGGTGTACTGGTAGTTCATGTTGTGATCGCGGGCGTTGAACGCCGCTTCGGAAATGCCCCATGGCGTGCCGAGACGGCGGCCGTGGTTCATCTGTTCCTTGACGATCAGATTGTTGGTCTGGTTGAGAATGCCACCCTGACGCTCCTGCATGACAAGTGGAGGCATCAGATATTCGAACATCGAACCCGACCAGGAGACCAACGCGCCCTGCGCACCGATCGGCACGACCTGGCGGCCGAGACGGTACCAGTGCTCGGTCGGCAGATCGCCCTTGGCGATGGCAAACAGGCTGGTCAGGCGGCATTCGGACGCCAGAAGGTCGTAGCAGGCCTCATCCAGTTCCTTGCTTTCGACGCGGTAGCCGATCGACAGAAGACGGCGATCCTTGCGATAAAGGAACGTGAAATCCATCGAGAAAGCGAGGTTGCGGCTGCGGTCGCGCAGCGATGCAAGACGCTGGCGTAGCGGCTCCATATTGGTGAGGTCGATGGCGCTGTCTGAAATATGCGCCTCGCAGCAATCCACGAGCAATTGCGCCCAGCGGGTCACTTCCGCGCTCTGCGCAGACTTCACTTCGTGATCGACATTGGTAGCGAGCTTCTGGATGTCGCGCGCGAGTACCGCAAGATTGATGACGCGGATCGATGCGAATTCATGCTCGCGCTTGACCGAGGCAAGAGCGTTCGAAAAACCGATGATGCGTTCTTCAAGGCGGCGATGCAGCGGACGCAGGTTCTTGCGGTCGTCAGGCAGCGCTTTCAGCGTTTCGCGCAGAATACCGGCGAGATCGCCGATACCGTCGAGATTACCCTGAAGATGCGCGGAAGGCGCTTCTGCCCACTGGCGGCAGGCAGACGAAACCGCAATCAGGTGACCGGCGAGATTGCCGCTGTCCACCGCCGAAACGTAACGGGGACCAAGCGTCTGCAGCGTGTCCGTATGGTACCAGTTGTAGAGATGGCCGCGATGTTTCTCCATCTTCTCGACGGTCTGGATCGTGTTCTCGATCCGCTCCAGCGTATCGGCAAAGCTGATCCAGCCAAACTGGCGCGCCGAAATGATGGAAAGCAGGTAAACGCCAATATTGGTAGGCGATGTACGCGAGGCAACAATCGGCTCCGGCGTTTCCTGGAAGTTGTCCGGCGGCAGGTGGTTTTCCTGCGGCGTCACGAAGGCTTCGTAATAACGCCACGTGCGACGCGCGATCTTGCGAAGCTCGAAAGAGACGTGTTCCGAAACGAACAGCCGGTCTTCGGTTTCCGCCGACTGGCTGACATACCAGGCAACGGCGGGAGACAGAACCCAGAGCAGTGTGAAGGGAATGCCGATCAGGAAGGCATTGTCACCGGGCAGCGCCGCAAACAACAGGCCGAGCATGGCCACAACAGGCGCATGCCACATCTGGCGGAAGTAATAGGTGATGCCGCCCTGGGCGCTAGACTGCATGCTGGCGGCGGTGCGCCATTCCAGCATCAGCTTGTGGCTGACGAGCAGACGGTAGAGCGAACGGACAATTGCATCAGTCATCATGCAGGCAGAATCGGCAATGAAGACGATACGCAACGCAACCTGCGCATTGGTGGCGCGGATTTCCGACCAGATGGTGTGGAAATGCGCCTGAGGCACGATATCAGTGGAGCGCGGCACGAGCCCGGAAAGCAGCGAGAGCGTCGGAGCGACGAACAGCGAGAAGATCAGCAGGATCTGCCAGATCAGCGCACCGAGCGGGTCCATGAAATACCAGCCGAGGATCGAGGCAAAGAACCAGGCAATCGGCGTCAGCGAACGGCGCAGGTTATCGACCATCTTCCACCGGCCGATCGCGGTAACACCACGGGCGCGGTCGAGAATATAGGGAAGCAGCTGCCAGTCGCCACGCGCCCAGCGATGCTGGCGCGAGACTTCCACCTCGTAGCGGGTCGGGAAATCCTCGACCAGTTCCACATCGGTCACCAGCGCGCAGCGCGCAAAGGATCCTTCGAGCAAATCGTGGCTGAGGATGGAGTTTTCCTCGATCCGGCCCTTAAGCGCCGCCTCGAAGGCATCCACGTCGTAAAGACCCTTGCCGGTGAAGGTGCCTTCGGAGGTCAGGTCCTGATAAACGTCGGAAACGGTAAAGACGTAGGGGTCGATACCGCGATTGATCGAGAAGACACGCTGGAAGACGGAGGCATCCTTGCCCGTCGTCAGCGAAGGCGTAACGCGCGGCTGCAACAGGCCATAACCTTCAACCACACGTCCCGAGACCGGATCGATGACGGGGCGGTTGATCGGGTGATGCATCTTGCCGACGAGCTTGGTCACCGCATCGCGCATCAGGCGCGTATCGGCATCAAGCGTCATGACGTATTTGACATCGGCCGGCACGATATTGGCGCCACCGAGGAATGTCGTGTCCTTGTCGCCGCGCAGCAGCATGTTCAGTTCATGAAGCTTGCCACGCTTGCGCTCCCAGCCCATCCAGCAGCCTTCGGACGGGTTGTAGATGCGGCGGCGGTGCAGCAGGTAAAAACGCGTCTTGCCATCGAAGGCATAACGGCTGTTCAGCGCCGACAGTTCGCGCTTGGCATATTCGAGAATCTCGAGATCGTCGCCGGACTGCTCATATTGGGCATCGCGCCAGTCGCTGACCAGCGCGAAATAAATCTCGCCATGCGGATTGGCGAGATAATGCACCTCGATATTGCGCATCATCTCATCGACGCTGTCGCGGCTGGTCAACATGCAAGGCACGGCAACAAGCGTGCGGGCGTCCTGTGGAATACCGTTCTTGAACTCGTATCCGACCAACCGGAACGGCTTCACGAAGAAAGTGACGAGCGTGTTGAACAGACCGGTCGCGCCTTCCGAAGCAGGTAATGCAAACATCAAGAGGAATGCGGTCACCACATACCAGGGCATCCCCGCTTCGGCCAGGAACCAGCCGACGGCAAGCATGACGAGCGCGGTGATGAGAAACACTGGCGCCGCAATTGCGAGCCAGTTGAACTTGCGCATAGACCGGACGATAAGCTGCGAGACCAGCGGCCTGTAAGCGAGCACCTTTTCAAGCTCGAACCGGCGCTCGCCGACGAGTACGGAGCCGACATTGACGCGATGGTTTTCAGACACCTCGGCAGGCTCGCCGGATCTCGCCATTTCCACGGCGGCACGCGCGACCTCTACCTCTGTCTTGGGGGAGCGACGCGCCAGAAGCTCGATCGTGTTGCGATAGGTGTTGCGCGAACCGAAATCGAGAATCTCGTAATCGGTTTCCTCGCGCAGGACCTTGTCGATATGGCTGACTTCCTCGAACCACACCGACCATTCGGTATCGTCGATTTCCCTCAGGCTCTTGACGATATTGCCCATCGTCACATTGCCGGAGGCCAGCCGGTTGTGTTCCGACATCATGACGTTTTCAGCGTCGGTGCCCGCAGCATGCAGGCGTTCTTCAAGCCAGGCCACCGCAAAACCCGAAGTCTGCGAGCCGTTTCTGAGGCGATAGAGGAACTGCGTCGCAAACGTCGGGTCATCGACCAGCGAATCGACCTGCTTGAGGAGCGCTGCGGAGGCTTCCGCATCGTTCAGGCGAATGATTTCGTCGACGACTTCATTCGCCTTCTGGCGCATGCGGCGCGAGCGTTCCACGCGAATGGAAATGCGGCGAAGATTTTCGATGAGGACAAAACGGATGATGGAGGGCAGCGCCCACAATTCGCCGATCTGCAGCGTCTTCGACGTCTGGTAGCCATCCACCAGCGCCGTCATATTCTCGCGCGAGACCGTGCTGTGTGTATGGGCGACATAAAGCCAGCCGAGCGCCATGACCCGCGGGATCGTCACGCCGCCCACCGTCATTGTCGGCAGCTGGCGATAGAACTTGCGCGGAAAATCGCGGCGGACTTCCTGGATCGCCTCTTCGATGACGTAGTGGTTGTCGAGCAGCCATTCCGCCGCCGGCGTTATCGTCGCGCCATTTTCCGCGTCGACGGCCGTTGTGCGGTAGACCCGCAGGATTTCCTTCTCGTTCTCACGGTGGCGCTCGAAGAAGTCGAACTCCATGAAGCCGGGAAGGGTATCGGCACCGTCGCGCGAAAGCGCGGCACCGGCATCATGCAGTTCCTCGACCGTCATATAGGACGCGCGGATCGAATCATTGTGATCGATCTGCTTCGTCTCGGAATCACGGGCGGCGGCGGTCGGGGTAATATGAAATGACATCGGCTCGTATTCTGAACTTTATGGAGAATTGTTCGACTTGACCAGCGTTTCGTCCGTGGCGGGAATACGCACGAAATCGGGCCACGCTATATTTATGACTTATCCTGAACCTTCGGTGAACCGGATCAGACGTTGTGTGCAACGCATCGTCAAACGGCGAATATCCGCAAGCACGGCGTTTTGCTGCGCGATCCCTCCGAGCATGCAAAGCCGGGGATCTCTGCGGAGAATGGATTTTCGACGACAGGAAAATTTCGCCCTATGGCCCGGCAATGCCGTTCCAACCGGATTTCGCACCTTCCCCCACGGCGAAAATTGTTCGCGCAACGTCAGATAGTCCCCCTTTGACACCTGAAGGGCAACGCGAGGCCGAGAAGGCCTGCGCCACATCCGAAACGCTAATGCCCCAGGACGTCTATAGTTCCATGCCACCTGTCGCGATACGATGCAAGCGATGAATTTCAAGGCATTCCGGCTCCGGGAACGCCCCTTACATGCCCGCGTATATGCTGCTATGAAATTTGCAAAAAGCGCTGGAAAAAAGCGGCGTAACCAGGGACTTCGAAAATGACCAGACAGACCGCAAACATAGCCTCCTTCGCCAACCATATGCCGGATGTGGTGGCAATCCGCCGCCACCTGCACCGGCATCCCGAAATCGGTCTTTCCGAATTCCAGACCTCGGATTTCATTGCCGGACAGCTGGTGGAAATGGGTTACGAAGTAACGCGCGGACTTGCCGGAACCGGTATCGTCGCCACGCTCCGCAATGGCGACAGTGCCCGCACGCTCGGCATTCGCGCCGATATCGATGCCCTGCCGATCCGTGAGGAAACCGGAGCGGAATATGCAAGCGCCAATGATGGCGTCATGCATGCCTGCGGCCATGACGGACACACGGCCATGCTCCTGGGAGCCGCGAAGATCATCGCCGAACGCAGGAATTTCGATGGGACCCTGCATCTGATCTTCCAGCCGGCGGAGGAGAATTTCGGCGGCGCCCGCATCATGATCGAGGACGGACTGTTCGACCGCTTCCCATGCGATGCGGTTTTTGCCCTCCATAACGATCCCGGCGTGCCCTTCGGACAATTCGTCCTGCGCGACGGCCCGATCCTTGCCGCCGTCGATGAATGCAGGATCACCGTCAACGGATATGGCGGCCACGGCGCCGAACCGCAGGATGCGGCCGACCCTATCGTTGCGGGCGCCAGTATCATCATGGCCTTGCAGACGGTGGTGTCCCGTAACATCCATCCGCAACTGTCGGCGGTCGTCACTGTTGGCGCATTCCATGCTGGTGTTGCGAGCAACGTCATTCCCGAGAAGGCGGAGATGCTGCTCACCATCCGTTCCTTCGACGCGGGTGTGCGCGACGAACTGGAAAAGCGTATCCGGGCGATAGCCGAAGGCCAGGCGGCCAGCTATGGCATGAGTGTCACGCTCGATTACGAGCGCGGCTACAATGCGACCGTCAACCACAAGGCGGAAACGGACTATGTCGCCGGTCTGGCCCGTCGTTTTGCCGGGGCGGAAAAGGTGGTTGAAATGCAGCGCCCGTCCATGGGCGCGGAAGACTTCGCCTACATGCTCGAAAAACGGCCCGGCTGCTACTTCTTCCTCGGCACCGCGCGCACCGAAAACGACCCGCCGCTGCACCATCCGAAATTCGACTTCAACGACGATATCCTACCAATCGGAACCGCCTTCTGGGTCGATCTGGCGGAGGATTATCTGAAGGCGTGAATGAATATAAAAAGGCCGGTCGGAGGAGCGACCGGCCTTTTTTTCTCAAGTGTCCTGATGAGAAAATCTGGGAGGATCAGGGAACGAGACCGAGTATGACCGCCGCGACAAAAGCCACGCACACGCCGACAAGAGCCGCGTGAACCGAATCTCTCCAGTTTCGCTGCGACTGGGGCTGCGAGACAAAGTCTTTTGCTTTTCCGGCCTTGGAATAAGACATTGTACAACTCCCTTCCCTGCTCGGCCCGTCAAAGCGGGCACTGCTCATTTCCCGTAAAGAATAGCTGTATTCCCCACTGTTTCAGTAGAGATAAAATTCCATAAGTTCGGCGCATTGGGAAAAATACGGATCGCGACTTGCCGCCGGACAAGCATCAATCTACCCATTGCGCAGGATCAACGTCGCAGACGGCATTTCCGTTCAAAATCATTGGCAGGCTCGGATAAGGACCATGACGGATATAGACGCCATCATCATAGGAGCCGGGGTGATCGGACTGGCGACGGCCCGCGAGCTGGCGATGCGTGGTCTTTCCGTCATCATCCTCGAAGGCGAAAAGGAATTCGGTTCCGCCACCTCTTCGCGCAACAGCGAGGTTATTCACGCCGGGCTTTATTATCCTGAAGGCAGCCTCAAGGCACGCCTTTGCGTTGAAGGCAGGGAGCGGCTTTATACGTTCTGCCAGAGCCATGGCGTTTCGCACCGCCGCTGCGGCAAACTCATCGTGGCAGCGAACGCGGACGAGACGGCTCTCTTGGCGGCCCTCAAGGAAAAGGGTAACGCCAATGGCTGCGACGACCTCGAACTGGTCGATGCCACGCAGGCGCTGTCGCTCGAGCCTGCGCTCACCTGCGTAGCGGCCCTGCTTTCACCTTCGACCGGTATCATTGATAGCCATGGTTATATGCTGGCGCTGCTCGGCGACGCGCAAGACCATGGCGCAGCCCTCGCCCTGAATGCACCATTCGAAAGGGCGGAAGCGACCGGCAACGGTTTCCGCGTTCACGTTGGCGGCAAGGAACCTCTCAGCTTGACATGCCGGCTACTCGTCAACTCCGCCGGCCTTCTGGCACCGCTGGCGGCAAAACAGATCGAGGGATTGCCGAAGCACACGATCCCGGAGGCGCGTTTCGCCAAAGGCAGCTATTTTTCGCTGACCGGCAAGTCGCCTTTTTCACGGCTCATCTACCCCGCTCCGCACACCCACGGCCTTGGCGTGCACCTGACGCTGGATCTTGCCGGTCAGGCCCGTTTCGGGCCGGATGTGGAGTGGGTCGACACCATTGATTATGCCGTCGATCCCCGCCGCATGGAGGGTTTTGGCGACGCGATCCGCCGCTATTGGCCGGGCCTACCGGAACACGCGCTGATCCCGGCCTATTCGGGCATCCGGCCGAAGATTTCAGGACCCGACGAACCGGCCATGGATTTTCGCATCGACGGGCCGGAAAGCCACGGCCTTGCCGGTCTCGTCAATCTTTTCGGCATCGAAAGCCCCGGTCTCACCGCCTCGCTGGCGATAGCCAACGAGGTTGCGGCTCGGCTCGAGGCCTGATCCCACCCGGATCTCAGCCGAAACGGGACAGTGCGCTCGCCATGATCTCCGGATCGACATTGCCGCCGGAGGCAACCGCAATCACCGTTTCGCTCTCCAGCTCTTTGCCGTGAAACAGCGCCGCCGCCAAGGCCACCGCGCCGCCCGGCTCGACGACGACCTTCAGCCTGTTGAAGGCGAGAACCATGGCCCGCAGTGCTTCATCTTCGGTCACGGCAATGCCTTTTCCGCAAAGCCCAACCATAATCGGGAAGGTGATGTTACCGGGCTGAGGCGTGACGATTGCATCGCAGATCGAACCGGAAGTCGTTGCATTCCGCTCGATCCTGCCCGCTGCGAGTGAGCGCGCCACATCGTCGAACCGCTCGGGTTCTGACGTCCTGACCTTGTAGTTCGGCGCTTTCGCCGCAAGGGCAAGGGAGATGCCGGATGTGAGGCCGCCGCCGCCGCAGGGCACGAGAACCTCGGCCGCATCGATACCGAGTTCCAAGCCCTGTTCGGCGATTTCCAGCCCGACAGTCCCCTGCCCTGCGATCACCAGCGGCTCGTCGTAGGGCCTGATCAGGGTCAGTCCGCGCTCGCTCGACAGGCGGTCGCCAATGGCGTCGCGATCGTCATTCGCGCGGTCATAGAGCACCACTTCCGCACCATAGTCGCGGGTATTGTCGATTTTGATTTTTGGTGCATCGGAGGGCATGATGATGACGGCAGGCACGCCGTGCAGACGAGCAGCAAGCGCGACGCCCTGCGCATGGTTGCCCGAGGAAAAGGCGATCACGCCACGGGCGCGCACATCGGCCGGCAGACCGGATACCGCCGACCAGCCGCCGCGAAATTTGAACGAACCCGTTCTTTGCAGGCACTCGGCCTTCACGAACAGCTTTCGCCCGGCAATCTCATCCAGAAAATGCGACGACAGAAGCGGTGTCCGCACCGCATGTTCGCCGATGCGCTGGCGCGCTGCCTCAATCATCGAAATATCTGTCATGCCCTGCCCCTGTAATGCGGATGTTGGGTGTACATTAGGAGGTCGCAATTAATAGTGAAACCGGCTGGACAAGAAAAATCCCCGGTCTCGGCCGGGGATCTTTCGTCATGCGCTTGCAAATGAATGGTCAATGGTTGTGCCGGGGCATCTTCTCGGCAATCCGGCGGAAATCCGCGGCCCCTTCCAGAACCGCACCGTCCGAAAGCTGGGTCACCGATTGACGATAGATGCGCTGCCAGGGCGTGGCATCCGCAGGCACCGCAGGAATGCCATCGGCCTTGCGGGCAGCAAGCTCTGCATCCGGTACCAACGCGTCGCACTTGCCCTGATTGAAATCGATGCGGATCACATCACCCGTGCGAAGCCATGCCAGCCCTCCACCGGCGGCACTTTCTGGCGAGGCATTGAGGATCGACGGGCTGTCCGCGGTTCCCGATTGCCGGCCGTCGCCGATTGTCGGCAGGCTGGTGATGCCTTTTTTCAACAGCGCGTCGGGGGGCTGCATGTTGACGACCTCAGCCGAACCCGGCCAGCCGAGCGGTCCGGCCCCGCGAATGACGAGAATGGTGCGCTCATCGATATCGAGAGAAGGATCGTTGATACGGGCGTGATAGTCTTCCGAACCATCGAAAACCACACATTTGCCCTCGAAAATCCCCTCACGACCCGGCTCGCTCAGATAACGCTGCCGGAATTCCGCCGAGATCACGCTCGTCTTCATGATGGCGAAATCGAACAGATTGCCCTTGAGGACGAGGAAACCGGCCCGTTCCTTGAGCGGCTTATCGTAAGGCAGTATCACATCGCGGTCGGTCGATTCCCGCCCGTCCAGATTTTCCGCCACGGTCTTGCCGGTCACGGTCGGACAGCTCCCGTCAAGCTTGCCTGCCTTCAGAAGCTCCCACATGATGGCGGGCGTACCGCCGGCACGGTGATATTTCTCGCCCAGCCATTTTCCGGCGGGCTGGACATTGGCGATGAGCGGAATGTCATAACCGTGAACCTGCCAATCTTCCTCGCGAAGTTCGACGCCCGCATGTTTCGCCATCGCCGCCAGATGCGGCTGGGCATTTGTCGAACCGCCGATCGCCGAATTGACGCGGATCGCGTTCAAAAACGCCTCGCGCGTCATGATATCCGAAGGCTTGATATTCTCGACAACCAGTTCGACGGCACGGCGGCCGGTGCGATAGGCCATCTGGCCGCGTTCGCGGTAAGCGGCCGGGATTGCGCCGCAGCCGGTCAGCGACATGCCGAGCGCTTCGGCAATGGCATTCATGGTAGAGGCCGTGCCCATGGTGTTGCAGTGACCGACCGAAGGAGCGGATTCGAGCGCCGCCTGCAGGAATTCCTCGCGGGTGATTTCGCCGGCGCCGTATTTGCGGCGCATGCGCCAGATGACCGTGCCGGAACCAACCAGATCGCCGTCATGATATCCGTCGAGCATCGGCCCACCGGATAAGACGATAGCCGGAATATCAACCGTGCTTGCCGCCATCAGCGCCGAAGGCGTGGTCTTGTCACAGCCCGTGGTCAACACGACGCCATCGAGCGGATAACCGTAAAGCACTTCCACCAGGCTGAGATAAGCAAGATTGCGGTCAAGCGCCGCTGTCGGTCGCTTGCAGTTTTCGAACATCGGATGGGTCGGAAACTCGATGGGGATACCGCCCGCATCACGGATACCATCGCGCACCCGCTTGACCAGCTCGACATGGACGCGGTTGCAGGGCGTCAGGTCGCTGCCGCTCTGCGCGATGCCGATGACCGGCTTACCGGAACGCAGCTCTTCCGGCGTCACGCCATAATTCATGAAGCGCTCCAGATAGAGCGCCGTCATGTCGAGATGGTCAGGGTTGTCGAACCAGTCCTGGGATCGCAGCCGCCGCACGGGTGTCTTGTCGTCGCTCATGAGACCGCCTCAGCCCTGTTCCCGGTTGTTGAGTTTTTCGAGGTAAAGCAGGATACCGCTATGGTCGATATCGGCTCCGCCATCGCTGACGAAATCATCGAACTCCCGCGTTACCTGCTGGGTCAAAGGCAACGTCAGGGACAAATCCTTCGCCGTCGCCAGCACCCCGTTCAGATCCTTGAGCTGGAACTTGGAGGGTCCGCCTGGCGCGAAATTGCGCTTCACCATGCGTTCGCCGTGCAATTCCAATATCCGGCTTTCGGCAAAACCGCCACGTATGGCGTTACGGAACCCTTCGCGGGATGCCCCGCCCGCTTCCACAAGCATCATCGCCTCGGCAACCGCGCCGATGGTGATGGCGACGATCTGCTGGTTTGCGAGTTTGCAAAGCTGGCCCGCACCGGAGGGGCCGACATAGGTGAGCCTGCCCATCGGCGCGAAGAAATCCGAAAGACCAGAGATCAGCGCCTCATCGCCACCGGCCATGATCGCGAGCGTACCCGCCGTTGCGCCCGGCACACCGCCGGAGACCGGCGCATCGACATGATGAATGCCCATTGCCCGTAGCCGGGAGGAGTGTTCGCGCGCAATAGGCGGCGCAATGGAGCTGCTGTCGATGACAACAGCGCCTTTTTCCAGCGCTTCGGCCACACCCGCCTCGAACAGCACCTCGCCCACGGCTTTGCCATCGCTCAGCATGGTGATGACGATATCGGCACCCCTGGCGGCTTCGGCCGGCGATGCCGCGAGAACCGCGCCATCGGCAACCAGCGCCTCAGCCTTTTCGACGCTGCGGTTCCACACCGCAACCGAAAAGCCCGCGCCCAGCAGACGCCGGGCCATCGGCCCGCCCATCAGGCCTGTTCCGATAAAGGCAACCGACCGCTTCTTCTCCTCCCCGCCGACACTCATTTCAGTGAACCTCCCAGTTCGTCCTCGATATGAACCTGAATGATCTCTTCGAAGGAGCTTTCAGCCGTAAAGCCAAGTTCACGGGCGCGCTTTGCTTCGAAACCGGGCGCCCAGCCTTCGCACATGCGCATGATCATCTCATTCGGCTCGCGGCGAATGAGGGCAACGGCCTTTTCGCCTGCAACCTTGCGCAGCGCTTCAATCTGTTCGCCAACGGTGGCGCTGAGGCCGGGCATGGACAGGTTGCGGCGCGGACCGACATTTTCCACGTCGATCGTTGCGCCATGAAGAAGGAAACCAACAGCGGAACGCGGCGAAGCGTGCCAATGGCGAATGCTTTCCGGCACCGGCAGAACCGCTTCCTGGCCGACCAGCGGCTCGCGCAGGATGTTGGAGAAGAAGCCGGAAGCGGCCGCATTCGGCTTGCCGGGGCGAATGCAGATCGTCGGCAGGCGAATGCCGATACCGTCGAAGAAACCGCGACGGCTATAGTCGGAGAGCAGCAGCTCGCAGATCGCTTTCTGCGTGCCGTAGCTGGTCAGCGGCGTGGTGTGGAACTCATCCGGAATCGGATAAGGGAGCGGCGCACCGAATACGGCGATCGACGAGGTGAAGACCACGCGCGGCTTGTAACCGTCCTTGCCGTTGGCAATGCGGATGGCGTCGAAGAGATAACGCGTGCCATCGAGATTGATACGGTAGCCCTTGTCGAAATCAAGTTCGGCTTCACCGGATACGATGGCAGCAAGATGAAAGATCACATCGGGGCGGGCTTCGACCAGCTTTTCGGCTTCGCCCGGCGCGGACAGATCGGCTGCGCGCGCATCAACCGCACCGGAGAAGCCGGCCGGCGCTTCAGGCTGAAACACGTCGATAAGCGTGAATCTGTCAATCGACTTGCCGCCAAGCGATCCATCCTTGACGAGACGCTGCGTCAGCTTACGGCCAACCATGCCTGCAGCACCGATGATTGCGATATGCATATCTTCCTCCTCTTTGGCCCGGTCATTCTCCCGAGACCGAAAAAACATCATCGGCTCGTGAACCGATAAATTAGCTTGTAAGGTTGTCTGATAACCTTATATGGTTTGATTGAAAATAGTATTTTTTCACAAACCGGCAAAAGCAAGGGCGAAAGACCTTTGCCCGGATATTTTAGGGCGGATTGGACGGAGAGGGTGGAATGACGATCGTGAGCGAACACGATATCGAGGAATTGCGGTTCTCGCTGAAGAACAGGCTGGGCGAGGCGTTGCTGCTGACATCGCAGGAAGACATGCTGCGCTATTGCCGCGACTGGCATGGCGACGTCACCAGTTCGGCGGTAGCCGTCATCCGCCCCCGTTCGACCAAGGAAGTCTCCGATACGGTTCGCGCCTGCGCCGAACTCGGTCTCGCCATCATCCCTCAGGGCGGCAATACCGGGCTGGTGCTCGGCGGCATTCCCGATGAGCCAAAGCGTCAGGTCGTGCTGAGCCTCGAGCGCATGAACGCCATCCGCACCATAGACAGCGACGATTTTTCGGCTGTCGTTGAAGCCGGCTGCATTCTGTCGGAATTCAAGGATGCGGTTCAGGACAAGGGAATGTTCTTTCCGCTGTCGCTCGGCGCGCAGGGCAGCTGCCGCATCGGCGGCAACGTCTCCACCAATGCTGGCGGCATCAACGTTCTGCGTTACGGCATGACCCGCGAACTGGTGCTCGGTCTCGAAGTGGTATTGCCTGATGGCACCATCTGGAATGGCCTGTCGACGCTGCGTAAGGACAATCGTGGCATTGACCTGAAGCAGCTTTTCATCGGCGCGGAAGGAACACTCGGCATCATCACGGCCGTGTCCGTAAAGCTCTACCCCAATCCAGAACATGTCGAGACGGCACTGCTCGGCCTCAATTCGCTGGACGACGCCATCAAGCTTTATCGCCGCGCCCGCCGCGAATGCTGCGACCTGATGTCCGCCTTCGAATTCATGCCGCCCGTCGCCTTCACGCTCGCAATCGAAGCAATCCCCGACCTTAAAATGCCGATCGCCGGAGATTATCCGGCCTACGTGCTGATGGAAATTTCCGGCTCGGGGCTAGTAGACACTGCCGACCTGATGGGACGGTTCCTCGAGGGTGTCATGGAAGACGGTCTGGTGCTGGACGGCGTCATCGCCTCCTCGCGAGCACAGGCGCAATCGCTGTGGCTTTTCCGCGAGGGCATGAACGAGGGTCAGGCGCTGCGCGGCAGCCATATGCGCACCGATATTTCCGTGCCGCTGTCAAAACTTGCGGCGTTCGTGGCCGAAGCAGAGGCTGAACTGGCGGAAAAACTGCCGGAATGCCTGGCGGTTTCCTATGGCCATGTCGGAGACGGCAACGTCCATCTCAACGTGCTGCCGCCAAACGGAGCAACGCCGCAGGAGCGCGAAGCCTTCATCTACAAATCGAAAACCCTCGTCAACGAAGTCCTTGACCGTTACGTCGGCAGCATCAGCGCCGAGCACGGCATCGGCCGCCTGAAACGCTCCGATTTCGAAAGCCGGCTATCTGATGTGCAGCGCCGGATGATCAAGGGTTTGAAAAATGCCTTCGACCCCGATTTGCGGATGAATCCCGGTTGCCAGATAACCCTGCAACCGGATAGCTAATCGAGAAACAGCAAAGGCGGCGGAATACGCCGCCTCTGAAAACCCCGCTGACGGCGAAGGAGGAAGTCGCCTGCCGCGGGAAAAAACGGACCAATCGTTTCTGTGGAACGGGAGCAATCATGACGCTGGAGTTCAGTCAGATACATCGCAACGATCATCTGCCCGGCCGGATCGCCGCGGAGATCGCCCGCGAAATCAATGATTCGAAGCTCGGCCCGGGCGACAGGCTGCCAACGGAACATGTTCTGGCGAAAACCTTCGGCGTCAGCCGCTCGGTCATTCGTGAAGCGATCGCGCAATTGCGCAACGAAGGTTTTGTCGAAACACGGCAAGGCGTGGGCGCTTTCGTCACCGATCCCCGGCAGAGACTGTCCATTCGCATCGAGCGGTCCCGTCTGAACGATCCGGAAAATTTCCGCGATCTCTTCCAGCTTCGCATGCCGATGGAAATCGAGGCGGCGGGTCTGGCGGCACTCCACCGCAACCCGCAGCAGCTGGCGCGGCTGGCGGCGGCACTGGAAAAGATGCGAACGACCGACGACTGGTCGACGGAGGGCGTTGCGGCCGATCTCGACTTTCACCGTATTCTGGCGGAAGCGACGCAGAACGAATATTTCCTGATGTTTCTCGGCTTTATCGCAGAACGCATCAGCTCGGCTATCAACATCGCCTTCTCCCGTGCTATTTTCGGGGAAATCCTCGAGGTGACGATCGCCGAACATGTGGCAATCTTCGAAGCCGTCGAACGCGCCGATGCGACTGCGGCCAAGGATGCGATGCGCAAACATCTGCTCGGGGCAGCAAGCCGGGTCAATCTGGAACTGGATATCTTCTGAGCCACAAACAGAAGCTTAAACGGCAAAGCTATAGGACAGGTTTCGCTGCTTTCCGGCAATCCAGAGGCGAAAGACGATAATTTTGTCTGCGGTGCCGCTAGACTCGCTGTAAAAGTCATACTAAGAAGAATGAGATTAGGTTGTCAGACATCCAGACAATATGACCGCAGGAGGCGGCTGTCGGAGGGCTGAAGGGGAGGATATATATGACCGGCTCAAGGTCCATCGACGCTACCGCTATTTTGCCTGAAGACTTTGAAAACGCCCTGCTCGTCGGCCGCGTATGGTCGAAAAGCGAAGGCGGCCCCTGCCCCGTTCTGCTCAAAGGCGGCGTGCTTTACGACCTCACCTCTCTTTCGCCGACCATGTCTGAACTTCTGGAAAAGACGGATCTGGTGGAGCTGCTTGCAGACACCGGCACATTCGTAGCACTTGGCGCGCTCGAGGCCTTTCTGGATGGCTCCGCTGGTGAACTTCTCGCCCCCAACGATATTCAGGCCGTCAAGGCTGCAGGCGTGACCTTCGCCGACAGCATGCTGGAACGCGTGATCGAGGAACAGGCCAAGGGCGATCCACTTCGCGCGCAGGAAATACGCGGACGGCTGGCGCCGGTTCTCGGCGACAATCTCAAGGGACTTGAGGCCGGTTCGGAAAAAGCAGCGGAAGTGAAGAAACTGCTACAGGAAATGGGCCTGTGGTCGCAATATCTGGAAGTTGGCATCGGTCCGGATGCGGAGATATTCTCCAAGGCGCAGGCCATGGCCTCCGTCGGCTGCGGCGCGCTGATCGGCGTTCACCCGAAGTCGCAGTGGAACAACCCAGAGCCGGAAGTGGTGCTGGCCATTGCCTCCGACGGCCGTATCGTTGGCGCGACGCTCGGCAACGACGTCAACCTGCGCGACTTCGAGGGCCGCTCCGCCCTCCTGCTCAGCAAGGCAAAAGACAACAACGCATCCTGCGCAATCGGTCCCTTCATCCGCCTGTTTGATGGACGCTTTACCATCGAAGACGTGAAGAAGGCGCAGATATCGCTTCTGGTCGAAGGCGAGGACGGCTTCACCATGACCGGTGCAAGCGCAATGCAGGCGATCAGCCGCACGCCGGAAAACCTCGCTTCCCAGCTCTTGAACCGCAACCATCAGTATCCTGACGGCGCCGTCTTTTTCCTTGGTACGATGTTCGCGCCGGTAAAGGACCGCCATGGCCCGGGTCTCGGCTTCACCCACTCCAAGGGCGACCGTGTCGAAATCTCCACGCCCAAGCTCGGCAAGCTGATCAACTGGGTCACGACGACAGACGAATGCCCGGAATGGACATTCGGCACCGCGGCCCTCATGCGCAACCTGGCGAAACGCGGGCTGCTCTAGGCAATCCGGCAAAACTGCATCGCGGTTTTGCGCCCAGAATTGCGAAAACCCATAGGTGGAGCATTGAGGGCGATCCTTCGTCGAAAATGCTCCAGATATTTCTTCGGGAGGGGAAAATGCAAAAGACCATCAATCTCTTTTACCGGATTCTCGAAATCATTCTCGTCCTGCTGCTCGCCGGCATGTCGATCATGGTCTTCGTCAACGTTGTCATGCGTTACACGATGAATTCCGGCATCAATATCTCGGAAGAATTGTCGCGATACTTCTTCGTATGGCTGACCTTCATCGGCGCCGTACTGACCTTCCGTGAAAACAGCCATATGGGCATCGAAACTCTCGTGATGTTCCTGTCGCGCCGCGCCCGTGTCGTGTGCATGGTCTTGTCGAACATTATCATTCTGGGCTGTTCCGCCATCTTCTTCTGGGGAACATGGAAGCAGTCCGCCATCAACGCCAGCATGCATGCGCCTGTCACCAAGCTGTCGATGATCTGGGTCTACGGCATCGGCATGTTCACCGGCGGCCTGATGTTCATCATCGCTCTGGAACGCCTCTACCGTTATGTGACGGGCCGCGTGACAGAGGATGAAATCGCCCAGTTCGCCGGCGAGAACCTCACGATCGAACAGCTTTCGGAGCGCTGATACCATGACACTTTTCGTTTTTGTCGGCTCTCTTCTCGGAGCCATGGCGATTGGCGTTCCCGTCGCTTTCTCGCTGATGTTCTGTGGCGTCGTGCTCATGTGGTACATGGGCATGTTCAACACAGCGATCATCGCCCAGAACATGATCTCGGGCGCGGACACCTTCACGCTGCTCGCCATCCCCTTCTTCATTCTGGCTGGCGAACTGATGAACTCCGGTGGTCTTTCCCGCCGCATCATCGACTTTGCGATTGCGCTTGTGGGCCATATCAGGGGCGGTCTCGGCATCGTGGCGATTGTCGCGGCCATCATCATGGCCAGCATCTCCGGTTCGGCCGCTGCCGACACCGCAGCCCTTGCCGCAATCCTCATCCCGATGATGGCGAAAGCCGGTTACAACATTCCGCGCTCCGGCGGCCTCATCGCTGCAGGCGGCATCATTGCCCCGGTCATTCCGCCTTCCATGGCCTTCATCGTCTTCGGCGTCGCCGCCAACGTTTCGATCACCCAGCTTTTCCTTGCTGGTATCGTACCCGGCATTCTGATGGGCATTTCGCTGATCATCGCCTGGCTGATCGTGGTCCGAAAGGATAACATCAAGCCCCTGCCCAAGACCTCGGGCAAGGAACGTCTGGTTGCCACGGTCCGCGCCGGCTGGGCGCTTGGCATGCCGGTCATCATTCTGGGCGGCATCAAGGCAGGCATCATGACGCCGACGGAAGCCGCCGTTGTCGCTGCCGGCTACGCTCTTTT
Organism: Agrobacterium sp. 6Ca8; assembly: GCF_055382765.1. Lineage (NCBI taxonomy): Bacteria > Pseudomonadati > Pseudomonadota > Alphaproteobacteria > Hyphomicrobiales > Rhizobiaceae > Agrobacterium > Agrobacterium sp. 6Ca8. Next base: position 2,500,987 of record NZ_AP026433.1, read on the forward strand.
CGTCGGCATGGTGATCTACCGCGAACTGAAGCCGGCGGATCTGTTCCACGTTCTTCTGCGCGCTGCCAAGAGCACTTCGATCATCATGTTCCTTGTCTGCGCAGCCCTCGTCTCCGCATGGCTCATCACGGCTGCGAACATTCCAAACGAAGTCGCCGGTTATATCGAACCGCTGATCGATCGTCCGATGCTTCTGATGGTTGCCATGATGGTGCTGGTCTTCATCGTAGGAACCGCGCTCGACCTGACACCGACCATCCTGATCCTGACGCCCGTTCTGATGCCCATCGTCAAGCAGGCAGGCATCGACCCGGTCTATTTCGGCGTCCTCTTCATCATCAACAATGCCATCGGCCTGATTACCCCGCCGGTCGGTGTCGTGCTGAACGTCGTCTCAGGCGTCGGACGCATCCCGCTCGGCAAGGTCACGATCGGTGTCTGGCCTTTCCTCGTTGCAGAAACCATCGTTCTGGCGTTGCTCGTGGTTTTCCCGGACATCGTGATGGTTCCGCTGCAGTACCTTCGTTAATCGCCACTTCTCAACCAAAATCCAAGGGAGGATATTATGAGAAAGCTTCTTCTGACCACCACGGCCATCGCTTTTGCGGTGGGCGCCGCAGCCCCGGCAATGGCTGAATTCAACAGCCGCAACATCCGCGTTTCGAACGGCATCAACCAGGACCACCCGGTCGGCAACGGCATCAAGGCCATGCAGGCCTGCCTCGACGACAAGTCGGGCGGTAAGCTGAAGCTGACGGCATTCTGGGGCGGCGCTCTCGGCGGTGACCTTCAGGCGACGCAGGCCCTGCGCTCCGGCGTTCAGGAAGCGGTTGTTACGTCCTCGTCACCGCTCGTCGGCCTGATCCCGTCGCTCGGCGTCTTCGACCTGCCGTTCCTGTTTTCCAATGCCAAGGAAGCCGATGCCGTGATGGACGGCGCCTTCGGCGACATGATGAACAAGAAGCTGGAAGAACAGGGCCTCGTAAACCTGGCCTACTGGGAAAACGGTTTCCGCAACCTTTCGAACTCCAAGCACGCCGTGAACAAGTGGGAAGACTTTTCCGGCCTGAAGGTTCGCGTGATGCAGAACAACATCTTCCTCGACACCTTCCAGAACCTCGGCGCCAATGCAACGCCGATGGCTTTCGGTGAAGTGTTCTCGGCACTTGAAACCAACGCGATCGACGCACAGGAAAACCCCTATGTGACGATCGACACCTCCAAGTTCTACGAGGTGCAGAAGTACATCACCGAGACGAACCACGCCTACACGCCGTTCCTCTTCCTCTTCTCCAAGCCGATCTTCGACAGCTACACGCCCGAAGAACAGACGGCCCTGCGCGAATGCGCAGTCGTCGGCCGTGACGAAGAGCGCAAGGTCATCCGCGAACTGAACCAGAAGTCGCTGGAAAAGATCAAGGCTGCAGGACTTGAAGTGAACTCGCTGTCTGCAGAAGAGCAGGCACGTATCCGCGAAAAGTCGATGGTCGTTTACGAAAAGCACAAGGCTGAAATCGGTGCCGACGTCGTTGACGCCGTTCTGGCGGACCTGAAGAAGATCCGCGGCCAGTAATCCTGTCTGGATAAAATTAAAACACCCGGAGGTCAGCCTCCGGGTGTTTTTGTTTATGCGAATACAGAAAAGAAAAAGGCTGCCCAAGCAGCCTCTTCCAGAAAATCAGGACGCCGTGCGGTTTTGCCGGTTGGCGATGAGATCTTCGACCACCGCGGGATCGGCAAGCGTCGAGGTATCCCCAAGCGCGCCGAAATCATCCTCCGCGATCTTGCGCAGAATACGCCGCATGATCTTGCCCGAACGGGTCTTCGGCAGGCCCGGCGCGAACTGGATCTTGTCTGGCGTCGCAACCGGCCCGATCTCGTTGCGGACGTGCTTTACCAGCTCCTCGCGCAGCGCATAGTCGCCGCTCTGGCCCGCCATCAACGTGACATAACAATAAATGCCCTGCCCCTTGATGGCATGCGGGTAACCCACGACCGCCGCTTCCGAAACCTGATGATGCGAAACAAGTGCCGACTCGACTTCGGCGGTGCCGAGGCGGTGGCCGGAGACGTTCAGCACGTCATCGACGCGGCCAGTGATCCAGTAATAACCGTCCTCATCGCGTCGGCAGCCGTCACCGGTGAAGTACTTGCCCTTATAGGTCGAGAAGTAGGTGTCGACGAAGCGCTGGTGATCCCCGTAAACGGACCGCGACTGGCCCGGCCAGCTGTCGATGATGCAGAGATTGCCGTCGGCCGGCCCCTCCAGCACGTTGCCTTCGGCATCGACCAGCTGCGGCTGCACGCCGAAGAACGGCCTTGTCGCCGAACCCGGCTTCAGGTCCGTCGCACCCGGCAGCGGCGAGATGAGAATGCCGCCCGTTTCCGTCTGCCACCAGGTATCGACGATGGGGCTCTTGTCCTCGCCGACCACATGGTAATACCACTCCCACGCTTCGGGATTGATCGGCTCGCCCACCGTGCCGAGAAGCCGCAAGCTTTCGCGCGACGAACGCGTGACGAACTGGTCGCCGGCCCCCATCAGGGATCGGAGCGCCGTCGGTGCGGTGTAGAAGATGTTGACCTTGTGCTTGTCGATGACTTCCCAGAACCGTCCCTGATCCGGGAAGTTGGGAACGCCTTCGAACATCAGCGTCGTCGCACAGTTCGCCAGCGGCCCGTAGACGATGTAGGAATGGCCGGTGACCCAGCCGACATCGGCGGTACACCAGAAGACCTCCCCGTCCTTGTAGTCGAAGACGTATTCATGCGTCATCGACGTATAAACGAGATAGCCGCCCGTGGTGTGCAGCACGCCCTTCGGCTTGCCGGTGGAGCCTGACGTGTAGAGGATGAACAGCGGATCTTCCGCCCTCATCTTCACCGGCGGGCAATCCGGTTTCACCGTGGCGATTTCCTGATGGTACCAGATGTCGCGGCCGGGCGCCCAGCCGGTCTTGCCGCCGGTGCGGCGCACGACCAGAACCTTGTTGACGATGACATATTGCTTGGCGGCAATATCGATCGCCTTGTCGGTATTTTCCTTGAGCGGGATCGGCTTGCCGCCACGCACGCCTTCATCGCAGGTAATGACGAAGGTGGACTGGCAATCGACGATGCGGCCGGCCAGGGCTTCCGGCGAGAAGCCGCCGAACACGACCGAATGAATGGCGCCGATGCGGGCGCAGGCGAGCATGGCATAGGCCGCCTCGGGTATCATCGGCATATAGATGGTGACCCGGTCGCCCTTCTTGACACCATGCTTCTTCAGCACGTTCGCCAGGCGGCAGACATAGTCATAGAGCTGATTGTAGGTGATCTTCTTGTCGATATAGGGATTATCACCTTCCCAGATGATCGCCGTGCGTTCGCCATGCGTCTTCAGGTGCCGGTCGATACAGTTGTAGGAGACGTTCGTCAGGCCGTCCTCGAACCACTTGATCGGCACTCTTCCCTTGAAGGACGTGTTCTTGACCTTGGTATAGGGCTTGAACCAGTCGATCCGCCGGCCGTGCTTGTCCCAGAACTTCTCGGGATCCTCGACGCTCTCCTGATACCATTTCTGGTAACGCTCATTGTCGATGAGCGTGCGGGCTTTCGCCGATTTGAGCACGGGGTAGATTTTGGCAGACATGAACTCCTCCTGGAACCAGATATGGCTTGATATGCGCGACCTTGAGACTCCCACCTCAGGCATGTGTTGAATTCATAGCAGTTCAAATGCACACGGCAATTAGACAAAGGCATTTGTTTCGCAAAGAATTGCAATTATGATGCAATCCGGTTATAGAGCGCCAATATCCCGGAAATCAGTGGTTGATACCACGCCCGCGACCCCGGCGCGGACGGACAGAAGGACTGTATCTATGGCTCAACAATTGCTCATGCCAAAAGCTACGGCTGTATGGCTGGTAGACAACACCGCGCTGTCGTTCGATCAGATCGCCACGTTCTGCAAACTGCATCCGCTCGAAGTCAAGGCAATCGCCGACGGTGAAGCGGCGCAGGGCATCAAGGGCCTCGACCCGATCGCGACCGGACAGCTTTCCCGCGACGAGATCGCCCGCGCTGAAGGCAACCCGAACCACAAGCTCAAGCTTTCCGAGCCAAAGGTTCGTGTGCCGGAATCCAAGCGCCGTGGCCCGCGCTACACGCCGGTTTCCAAGCGTCAGGATCGTCCGAACGCCATTCTCTGGCTGGTCCGCAATCATCCTGAGCTGAAGGACGCGCAGATTTCGCGTCTTGTTGGCACCACCAAATCCACCATCGAGCAGATCCGCGACCGTACCCACTGGAACTCGGCAAACCTCACCCCGATGGACCCGGTAACGCTTGGTCTCTGCAGCCAGATCGATCTCGATCTTGAAGTTGAACGCGCATCGCGCGGCCGCCCGCTGCCGACAGCAGAAGAGCTTGGCAACACGCTGCAGCCGGCAACGGCGACGGAAGGTCTGGATTACAACTTCCAGCGCGACGAAGAAGAAAAGCAGATCGACGCGGACGCCGTCTTCAAGAAGCTCAGCTCGTTGAAATCGGCTCCGAAGGACGAAGACGAGGACGATCACTACTGATCGAAAGTCTTTCCGTTTATGAAAACCCGGCCGCCGTGCCGGGTTTTTTGTTTTCAGAGCTTCAGGGCCTTTCCAGTAAACCGGCTATGCGCTTTACTGGAAATGCTCTAGCGGGCACCGAAGATTGCCGAGCCGACACGCACGCTGGTAGCGCCGAATTCTATCGCCGTCTCGAAGTCCCCCGACATGCCCATGGAGAGCTTCTCGAGGCCGCATTGTCTGGCAAGCTTCGCCAGAAGCGCAAAATGCGGACCGGGATTTTCATCCGCAGGCGGAATGCACATCAGGCCCTCGACCGACAATTTCAGCTCGTCCCGGCAAAAAGCCACGAAGGCGACGGTCTCGCGTGGATCGATGCCAGCCTTCTGTGGCTCCAGCCCGGTATTGACCTGCACATAAAAACGAAGGCTGCGGCCCTGTTTGACGCACTCCTCGGAAAGCGCACGGGCGATCTTTTCCCGATCAACGCTCTGTACGACGTCGAACAGCGCAACTGCATCCGCCGCCTTGTTGGATTGCAGCGGCCCGATCAGGTGCAGCTCTATACCCGATGTCTTTTCTTTAAGCGCAGGCCACTTGCCCAGCGCTTCCTGTACGCGGTTCTCGCCGAATACGCGCTGACCGCTATCGATCACCGGCTGGATCTCTTGCGCATCGAACGTCTTCGAGACGGCGACGAGAGAAACATCCGTCGCCTTGCGGCCGGACTTTTCCGCTGTCTCCGCTATGCGTTGCCTGACATCCTCAAGACGTGCTTCGATTTCCATCACAGGACCTCTATTTGTAACATTCTGAACGCTAACTAGACGCCGATTGCCTTGATGCCAAGCGGGTTTAGCACCATTTGAGGCACGCTGGCCAAGATTGAACGCCCGGAGGCCCCGCCAAACTTGACGCCCCGGTCGTTTCATGGTGAAGGTCAGCGCAAATTTTTCCCCTCGATACCCGGAATTCTAAACAATGGCCATCGAACGTTACAATCCTCGCGACGCCGAGCCGCGCTGGCAGCAGAAATGGAACGAAGACAAGGTTTTCGTGACCGACAACAGCGATCCGCGCGAGAAGTATTACGTTCTAGAGATGTTTCCCTACCCGTCGGGACGCATTCACATGGGCCACGTCCGCAACTACGCGATGGGCGATGTCGTTGCGCGCTACAAGCGCGCGCGCGGCTTCAACGTTCTGCACCCCATGGGCTGGGACGCCTTCGGCATGCCTGCCGAAAACGCGGCTATGCAGAACAAGGTTCACCCGAAGGACTGGACCTATCAGAACATCGCCACCATGCGTGGCCAGCTGAAATCCATGGGCCTGTCGCTGGACTGGACCCGCGAATTTGCGACTTGCGATGTGGAATATTACCACCGCCAGCAGGCGCTGTTCGTCGATTTCATGGAAAAGGGTCTGGTCTACCGCAAGCAGTCCAAGGTCAACTGGGATCCGGTCGACCATACCGTTCTGGCCAATGAGCAGGTCATCGACGGCCGCGGCTGGCGTTCCGGCGCGCTGGTCGAACAGCGCGAATTGACGCAGTGGTTCTTCCGAATCACCGATTTCAGCCAGGATCTGCTGGACGAGCTGGACACGCTGGATCAGTGGCCGGAAAAAGTACGCCTGATGCAGAAGAACTGGATCGGCCGCTCTGAAGGCCTTTCGCTGCGCTGGCAGACCGTTGCTGGCACAGTGCCGGAAGGCTTTGCCGATATCACCGTTTATACCACGCGTCCCGACACCCTGTTCGGCGCATCCTTCCTGGCAATCGCCGCCGACCATCCGCTGGCAAGAGAGCTGTCGGAGAAGAACCCTGATATTGCCGAGTTCTGCGACGAATGCCGCCGCCATGGCACGTCTCTCGCAGCGCTGGAAACAGCGGAAAAGAAGGGTATCGATACCGGCGTCAAGGTCGTACATCCGCTGGACCCGACGTGGGAACTGCCGGTCTATGTCGCCAACTTCGTGCTGATGGACTACGGCACCGGCGCGATATTCGGCTGCCCTTCGGGTGACCAGCGCGATCTGGATTTCGCCCGTAAATACGATTTGCCGGTGGTGGCCGTCGTGGCGCCGGAAGGCCCCGACGCTGCCAGCTTCACCATTGAAGACGTCGCCTTCACCGATGATGGCGTGATGATCAACTCCGGCTTCCTGAACGGCATGAACACGACTGACGCCTTTGAGGCGGTCGTGCAGAAGCTCTCTGCCCAGACGCTGGGCAACACGCCGCAGGCCGAGCGCAAGGTCAATTTCCGCCTGCGCGACTGGGGCATTTCCCGCCAGCGTTACTGGGGTTGCCCGATACCCGTCATCCATTGCGAAGTCTGCGGCGTAGTTCCGGTTCCGAAGAAGGACCTGCCGGTCAAGCTGCCCGACGACGTGACCTTCGACGTGCCCGGCAACCCACTGGATCGCCACCCCACATGGCGTCACGTTGCCTGCCCGCAATGCGGCCATGACGCACGCCGTGAAACCGACACGATGGACACATTCGTCGATTCCAGCTGGTACTACACGCGCTTCACCGCGCCTTGGGAAGATGAGCCGACGGATCCGAAGGCCGCAAACCACTGGCTGCCGGTGGACCAGTATATCGGCGGCATCGAGCATGCTATTCTGCACTTGCTCTATTCGCGCTTCTTCACCCGCGCCATGCGCGAGACCGGCCATGTCGGCGTCAAGGAGCCCTTCAAGGGCCTGTTCACGCAGGGCATGGTTGTGCACGAGACCTACAGCCACGGTGAAGGCCTGACCCGTGAATGGGTAGCGCCCGCCGACCTGCGCATCGAAGAGACTGACGGTGCCCGCCGTGCATTCCTCTTGTCCTCCGGTGCGGAAGTTAAGATCGGCTCGATCGAGAAGATGTCGAAGTCGAAGAAGAACGTGGTCGACCCGGATGACATCATCGCATCCTACGGTGCGGATACCGCTCGCTTCTTCGTCCTGTCGGATTCTCCGCCCGACCGCGACGTCATCTGGTCCGAAGCCGGTGTGGAAGGCTCAAACCGCTTCGTACAGCGCGTCTGGCGCATCATCGGCGAAGTTGCGACCGAGCTGAAGAGCGTCACGCCGAAGCCCGCGAGCGAGGGCGAGGGCCTGGCAGTATCCAAGGCGGCCCACAAGACGCTGAAGGCCGTTCAGGAGGATCTGGACAAGCTTGCCTTCAACAAGGCGATCGCCCGCATCTACGAACTGGTCAACGCGCTCGCAGCTCCGCTGGCGGATGTCGCGGCTGGTGGCAAGCCTGATGACGTCAAGGCGGCGGCGCGTGATGCCGTCGAAATCCTCATTCGCATCATTGCCCCCATGACGCCGCATCTGGCCGAAGAATGCTGGTCGGCGCTGGGCAACGAGGGTCTCGTCGCCCAGACGCCGTGGCCAACTTTTGTACCCTCGCTGGTCGAGGAAAACGATGTGGTCATGCCTGTTCAGGTCAACGGCAAGAAGCGCGGCGAATTGACAATCGCGCGCGATGCGGATCAAGATGCGGTCCGAGCGGCTGCCCTTGCGCTGGATGCCGTCAAATCCATTCTTGCCGGTGGCGAGCCCAAAAAAGTCATCGTGGTTCCGCAGAGGATTGTGAACATTGTTGTCTGACGTTTTTTCGAGATGGAGCCGCGTTGCGGCAGCAGTTTCCGTCGTGATGATGGCCGGTCTTCTGGCAGGCTGCCAGGTCCGCCCGCTTTACGGCGAGGCTTCCGGAACCAAGGAGAGACTGGCGGCTGTCAGCATCTCGAATGCCGGCGACCGGATAACGCAGGAAGTGCGCAATCAGCTGATCTTCCTGGTGTCCGGCGGTGCGGGTGAACCGGCTACGGCTCAGTACAACGTCAAGTTATCCGTAAGCTCGAGCGCCACGTCCACGGAAGTCGAGAACTACGATCTGACGACCCGTACCAACAGCAATTATAACGGCCCTTACCCAGGCCGTGTTGTGATGAACGGTAATTACGTCCTGACGCGTATTTCCGACGGCCAGATCCTGCGCTCCGCGCGGCGTAGCGTAACGGCGCAGGTGGATCTACCACAGCAGGAATTCGCCAAGATCAGGGCGATCCGCGACGCAGAAAACCGTGCGGCCCGGGAACTGGCTGAAATCATCCGTACCGATATCGCTGCCACCCTTGGCCGCTGAGAGCGGCGGCCGTGGCAGAGATAAAATCGCATGAATTTGAGCGCTTCGCCGAAAATCCGGCGGAGCGCTTTCGCATTTTCGTGCTCTACGGCCCGGATCGCGGCCTCGTGTCGGAGCGGGCCAACCTCATCGCCAAAAAGACCGGCATTGACCCGGATGACGCCTTTGCATCGTTGAAGCTGAGCGCATCCGACCTGCAGGGCGATCCCGGCCGCCTTCTCGACGAAGTGAACGCCATCGGCCTTTTCGGTGGCGAAAAACTCGTCTGGATCAAAAGTGCCTCGGCTGAAAAGGCGCTGGTGGATGCTCTCCAGATTCTGGCTGAGACGCCGCCCGAAGCTAGCTTTCTCATCATCGAGGCCGGCGACATTAAAAAAGGCACGGGCCTGCGCAAGATCGCAGAACCCGCTCGCTCTATCGCAGCAATCCCGTGTTATGCGGATGACGCCCGTTCGTTGAATGCGTTGATCGATCAGGAACTGTCTGCCGACAATCTGCGCATTGCCCCGGCCGCACGGCAGAGGCTGATCGAGCAGTTGGGCGGCGACCGGATTGCCTCGCGCAACGAGATCCGCAAGCTTGCGCTCTATTGCCGTGGCGCAGAGGTGATCGAGGAAGATGATGTGCTGGCAATCATCGGCGATGCCAGCACGGTTTCGGCTGACGACGCCGTCGATGCCATCCTGAAGGGCGACAGAAACGCCTTTTTCCACGCCACCCAGAAGATCGTCTCGTCGAAGACGCCGATCTTTCTCGTGCTTCAGGGATGCCTCAAGCAATTTCAGTTGCTGGATCAGATGCGCGCCGAAATGGATGAGAAAAAGCAGCAGGCCGGGCAGGTCATGCAAACGCTTGGACGCCACATCCATTTTCGCAGGAAACCGGTTATCGAAAGGGCGTTGCGAACCTGGCAGCCAGCGGCGATCGCCCGTGAGATGAACCGCCTGCAAGCGGCCATATTGCAAAGCCGCCAGCGCCAAAGCCTGGAAGACAGCGTGGCGCTTTTGACCCTGCTATCGACCACATTGCAATCAGGCCGCGGCGGATAACTCGCTGAACGTCGGCAAAAAGCCCTCACGCTGACGCTGCGAGGGCTTTTAAAATCATGATACCAAGGACACCAGTCGTTGAGAACTCAGTCGCCCTTACCCGGCTCGGCAGAGAAATAAAGCTCGAGCTTGCCTGTCACGCCATCCATTTCCTTGGCTTCCGGCAAGGGGTCGCGCTTGATGGTGATATTCGGCCAGATCGCCGCATATTCCGTATTCAGCTTCAGCCACTTGTCGAGACCCGGCTCAGTGTCGGGCTTGATCGCTTCGGCAGGACATTCCGGTTCGCACACACCACAATCGATGCATTCGTCAGGATTGATAGCGAGGAAATTTTCACCCTCGTAAAAGCAGTCGACAGGGCAGACTTCAACGCAATCGGTGTATTTGCAGCGGATGCAATTGTCGGTCACGACATATGTCATGATGAACTCCAGAATATGCAGGCCGGGTCTGTGGGCTTCGGAACACAAGCCGTCGCCCGGAATTCAGACAGGGCAATTTTGCAAGTGAGGTAATGCCTTTGCCTTCAGATAGCAAGGATAAACAATTCTGAAAAACCGCTAAGACTTGAAGGTTTATTCTATTCTTTGTTTCCGTCGCTGTCCGACAGGAACCTGTCGAGCGCCCTGCGCTCTTTTTTGGTGGGGCGACCGCTTCCCGGCTGACGTATCGCCTGCTCCAGCGGGCTCAGCCTGTCGGAAGGCTCGCGCGGCGGCGTCAGATCGTCGTAGAGAAGTTTGGCCTCTTCATAGGGTCCGCGCCGCTCGCCCCCGGATTTGACGACAAGCACCTTGTCCATGCGCTCGAAACCGATATCGAGCCTGTCACCGGCCTTTACCAGATGGCTGGGCTGGCGAATGGATACACCGTTGACCTTGACCTTGCCCGACTGAATGTAACTCTGGGCAAGTGAACGGGATTTGGCCATGCGGGCAAAGAACAGCCACTTGTCCAGACGCTGACGCGTGCTTTCGAGTGGCTGTTCGTTGCTCCCCATAGCTTACTTCTTCAGCTGCTCCTTGAGAGCAGCAAGCTTGGCGAAGGGCGAGTCCGGATCGATCGGCTTTTCCTTACGCGGCGGCTTGGCTTCGAAACGCTGCTGACCCTGCGGTTTCCCGCCACGGTCGTTGCGGTCCGGCCTGTCCTTGCGCTCCCCGCGATCCTGACGATCATTATTGCGGTTGTTGCCACGGTCGGGACGTCCGCCATCACGCTTACGCTCGCCGTCACCGCCACGATTGGCAGCCTCGCGATTTGCTCCGTCACGATTATCGCGACGGCCTTCGCCACGACGTTCACCCTGTTCGCGTGGCGCCTGATCGCGACCCTCGCCACGGCCTTGACCGCGGTTGCCGGGACGACGGTTTTCACCACGCTGGTTTTCGTTGCGACCACCCGGACGCCACAGAAGAACAGGCTTCGGCTCGGCAGCCTCGGCGCTTTCCGTCGGCGCAGCTTCGCTAACAGCAGCCTCTTGGCCCACAGCTTCCGCAACCGGCGCTTCTTCAGCAGCTTCGACAGTCGTCGTCTCGGGAACCTGCTCTTCCGAAGCCGGTTCCTCGTGTTCGGTCTCTGCGCTCTCGTCTTCCGTCACCGCTTCAGAAGCGGCCGGAGCGGCAGCACCGGTCTGGTTGGCGAGGAAGGCCTGCGCCTCTTCCGCCGTTACCTGATCGGCACGATAACCCAGACCCTTGAGGATTTCTTCCATGTCGTCGAGCGTTGCGCCGAGAATGGAAAGCATCGCGGTCGTCGTCGTGAAACGGCGGCCGTCATAAGCGCCTTCCGGACGCGGCTGCTGACCGGGCTTCCACTGCAACAGCGGACGGATGAGATCGGCCAGACGCTCGAGAATGTCGATACGCACGGCGCGCTTTCCGAGGAAACGGAAACCGGCGAGCTTGTAGAACATCCGCTCGAAGGTCGGGTCCGTCACGACAGAGGTGCGGCCGGCGGCCAGCACCGGAATGAGATCGCCGTAACCCGGCTTGCCGAGACCATCGTTCTTCAGCGCCCAGAGCAGCGTGACAAGCTCCGCCGGAGCGGGCTTGAGAAGCGCGGGCAGGAAGACGTGATAGGCGCCGAAACGCACGCCGTAGCGGCGCATGGAGGCACGCGCATCCTGATCCAGCGACTTCACGTCTTCGGTGACGTCACGGCGGAACAGGACACCGAGATTTTCGACCAGCTGGAACGCCAGCCCCTTCGCCAGACCCTGAAGGTCTTCGGCGCGCGAAATATCGTCCAGCGGCTTCAGCACGGTCGCAATCTGATGATTGACGAAACGTTCGACGCGCGCCAGCGCATGATCGCGGGCATTGCCGCTCAACTGCTCGTCGGCAAAGAGGATCACGCGCGGCTTCATGATATTGTCGCCTGCCGAAAGGCGGGCCACCGGTTCGCCCAACCAGCGAACCAGACCATCGGAGCTCAAAGCGAGATCACCGTTTCCGCTGGCGTGCAGACGCGCGGCACGCGCCTCGTATTCGAGCGCGAGCGCCTTCTGCGCAGCAGCCTGCACGGCCTTCTGATCCGGCCCTTCCATTCCCGGCACCGGCGTGAACCGGAACCCGGCCAACTGGCCGACGTGATGTCCTTCTACGAAGACATCACCATTTACACTGATTTCAGCTTCAAGCATCGCATTCTCTCTCAGGCGCCTCATGAGCACAGATGTCCTGCGATCAACAAAGCGTTTCGTCAACCTTTCATGTAGAGCATCGGACAATCGATCTTCGATTTCCCGCGTCTTTTCTTGCCAGTGTGTCGGATCGGCAAGCCATCCTGGGCGGTTCGATACATAAGTCCATGTTCTGATCTGCGCAATCCTTGCAGACAAGGTATCGATCTCTCCATCGGTACGATCGGCGCGGCGCACCTGTTCGCCCATGAAATCTTCGTTCACCGTGCCACGTTTTACCAGATCGAAATAGAGCGTTGAGATCAGATCAGCATGTTGAGCGGGCGCAATGCGGCGATAATCCGGAAGCGCGCAGGCCTCCCAGAGTTTTTCCACCCGCGCCTCCGTCGTCGCCACGTCGATGATTTCAGGGTAGCGCGACAGATATTCGAGCGCCTGCTGGTCGATCGCCGGCAAGGCCCGTGACAGTCCCTGGATCGCCGGGGCGGCTTCGAGGCTCAGACGCAGATTGGTGATGGAGGAAAAATCGAAATTTTTCGTCCGCCATTGCAGCACCTTCACCGAGTCGAACTGATGGGTTTCGATACGCTCCACCAACTCGTCGTCAAATGGATCAACGCGCCCCGTCACGCCAAAGGTGCCATCGCGAAGATGGCGGCCGGCGCGGCCGGCGATCTGGCCGATCTCGCCCGGATTGAGATTGCGGAACTGATAGCCGTCGAACTTGCGGTCCTGCGCAAAGGCGACATGATCGACATCAAGGTTGAGGCCCATGCCGATGGCATCCGTCGCCACGAGATATTCGACGTCGCCGGACTGGTAGAGCCCCACCTGCGCGTTGCGCGTACGCGGCGAAAGCGCGCCCATCACAACGGCTGCGCCACCACGCTGGCGGCGCACCAGCTCGGCAATGGCATAGACCTCTTCCGCCGAAAAGGCGACGATTGCCGTGCGTTGCGGCAGGCGGGTTATCTTCTTCTGGCCCGCATAAAAAAGCTGTGACAGGCGCGGACGTTCGACCACGGTAATTCCCGGCAGCAGCTTTTCGAGGATCGGACGCATCGTGCCCGCACCCAGAAGCAGCGTTTCCTCCCGCCCGCGCAGATGCAGCACGCGGTCGGTAAAGATATGCCCGCGCTCCAGATCACCGGCCAGCTGCACTTCATCGATGGCGACGAATGCGGCCGTTGTCTCGCGCGGCATGGCTTCCACCGTGCAGACGGAATATTTGGCTTTAGGAGGGGCGATCTTTTCTTCGCCGGTTATCAGCGCCACATTCGGCGCGCCCACCTTTTCGACAAGACGGGTATAGACCTCACGCGCCAGAAGGCGCAGCGGAAGGCCGATGACACCGTTGCCATGTGCCACCATGCGCTCGATGGCGTAATGGGTCTTGCCGGTATTGGTGGGGCCGAGAACGGCCGTGACACCGCGGCCGCTCAGGATCATGGGGCGAAAATTCAACGTACTATCCGTGAATCGACTTCATCTGCTTGCTGTACCGCCCGCCATTCACTGATACGGGCCGCACACGCAACACACATGGCAACGCCCGCCGACAAAGGCAATAGGCCTTGTCCGCAAAGTGGTAACAGGTCCTTCCCCGCCGGAATTTTCCTTTTTGATTCAGATACTTGAAATATTAAAAAGAATCCGGCGAAACCGGAATCGATTCGGATACGGAACAGTCTGCGAACGAATCAAATACGAATCGCTGACTCCAATGGATTCAGCTTTTGTTCTCCGCAACATCTGGTTGGCAGATGCCTGCCCTATACCAGATTGTGAATCCGGGTAAGTCCTTGTCCGGATTCAGCTTTGCGGCACCGGCTTCCGGCGGAAAATACCGGAATCGACTGTCAAGCGGCAATCGCTGAAAAGCCGCTCCGGCACAGGCAGGAACGGCAGTATCAGAGCGCCTCGCCGGCAAGCAGGCGCGGCGCGCCCGCATCTGTCGTACCGGCAGCCTGACCGATGAAATAGGATTGCAGACCCGGCAAACGATCGACCACACCCAGACCGAAATCACGCATGACGCGAATGGGACCAACATCATTGGAGAAAAGCCGGTTCAGCACATCCGTCGTCACACCCATCCGCAACGTGTCGAAACGCCGCCAGGACTGGTAACGATCGAGAACGTTGAGAGAGCCGATATCAAGGCCGAGACGGTCGGCCTCGACCACGGTTTCGGCCAGTGCCGCAACATCCTTGAAGCCGAGATTGAGGCCCTGACCGGAAATAGGGTGAATTCCATGCGCCGCATCGCCGGCAAGTGCAAAACGTGGCGCGACGAAGGAACGCGCCAGCGTCAAGCCCAGTGGAAAGGCGCGACGGGGACCGACGGGACGGACCGGACCGAGCTTGTGGCCGAACCGGCGTTCAAGTTCCTCCTCGAACATCAGATCGTCGGCAGCAACCAGCCTGTCGGCATCGGCCGTACGTTCGGTCCAGACAAGCGAGGAGCGGTTCCCTTTCAAGGGAAGCACGGCGAAAGGCCCCGACGGCAGAAAATGTTCCTCCGCGCAGCCCTCATGCGGCCGCTCGTGTTCAACGGTGGTGACGATCCCGGACTGATCGTAATTCCAGTGCACGGTTTTTATTCCTGCCATATCCCGCAAAGCCGAGCGGACCCCATCGCAGGCTATGAGCAGTCGCGCCTCAAGCGACGAGCCGTCGGAAAGTGAAATAGCCGTCGATTGCGGGCCGGCGGAAAAGCCGGAAACACTGAGACCATGGCGGATTTCGACGCCGAGGCGCTCACACAGGCCTCGCAGCGCACCCACCATCGCGACATTCGGGACCATATGAGCGAAGGGCCTGCCCTCCTCCACCGCGCCGTCGAATGTCAAAAACACCGGGCGAACCGGATCGGCGGTCTTCGAATCGGTGACGATCATCTTGTGGATCGGCTGGGCCTCCGGCTCGATCTCGTTCCATACGCCGAAAACGTCGAGCATGCGCGTGGCCGCCGCGATAATGGCGGAGGCGCGGACGTCCTTCTTCCAGACATCCTCGGGAGCGGCTTCAACCACCTGCACATTAAGATGTCCGGCTGCCTGCTTAATTGCGACAGCAACGGAAAGGCCGACATAACCGCCGCCTGCCACCACCACGTCCAGCATCGCGCTTCTCCTCAAATCTTGTGCACGCATCATCGGCGCACTATAGACCATGTGACGTCTTCCTACAGCCGGAGCAGGCCGAAAAAATGTCGCATCCCTCGCAAACGTCAGATCCGATGGCCAATCTGATCTCCACACTCGATCTCGAGAAGCTGGAAGAAAACCTGTTTCGGGGTGAAAGCCCGCAAATCGGCTGGCAGCGCGTTTTCGGCGGCCAGGTCATCGCGCAGGCATTGATCGCAGCTCAACGAACCGTGGATGACGACCGTTTCGTTCATTCACTGCATTCCTATTTCATGCGCCCCGGCGACCCGCTGGTGCCCATCCTCTACCAGGTGGAACGCATTCGCGACGGTGCAAGCTTCTGCACCCGGCGCGTGGTCGCCATCCAGCATGGCAAGGCGATCTTTTCCATGTCGGCGTCATTCCAGATCGTCGAGGACGGCTTCGATCATCAGATAAAAATGCCGGATGTGACGCCGCCCGAAAGGCTGATGAGTGAAGATGAGATGCAGGCGGCCTTCCTCGCCAACGCACCCGCTTCGATCCGCAAATACTGGAGCAACAAGCGCCCGATAGAGATCCGGCCGGTTTCGCTGACCCACTATATTTCGAAGGAAAAGCTGGAACCGCAGCAGGATATCTGGGTTCGCGCTGTCGGCGATGTGCCGGACGATCCACGTTTCCAGTCAGCCATTCTCGCTTATCTCTCGGATATGACGTTGCTCGACACGTCGCTCTATGCCCACGGAACGACAATCTTCGATCCGGCCATTCAGGTGGCGAGCCTCGATCACGCCATGTGGTTCCACCGTCCCTGCCGGCTGGACGACTGGCTGCTCTACACGCAAGACAGCCCCAGCGCCTCGGGAGCACGCGGTTTGACCCGTGGCAATATTTTCACCAGACAGGGTGAACTGATCGCCTCCGTCGCACAGGAAGGTTTGATCCGCAAAAGGGCAAATGCTTAAATAATGCGCTTTTTTAAAAAATCGCACATTTAATAGACGAAAATTGCGCCACCCAATGCCCGTTTTTCAGACGCCTGTCATATAATTACTATATTTCAATAACTTAGAGGCCGCATCAAAACTGGCACGCCCCTTGAATGTATGTCCGTAGTCGCTGTTACTGATCTGCCAGCGCGAGGAGAGTCGGCTCCGTGCCGAGGACAAACAAAGGATGGGAAACCAGATGAAAATTGTGATGGCCATTATCAAGCCGTTCAAGCTGGATGAAGTGCGCGAAGCGCTCACCGGCGTCGGCATCCAAGGCCTGACCGTGACCGAGGTAAAGGGTTACGGACGCCAGAAGGGACATACCGAGATTTATCGCGGCACGGAATATGCGGTGAGCTTTCTTCCCAAACTGAAGATCGAGATCGCGGTTGCATCAGACGTCGTCGACAAGGCTGTCGAGGCAATCGCGTCGGCTGCAAAAACCGGGCAGATCGGTGACGGCAAGATCTTCGTCTACTCTATCGAACAGGCCGTGCGCATCCGTACCGGCGAAACCAACACAGAAGCGCTTTGAAGCACGGCTGACAGGGAGTTTTCTAGCTATGCAACTCAACAAGTTTTCAACGCTCGGCAAACTGGGTGCCGGTGTGGCAGCCCTGATGGCCCCGGCAATCGCCTTTGCGCAGGATGCCGCGCCGGCAGTAGCAGCGGCGGCCCCCGTTCCGGAAAAAGCCGATACCGCATTCATGTATGTCGCGACGATCCTCGTGCTTTTCATGATCATTCCGGGTCTCGCCCTGTTTTATGGCGGCCTCGTGCGCACCAAGAACATGCTCTCCGTTCTCATGCAGTGCACGGTCATCGGCGCGGTCATGATGCTCGTCTGGGTAATCTACGGTTACTCCTTCGCCTTCGGCGGCGGCACCGGCCCGTATTTCGGCGGTTTCGGCAAGCTGTTTCTGTCCGGCGTTTCGCTTGACAGCACCTCGGCAACCTTCTCCCAGGGCGTCGTGATCTACGAATACACCTTCATCGCCTTCCAGATGACCTTTGCGGCCATCACGCCCGCGCTGATCATCGGTGCATTTGCGGAACGCGTGAAGTTCTCGGCAGTCATCCTGTTCACCATCCTGTGGGCCACCTTCGTGTACTTCCCGATCGCTCACATGGTCTGGGACGCGAACGGCCTGATCTTCGGCATGGGCGCACTCGACTTCGCCGGCGGCACCGTCGTTCACATCAATGCCGGTATCGCCGGTCTGATCGGCGCGATCATGGTCGGCAAGCGTACCGGCTTCGGCAAGGACATGATGGCCCCGCACTCCATGACGCTGACGCTGGTTGGCGCAGCCATGCTGTGGTTCGGCTGGTTCGGCTTCAACGCCGGCTCCAACCTCGAAGCATCTGGCGGTGCGGTTCTTGCAACCATGAACACCTTCCTCGCCACTGCAGCAGCCATCGTTTCCTGGTCGCTGGTTGAAAGCTTCACCCGCGGCAAGGCTTCCATGCTGGGCGCAGCTTCGGGCATGATCGCCGGCCTCGTCGCCGTAACGCCTGCGGCCGGTTCTGTTGGACCCATGGGCGCTATCGTTCTCGGCCTCATCGTCTCGCCGATCTGCTACTTCTTCGTCTCGGTTGTGAAGAACAAGTTCGGCTACGACGACACAGCTGACGTCTTCGGTGTCCACGGCATCGGCGGCATCATCGGCGCCCTCGGCACCGGCATTTTCACGTCGCCGCTGCTTGGCGGCACGGGCAAGGCGGACTTCTCCATCTCCTCGCAGCTCTGGACGCAGTTCGTTGCCGTCGCCATCACCATCGTATGGTGCGCAGTCGTCTCGGCAATCCTCTACAAGATCGTCGACGTGATCGTTGGTCTGCGGGTTCCGGTCGAAGCGGAACGCGAAGGTCTCGACCTTGCGACCCACGGCGAAGCCGCCTACCACTCCTGATATCCGGGAAAAGGGGTTCTCCATCCCCTCTCCCAAAAGAAGGCCCGCTTCGGCGGGCCTTTTCTTTGCCGCAAATCCGGAAGCGGCTTTTAAAAAACCGCATGGTTAACACGACATTAACCAGCAAGCTGTTAGTTTTCCCTGTCAATCCGGGATCTGGTCAACTGCCGGATCTTGCCGAAACCACAAAAACTACGGGTTCAGGGACATGGGCAGAATGAATTCTCCGACATTCGACGGTCGTCACACGCGTTTCGTGCTGACGGCGTTTTTCGTGCGGCAGGTCATGGCTCTTGCCGGTTTTGCCTTGCTTGCCACGATTGCGCTGGGGATTACCGCACTTGCCACATGGAACGTGGCGGACCCGAGCCTGTCCTATGCAACAGGCAACCAACCCACCAATCTTCTCGGTTACGGCGGCGCAATCTTCGCCGATATCGTGATGCAGTTCCTCGGCCTTTCCGCAATCATCGCGCTTTTGCCGGTGATTGCCTGGGCGATCGCCCTGATCGCCGGTCGCAAGTTCAACCGGATACCCGCCCGCCTCGTCGCCTGGATCGCCGGCGCCATCGTCTGCGCCGCCTCGCTCGGCTGTTTTCCCGCGCCCGTGACATGGCCGCTGCCGAACGGCATCGGTGGCGTCATCGGCGATATGATCCTGCGCTTCCCTGCTCTCTTCATCGGCGCTTACCCCACCGGCACGATTGCGACGGTGCTGGGCGCTATATTCGCTGCTCCCGCCGCCTTGATGATGCTGTTTGCCGCCGGTCTCGTGGGACGCCCGGAAGATGACCTGGAACAGGAGGAACGCGCGCCGGTCGCAAACAAGGCCCGTGCCACCCGTCAGGTCGAGGAAGAAGACGATGACGAGGGCGAAGGTTTCTTCGCCAATATTCTCGCCTTCGGCGCAATCGCACATTATTGGTACATCTCGCAGGCCCGCCTTCGCCGCCTGTTCGGCCTGAAGTCGAAATCCCTGCACGGCGAATTCGAACACCCTTACGATTTCAACGAATATGAATTCGGCACGCTGAACGAACCCTCCCGCCTCAAGACGGCGATCAACCGCCTCGACCAGCGCGCGGAACCGTCTTTCGAAGAACGCGCCGCATCCCGTCGCCAGATGTCGCCTCCCTCGATCGCGCCCGATCATGGTGCGGACGGGGACGACGAACCGTCGTTGGACGCAGACAATCGGCGATTGCCCAACGGCATTCTCTCGGACGACCACAGCCTGGACGAGAACGACCCGAAATTCGTGGCAAGACAGGCACCTGGGCGCGGCCAACCCAGAATAACCGCCCCTTCCGCACGCCCGAAGCCCAGCGAGCGCGTGGCAAGGGAAGCGCAGGCCTCCTTTATTGCCGCAGACGGTTTCCAGCTGCCCACCGTGCATCTTCTGGCGGAACCCAAGAACGTCGTTCGCGACCATACGCTGAACGAGGAAGTGCTGGAGCAGAATGCCCGCCTTCTGGAAGGGGTTCTCGAGGATTTCGGCGTCAAGGGTGAAATCATTCACGTCCGCCCGGGCCCGGTCGTCACGCTCTACGAACTGGAACCAGCACCCGGCATCAAATCCTCGCGCGTCATTGGCCTTGCCGATGACATCGCCCGCTCCATGAGCGCGATCGCCGCGCGCGTTGCCGTCGTGCCTGGCCGCAACGCCATTGGCATCGAGCTTCCAAACCAGACGCGTGAAACCGTGTTCCTGCGTGAACTGGTCGGCAGCCGCGACTTTGAAAACAGCAAGGCCAAGCTCGCCATGGCGCTCGGCAAGACCATCGGCGGCGAACCCGTCATCGCCGATCTTGCCAAAATGCCGCATCTTCTCGTTGCCGGTACCACGGGTTCGGGCAAGTCGGTCGCCATCAACACCATGATCCTGTCGCTGCTTTACCGCATGTCGCCGGAGCAATGCCGCCTGATCATGATCGACCCGAAAATGCTCGAACTATCGATCTATGACGGTATTCCGCATCTGCTCTCGCCCGTCGTTACCGATCCGAAAAAAGCTGTCGTGGCGCTGAAGTGGACGGTGCGCGAGATGGAGGAGCGCTACAAGAAGATGTCGAAGATCGGTGTGCGCAACATCGATGGCTTCAACAGCCGTGTGCAGCAGGCGATCGACAAGGGCGAAATCCTCACCCGCACGGTGCAGACCGGCTTCGACCGCCAGACCGGCGAGGCAATGTACGAGACGGAAGAATTCGACCTGAAGCCCCTGCCCTATATCGTCGTCATTATCGACGAAATGGCGGATCTTATGATGGTGGCAGGCAAGGATATCGAAGGTGCCGTACAGCGCCTCGCTCAGATGGCGCGTGCCGCTGGCATCCATGTCATCATGGCAACCCAGCGCCCGTCCGTCGACGTCATCACCGGAACCATCAAGGCGAACTTCCCGACCCGCATCTCCTTCCAGGTAACGTCGAAGATCGACAGCCGCACCATTTTGGGCGAACAGGGCGCCGAACAGCTGCTCGGCATGGGCGATATGCTCTATATGGCCGGTGGCGGCCGCATTCAGCGCGTGCACGGTCCCTTCGTTTCCGACAATGAAGTGGAAGAGATCGTCGCCTATCTCAAGACGCAAGGCACGCCGGAATATCTGGAAGCGATCACCGAGGAAGACGATGAGGAAGGCAATGGCGGCGGCCCGGCCGGCGCCGGCAATTTCTCCGATTCGGAAGACCCCTATGATCAGGCCGTGGCTGTCGTGCTGAGGGACGGCAAGGCCTCCACTTCCTACGTCCAGCGGCGTCTCGGCATCGGCTACAACCGCGCCGCCTCGCTGATCGAACGCATGGAGCAGGAAGGCATCATCGGCCCCGCCAATCATGCCGGAAAACGCGAAATACTCGTACCAACGGAAGCAGACATCATCGAGCGGTAATGCCCGTCGCCCAAAAGGCTGTCGTGGTTTCGGGATAACGACATGCGTGAGGCGAAGACGGCAACCAAGCGGGGCGAAGAAGCGTTAATACACGCTTTCAACGTCATGAAGCCGCCGCCTTTATGCGGAAAATCGCTGCGATGAAGGAGAACAGAATGAACGACCTCACCACCGGCGAGATTGCCACCGCAAACACACCAGAGAACGGCGTGACGCGACGTGGCGTGCTGACGGCGTTTTCCATGGCTGCGGTCATGGCCGGCCTGTCGCCGCTCAACGCATTTGCTCAGGCTGCCGGTAACAGCGCGACCGCGCAGAAAATTGCCAATCACTTCTCGTCGGTCAAAACCATGATGGGAGAGTTTGTCCAGTTTGGCCCGCGCGGTGAACAGACCGGCGGCAAATTTTACATCGAACGGCCCGGCAAGCTTCGCTTCAATTATGAAGACCCCTCGCCCATGCGGGTCATCTCCGACGGCAAGAATGTCGTCATCGGCAACATGAAGCTGAAGACATGGGATTTATATCCACTGTCAAAGACCCCGCTCAGCCTGCTTTTGTCCGACAAGATCGATCTGAGCAACCAGAAGGTCCGGAACGTGAAGGAAGAGTCGGACCTGACCACCATCGTACTGGGTGACAAGAGCGTGTTCGGCGATTCCACCATTACCCTGATGTTTGACCCGAAAACCTTCGATCTGAGGCAATGGACGACGACCGATGCCCAGAACAAGGACACGACTGTCATGATCTTCAACGTGCAGACGGGCGTTAACCTCGACGAACGCGTTTTCAACATCAACTACGAAGAAGTCCGCAAACGCGGCTAAAGGCCGGGCGGTCCACGGCGACAGTTCAAAAGGCGGCCCTGCGGTCGCCTTTTTTATTTTGCCGCTAAAATGCATTCCCGTTTTCATCGCGATGTTATAAGCCTGCGCCCCGGAAACATGCCTCGAAACAATCGGCTTCGAGGCTATAGAAGCGGAGCACATGCATGTCGTTTTCGATAACCACCTGGAACATCAACTCGGTCAGGCTCAGAATGCCGATCGTGGAGCAGTTTCTGGTGCGTTACAAACCCGACATTCTCTGCCTGCAGGAAACGAAATGCCCGAATGGCGAGTTTCCGATGAAGCCGCTGAAGGCGCTCGGTTACGAGCACGTCATCATCCATGGCCAGAAGGGCTATCACGGTGTGGCGATCGCTTCGAAAATTCCGCTGACAGAAGATCACCGTCAGGACTATTGCGGTATAGGCGATGCACGACACATTTCGGCGATTTTTCAGGTTGGATCGCGCCGCATACGGCTGCATAATTTTTATGTTCCGGCTGGCGGTGACGAACCCGACCGGTCGATAAACCCGAAATTCGGCCACAAGCTGGATTTCATCGAAGAGATGAAGGCGCTTCGCGCCGACGGCGTGCCCGGCACCTCGTCCATTCTCGTGGGCGACCTCAACATCGCGCCGCTTGAAAATGACGTCTGGTCGCACAAGCAACTGCTGAAGATCGTTAGCCATACGCCGGTGGAAACCGACGGCATGCTCGATATCATGAAGAAGGGCAACTGGCTCGACCTGATGCGGCTGAACGTGCCTGATAGTGAAAAGATTTATACCTGGTGGAGCTACCGCGCCAAGGATTGGGAAGCCGCAGACCGTGGCCGCCGTCTCGACCATATCTGGTCGTCGCAGGATCTCGGCCCCTCGCTTGAAAAGATCGATATCTTGCGCGAAGCACGCGGCTGGAACCGGCCATCCGACCACGTTCCGGTTACGGCCCATTTCCGTTTCTGAAGCGCTGGCTCTTTAAAATCAGGAGAAGCGGTTCTGCAAACGGGCCGCGCCCGCCGCGAGTGCGGCGATGTTATCGCGAATGCGTGCTGACACGATATCGGCAACCTCCGGAAACTCCTCCACCAGCCGGTGAAAGAGAATGCGCGTTATCCGGATGACCTCGGAATCCTCCGCGGCAATGGCGGTAAATTTTCTCTCACAGAGCGTGAAAAGCGCCAGCTCCGAAAGAAGCGCTCCCTTGCCCGGTGTCGCCTGCAACGCGGGTTTTCCATCCCGCCCGGCCGTAAATAGCTCGAAATGGCCTGACGTCACCGCGAAGGCGCACTCGGCCGGGGAATGTTCCCGGAACAAAGTCTGACCCGCCGCCACGCGGCGGCGTTCCGCGCCGAAGGCGATCAGCCGCAACTGATCGTCGCTGAAGCCCGCAAACAACGGCACTTGCCCCAGAAGCATGATGTCATCCGTCAAGGCCATGTCGATTGCTACTCCAGAAAACCGCCTGCACCACTATAGCGGTTTTCGGATATCGGCCTTCAAAATACAAGATGTTAGAATATTCTGCGTCCTCTCGGACGCAGAAAGGGCGTTCGTTCAGGGAACGATCTTGTATCCGCCGTTCTCTGTCACCAGAATTTCGGCATTGGAGGGGTCTCGCTCTATCTTCTGGCGCAGACGATACACATGCGTTTCGAGCGTATGCGTCGTCACTCCGGAATTATAACCCCAGACCTCTTCCAACAAGACGTCGCGGGTAACGACGGCGCTCCCGGCGCGGTACAGATAACGGATGATCGCCGCTTCCTTTTCCGTCAGCCGGATTTTTTTGCCGTCTTCAGTTGTCAGCAGCTTCTGGCTGGGTTTGAACTGATAGGGGCCAACGGTGAAAACCGCATCTTCGCTCTGCTCGTATTGACGCAGCTGCGCCCGGATGCGGGCCAGAAGGACGGCGAAGCGGAATGGCTTCGTCACATAATCATTGGCGCCCGCTTCGAGACCGAGAATAGTGTCGGAATCGGTATCGTGGCCGGTCAGCATGATGATCGGTGCCTTGAAGCCACCCTTGCGCAGCAGCTTCACCGCCTCTCGGCCATCCATGTCAGGGAGGCCGACATCCATGATCAGAAGATCGACCTGGGCAGTCTTTGCGGTCTGCATCGCCTGCGCAGCGTTTGCGCCGCTCAGAAGCGAGAATTCCTCATAGGGAGATAGTTGCTCAGTCAGCGTCTCCCGAAGATCGTCGTCGTCGTCCACCAAAAGGATAGTGCGAGCCGTCATTCGGATTCTCAGCCTTTCTTACTTTAGCGCATCGGCCCAAAAATCGCCGTTGATTTTCGGAAATCGCAATGCGTAGTTTAAAAGAGTTAGAGCATCCATTGTGCCTCCGAAATAAGGCACGGCGCTCTAATTGTCAGCCAATTCAGCGGTTTGCCGATAAAAGGTCAACCCATTGCCATGATATTACGAAGTGCTATGACTTCACGTTAGATAACCTGCAAAGCAAAATCTCGTGAAAAACATGAGCAGACAGCCCGTAAAGCAACATAAACGCGCATCGACGCTCATGGTTCGGCCGGCGCCTTTGAAAATAAGCCGGGCCATCGTTCAGCTCGGGCATCTCACCTTTCCCGCAGCGATCGGGCGCAACGGCCGTACCGTGCTCAAACGCGAGGGAGATGGAAAGTCACCGATTTCCGTCACGCGCCTGCTGCACGGATTTTATCGCGGCGACCGAACCCCCGCCATCGCCACGACATTGCCGATGCAACGGACGCAGCAATCCATGCTTTGGTGCGACGAGCCACGCAGCGCCAGTTACAACAGGTTGGTCAAGTCCCCTTTCGCAATGAGCCACGAGGAGATGATGCGAAAGGACGGCCTTTATGACGTTTGCCTCGTCCTCGATTGGAACATCACGTCGAGGAGTCGGAACCGCGGTTCGGCAATCTTCATGCACATGATCCGCCCGGGATATGAGCCGACCGCCGGCTGCGTCGCTCTCCATCCCCGCGACATGAGGCGCATTCTGCCTCATATGCGCAAGGGTACGAAAATTCGCATTCTGTAGATCAGGCACAAAAAAACCCGCCATTCTTGGCGGGTTTTTTTAAAAAAGGAGAAAGCCGGTGATTACGCGGCTTCTTCCTGAGAATCGTCCTCTTCGACGGCCTTGCCGCGCTTCGGACCCTTGGCAAGGTTGACTTCCACCAGGCGAACAGCCTCGGTTTCAGACATCTTGTTGACAGCAGCAATTTCGCGCGCCATGCGATCAAGAGCAGCTTCGTAAAGCTGACGCTCGGAATAGGACTGCTCCGGCTGGTTTTCCGCACGGTAAAGATCGCGCACAACTTCAGCAATCGCGATAAGATCGCCGGAATTGATTTTCGCATCATATTCCTGGGCGCGGCGCGACCACATGGTACGCTTCACACGCGCCTTGCCCTGCACCACTTTCAGCGCCCGCTCGACAAAATCGCCTTCGGAAAGCTTGCGCATGCCGATGCTCACGGCTTTAGCGACGGGAACTTTAAGACGCATCTTGTCTTTTTCGAAATCGATGACAAAAAGCTCAAGCTTCATGCCGGCAACTTCTTGTTCCTCGATGGCAGAAATGGTACCGACACCATGAGCGGGATACACAATCGCTTCACCGGTTTTGAAACCGTGATGTGCTGGAGATTTCTTCTGCTGGGTCGTCATTCGTTCTAAAAACTCCCTGTTACATACCCGGCAACGCCGGGGTTGGGTCGGTCAGGCCCTGATGAGACGGGGGAACCGTCAGGTGACTCCGCACTGGTCCAGCCGTGCACGCAAAAACACACCTTCCCGCATTGCGGGCTTCGATAACGTAAACGCTCGATATGTCACGGAAACCGCGTGCAAAAGAGGTGTTGCTTTCGTGGTGTTTTTGGGCACACAAATGCCACGCTGTGGATCAGTATCGTTGGTGTACCACAAAAATAGGCACAAATCAATAATTTGCTTCGACCGTGGCCGCAACATCACATGGCGGCCAAAGAACCACCTATAAATGGGCTACCGGAATACTGTCAAATGCTTCGTAACCGGTCCCTACCGTATGAGAAGCAAAAAAATTTCACTTCCCAACTGAAGAAACACGAAAGCCTCTTAAACTCTTCGTAATTACACGCCAATATCCGATTCGAATGAAAAGGCAAAATCCGCAAATTGACGGTGCTTTTTTACGTTAAAGTGTGATTTTTGGAGGAATCCACATCAAATGGGCTACAGAAATAATCCAAAACGCGAAAAACAGATCGAAAAAGCACGACAGCAGGCAATTGCCGAAAACGCGCCATTTCTTGATCCGGGTATACTCTATGGAAGAGCAAGCGCCGACGACATAGAATATTATTCCGCCGAAATGCTGGCCGCAAGCGCGGCGCACAGTTTCGAGGCTCTTTCGCGCTGGACTGGAGACGCGCCCCATATCAGCATCGCCCAGGTGGAGGGCGTCACCCCGCGGGATATTCCGGTAACGGTTCTGACGATTATCGGCCGCAATATGCCCTTCCTCTACGATTCTGTCATGGGTGAGGTCACAAGCAGCTATCGCGGCCTCTATCTCGCGGTCCACCCCATTCTGGTGCCGGATGCAACGGCGCAGGCGGGTTATCGCCTTGCGGAGCCTGATGACGATCCCGCCGGGAATATCAGCCTCATCCAGCTGCACATCGCCCCACTGACCCAGCAGGCCGCAACGGCGCTGGAAGAAAGATTGCTTTTCGTGCTGGCACAGGTTCAGTCCGCCTATAGGGACTGGCGGCCCATGCTGTCGAAACTCGACGAAGCCCTAGACGAATTGTCCAAACGCGGCTCCTCGCGGCGCAAGACCGAGCGCGCGGAAGCCGTCGAGTTTCTCAACTGGCTTCGCAACGACAATTTCACCTTCCTCGGCATGCGCGATTACACCTATTCCGGAACGGGAAAGAACGCGAAAATCGAACGAGGTGACGGCGTCGGCCTCGGCAGTCTGAGCGATCCGGATGTGCGCGTGCTGCGCCTTGGCAAGGACGCCGTGACAACGACGCCTGAAATCCTCGCCTTCCTCGACGGTCCGGATTTCCTCATCGTCACCAAGGCAAATGTGAAGTCCATCGTGCATCGCCGCGCTTATATGGATTATATCGGCATCAAGCGCTTCGACGAGGATGGGAATGTCATCGGTGAATTGCGCATCGTCGGCCTTTTCACCGCCACCGCCTATACGCGTTCGGTAAAGCACATCCCGCTGCTGCGTGCCAAAATTGCGGATGTCGAGCGGCATTTCGGTTTTGATCCGAACAGCCACTCCGGCCGCATTCTGCAGAACACGCTGGAAGCCTATCCGCGCGACGATCTCTTCCAGATCGAAACGGATCTTCTGATCCGCTTCATCGAGCAAATC
Source organism: Agrobacterium sp. 6Ca8 (assembly GCF_055382765.1). Lineage (NCBI taxonomy): Bacteria > Pseudomonadati > Pseudomonadota > Alphaproteobacteria > Hyphomicrobiales > Rhizobiaceae > Agrobacterium > Agrobacterium sp. 6Ca8. The sequence continues at coordinate 2,528,509 of NZ_AP026433.1, forward strand.
ATGGAACTGAGCGACCGCCCACGCGTGCGCGTCCTCGCACGTATCGACCGTTTCGACCGCTTCGTCTCGGCCATCATCTTCGTGCCGCGCGAGGAATACAATTCCTATGTGCGCGAGAAGATCGGCGACTATCTGAGCAAGGTCTATGACGGGCATATTTCCGCCTATTACCCGGCCTTCCCCGAAGGCGCTGTCGCCCGCGTCCATTTCATCGTCGGCCGCACGGAAGGCAAGACGCCGCGTATCGCCCAGGACAAGCTGGAGGATGCCGTCAGCGATATCGCAGCACGCTGGATAGACCATTTCGTTGCCCTTTCCGAACCGGGTGCACCGGTGCTGGAGGTGGATCAGGCCTATCAGGAAGCCTTCACGCCGGAAGAGGCGATTGGCGACATGGCGGATATTCTGGCCACTGTGAAGGGTGAGCCGGTCCGCATCGAATTTTACCAGCAGGAAGGCCAGTCAGCTGAGACGCTGTCGCTGAAGATCTTCCATCGGGATGGCCATCTACCACTGTCGCGCCGTGTGCCGCTGCTGGAAAACCTCGGTTTCAACGTCATCAGTGAGCGCACCTTCGACATCGGTGTCATCTCGGATGGCGAAAAGCGCGACATCGTGCTGCATGATATGGAACTCGCCGTCGCCAAGGGCGTGACGCTCGATCTGCCGCAATACGGACAGAAACTCGAAGAAGCATTCCTTGCTGCCTTCTCGGGCAAGGTCGATAATGACAACTTCAACCGGCTGATCCTTGCCTGCGGCCTTACCGTGCGCGAAGTGTCCGTCCTGCGCGCCTATGCCCGTTATCTGCGCCAGACCGGAATCGTTTATTCCCAGGAGCATATTTCCGAAACGCTCTTTAAATATCCGGCCATTTCACGGAATATTTTCGCGCTATTCAAGGCTGGCTTCGATCCGTCCATCGACGAGAAGAAGCGGCTGAAGAAACTGGCAGAGATGCACAAGACGATCGAAGCGGCATTGAGCGGTGTTCCCAATCTCGACGAAGACCGCACCTTGCGGCGTTATGTCAACGCCATCGACGCCACGCTTCGTACCAACTACTTCCAGAAAAACACCGATGGCACGCCGCGTGACCTGTTGGCGTTCAAGTTCGATCCCAAACATCTGGACGGCCTGCCCGATCCGCGTCCCTTCCGCGAAATCTTCGTCTACGGAACCGAAGTAGAAGGCGTGCATCTGCGCTTTGGCAAAGTGGCGCGCGGCGGTCTGCGCTGGTCGGATCGCGGCCAGGATTACCGCACGGAAGTGCTCGGTCTTGTCAAGGCGCAGCAGGTCAAGAATGCGGTGATCGTTCCCGTTGGCGCCAAGGGCGGCTTTTTCCCGAAGAACCTGCCTGTTGGCGGCTCTCGCGACGAGGTCTTCAATGCAGGCCGTGAAGCCTACAAGACCTATATCCGCACTCTTCTGTCCATCACCGACAATATCGTCGACGACGCCGTGGTACCGCCGGCCGATACGTTGCGGCTTGATGGTGACGATCCCTATTTCGTCGTCGCCGCCGATAAGGGGACCGCGACATTCTCCGATACGGCAAACGGCCTCGCCCACGACGCCGGCTTCTGGCTGGACGATGCCTTCGCATCGGGTGGTTCCGCCGGTTACGACCACAAGAAGATGGGCATCACCGCGCGCGGTGCCTGGGAAACGGTAAAGCGTCATTTCCGCGAAATGGACACCGACATCCAGACCACGCCCTTCACAGTGGCAGGTGTCGGCGACATGTCCGGCGACGTTTTCGGCAACGGCATGTTGCTGTCGGAAAAGATCAGGCTGATCGCAGCCTTCGATCACCGCGATATCTTCATCGATCCGGATCCCGATACCGACAAATCCTTCGCTGAGCGCAAGCGGCTTTTCGAATTGCCGCGCTCAAGCTGGCAGGATTACGACCGTTCGACGCTCTCAAAAGGCGCAATGATCATCTCGCGTTCCGAAAAATCGGTGACGCTGACGCCGGAAGCCGTCGCTGCCATCGGCATCGACAAATCCGTCGCTACACCCTTCGAGATCATGACCGCCATTCTGAAGGCGCCAACCGATCTTCTGTGGTTCGGCGGCATCGGCACCTATATCAAGGCGGCGGTGGAAACCAACGCCGAGGTGGGTGACAGGGCGAACGACCCCATCCGCGTCAACGCCACCGAGCTGCGCGCCAAGGTCATCGGCGAAGGCGCCAATCTCGGCATTACCCAGAAGGGCCGTATCGCCTATGCACTGGCGGGTGGGCGTTGCAATTCCGACGCCATCGACAACTCGGCCGGCGTGAATTCCTCCGACGTCGAGGTCAATATCAAGATCGCCCTCGCCTCCGCGGTCAATAGCGGTCGCCTGACGATGCCGAAGCGCAACCAGCTTCTTGCCTCCATGACGCCGGAAGTGGCGCAGCTGGTGCTGCGCAACAACTACCTGCAATCGCTGGCAATCTCGCTGACGGAGCGGCTTGGGCTTGCAAACCGGGAAGAACTCGGCCGCCTGATGAGCGCGCTGGAGGCAACCGGGCAACTGAACCGCAAGGTCGAAACCTTGCCGAGCAATGCCGAGCTCAGCGAAAGATATGCCACCGGCAAGCCGCTGACCCGGCCAGAAATCGGCGTGCTGCTTTCCTATGCCAAGCTGACACTGTTCGACGCTCTGGTGGCAAGCCCGCTGCCCGACGAACCCTATCTCCAGCATCTGCTCGCAGACTATTTCCCGGCCAAGATGCAGAAGAACTATGCAGACGATATAAAGGCGCATCGCCTGCACCGCGAAATCGTTGCGACAGCGCTCGCCAATGCAGTGGTAAACCGCGGCGGCCCTGGCTTCGTGCAGAAACTCGCCGATGCGAGCGGCCTCCTGTCGGCTGATGTCGTCAAGGCAGCGGTGATCGTGGAGGATGGTTTCGGCCTCAAACGTCTTTGGAGCGAGGTCGACGCGCTCGACGGAAAGATCGGCGGAGAAGTCCAGAACGGACTTTATGCCAAGATCACCCGCATCTACTCCGATGCAAGCAGGCTTTATCTGCAAACCGGGAGCGTGGGCGCTGGAACGAGCGACATGGCAACCGAAATCGAGCGCCTGAAAACTGCCATCAAGACGCTATCGCCGGCAGCGGCGAAATATCGCCGCGAGCTTGGCGTCACGGAAATCGACGGTGTTCCCTCTGGCCTTCTGGAAGAGCTGGATACGCTTTCCCTGCTGGTCTATGTGCCAGAGATCATGCGTATCGCCGAAAATGCGGGCACGACGCTTGCCCGCGCCGCCGAAAGCTACGCCACGGTCTCCTCGACCTTCCGTGTCGCGCGGCTGCTGGATGCCAGCCAGCGCATCACGCCGGCCGATCACTACGAGAGCCTGGCTCTTCTGCGCAGCCAAGACCAGATCGCCTTGTCGAGACGCCGGATCGTCATCTCGGCCCTCACCGAGTATTCGAAGGAAAAGGACCCGGTTCAGGCCTGGTATGCGGCCGACCGCGTGCGCGTCAACCGCATCGTCTCGGAACTCGGTGCACTGAGCGAAAGCGGCGATACCAACCTCGCCCGCCTGACAGTGGCGGCGGGGCTGCTTGGTGATATCGTTCAGACGCGCTGATCGACCATTCGCCAAACGCCATCCGGGTAACTGGCCCGGATGGCCATAAATGAAGCGTTTGCGCCGGCATCACGCATTTTATCCCCCATATCCGATAGGACGATGAATGACTGTCCCCTCCCCAAATGCGGAAACAGTGGTTGCCAAACGCGGCATCTGGGGCTGGGTCATGTTCGATTGGGCGGCACAGCCCTTTTTCACGGTCGTTACGACCTTCGTTTTCGGACCCTACTTTGTCGCCCGCCTCACCGATGATCCTATTTCTGCGCAGGCGACATGGAGCAACATGGCGACGGTCTCCTCGATCATCATCGCCCTCTTCTCCCCCATTCTCGGCTCCATTGCCGACCAATCCGGCGCGCGCAAACCGTGGATCGCCTTTTTTGCCGCCATCAAGATCGTCAGTCTTTTATTCCTCTGGTTTGCAGCACCGGGTTCGCCGATCATCCTGCCCATCGTCTGCATGATATTCGCATCCATCGCGGCGGAGTTTTCGATCGTCTTCAACGATTCCATGATGCCGCGACTGACCAATCCGCAGAATGTCGGACGCATTTCCAATCTCGCCTGGGGGCTCGGTTATCTCGGCGGCATGGTGGTGCTGATTGCCGTGGTGACGCTTCTGGCCGCAAATCCACAGACAGGGCTGACTATCGCCGGTATCAAGCCGCTTTTCGGTCTCGATCCCGCAACCGGCGAGGACGCCAGAATAACCGGCCCGATAGCCGCAATCTGGTATTTGCTCTTCATTCTGCCGATGTTTCTGCTGACCCCGGATGCGGACAGAGGCCTACCCTTCGGAGCGGCGATCCGCTCTGGTCTTGCGGAGCTCAAGACCACTCTGCGCGAACTTCGAGACAGACCCGTCCTGTTGCGGTTCCTGATTGCACGTATGCTTTATCAGGACGGCGTCAACGGCGTGCTCATTCTGGGTGGCGTATTTGCGGCGGGAATGTTCGGCTGGGCGACGATGGAAATCGGCCTCTTCGGCATCCTGCTCAACGTTGTCGCCATCGTGGGTTGCTTTGCGGCCGGGCGCGTCGATCAGAAACTTGGCTCGCGGATCACCATCCTCATTAGCCTGGTTCTTCTGCTCATCGCGACGGTCGGCATCGTCTCGACAGAAAAGGGCTCAACACTGTTTGGCTGGATCCAATTGTCGACAGCGGACAATGGCGGCATCTTCGCAACCGGCGCGGAAAAGGCCTATCTGCTCTATGGCATATTGATTGGCCTCGCCTTCGGTCCCGTTCAGGCCTCGTCGCGTTCCTATCTGGCGCGCAACATCACCATTGCCGAGGCGGGACGCTATTTCGGCATCTATGCGCTATCGGGCCGCGCCACCAGCTTCATGGCGACGCTGTCCTTTTCAATAGCAACCTACCTCAGTGGCTCTGCACATATCGGCATGGCCACTCTCATCGTTTTTCTGGGGTTGGGGTTTGTTCTGTTGCTGCGCGTCCCGGAACGGGCGGCAAACTGAAGAACCGGAGAGAGCATTTGAGGGGTCTCACCCGAAATGCTCAAGCCTCCTTCATAGCTGATCGAGTTTTTGCTGCAATGCGCGCAGCTGCGACTTCAGCTCATCGATTTCGGATGCATTCGGCTTGCGCGTTTCCTTGGGCGCCTGCGGCATTGCAAAAGGCGTGAACCCCTGCATTGCCTGCCGGAACAGTTCCGTATTGCGGCGGATCTGCTCTTCCATCATTTGCAGTGGAGCCTGGAAATTCCGGGCAAGCGACCCGTCACCGAACGCCTTGGCCATATGCTCCTGCATCTGGCTCTGCTGATCGGAGAAGGTTTTCATCGAATGTTCGAGAAATGTCGGAACGACCATCTGCATCTGGTCACCGTAATAGGAGATCAACTGCCGCAGAAACGCCGTTGGCAAAAGCGTATTGCCGGTTTTGGCTTCCTGTTCAACAATGATCTGCGTCAGAACCGCATGGGTGATGTCTTCGGATGATTTGGCGTCCTGAACCTTGAAGTCCTCGCCGCGTTTAACCATCTGCGCCAGATCATCCAGCGTCACATAGGTGCTGGTTCCGGTGTTGTAGAGCCGCCGGTTGGCATATTTTTTAATGATTGTTTCGCCGTCGTGTTTTGCCATGCCCGCCTCCTCGCGATGATGGTATTTTCTTGTTTTTTGGTGTTATTGCTCTTCCCGCGCGAAGTGTATGCGCAAAACAAGCCCCGTGACAAATGTTTTGTGCATCGCAACAGTTTGTTTTTTGCGCAGCAATTTTCCGCAAGATTCCGGCTTGATTTAGCAACATCTTTTAAAGCAACTTTCGGCATTTGACTTGTATTCAAAGCTTTGCCAGTCTCCGCCCGCAAGTGAGGAGAAACAGATGACGCCTTCAATCGTGATTGCCAGCGCTGCGCGCACTGCCGTCGGTTCTTTCAATGGTGGCTTTGCCAATACGCCCGCCCACGAACTTGGGGCAACCGTCATCAACGCCGTCCTGGAGCGCGCCGGTGTCGCAGCCCATGAGATCGATGAGGTCATCCTTGGTCAGGTGTTGACGGCAGGCGAAGGGCAGAACCCGGCGCGGCAGGCGGCAATGAAAGCCGGCATTCCGCAGGAAGCAACCGCCTTCGGCATCAATCAGCTATGCGGTTCCGGCCTGCGCGCTGTCGCACTCGGCATGCAGCAGATCGTTACCGGCGACGCGGCCATCATCATTGCCGGCGGGCAGGAATCCATGTCCATGGCGCCCCATTGCGCCCATTTGCGCGGTGGCGTGAAGATGGGCGATTTCAAGATGATCGACACCATGCTGAAAGACGGCCTGACGGATGCCTTTTACGGCTACCACATGGGCATAACCGCCGAGAACATCGCCCGGCAATGGCAGCTTTCCCGTGATGAACAGGACCAGTTCGCTGTCGCATCGCAAAACAAGGCCGAAGCCGCGCAGAGCGCCGGCCGTTTTGCAGATGAGATCGTGGCTTTCTCGGTCAAGGGCCGCAAGGCAGATATCATCATCGATGCTGACGAACATATCCGTACCGGCGTCTCGCTGGAAACCATGGCAAAGCTGCGCCCCGCCTTCGACAAGGAGGGCACGGTAACGGCCGGCAACGCCTCCGGCCTCAATGATGGCGCGGCTGCCACACTTCTGATGTCGGAGCAGGAAGCGGCAAAGCGCGGTATCAAACCGCTGGCGCGCATCGCCTCCTGGGCGACGGCGGGTGTCGATCCGCAGATCATGGGAACCGGCCCCATCCCCGCCTCACGCAAGGCGCTGGCCAAGGCAGGCTGGTCGATCGGCGATATCGGCCTCGTTGAGGCCAACGAAGCCTTTGCCGCACAGTCCTGCGCTGTCGTGCGTGAGCTTGGTCTTGATCCTGATATCGTCAACGTCAATGGCGGTGCGATTGCCATCGGCCATCCGATTGGCGCATCCGGCGCCCGTGTGCTGAACACGCTGATTTTCGAGATGCGTCGCCGCAACGTATCGAAGGGGCTCGCGACGCTCTGCATCGGCGGCGGCATGGGTGTTGCCATGTGCATCGAGGCGCTCTGAAAACCGCCGTGCGGCCTTCCAAAAAGCAATTCCGGTTCAGCGGCCAATAGGGTAGAAGCGGTCTCCCATTGGCCGCATTTCTGTGGCCCTTGAGCACGGCTAAAACAGTTCAGGAAATGGAGGCCATATGAGCCGGGTTGCGTTGATTTCGGGCGGGACAAGCGGCATAGGCGCAGCAATAGCCCGCGCCTTGCAGGCAGCCGGCTACCAGGTGGCCGTCAATTACGCCTTCACGACCGATAGGGCAGAGGCCTTCCAGAAAGAAACCGGCATCCCCGCGTTTCAATGGGACGTGCGAGACTATGATGCCTGCGTGAAAGGCATAGCCCAGGTTGAAGAGGCCTTCGGCCCCGTCGAGGTTCTCGTCAACAATGCCGGCATCACCCGCGATGCGATGTTTCACAAGATGACACCGCAGCAATGGCGCGAGGTGATCGACACCAACCTCACCGGCGTCTTCAACATGACGCATCCCGTCTGGCCGGGTATGCGCGACCGCGGCTTCGGTCGCATCGTCAATATTTCCTCCATCAATGGCCAGAAGGGCCAGGCTGGCCAAGTCAACTATTCCGCCTCAAAGGCTGGCGATATCGGCTTCACCAAGGCGCTCGCCCAGGAAGGCGCAAGCCGCAACATTACCGTCAACGCCATCTGCCCCGGTTACATCGGCACGGAGATGGTGAGGGCTATACCGGAGAAAGTGCTAGCCGAGCGGATTGTGCCGCAAATCCCGGTCGGGCGCCTGGGCGAACCGGAAGAAATCGCGCGCTGCGTCCTGTTTCTCGTGTCGGACGAGGCGGGTTTCATAACCGGCTCCACGATGACCGCAAATGGCGGGCAATATTTCGCCTGAGATCGGCACCCCTTCTAACGGGAAGGAAGCAGGTAAACTTTTCGTGATTTCCGCCCTGATAATATCGCCACGCACAAAAACTTGATCGAAAAATACCGCAATATAGGAACTGCTAAACTAATGAAAATACGACAGTTTTCGTATAGTTTAGAATGAATCCAGAGTTCACTTTCGGATATCCTCGGAGGTTTTTCTTGACAGTGGGTGTCCTGTTTTGGTTTAAGAACGAAAACAACGTGTTGCGTCATACAGGCAGTCGATCATGCTGGTTTGCAGCTGCAATTACATCACCGACCACGATATCCGGGACGTCATTAACGAGCTCCTCGATGAGGACTGTTGGCAGCTTATCGTTCCGGCAAAAGTGTATCATGCCATGGAAAAACGTGGCCGCTGCTGCGGCTGTTTCCCAACTGTCGTCGACCTGATCATACAGACAACCGAAGAATATCACGCCCGTCGCCACTCGACGGAAGCAGATGTTTTTGATTTTATGTCCCGCTTGAAGCGATTCCATGAAGAGAACAGGAGAGCGGACATTGAAAGGCGACACAAGAGTCATCGAGCGGCTTAATGAAGCCCTTTTTCTAGAACTCGGTGCGGTAAACCAGTATTGGCTTCACTACCGACTTCTGAATGACTGGGGCTACACCAAGCTTGCAAAGAAGGAGCGTGCGGAATCCATCGAAGAGATGCAGCACGCCGACAAGATCATCGATCGTATCATTTTCCTGGAAGGCCATCCCAACCTCCAGACCCTGGCTCCCCTGCGCATCGGTCAGAACGTCAAGGAAGTGCTCGAAGCCGATCTGGCGGGCGAATATGACGCACGGACGTCCTACAAGAAATCGCGCGACATCTGTTCCGAGGCCGGAGACTATGTCTCGATGAAGCTGTTCGAAGCACTGCTGATCGACGAGGAAGGTCACATCGACTTCCTTGAGACCCAGCTCGAACTGCTCGGCAAGATCGGTGCGGAAAAATACGGCCAACTCAACGCCGATTCCGCCAACGAAGCAGAATAAGCTCTCGCAATCGACCAAAGAAAAGGCGGCCAGTGGCCGCCTTTTTTATTACTTGCCGGCAAGGTGCCGGAATTCCGCAACCACTTTCTCGTAGACCGCGCGCTTGAAGGGCACGATGAGCTCCGGCAGGCTTTCCATCGGCTTCCAGTCCCAGGCGTCGAATTCAGCCGTATGCCCTGTTGGAGGTGGGTCGATCTGGATTTCGCTTTCGTCGCCATCGAAACGGAAGGCAAACCAGCGTTGCGCCTGCCCCCGATACTTGCCTCTCAGGCCGATGCCGATCAGTTCGGACGGCAGATCATAATGGATCCAGTCGCTCGCTTCCGCCAGCAACGTCACCGTTTTCATCCCCGTCTCTTCGTAAAGTTCGCGAATGGCGGCCGTCAAAGGCCGTTCACCGTCATCGATGCCGCCCTGCGGCATCTGCCACAATTGCGGTGAACCGTCATATTCCGAATTGCCTTCCCTGATGCGCCGGCCGGCCCAGACAAGGCCTTCGGCGTTCAGAACCATAATCCCCGCACAGGGACGGTAAGGCAAATCTTCTGCTTTGATTGTCATTGGAAACCCGCACTGTCTGCGCGCCGAAAAGGCGCTAAGGAATGGCCGCGCAGAAGGTTTACTGCCCCGCCTGCTGCGAAACAAGCGCAGAAACACCAACGATCTCGATACCGCGGCCGCCCGCCTCCCGCGACCACTTCGAGATTGCAGCGATGCTTTCGTCAAAAGCCGAGGCAACGCCGATCGCCTGACCGTTACGTCGCGCGATCCGCTCCAATTCGTCCAGCTTGCGCAGGATAGTGGCTTCGGTGACCTCACCGTCAAGCAGAACATCGGCAAAGCCCTGCGGCGCGGAAATGGCTTTGGCAATCCCGCCGCTCAGCGACTGCGCCGAAGAGGCATCGTCCAGAAAAAGCAGCCCGCGCTTGCCGATATCGCGCATGACTGGCTCCAGCGCCGCCTGCTCGGAAAGGAAACGCCCGCCGAGATAATTCATGATGCCAGTATAATTGGTAATTTTCGCCATGGAGCGATGCAGCCGGTCGATATTGACCTTCGCGGGATCGCCCGCCAGCAGCGTGTCCGGGCCGGGATTGGTGCCGGGATACCCGAAGGGCTCCAGCGGTATCTGGAGAAGGATTTCATGCCCCTCACGGCGTGCTTCCTGCAGCCAGCGCTGCAGGCTGTTGCCGCTTGCAGCAAAACCGAGCGTCACCTCCGGCGGCAGTTCCCGGATCGCCTTTTGCGAACCCGTCTGGCTGAGGCCGAGACCACCGACCACGATCGCCACCCGGGTGCCGCGTGCGCCGGACCACGGCCGGGCATATTGCTCCATCGGCCGCAAACCATCGGCACCGACGACGGGCAATCTGCCGAATGCGGTTTCTTCCAGCAATGCATCATTGGGCCGCGTGGCCATGCGCGGATCCTGACCGTAGGTCTGGCCGCTCATCAGCACCGGTCCGTCGCTGTCACGGGGGCGAGGAGAATAGACCGATACCACATTGCCATCCGGCATCGTCGCCCGATTTATATTCGCGCCGGATCGGCCGCTTTCCGCCTTCAGACCGGCCGTGTCGTTAGGATCCGCCACATCATCGGCTGCTGCTGTTTTCGGAGCATCTTCAGGGAGCTGGGGCTGGGTGTCCGGCCCGGAAGCCGTCTTCTGCAGATTGCCGGGCGACAGGGCCGTATAGACGGAAAGCCCGCCGATCGTCAGAACTGCAAGCGCGGACAGAACCATAATGACGGAAAAGCGCCGGTTGATACCGGCGCTTTTTTTCTGTCGACCCAGAAGCGGTTTTCGCAGGTCAGAAGGCAATGAACGATCCGTCCAAACGGTTAGGCAATCGAGAAAATGCGCCGGCTGGCCGGCGCATCCATCTTACTGCTTGTTGACCACAGCCTTGTCCGGGTTCGGCGGGAACGACGGATCGGTCTTGGCACCGCGCAACAGATCCAGCGCATAATTCAGCTGGATATCGTCCTTGGCTTCCGGCGGAACGTAAGCGGAAGAACCCGAACCTTCGTCCGTTTCGCTCTGGCCCTTGATATGGCCGGTCAGGCTGGATTCACCTTCGGTCGTGACACGGCCCTGCAATTCCGGCGGCAGCGGCTGTTCGACCTTGATATCAGGCGTAATGCCCGTGCCCTGGATCGATTTGCCAGACGGCGTGTAATAAAGCGCCGTGGTCAGACGCAGCGCGCCGGCCTCGCCGAGCGGGATGATCGTCTGGACCGAACCCTTGCCGAAGGAGCGCGTGCCGACCACAGTCGCGCGGCGCAGGTCCTGCAGCGCACCGGCGACGATTTCAGACGCCGAAGCAGAGCCACCGTTGATGAGCACGATAACCGGCTTGCCATCGGTCAGATCGCCAGCCGTTGCATTGAAGCGACGGGTCTCGTCCGGGTTACGGCCACGGGTCGAAACGACTTCGCCACGCTGGAGGAAGGCGTCGGAAACATTGATCGCCTGATCGAGCAGACCACCGGGGTTGAGACGCAGATCGAGCACGTAGCCCTTCAGCTTGTCAGCCGGCACATCCGTCTTGATCTTCTTGATCGCCTTTTCGAGATCGTCATAGGTCTTCTCGGTAAATGAGATGACGCGGAGATAACCGACATCGCCCTCGACACGGGACTTGACCGCGCGTACGGCAATGACATCACGCATGACGGTGAATTCGAGCGGTTTATCGGCGCCCTGGCGGATGATCGTCAGCTTGATCGGCGTCTTGACCGCGCCGCGCATCTTCTCGACCGCCTGCTCCAGCTTCAGACCGCGAACCGGCGTACCGTCGATTTCCGAAATATAGTCGCCGGCAAGAATGCCTGCGCGCGAAGCCGGCGTGTCGTCCATCGGCGAGATGACTTTGACCAGTTCATTTTCCATGGTCACTTCGATGCCGAGACCGCCGAACTCACCCTTGGTCTGGGTGCGCATGTCGTTGGCGTCCTTGGCATTCATGAAGCTCGAATGCGGATCAAGCGAGCTGAGCATGCCGTTGATGGCATTTTCGACCAGCTTCTCGTCATCCGGCGGCGTCACATATTGCGCACGCACACGTTCGAACACGTCGCCAAAGATTGACAGTTCCTTATAGGTCGAAGGCCCGGCCGCCTGTGCCGGCATGCTCGCCGAATAAATCACACTCATCGCCGTGGCGCCCATAAGCCCACCGATAAGGAGAAGCGAAACCTTACGAATCATTGTGCGCCCTTCCGGTATTTTTTGCGGTCCACCAAGGTTGGGAATCAACCGGCACACCATCTTTCCTGAACTCAATGTAGAGCGTTGGCCGGTCGGTTTCCAGCGCCAATGCTGCTGCACTCGCTACTCTTTTTGCACCCATGGAGGCGATTGGCTCTCCGGAGAACACAAACATTCCCTGTCGTGTCCTCACATTGTCCATTCCCGTCATGACCACATGGTATCCGTCACCCGTATTGAGGATGATCATTCGGCCGTAACTGCGAAAATCTCCGGCAAATACAACAAAGCCGTCTGCGGGTGCCGTCACGATGGCCTCGGGCCCGGTCGCGACGACAATTCCCTTGGAAAAGTGGCCCGTACCATCCGCATCGCCGAACCGGCGCAACACATCTCCAGCCACCGGCAGGTCCAGCTTTGCCTTCAAACTCGCGAAGGGATATGCGGGCGCAATACGGTTTTTATCGGGCATTCCCGCCTCGGCTGCGGCACGCTCCTTCTCACGTTCCGCTTCGGAAAGACGGGCCACGCGCTGCTCTTCCGCACGCGCCCTTTCCATAGCTTCCCGCACCGAGCTGATCTCACTTTCAAGCGAACCGACCAGACCCTCGAGGCTGGTCGCCTTGCTTGCAAGCTCCTCGGATCGCTTGCGTTCCGCCTCCAGCGCCGCGGCCGTCTGCGAATTTCTGCGGTCGTTTTCAGCAAGCAGCAGGTCGAGGCGTTTTTCCTCTTCCAGACTTGCCGTCATCATACCCGTAAGATCGTCCTTTTCGCGAGCGATTGCCTGCCTGACGTCGGTCAATTCTTTGAGAGCAGAAACCAGCTTGTCGGTCTCACCGCGAATGCCGGGAACGACAGCACCGAGAAGAATGGCGCTGCGCACCGAAGCCAGCGCATCATCAGGCGAAACGAGAAGGGCGGGGGGAGGGTTTCTGCCCATACGCTGCAGCGCCGCCAGAACCTCCGCCAGCACACCACGCCTCTCGCGCAGTGATGCCTTGACGCCATCTTCGCGGACCGAAAGCTTGGCCAGACGATCCTCGCCATCGCTGATCTTGGTTTCCAGCGCCTTGCGGCGCGCAGCCGATGCTATCAGCTCGTCGCGGATACGGGCGCTATCCTGATTAAGGGAAGCAATGCTTTCTTCGAGATTTCGGGTCTTGTCTTCCGAAAGTCCGATGCTGTCGACCAGCTCTTCCAAATCCTGGCGGTTCTGATCACGGCGCTTTTCCAGCGTCTGAAGCGCCTCCGGCGACGTATCACCCTCACCAGCAGGCGCGGCACCCGCATCATCGCGCGAAAAGGCGCGTTCAACGGGGGAAATCCCCAGGACAAGGACAGCGAAAACCGCGCCCGCAAGGGCAGCGTGGCGTTTTCGTTGAGACCTCTTGTCCATTTGAACTTTCTTTGATGCCGAAGCAGGAGCGCCGATATTAGGGATTTTGCCCCAATCTTCCAAGAGGCCAGAAACAGGCTGGCTTCAAAGCCTTCACGCCTTTCCGTCTCGCGAAGCTTCATGTTGAAATTGAGACAATTTTCCACATGAAGATCACGCTCAAACGCGATGATAGGGATGACCGGAGAGGATGGTGACGGCGCGGTAAAGCTGTTCGGCGATCAGAATACGAACGATCTGGTGCGGCCATGTGAGCTTGCCGAGATTAAGAACGGCCGCCGCTCTGTCGTAAAGTGCAGGATCTAGGCCGTCGGCGCCACCAATCGCTATCACGAGGTCGCGCTTGCCGCTATCACGCAGATCGCCAAAAAATGAGGCAAAGGCCGGGCTATCCAGCGCCTTGCCGCGCTCGTCCAGCAGCACGAGCACGGTACCATCAGCCAGATGTTTTTCCAGCATTGCCGCTTCTTCGCGCTTGCGCGTCTCCGCGTTCGATGCCCGGCTTTCCGCGACCTCGATCACGCGCGAAAACTCCAGCCCGATCGTCGGGCCGGTCTTGGCAAGGCGTTCGATATAACGGGTCGCAAGATCCTTTTCTGGGCCGGATTTCAGCCGTCCCACCGCAAAAATCGAAATCCGCATCGCAAACCTGCATCCATCGTGACCCAACAGGGTCACGCTCTTAACAGCATACCCTACGGATTCCTATGCGGCCGGCTTTCTTTCCGACCACACACATCGACCCGAAATCAAAAATGATATTCGGGAGGCCCGATGTGCGACGTCAAAGGCTCACCGCATCAATGCAGCGTGTCTTCCGGCATTTCCGGCGTCGCCCACATTTTTTCAATGTTGTAGAAGACACGGATTTCCGGACGGAACACATGAACGATGATATCGCCGGTATCGATCAGCACCCAATCTCCGGTCTCCAGACCTTCGACGCGGGCGCTTCCAAACCCTTCATCCTTCATATCCTTGAGAAGATGCTCGCAGATCGCCGAGACATGCCTGTTCGATCGCCCGGAGACCACCACCATGTAGTCCGCAAGCGCCGATTTGCCGGCAATGTCGAGAGATACGATATCTTCAGCCTTGGAGTCCTCGAGGCTCGCGAGGACGGTTTCGAGGGCGTGGTCGGCGGCATCGGCGCCACTGTCCTGACCCTTCGGGATAGCAACAAATGCTCTTCCCTTGGCGTGTACTGTTGTCAGAGGTTTTCCCTTTCCAAGAATGACAAAACAGGCACTGGCGACGCGAATCTGTGCGTCACCAGATTAAGGTGGCACCAAAGCATTAACTTTTCAAGATATGGAGCCTTCAACGGCTGTCGCATACATCATTTGTGATTATTGCGGAGCGCCGTCGAACTGAGCGTGGAACGCGGACCATGGATAAAGACCCAGGCAGGCGCCTTTTTTTTCCACAAAACACCCGCATCATCCTCATCGATCCGCGCCTGGCTATAGGCCTGCGCCATGGTGGAGGAGAGGTAGGAGAGGGTGGAACCCGGCCGGTCGATCACCGCAATCGGAAAGGTCTCGGCAATCCTTCGCCATTGTTGCCAGCGATGGAAGCTTTTCAGATTGTCGGCTCCCATGATCCAGATGAAGCGAACATGCGGATTTTTTGCTTTCACCTTGGCAAGCGTATTGGCCGTGTAGCTGATCCCCAGCGATTTTTCAAAAGCCGTCACCTTGATGCGGGGATCGCTGACCAGCCTTTCGCAGGCAGCGATACGATCCTCCAGAGACGCCAGTTCCGAGCGGCTTTTCAGCGGATTGCCTGGCGTCACCATCCACCAGAGCTGGTCTAGACCCAGCCTGCGAAGCGCTATTTCGGCAACAAGGGCATGGCCGGCATGCGGCGGATTGAAGGAGCCGCCAAACAGCCCGACGACCATGCCGCGCTCCGCATGCGGCATGGTGAGATAACGTCTGTCGAGGCGTGTTTCGACCAGCAACTATCAGGTCCGCGTCTGACCGGTGCCATGCACGCGGTATTTGAACGACGTGAGCTGCTCGACACCAACCGGGCCGCGTGCATGCATCTTGCCCGTGGCGATGCCGATTTCCGCACCCATTCCGAATTCACCGCCATCGGCAAATTGCGTGGAAGCGTTATGCAGCAGAATGGCCGAATCGAGTTCGTTGAAGAAACGCTCGACCACCGCTGGGTCCTCGGCGATCACCGCCTCCGTGTGGTTGGACGAATAGGTGCTGATGTGCTCGATCGCGCCGGAAATACCGTCCACGACAGCAACCGAAATGATCGCATCGAGATATTCGGTGCGCCAGTCATCTTCCGTTGCGGCTTTCAAGCCCTCGACAACATTACGCACGGCCTGCGAACCGCGTACTTCACAACCGGCCTCGATCAGGCCCTTGACGAGCGGTTCAAGATGCGTGGCAACAACAGCGGCATCCACCAGCAGCGTTTCCGCCGCGCCGCAAATGCCGGTGCGGCGCATCTTCGCATTCACGACGATGCGTTTCGCCATGTCGAGATCGGCCGATCCGTCGACATAGATATGGCAAATACCTTCCAGATGCGCAAAGACCGGAACCCGCGCCTCAGACTGCACCCGCGCAACCAGGCTTTTGCCGCCGCGCGGCACAATCACGTCAACCGCGCCATTCAATCCACCAAGAAGCGCGCCCACGGCAGCGCGGTCGGTGACCGGCACCAGCTGAATGGCATGCTCGGGAAGGCCGGCAATCTTCAGGCCCTCGACGAGGCAGGCATGGATAGCACGCGATGAATGTTGCGAATCCGAGCCGCCGCGCAGGATGACCGAATTGCCCGCCTTGAGGCAGAGCGCGCCGGCATCTGCCGTCACATTCGGACGGCTTTCGTAAATCACGCCGATGACGCCAAGCGGCGTGCGCACGCGCTCGATCATCAGACCGTTCGGGCGATCCCAGGCGGCAATAACTTCGCCAATCGGATCAGCCAGCGCGGCAACCGAGCGGATGCCTTCGGCGATACCGGCGATCCGCGCATCGTCAAGCGTAAGCCTGTCGATGAAGGAAGCGGCAAGGCCGCTATTATCCGCCGCCGCCAGATCTTTCCTGTTGGCGGCAAGGATCGTTTCCCTCGACGCCTCGATGGCGGACGCCATGGCGAGAAGCGCACGGTTTTTCTGATCCGTACCTGCGATGGACAACGGTCGCGAAGCAGCTTTTGCCTGTGCACCGATGGTCATCATCAGTGCATCAATATCATGGCTCTGCTTCACGGCCTGTTCAGGCATGGACCTCATCCTTTTCAGTATTTTTAACTTTCACGGCGGCACCCGTCATCACCAGATCGTCACGGTGGATCATCGCCGCACGCCCGACATAGCCAAGTATCGCCTCGATCTCGTTGGACTTGTGACCGATGATAAGACGCGCCTCTTCCGCATCGTAGCCTGCAAGGCCGCGCGCGACCTCTCGGCCTTCAACGCCGATAATGGCAATCGCATCGCCGCGTCCAAAATTGCCCTTCACCACCCGCACGCCCGCCGGAAGCAGGCTTTTACCGGCATAGAGCGCTTTTTCCGCACCCGCATCCACATGAATCTCACCTGCCGGCTGCAACTGACCGGCAATCCAGGTCTTTCGCGCCGTCACCGGTGTGCCTGATGGCGCAAACCACGAGGAGCGGGCGCCGTTTTCGATGGCCTTCAACGGATTGAGCGTCTTGCCGGAAGCGATGATCATGCCGCAGCCGGCAGCGGTCGCGATCTTGCCGGCATCGATCTTGGTACGCATGCCGCCGCGTGAAAGCTCGGAAGCCGCACCGCCTGCCATGGCCTCAATCTCGGGCGTAATATCTGCAATCGTCTCAAGGAACTTCGCATCCGGATCAAGATGCGGCGGAGCCGTGTAAAGCCCGTCAATATCAGACAGCAATACCAGAAGATCGGCACCGGTCATGGTGGCCACGCGGGCGGCCAGACGGTCATTGTCGCCGTAGCGGATTTCGGTGGTTGCCACCGTGTCGTTTTCATTGATGATCGGAATGGCACCGATCTTCAGCAGCTGGTTGATGGTGGCGCGCGCATTGAGGTAACGGCGGCGCTCCTCGGTGTCGGACAGCGTGAGCAGAATCTGGCCAGCGACGATCTCATGCCGCGACAGGCTTTCCGACCATGCCCGCGCCAGAGCGATCTGACCAACGGCCGCCGCTGCCTGGCTTTCCTCCAGCTTCAATGCGCCGGAGGGCAGACCGAGCACCGTGCGGCCGAGCGCGATGGCGCCAGAAGACACCACCTGAACATCTGCGCCGTTTTTCTTCAGCGCAGCGATGTCCTCGCAAATGGCGTCGAGCCAATCTTTCTTGAGCCCGCTTTTCCGGTCCACCAGAAGTGCCGAACCGATCTTGATGACGATCCGGTGGTGGCTACCCAGCGGTTTGCGGGTGAGGCTCATAGGCGATCGTCCTCTTCCTCGGCCTCGCTATCCACAGGCATTGAGCGGTCGGGAAGGGCGGTCTCGCCGCCATTGCTTGCCGAGACGATGATATCGCGAAGGGCGCGCAGCGCCTCCGTCATACCAATGTGGGCAGCGGCAGACAGAAGGAGCGGAGGACGGCCGCAGGCCTTTTCCAGTTCCTTTGCCTTCTTTTTCAGTTCTTTTTCGTCCAGCACGTCGATTTGCGACAGCGCCACGATTTCCGGCTTGTCGGTCAAGCCGCCGCCATAGGCATCCAGTTCGGCCTTGACAGTCTTATAGGCCTGCCCGACCTTTTCTTCCTGCGCGGAGACGAGATGCAGAAGCACACGGGTGCGCTCTACGTGGCCAAGGAAACGGTCGCCGATGCCCACACCCTCATGCGCGCCTTCGATCAGGCCGGGAATATCGGCCAGCACGAATTCACGGCCGTCGATGGTCGCAACGCCGAGGTTCGGATGCAGCGTCGTGAAAGGATAATTGGCGATCTTCGGCCGCGCGCGCGTCACGGTCGCGAGGAATGTCGACTTACCTGCATTTGGCAGACCAACGAGACCGGCGTCAGCGATCAGCTTCAGGCGAAGCCAGAGCGTCTTTTCTTCGCCAGCAAGGCCCGGATTGGCATGGGTCGGCGCCTGATTGGTCGAAGACTTGAAATAGGCGTTGCCGAAACCGCCGTTACCGCCAGCGGCAAGACGAAAACGCTGGCCTTCCTTTGTCAGGTCGACGATCAGCGTCTCGTTGTCTTCCTCGAAAATCTGCGTGCCCACAGGCACTTTCAGAACCACGTCGGAACCCTTGGCGCCGGTGCGGGTCTTGCCCATGCCGTGCTGTCCGATCGAGGCCTTGAAATGCTGCTGGAAGCGGAAGTCGATCAGCGTGTTAAGACCGTTGACCACCTCGATCCAGACGTCGCCGCCGCGTCCGCCATCGCCGCCATCAGGGCCGCCGAACTCGATGAATTTTTCGCGCCGGAAGGAAACGGCGCCCGCGCCGCCATCACCGGACTTGATATAGATTTTTGCTTCATCGAGAAATTTCATCGGACTGCCGTTCTGTCGGTTTGCGGGCACATCAGCTCAAGGCGTTGTGCCAAACAAAAATATCGTCGTTTCGAATACAAGCGCTTCTCCACAAGGTCAAAGACTATCGTGCGGGAAGCGCCTGCGTGAGACAAGGCCGGTTTGCGGCAACCGGCCTTGTTTTGATTGTCAGCCGTGCTGCGGAACGAAATCCTCAGCCGTGATCGCCGTATCGATATGCGCCACCATCGCAGCACGCGCCGTGGCGTAAATCTGGTGGCAGCCGGTCACCCGGAAGCCCAGTTTTTCCTGCACGCGCAGCGAAGCCGGATTATCCGCAAACACACCGGAATGGAGAACCACACCGGGCATGCGGCGGAAGAACCGCTCGACCACGGCGGCCACCGCCTCGGTCATGTAACCCTTGCCCCAGTAGAACCGGTTCAGCCAGTAGCCGAGATGCCACTCGCCGTGCCGCAATTCGACCGAGACGACGCCGATGAGTGTATCGTCACCGCTTGTGATGGCGAAATCCCAATCGGGCAGGGTGCCTGAAGTGCGCAGGACCAGCCATTCCAGCGCATCCTGTCGATGATACGGGGCGGGAACACGGGCCAGCATCCTGGTCACGGCAAAATCGCCAAGCGATTCCGCGATGCTGCCAGCATCGGAAAGCCGCTGCGGACGCAGCACCAGACGCGACGTCTCGATGACCGGGCAGGGGCCGGGCGGCGCGACCGTCGCAGTTGCCCGGTGACGGGTAAGCTCGATCGTGCTCATCCCATGTCCCCCCAGCTCTTCAGCGAAACCCAGGTCTTGCGGTCCAGCCTGTACCATTCTACCGGTACCATGCCACCCAATGCCAGCGAACCGACCATGCCGGAGCCCTGGAACTGGAAACCGCACTTCTGGATGACCCGGCGCGAGGGGATGTTGGTGACCCGGCAGCGGGCATCGATCTGGTCGATTTCACGCGTGCGGAAGGCCATGTCGATCAGCGCATGCGTGGCTTCGGTCATGTAGCCCCGGTTCCAGTAGGGTTCCCCCAGCCAGTAACCGATTTCCAGCGTCTTTTCGTCTTCCTGCGGTTCAAGCGCGCAGCAACCCAGAAACTCGCCATTGTCCATGCGGGTAATCGCATAGACGCACTTGCCGATCTCGCCAGCATTGGTGCGTCGCACGAAGTCCGCGGCGTCTTTGGCCGTGTACGGGTGCGGCATACGCGACACCATGGTCGCGATATTGGCATTGTTGGCAAGATGGGCAAGGGCGTCGATGTCTTCTTCGTGAGGCTTACGTAAAACCAGCCTCTGCGACAGTAAAACGGGGCAATCGCTCCTCGACCGATCGGGCCTCGGCCGCTCTTCGGGTGACCGTGATTGGTCAACCCTCAACAATTCAGCTTGCATGGTTCAGTCCCTCCTGGGGGTTAAAGAAAAAGGGGAGTTGGGTGGTACCCCATCTCCCCTGTTTTCTTGACTGAACCTGATACGTCTCAGCCGGGTCGATGGGACACCGGCTGCATATGACGCTTACCGGCTTATTCTGCGGCTTCCGCTTTCGGGGCCACGGATACGAATACGCGGCCGTTGGCCTTCGTACGGAAGTTCACGTTACCTGCGGTCAGTGCGAAAATCGTGTGGTCCTTGCCGATGCCAACGTTGGCGCCCGGATGCCACTGGGTTCCGCGCTGACGCAGAATAATGTTGCCTGGAATGACAGCTTCGCCGCCGAACTTCTTTACGCCAAGGCGCTTGGATTCGGAATCGCGACCGTTACGCGAGGAACCGCCAGCTTTTTTGTGTGCCATTGGAGTTCTCCTTTAAACCTTGTTTCCCGTGTCGCGCCGATCAGGCAGCAACGATGTCCGTGATGCGGACGACAGTGTGATGCTGACGATGGCCGCGCGAACGCTTGGAGTTCTGACGACGACGCTTCTTGAAGGCGATGACCTTCTTGCCGCGATTGTGCTCGACAACTTCAGCCTTGACGACGGCACCCTTGACAAAGGGAGCACCGAACTGAGCGTCGGCGCCTTCGCCGATCACGAGAACTTCGGTGAATTCTACGGTTGCGCCTGCCTCTGCTTCCAGCTTTTCGATGGTCAGCACGGCATCGGCCGCTACGCGGTACTGCTTACCGCCGGTCTTGATGACTGCGAACATTTGTTATCCTTTCATGTTCGTTCCGGCTCTGCCCGCCAAAGCAAGCTGGCCGTCTTTTTATCAGTCGGAGTAGCGGAAATCCGTCAGGACTGAATGCCCTTTTGAAAGTCTGCCGGTGAAGCCGCCTTTGAGGGGCGGAATAAACAGAAGGCGCAATAC
The DNA here is from genome assembly GCF_055382765.1 of Agrobacterium sp. 6Ca8. NCBI lineage: Bacteria > Pseudomonadati > Pseudomonadota > Alphaproteobacteria > Hyphomicrobiales > Rhizobiaceae > Agrobacterium > Agrobacterium sp. 6Ca8. Next base: position 2,549,900 of record NZ_AP026433.1, read on the forward strand.
GCCATCAATTTGGGTGCGAATTACGCGAGACATCAGTTTATGTCAAGATGACGGATGTTTGAAAAGTAACTCTAACGCCAAGAATTTCATGCTTTTTTGGCAAGCGAAGCAGTCAGGTCTCGAAATTTGCGCAGCAAGTGTTTATATGGGCCTTCAACAAGGAGCAGAAATGGCCCGCATAGACCAGACCGACGATTGGCGGGACCGCCATGCGCCGACACTTTCCGCCTTCGAGTCGCTTGCGATCGAGGCATATGGCCACCTGCCAGAAGAATTCCGTGCGTTGACCAAGGATCTCGTCATCGAGATCTCGGATTTCCCGACAGACGAAGTGTTCGAGGACATGGCGCTCGAAACACCGTTCGACCTGTTAGGATTGTTCGAGGGGCGCGGTATCTCCGAACGTTTCACCATGGAAACCGGCGAGATGGTGAACCGCATCACGCTTTATCGCCGCCCCATTCTCGACTACTGGGCCGAGAACGAAGAAACGCTGGGCGATATCATCACCCATGTCCTCATCCACGAGATCGGCCACCATTTCGGCCTGTCGGACGACGACATGGAGCGGATCGAAGAAAGCGCCGACGAGGCCGCCGCGGAGCGCTGAGAAACCCGGCACCGAGAAACTGTGATACCGGGTCCTCAAGCTACTAGTGATCGCGTCTCATTGAGAGTGCGATCGTCTCACTACCCACCAGGCGTTTGCGCTTAATTACTTCATTTACCCGCCCCGGGTTTACGCCGTAAGAAGCTGCAATGTGGTGCTGAAACTCGCCGCCCCAATAACGCAGCCAAATCTCTATCGCGTCTTTTTCGGTCAATCTGTAAGACTGTTGATGCATGTGGTTGTCCTCTTAGGCTTCAGCCTTGGACAAACTTGACAGAAGAGTCTGAGAGCGTATTTTGCTCAATGCGTATGCTGATCCGCAAGCCGTCCAAGGTATTGTGGTTTCGACACGGAGCCGGGGGTGCAACCTCGGCTTTGTCGTGCCAGCTCAGAGATCGTCTCTAGCTTGTAAATATATGTTCGGACTCGATATTTTGAGTCGAGCTCAGGATAAAATCCTCAATTCGTTCACTTTATGTTCCGTGATAAATTTATCTGGTAGATACTGAAAAGTCGCGAATTTTGTCTTTCAAAAACAGGCAGTTATTATTTTCACGCACATTCCGAGTAGGGACTGTGAATAAAACTCCTACTATTCGATTTTACCGAGTAAAGGCCAAAAAAATCGAGCGAATCAGGTAAGCAGATCCGAATCACTCGATTTGTACTTGGATCATTGCTCGCCGAGCTTCATATCCGGATGGTATTCCTTGCCCTCGACCACCTTGGTCACGGCCTGGCCGCAATGCATGATACCGCTGGCGGCGTTGAAGGCATAGCTGGGTGAACCGGCAAGTTCCCATCCCTTGTTCAGCGCTTCGGTGACCCGGTGACAGAACTTTGCGTCATCGGGACCGGTTATGAAACGATAGACCTTCACGTTTTTTTGCCTTTCGTTGTGCGATGATACCGGCCATGGCGACCAGCCTTTCGGCCTGCCCCACATGCAGCCGTTCGATCATTCGCCCGTTCATGTTGATGACGTTCAATTCCACAGATTCGGGTTTTACGAAAGCGGCAATAATCTCCTTGGCTTCCGCGACCATCGCCTCATCAGGAGCGAAGTGTCGATTGGCCGGCTCGATCTGGGCCGGGTGGATCAGCATCTTGCCATCGAAGCCCATGGCGCGGCCCTGCTCGCATTCACCGGCAAAAGCCGCGAGATCACGAAAATCATTCGAAACGCTGTCGATGACATCAAGCCCGTAGGCGCGGGCGGCGAGCACCACCTGCATCATCCACGGCACAAGATAGGTTCGGCCGGGCAGGGCCGGAACCCGTGTTTCCTTGCGCAGATCATTGAGCCCGATGACAAAGGCGGCAAGCCGCGCATCCGGCGTATGGGCAGCGTCGGCGATAGACGCGGCATTCAAGACACCAAGCGGAGTCTCGATCATCGCCCAGATTTTCAAACCCTGCGGCGCATCCGCCTCCGCCAGAAGGTCGGCAACCTCATGAATATCGGCCGGCTGCTCCACCTTGGGCAACAAAACCGCATCTGGCCGACAGGAAAGCACAAGCTTCAGATCCGCCTGCCCATCCGGCGTAGAGAGCGGATTAATGCGAATAATGGTCTCGCATCCGGCAAAAGGCGCGTCAGAAAATAGCCTGTCCAGATTTTCCCGAGCCTTGTCCTTCATGTCGGGCGCGACGGAATCCTCCAGATCGAGGATCACGCCATCGCAATCGAGATCGCGGATTTTTTCGAGCGCCCGGACATTGATGGCCGGAACCGACAGCAGCGAACGGCGCGGTCTCACAGGAATATTTTCGAAAAAATTAGTCATGCCGCACTTGTGTCAAGCTTTTGTGACATCTGCAACACGACAATCCACTGAATCCTCTTGCAAGCCGGAAGAAGAAGGCCCACATTCGTCTGGAAAGAAAGGTTGAATCATGCAAGGCATCCGTTCATTTTTCATTGCCGCATCCGGCATCGCACTTCTGGCTTTGGTGGCTCTTTTTACCGCCTCGCTTACGGTCGCTTTTATCGGCGTGCTCGCCGTTCTCAGCGCTGCCCGTCTGCTTTCGGCGCGTATGAAGCCGGCACCCATTCCGGTCAAGCCCCGCAACCAGCGCGATATGCGCGTCTGGAACGACGGCAAAGGCACGATCATCGATCTCTGAGATCGTTAATCCGGTCAAAATGCGAGAACGCTGCACGCGGCGTACCGAAGAATGCGGGTTTGCGCTTCTAAAGCGATCCGTTTTGCAGTATTTCCCGACAGAAAATATCCGGCGGGCGTCAGTCCACGCCGGATTTTGTGACCAGGGAAACACGGGAAGCGACAGATGGAAAAATTCACCAAGCTGACGGGCGTTGCTGCGCCCATGCCGGTCGTCAATATCGACACCGATATGATCATTCCCAAAGACTATCTTAAGACCATCAAGCGCACGGGTCTTGGCACCGGCCTTTTTGCCGAGTCGCGTTATCTCGAAGATGGCTCGCCCAATCCCGATTTTGTGCTGAACAAGCCCGCTTACCAGAACGCCCAGATCCTCGTCGCGGGCGATAATTTTGGCTGCGGCTCTTCGCGCGAACATGCACCATGGGCGCTTCTCGATTTCGGCATCCGCTGCGTGATCTCCACCAGCTTCGCCGATATCTTTTATAACAACTGTTTCAAGAACGGCATCCTGCCTGTCGTCGTCAGCCCCGAGAATCTCGAAAAGCTGCTGGACGACGCCTCGCGCGGCTCGAACGCCGTTCTGTCCATCGATCTGGAACGTCAGGAAATCAGCGGCCCTGATGGCGGCACGATCACCTTCGAGATCGATGAATTCAAGCGCCATTGCATGCTGAACGGCCTCGACGACATCGGCCTGACACTGGAGCATTCCGGCGCCATCGACACGTTCGAAAAGGCAAATGCCTCGGTCCGCCCCTGGGCCTGACCGCACTTCTACCCTCTTTTAAAAGCCGATCCCGTACAAAACCGTACCGGATCGGCTTTTGCTTTGCTTGAAAAGCCGTTGAGGCGGGGATAAGAAGCCCCCGATCCCGTTCGGCTGGCGACGTGACTTGTGAGGCGGCAGGACGGAAACGAGTTTGACGCCGCGCTCGCCGCAATCGAAAACCCTTCATGATGGTTTCCGGCGCGCCGCCCAAGGAGGGTTCTCATGACAGTCCGCACGCTTTTCCTTCTGCCCGGTGACGGTATCGGCCCCGAGGCCATGGCCGAAGTCCGCAAGCTGATCAACTATATGAACAGCGCGAAAAATGCCGGCTTCACCACGCAGGAAGGTCTGGTCGGCGGCTCCGCTTATGATGCCCATGGCGTCGCGATTTCCGACGCAGATATGGAAAAGGCCCTTGCCGCCGATGCGATCCTGTTTGGCGCCGTGGGCGGCCCGAAGTGGGATGGCGTTCCCTACGAACACCGCCCGGAAGCCGGCCTGCTTCGCCTGCGCAAGGATCTCGAACTTTTCGCCAACCTGCGCCCCGCCATCTGCTACCCGGCACTTGCCGAAGCCTCCTCACTGAAGCCGGAGCTGGTAGAGGGTCTCGATATCCTCATCGTCCGCGAACTGACGGGCGGTGTCTATTTCGGCGAGCCCAAGCAGATCATCGACCTCGGCAACGGCCAGAAGCGCGGTATCGACACGCAGATCTACGACACCTTCGAGATCGAGCGCATCGCCAGCGTGGCTTTCGAACTGGCACGCACACGCGACAACCGCGTCTGCTCCATGGAGAAGCGCAACGTCATGAAATCTGGCGTTTTGTGGAACCAGGTTGTCACCGAAACCCACGCTGCGAAATACAAGGACGTTCAGCTGGAGCATATGCTGGCCGATGCCGGCGGCATGCAGCTGGTGCGCAAGCCCAAGCAGTTTGACGTGATCGTGACCGACAACCTCTTCGGCGACATGCTTTCCGACGTCGCCGCCATGCTGACGGGCTCGCTCGGCATGCTGCCGTCGGCATCGCTTGGTGCACCGGATGCCAAAACCGGCAAGCGCAAGGCCATGTACGAGCCGGTGCACGGTTCGGCACCTGACATTGCCGGCAAGGGCATCGCCAACCCCATTGCCATGATCGCGTCCTTCGCCATGTGCCTGCGCTATTCGTTCAATATGGTCGATGAGGCAACGAAGCTCGAAACTGCAATTGCGAACGTGCTCGACAAGGGCATCCGCACCGCCGACATCATGTCCGACGGTTCCCGTCAGGTCAGCACCTCCGAAATGGGTGACGCGGTTCTCGCAGAATTCAAGGCGCTTTCGGCGTAACGCTGACGGCAACCGGTTGGGCAGGCGGCACGGTCGCTTGCCCATCTTCCTTTGGCAAAAGATGTTCATATCTTTTGTCAGTCAGCGTCTTCAAAAAGGCGACGATGGCGTCCACACGCTTGTCGTCCAGCGCCGGTGCGGAAGTCAGCTCTGTCATGGCGATGTTATCAGGCACTTCCGGCGCATCCCAGGTTTTACCCGTTTCAGGGTTGATCTGCCGGCTGGGTTTCTTGCTTTTGTATTTCACGTAAAACAGCACCACCGTGCGCAGATCCTTAAACACGCCATTGTGCATGTAGGGACCAGTGACAGCGACGTTGCGAAGGGTAGGCACCTTGAACTTGCCGCGCTGAGCCGGATCGCCGGCCACGGCGGGATTTTGCGCCAATCCGAGATCGACCGCATCCGGCTTGGAGCCGTTGGCTGCCCTGACCGACGTGTTGGCCGGAACACCGATGTTGAAATATTTGTGGTTGGTGAAGAGGCCGTCTTCCAAACCCTTGGCGCCACGGATTTCATGGCAGGTATTGCAATTGGTGAACTGTGTCGAGGAGATCAGAACCCGGCCCAGCTCCTCCTGATCGGTTAGCTTTTCTTCGCCGCGCAGGAAACGGTCATACCTGGAATCGAAGGTGGAGAATTCATCGGAACGCTCGAAGCTCGCCAGCGCCTTGGTCATCGCAGCAAAGGCGCCTTCGTCACTCTGGAAAACATCGCTGCCGAACTGTGTGCCGAACGCCGCAACATAATCAGGATTTTCCTTGAGCCGTTTGACGACAGAGGCTTTATCCGGCATGCCCATTTCGATCGGGTTGAGCGGTGGTCCACCCGCCTGGTCTTCCAGCAGGGAGGCACGACCATCCCAGAATTGCCCACCGACATACTCTCCCGCAGCGTTCCTGCCGAAAGGCGGCGTGAACCGGGCATAGGCTGCAGTCGGCGCATTGCGGTCGCCCAGCGAAATCCCGTCATCACCGAGAGAGACGTCCCGGCCGACCTTGTCGCTCTCGCGCGCATCGGAAAAACCCGCCGCCTGCATATGGCAGGTGGAACACGCCATCGTGCGGTTCATGGAGAGATTGGCATCATCGAACAGCGCCGCGCCGAGTTTTTCAAGCGTTGCATAATCTTCGCCGCCATGAGCCTGCATTTGACCAGCACCGATCTCGAGCGGAACCGGTATCATGGCCACGGCAAGGGCGGCAGAAATGAATAGGCGCAGTCTTTTCATTGAAATAGCGTTTCGGAAACTCGGTACGACAGTGGCTATATAGCACTTACCTATCGCACCAGACTACAAACTTTCTCAGCCCGCTCCACTTTGACGCAACCCCGCATCCGGACGCCAAATTGCTTACCCGGCTTTGGCTATCGCGTGGAAGAAAGTGCCTGAAACAAGACCCCGCCTGCCACCGGAAGGGCCGAGCGGACGACCCTGCCCGTCAGCGATCTGAGCGAAAGGCTCATCGTGACCCGGATCGATAACACGCGCATAGTGAAACTCGTGGCCGCGCAGAACCTCGCCCGCTTTGCCCAGCGGCCCATCTGCCACGATTGCAGCCTGCCGGTAACCGAGGTTCATCTTACGCGTGGCGAAACTGGTGGCATGTGACAGAAGCCCGGTCATGGCATGGGTGACGCCATCGGCATCTTCCAGCGCCGCTCCCAAAACCATATAGCCGCCGCACTCGCCATGCACCGGCTTCGCCTCGGCAAAACGGACAATCCCCGCTTTAAACCCGGCAGCATCGGCAAGCCTTCCAGCGTAAAGTTCGGGATAACCACCTGGCAGCCAGCAAATGTCGCAGGTGTCATCGGGCGCCTCGTCGGCCAGCGGTGAGAAGGGTACGATCTCTGCCCCCGCTGCATGCCAGTGGTTCTTGAGGTGCGGATAAAGAAAGGTGAAAGCCGCGTCGTCTGCAAGCGCGATGCGCTGGCCGGGCGGCGCAATCGCTGCCTCCACCGAGCCGGAGGGCACATCCACAGGCGCAGCGAGCGAAAGCAAGGCATCGAGATCAATGGACCTTTCCATCACATCCGCCAGCCGTTCTATATGCGCGTCGATTTCCGGATGTTCGCTGGCCTGCACCAGGCCCAGATGCCGTTCCGGCAGGATGAGTGACGGATCACGCAGGACGCATCCTGCGACAGGCAGACCGATTTTTTCGATGGCCTCCGTGCACAGCGTCCGGTGTCTTTCGCTGCCGGCGCGGTTCAGCACCACCGCCGCCATGGTGACAACAGGATCATAGTGGGCAAAACCATAGGCTACAGCAGCGGCTGTCTGCGATTGACCCGACACATCCAGCACCAGCAGCACGGGAATGCCGAACAGCCGGGCCAGATCCGCCGCAGAACCAGTGCGGTTTTCCGCCACGGGGATACCGTCGAATAGGCCCATGGCGCTTTCGATCAAAACGAGGTCAGCACCATCAGCCTGTTGCAACAACAGGTGTCGAAGCAATTCCGGCTGCATGGCCCAGCTGTCGAGATTGAGGCCGGACGTGCCGGTGGCGAAGGCATGGAAGCCGGGGTCGATATAATCCGGCCCCGTCTTGATGCCGCGCACCTTGATGCCGCGCCGGGCAAAGGCCCTGAGCAAGCCGATTGTTACGCTGGTCTTGCCGGATCCAGAGCGCGGTGCGCCGATGATGATTGCCCGTGTGGTCATAAGGTCGGCACCCCAAGTCGGTCGCGCATCGAAACGATCTCGCCAATAACGATCAGCGCCGGCGCCTCGAATTTTTCCCGTTTTGCATCGTCAGTTATGCTTTCCAGTGTGCCGATGAAAATACGTTCCTGCGCAGTCGTTGCCGACATGATGACGGCGACCGGCGTCTTGCCCGAACGACCGCCCTGCATCAGAAGACCGGCGATCGAGCCTATGTTCTTAAGCCCCATATAAACGACGATGGGTTCCTGTGTCTTCGCCAATGCCAGCCAATCCAGATCCTCTTCGGTCCCGGCGGCATGGCCGGTGGCAAGCGTGACAGCGCGGCTGATACCGCGCATGGTGGCGGGAATGCGCGCTGAAGCAAGGGCTGCAAGCGACGAGGTCATGCCCGGCAAGATACGAAATGGGATGCCGGCGCGGACAAGCGCCTCCGCCTCTTCGCCGCCACGCCCGAAAATAAACGGATCGCCACCCTTAAGCCGCAACACCTTCTTACCCTGCCTGGCGAGATCAATCAGCGAGGCAGTGATGTCGTCCTGCGTTGCCGACGGCTTGCCGCCGCGCTTGCCGGCAAACACGATTTCAGCCTGGGGCCCGAGGGAAACGACATCGTCGCTTACCAGCGCGTCGCGCACGATCACATCGGCCTGCGAAAGCGCGAGCGCCACTTCGAGCGTCAGATAACGCACATCGCCCGGACCCGCGCCTGCGAGCCAGACATGCCCGGCCTCAAAGACCGGACCTTTTGCGGCGATGCTGTTCAAAACCTGCGCTATCGACATTCTTCTCGGCTGCTTTTTTAACGATGACGGAAATAGCCGTCCCGGCTATAGGAATTCATATGGAAACGGATGGAAAGACCCTTCGCCGCGGCTGGACCACGGGCACTTGCGCGGCAGCCGCCACGAAGGCGGCCTGTGCTGCCCTTCTGACCGGCGAGTTTCCTTACCCTGTCGAAGTCGAACTTCCAAGCGGCGTGAGGCCGGCATTTTCTCTCGCCACCGAGGAAAAAGGTGAAAACTTCGCAAGAGCCGGCGTCGTCAAGGATGCAGGCGACGATCCCGACGTGACCCATGGTGCGCTGATCGAAAGCACCGTGCGACGGGGAAAGCCCGGCAGCGGCATAACCTTCAAGGCTGGAAAAGGCGTCGGCACCATCACCCGGCCTGGATTGCCCCTGCCGCCGGGCGAACCCGCGATCAACCCCGTACCGCGCAAGATGATCGAAACCGCCATTCGCGAAGTAGCCGGAGACGGTGCAGATTTCGAAGTCGAGATTTCCGTTCGAGACGGCGAGAAAATCGCGGAAAAGACCCTGAATGGCAGGCTCGGTATTGTCGGCGGCATTTCCATCCTTGGCACCACCGGCATCGTCATCCCGTTTTCCTGCTCGGCATGGATCCACTCCATCTGGCGCGGCATCGATGTGGCGCGCGCCACCGGCTGCACCCATTTGCTCGGCGCGACCGGCAACACCTCGGAAAAGGCGGGGCAGGCAGTGTACGGCCTGCCAGAGACCGCACTGATCGACATGGGTGATTTTATCGGTGGCATGCTGAAATATCTGCGCAGCCACCCCGTCGAACGGGTAACCATTGCCGGCGGCGTCGCCAAGATGACGAAGCTCGCCCAGGGCATGCTGGACGTGCATTCCAAGAAAGGCCTGGCCGATCTTGATGCGCTGGCGGTACTCGCAACCGAGGCTGGCGGAGATGAAAATCTTGCCCTCGCCATTCGTCAGGCCAACATGGTTGCGCACGCCTTTGAGCTGGCCGAACGCGCGGGGATAGACCTCGGTGCGATCGTTGCGGAAAAAGCCTGGGTAACAGCGGCTGCCGCTTTGAAGGTGCCCGGCATCGAGCTTGATATTCTGGTGTTCGATCGTCAGGGCACGCTCAAGGGACGCACCGCCTCCACGCCGTCGCATCAGCCCTTCGCATCTTCCTTCGGGGAGCGGAACCGCCGGACATAATCGGTACTATAAAGTGCGCTCTCGCGAAAATTCGTCGAGGCAAGCCCATGCCCGACGAAGATCAGCGCCGTCCGCTCCACCGGTTCGGCTGCCAGTTTTCCCTCGATGTCGAACAACATGCCGCGAATGACCCGCTCATCCGGCCAGGAGGCGCGGACAACGATGGCGACTGGGCAATCGGAACCATAAAGCGGCGTCAGTTCTTCCACCACCTGGCCGATGGCATGGATGGCGAGATGGATGGCAAGTGTCGCCCCCGTCGCACCAAAGGCTTTCAGCGTCTCGCCCTCGGGCATTTTCGAAGCGCGGCCCGAAATACGGGTCAGAACAAGGCTTTGCGCCACTTCCGGCACCGTCAATTCCCGCTGCAGGGTGGCAGCGGCAGCAGCGAAAGAGGGCACACCTGGAGTCACGGTATAATCGAGACCCAGCCGTTCCAGCCGACGGATCTGTTCACCCATAGCGCTCCAGACGGATAGATCACCGGAATGCAGCCGTGCCACATCCTTGCCGGCCTTTGCCGCCGCAACGAACTCCGCCTCGATCTCATCGAGCGACAGTGCTGCCGTATCGACAATGCGTGCATCCGTCGGGCAATACTCGATCAGCGCCTTCGGCACCAGCGAGCCGGCATAAAGGCAGACCGGGCAGGCAGCGATAAGATCGCGCCCGCGCACCGTGATGAGATCGGCAGCGCCCGGACCGGCACCGATGAAATGAACCGTCATTTTTGTTCTCCATGTTCGATGGCGCGGTCATTTCGCGCGTCGCTCGTCGTGGCGATGGCTACCGTCACATCGCCAACCACGAGACGCGCCGCGACCAGCCGCGCATTTTCTCCGGCGGCAGCAAGTGCCGCCGCTTCACTGACGCTGGGCGTCCCGGCATGATCAAGGCTTGCCTGTGAAAATGTCATTGTTTTCGAAGCAGCCGCCTCGAGCTGTTCTTTCGATACGATTTCAAGCGGCAGCGCCAGACGTTTCGCCGCTTCCGCAAGACCAGCTTCTTTTGCCTTGAGCGGCGCAGTCGCCAAGCATTCAACGGTCATGCCAAAAGCAAGCTCCGCAGCGTGCACGGCTGCTATAATTGCATCCGAACCCGTGCCTTTGCGACAGCCTATGCCAGCGACAGTCACCACGGCTTGACCCAGCTCCATTGTGTCACCGGCATCGCCGGACGCCAGCCCGACATGGAGCCGACAGCAACAACGCGCGAGACATCGAGACGGATCATCGAACCACCGAACCTGGCGTGGGCCGCAAGCAGCACCGCTTCCATTTCAAGCGTCACCGCATTGGCAACCAGCCGCCCGCCTGGCTTCAAGGCCTCCATAGCAGCCTCAAACACGCCCGTTTCGCTGCCGCCACCACCAATGAAGATCGCATTCGGTTGAGGCAGGCCTTCAAAAGCCGCAGGTGCTGCACCGATCATGACTTCAAGCCCCGGAACGCCAAATGCCTCGGCATTGCGGGCGATACGTTCGGCTCTTTCCGGATGCTGCTCTATGGCGATGGCACGGAGTGAGCGGTGCGACAGCATCCATTCAATGCCAATCGAACCCGAACCGGCGCCGATATCCCACAGCAGCTCGCCCCGGCGCGGAGCCAGCGATGAAAGCGTCACGGCACGGATTTCACGCTTGGTGATCTGACCGTCATGTTCGAACAGGCTGTCATCCAGCCCCTGCACAAAAGGCAGGACGCGTGCGCCCTCAGCAGCAACGACATCGATAGCCACGACGTTCAAAGGATCGATGTCGTCAAAGGTAAAATCGACCGCCCTGATTTGCCGCCGCCTCTCCCGCTTTCCGCCCAAAGCTTCGAGCAGGACAAATTCCGACTGGCCGAAACCGGATTGAGACAGCAATTCCGCAATGAGAGCGGGCGCGCGCTCATCAGAAGTAAGCGCGATGATCCTCGCTCCGGGATGCAGATGCGGTCGCAAAAGATCGATGGAACGCCCGTGCAACGACACGCATTCGGTCGACTGCAAGGCCCAGCCAAGCCGCGCCGCGGCTTGGGAGAAGGCTGAAGGTGAGGGATAGCAGACTGTCTCCTCCGACCGTATCCGCCGCAGAAGTGTGACGCCGGCGCCATAAAAGAACGGATCGCCGGAGGCGAGCACGCAGACCCGTCTACCGCGCAACGCCACGACATCGCTCATCTCCGCATCGAACGGCACCGGCCAAGGGCGCGCCTCACCACGAATGGCTGCAGCCGCCAGTTCCAGATGGCGTTTGCCACCGAAAACAATCTCGGCCGCCTCTATTGCCGCCACGGCATTCCGACCGAGCCCATCCAGCCCATCTTCGCCTATGCCGACGATGAAAAGCCATGGCTTGCCTTTCTTTTCAGTGGAAGCCTTCTTTTGAGTGGAAGCGTTGTCCGTTCCGGAATATTCAGACGTCATGACACGCTCCATACTCATCCTTGGCGGCACGGCGGATGCTCGCATTCTGGCCGGCAAGCTGGCGGTGGACTCCGGCTACCGAATCCTGCTTTCCATGGCCGGGCGTACGCTTTCGCCAGTGGAACAGCCTGTGCCGATGCGCAGTGGCGGGTTTGGCGGTGCTGCGGGTTTGGCGGATTTCATCCGCACAGGGAATTTCGATATTCTGGTTGACGCCACCCATCCCTATGCGGCGAGGATTTCCGCCAATGCCGTGGAGGCGGCGAGACTTGCCAAAGTTCCGCTTGTAGCACTTTCTCGCCCCGCCTGGGACCGCCAACCGGATGACAAATGGCAGAGGGTCGATACCATCGAACAGGCTGTTATCGCGCTCGGCGATGAAGGCAAGCGGGTGTTTCTGGCGCTCGGCCGGCAGGAACTTCTTCCTTTCGAGGCAGCACCCCAACACAGCTATCTCATTCGCAGCGTTGATCCGGTAGAGCCGCCGCTGAAGGTGCCGGATGCTCGTTATATTACAGCGCGCGGCCCTTTTGCGCTGGATGAAGAGATCCGCATGCTGGAGGAAAACCGTATCGGCACTGTGGTTTCCAAGAACTCCGGCGGCAACGCCAGTTACGGCAAGATCGAAGCGGCGAGGCGGCTTGGCCTGCCGGTTATCATGATCGAGCGGCCGCCAAAGCTGAACGCCGCAATCCTCGATGGCGCGAACGTGCCGGATATAGCGACTGCGCTCACTGCCATCCGCCATCAGCTTTCTCTTCTCGAAAAACGCGGCGAGTAAACCAGCGGATCTTTGTCCGAACGCTCGATAAGACGGGTTTCCACCGAACCGACGATGATGCAGGTGGCCATATCCGCCATGTCGCTCGATGCTTCCGACAAAGGCACGACCCGGATGCGCTCATCCGCACGGCCTGCCGCACGGCCAAAGATCACCGGCACCGAGCCGGGCAAATGTGCCCGCAAAAGATCGAAGGCGGTGCCAAGCTGGTGCGGACGCGCCTTGCTGACGGGATTATAGAAAGCCATCACGAATCCGGCTTCCGCAGCCGCGATCAGCCGCTTTTCAATAATGCCCCAGGGTTTCAAATTGTCCGACAGCGAGATGGCGCAGAAATCATGCCCGAGCGGCGCGCCGGCTCGTGCAGCAACAGCAAGCATGGCCGTCACGCCCGGCACGACCGAAAAGTCTATCTCACGCCATTCGCGCGGGCCATTTTCAATCGCCTCGCAAACAGCCGCCGCCATGGCAAAAACGCCGGGATCGCCGCCCGAAACCACGCAGACCTTGCCGCCCCCGGCTGCAAGCCGCAGAGCCTGTTCGGCACGGGAGATTTCCTCGCGATTGTCAGAGGCATGGCGACGTTGGTCGGGTCTGAGCGACAGCCGATCGAGATAGGGAATGTAACCGAAGAAATCCTCCGACGCCTCAACGGCGGCGAGCGCCTCCGGTGTCACCTGCGCAGAACTGCCAGGGCCAAGGCCGACAACGACCAGCCTGCCGTTCATGACGCTTCACCGCCAGCGGGTCTGGTTTTCCAGCCAGGTACCAGAACCAGCGAAAAATAGGGGGCGGGCGATGCGTCCCGCTCGATCAGCGGCACCGCATGGCTGTTCGCCATGGTGCCGCGCTCGACATACAGCGCTTCATTAAGCTTGCCGGCCTTTTCCAGCGCCCGGCGGATCTTCGGCAGGTTGCGCCCGACCTTCATGATCACGGCGCCATCCGTGCCGGACAGACGCTCAGTCAGAACATCTTCGGCAAGAGTGCCGGGAAGCACGCTCAAGATATCGTCACCCTGCACCAGCGGTAGACCGGCCATCGACCAGCAGCCGGACATGGCGGTAATGCCGGCAACGACCTCCGCCTCATAGGAAGGCGCAAGCCGCAGATGAAGATGCATATAGGAACCGTAAAACAGCGGATCGCCTTCCGACAGCACGGCGACATTCCGCCCGGCATCAAGATGGGCAGCAATATCCATGGCCGACTGATCGAAAAATGCGGCGATCGCACCGCGATAATCCTCGCCGTTTTTGTCGCTCTCGACGGTTACCGGATAGACCAGCGGCATTTCCAGTGTGCCCGGACGAATAAAGGCTTCAACGATACCACGACCATTGCCGCTGCTGCCTTTCTTGCAGAAGAAGGCGAGGACATCGGCATTTTCGATGGCGCGCACGGCTTTCAGCGTCAGAAGCTCTGGATCGCCGGGGCCGGTGCCGACGCCCACGAGTTTACCCTTGGAATTTTCGAAAAGAGCCGCGCTCACAGACCTGCCCTCGCAACGGCGTTGACGGCAGCGGCCGTCATGGCCGATCCACCCATGCGTCCCTTGACGATGGCATAGGGAATGCCGAGCAAACTAGCCTCCAGCGCATCCTTCGATTCCGCCGCACCGACAAAACCGACCGGCATGCCGATGATGGCAGCTGGACGTGGAGCGCCTTTTTCAAGCATCTCCAGAAGATAGAACAGCGCTGTCGGCGCGTTGCCGATAGCAACGAGAGCACCGTCAAGCTTTTCCGCCCAGAGATCGAGTGCGGCGGCGGAACGGGTATTGCCAATCGTTTTCGCAAGCTCAGGGGTGCGCGGATCGCGAAGGGTGCAGATCACGTCATTATTGGCCGGAAGGCGGGCGCGGGTCACGCCGTGGGCGACCATTTCCGCATCGCACAGAACGGGCTTGCCCGCCAGCAAAGCACCACGTGCAGCGACAACGAAATCCGGAGAAAAACGGAAATGGCTGGCCGCTTCTACCAGCCCGCAGGCATGGATCATGCGAATGGCGATATCCGCCTGATCTTCGGTAAAGGCGGACAAATCCGCTTCCTCGCGAATGATGGCGAAGGAGCGCTCGTAAATCGCATTGCCGTCGCGAATATAGTCATGGTCGGTCATCGGTCATCCTGTCGAAGCGCGGCAACGATTGCCTCCTTACCCAGACGGGCAAGCAGGTCGGCAGCGTTTTCCCCGGGCTTATGTTCTTTTTCGTAAAGACGGGCAAGTCGCGAAAGCGCCGTCCTCTGTTGCTCGAAAGGTAAAATACCGTCCTGCGGGTCGCAGGCGCGGCTCGAAAACGAAAAGGCCAGACCATCGGCGGTGCCGGAAAAGGTCAAAAACGAGGGGGCGGGATGCGCGCAACCCTTTCCGCAGCCGGAGAGATGCAGTGTGAAGGAGCCATCGAGCATGGAAGCTAATTCCCGCGATGCAAAGGCCGCCAGATCATGTGTGGGAAAGAAAGCCGAAGCGCACCCCGGCGTGCCGGGACAGACAGCGATGGAAGATCGCGCATCACCTGCCCTTGTGATGAAACCGGCACTGTCCGCAGTTTGCATCAGCGCATCGCAAGCATCCCGCGACCCGAAAAATAGCAGGCTATGATTGAGCGACGGCCGCAATGTTTCGATATCAAATGCGCGCGCCAGTCCACAGAGCCGCGACAGATCGGAAGCACGAACTTGCGCGAAAGCAGGAGTGATACCGGCAGCAAAAGTACCGTTACCGGCCGCCATCAGCCCCAGGGGCGAAGAAGGCGCAGACGTCTCGCCTTGGCTCTCGCTATCTACCAGGCGGTCTCCGCAAATCGCCTTTATCGTCCGCAAATCCAGATCGCGGCCACGGGCAAGCGGTCCTTTGCCGGCCAGATGGACGAGCAGCAACAGGACCACATCGGCTGCCTTGTCGGCTTCAACAAATCCCGCCCGTAGCGCCTTGCTCTCCGGGCCTCCGACAAGCAATTGCCAGAAAACTCGATGATCGAGCCGCACCGCCTTCAGACGGATATCGGCCAGCAAATCGCCCATGGAAAGATGGCCGCCCCCATCAATGATGACGGACATTTTGGCGGCGAGCTTTTCATGCAGCGCAAGCGCGGCAGCCTCTCTGCGAATCTCATCCGCAATGGCACTGCCATCGGCGATTTCCCGATCGTCCCGACCGGAAAGAGGTGAGGTCTCGACTGCCAGTCCGTCGCGAAGCGGCAAACCGAGCGCCAGAACATCATTCTCCAGGTCGCAGGCGGTCTCGGGAGTCAGGCCGCGGAACTGCAGGCTGCCACGTGCCGTGATGTCGATCACCCCGTTGCCGTGCCGCTCAGCAAGATCGCAAAGCGCGATCATATCGCGGGGCGTAATATCCGCCTCGAATGCGATGCGCGACAGGTAGCCGTCACCGGTCAGCATCGGGGTCGATAAGGCCGGACACGTCCCACGGCGGCCAAACGGCTGGACCGGATCGGAAGGGGCCGTCCTCATGCGCCGACCCTTTCAGAACGGGGCAGGATCAGCATTTCAAGTTCCGCATCCACCGCATTGCGGCGGCTGTGCCACAACCCGCGACGACGGGCAGATAAAAAGCGCGTCGCCATGACCTCCGCCGCCTTCGGATTTTCCCGCAGGATGAAATCGCGCACGTCCTCATTGCCGAAATAGGCGTCGTAAAGCGCCTCGATCAGCGAGGAAGATACCGCATGGGTGGTTTCGGCAAAACCGATCAGCCGGTCAACCGTCTCGGCAAATTCAGCCGCCCCGCGCGGGCCGTGCCGCATCTGTCCGGCAATGAAGCGCGGATTGACGGCGCGGGCCCGAACAACGCGCGTCAGCGCATGTGAAATGGACCGCGCGCGCGGACGCGCGGGATCGGTCGTATCCAGCGCCACGATATCGGCAACGCCGCCAAGGACTGCCTTTGCGGCGGAAAACCCACCAATG
The DNA here is from genome assembly GCF_055382765.1 of Agrobacterium sp. 6Ca8. Taxonomy (NCBI): domain Bacteria; kingdom Pseudomonadati; phylum Pseudomonadota; class Alphaproteobacteria; order Hyphomicrobiales; family Rhizobiaceae; genus Agrobacterium; species Agrobacterium sp. 6Ca8. The sequence continues at coordinate 2,566,514 of NZ_AP026433.1, forward strand.
AAGGCGACATCGGAAGAGCCGTCGAGAAGATCCCGGCCCGGATCGTCACCGGTGTGAACGAGAAGGTCGGCACGGCGCACCAGCTCGACAAAACCGGCATCCTCGAAAATCTCAAGCCCATCCGCACCGCCAAAGGCATGGCTTGCCGCATCCAGATAGGCTTGCCCTAGTTCCTCACGTTCTTCCCATTTTCCGCTGGCGAGTTTCTCCTCAGTGCCCGCACCATAGGTGCCGGGTGCGGAGCCGAAGATGCGTGCCGGTATATGCCCGAGTGCCGCCGCTTCTTCCGCCAGCGGATTATCACCCGGCGCTTCATCCCGCCGCGCGACGGCCTTGGCGGCGGCGTCTAGAAGAGCGATCAACGCCGGAAACATGTCGCGGAACAGGCCGGAAATCCGGAATGTGACGTCGACACGCGGCCGCCCGATACTCGCCGGCGGCAGAACCTCGATGCCTGTGACGCGACCCGTCGCCAGGTCATGGATCGGTCTCGCCCCCATCAGATGCAGCGCCTGCGCCACATCCTCGCCGCCATTGCGCAGGCTGGCGCTGCCCCAGAGATCAAAAACCAGATGTTTCGGCCAGTCGCCATGGGATTGCAGATGGTGCCGAAGCACTTCTTCGCCCGCCATGCGGCCCAGCTCGAAAGCCGTCGGCGTCGGCATGGTGCGCGGATCGGCAGCATAAAGATTGCGGCCCGTCGGCAGGACATCGAGACGCCCGCGCGCGGGTGCGCCGGAAGGACCGGGGACAATATGGCGGCCATCGAGCGCGGCAAGCAGCGCCGTTTTTTCCGCCGCAGCACTTTCAAGCCTCAGAAGATCGGTCTCGCCTTCGGGGCTGCGGCCAAAAACATGCTGGCCATCCTTGATGGCGAAGTCCTTCAGGTCGCAGAGGAAGGCGTCGATGCGCGACAGCGCCGCATCGGCATCGTCCTTTGCACCGACACCGGCATCCGCCGCAAGACCGGTTTCCAGTGCCTTCTCTACGATTAGTTTCGCCAGCCGGTCACGGCGGCGGCGGTCAAGCCCGTCCGCCTGCGCATATTCGTCGACGAGCTGTTCCAGAGCCGATTGTTCCGGCGAAAGCCCGGCATCTACCAGCACAGGCGGAACATGGCCGATCGTGACAGCAGCGATCCGCCGTTTGGCAACCGCCGCTTCACCCGGATTGGAAACGATGAACGGATAGACCACCGGCAAAGACCCGGTGACGATTTCAGGAAAACAATCGCGGGAAAGCGCAACTGTCTTGCCGGGCAGCCATTCCAGCGTGCCATGCGCACCGACATGCACAATGGCATGCGCCCCTGCGACACGCTGCATCCAGGCGCCGAAAGCGACCAACGCATGACGTGGCGGCAGGGCAGGGTCATGGTAATCCACCCGCCGATCCTCATTTCGCCCACGATCCGGTGCCAGGGCCACGAATATCTGGCCGAAACGGGCGACGCGAAAACGGAATGCGCCGTCGGCTAGTGCGTCGTCCTGTTCGGCCGAACCCCACGTGCCATCCACGGAGGCGGCAACCCCTTCAGGCAAACCCAAAAGAAAATCACGATAGTCTGAAAGTCCAACAGCCGCTTCCTGCTGCTCGACACAATCCAGCAAAGCCCGCGCCGTTTCGGGAATATCCGAAACCACATATCCTGCCGCGGCCAGATCGCGCAGCATTTCAAGCACGCTTTGCGGCACATCGAGACCAACGGCATAACCCGTGCGCCCCGGCGCAGCACCGGGATAATCCGGCATCAGAATGACGATCCGCCGTTCCTGTGGCGTGGACTGTTTTAATTGCAGAAAGGCAGCGATTCTGTTTGCCACCTGTTCGACGCGATCAGCCTCCGGTACATTGATGAGGCTGATACCGCCATCAGTCCGCACCTGCTTGAATGATATCGCGCCAGCAAGAATCCGGCCATCGAGTTCCGGCAGGACCACATGCATGGCAAGATCGGAAGGGTTGAGACCGCGCGCATTTTCCGCCCAGCCTTCCCGTCGCGTCGTCGCCATAACCACCTGAAACACCGGCACGCCGAGGCGGTCAAACAGGGTTTTACCGCTGTCGTCCATCTGACTGGCAAAAGCCGTGGCGGCAACGATGGCGGCGGGCTGGAGTTCGGGCAGTACGGTTTCGAGAAAGCGAATTGCCTCCCCATCCTTGAGGCCGCTGACGAAAATCGGCAATGGCGCAAAACCGCGCTGAGAGAGCGCGTTAAAAAGCGCATCCACGGGCGCCGCATCGGCCGCAAGAAGCATGGAGCGGTAAAAGAGAATGGGAAGGACAGCTGCAACGGCGGGAAAACCGGCGCAGGCTTCCGCCTGATCCACGACGCCTTTACCCGGCCGGTAAAAGCCGGCTTTCGGCAGCGGTTGAGCCTCGATATCTGGCCATGCGCCACCACTTACAAGGGCAGCAAGACCAATGGCAAGCCGGTCCATATTTTCCCGCCCACCCTCGCGGAAGAAGGCGAGGACGGACGCCAACGTCTGGCGATCAACAGTCGAGGCTGCTTCGAGCTTTTCGTCTCTCTCACTGCATTCACCCGGCAGGAGCATAAGTTTTATGCCACGTCGCCGCGCCATCGTGCTGAGCTGATCGACGCCATAGCGCCAGCGTTCCGCGCCGCCGAGAATCCGGATAAGGATGACACGGGCATGTTCGGCCGTCTTTTCGATCCACAGATCGACCGACATCGGATGCCGAAGCTCGGAGAGGTTGGCGGCGGACAGGGACGGAAGCGCGCCCTCTGCCTGCCGCCATGCCTGTTCCAGCCCGGCAAGATCGCTTGCCGAAAAAGACAGCATCACCACATCCGATCGCGGCTGGTTGAGATCAACCGGCTCGATCAGGTCGTCCAGAGACGAAGATGTGGTGGCGAGAATGTGCATTTCTATCAGGCGGCCAACATCTGTTCGATCTTTTCGCGGTTGAGGCCCTTTTCGCCTATGACGACGAGGCGGCTGCGGCGCTCTTCACCGGCCGCCCAGGGACGGTCATAATAATGGTTGACGCGGCTACCGACTGCCTGCACCTGCAGGCGCATCGGCTTGGTGGATACTTCGACGAAACCTTTGATGCGCAGAACATTTTCCGCAGCCGCTGTCTCGGCGATACGAGCCGCCAGCGCTTCCGGATCGGTCACGGCCGGCAGGTCGATGACGAAGCTGTCGAAATCGTCATGTTCGTGGTCAAGTTCACCATCGTGATGGGTGCGGCGGTTTTCGATATCCTCTTCAACCGCAAGACCGAGGCCGATCAGCACGGCCGGATCGATGACGCCATTCGAGGCGACGACGATCTTTGCGGCCCGCGGCAAATGCTCGAGAATATGAGCCTTCGCCTTTTCCAGACCGGCGCTATCGAGCAGATCCGCCTTGGTCAGCACGATAAGATCGGCACAGGCGATCTGGTCCTCGAAAACCTCTTCGACCGGATCGTCGTGATCGAGGGCTTCGTCATTTGCGCGCTGGGCGGCAAGGGCTTCCATGTCATGCGCCACCTGACCCTCGGCAAGGGCAGCGCCATCCACCACGGCAACCACAGCGTCAACCGTCACGCGGCTCTTGATGGCCGGCCATTGAAATGCCTGCACCAGCGGCTTGGGCAGGGCAAGGCCGGAGGTCTCGATGAGGATATGCTCCACCTTCGGCTGGCGGCTCAGAATCTGCTCGATGGCCGGCTGGAAATCATCCGCCACCGTGCAGCAGATGCAGCCATTGGCCAGCTCGACGATGTTTTCCTCCGGGCAGCTCTCAATGCCGCATCCCTTGAGGATATCCCCATCGATGCCGATATCACCGAATTCGTTGACGATGATGGCAAGCCGCTTGCCATCAAGCTTTTCTAGGAGACCGCGCAGCAGCGTGGTTTTTCCAGCCCCCAGAAAGCCGGTGACGATGGTGCAGGGAACGCGGTCCAGAAGGGTGCTCATGATCTCTCCTCGGTAAAATCGAATGGGGGAATGCGCGCCACCATGCAGCGCTTCAATGTGTCGGGGCGGCCGCGCCAAGGCATCAGGCCATCTGCGGAGGCGGCCAGCATTTGCGCGCCCGTGAGCAGGTCTTCCGCATCGTTGGGCGTCAGCCCGCCGAATACATAGGACCAGCCATCGGCACCGCGCAGCACGGCACTGAGGCCGCGTTTGCAATTGGCAAGGCAATTGACGGAGCGAACATCGATGCCGGATTCACGCGCTTTTGCGATGGCAGCTTCCGCAAGGATGGTGCCGGGGCGCGGCTCCGCATTGGGATCGGTGTCGTCGCGACAGCTTCGGCAGACAAAAACGACCACGCCGGAAGCTGTGTTGGCTTCCATTGTCCCGTCCGCACAAGAAGATGTTGTGGTAATATCCAAACCGTTCCGCTTTCCGCGCCTTTAAACTCATCGGGGTGCGGATGTCGAAAACAGCGCACTGAAAAGCGCGGCTGCAAATCAATTCGACCGGCTGACCGGAGCACCCCGCCCGGGAGACGTTTTTTCCTGAAACGGCAGGTCTCCTGGCTTGCGGCTTTAAAACACCCTGCACCACCTTCCCGGGCCAATTTTATGGTCCAGTGGCTTCATAGTGCGGGCTTACCGCTTACAGTTGCGGGGGCAGCCACGGAATGACCCGTTATGGGGTGGAACCGTGTTCCCTCTTAGCTTTTCCCGTTGCCGGGAAAAGACCGTCAGTGCCTTACCCTTAGGCTGAACGGGCGTGACGGTCAATGCTGCCGGCTTGTCGATTGCCGGGTGCGGCAAATTGAGTATAGTCGCCGCTCCGAATGGTGGGGGCATACGGTCCCGCGCCGCTGGACGAGAAGGAAAACGCGATGACACGCGATATCAGCGACAGCGAAGCCGAACGCCACCGGCAGAAAATGGTCAACCGCAAGACGGTTCAGGATGCCGAAGTCGCGGAAAAGACCATCGAAAAAGGTCTGCTGATGATCAATACCGGCCCTGGTAAAGGCAAATCCACGGCCGCTTTCGGCCTTGCTTTGCGCATGCTCGGCACCGGGCGGCGGGTCGGCGTCGTCCAATTCATCAAGGGCGCATGGTCGACGGGTGAACAGCAGGCCCTGACTTTGTTCGGCGACAGGGTGGAATGGCGCACCATGGGCGAGGGGTTTACCTGGGACACGCAGGACCTCAAGCGCGATGTCGCGGCGGCTACAAAGGCCTGGGAGGAAGCGAAAGCACTGATGGCTGACGAGACGATCGGATTGCTGGTTCTCGACGAACTGAACATTGCGCTCCGCTATGATTACCTGCCGCTGGAAGAGGTCGTCGAAACGCTTTCCAACCGTAGATCCGATCTGCATGTCATCGTTACCGGCCGCAACGCCAAACAACCGTTGATCGACGCTGCCGACATGGTGACGGAAATGACCCTCGTCAAACATCACTTCAAGGCGGGCGTAAAGGCGCAGGCCGGGATAGAATACTGACATGACTGCACGTGTGCTGATGTTTCAGGGAACCGGCTCGGATGTCGGCAAATCGCTGATGGTGGCTGGCCTTGCCCGCGCCTTCGTCAGGCGTGGCCTGTCCGTCATGCCGTTCAAGCCGCAGAACATGTCGAACAATGCGGCGGTCACTGCCGATGGCGGCGAGATCGGTCGCGCGCAGGCGCTGCAGGCGCGGGCAGCAGGCGTTCCGCTGTCGGTTCACATGAACCCGGTGCTTTTAAAGCCGCAGAGCGAAACCGGCGCACAGGTCGTCGTACAGGGCAAAATTGTCGGCAATGCCAAGGCAGCCGATTATCAGCACATGAAAGCCGGGCTGATGCCGCATGTGCTGGAGAGCTTCGAGCACCTGAAACAACAGGCCGATCTGGTGCTGGTGGAAGGGGCGGGAAGTGCTTCCGAAATCAACCTCCGCGCTAACGACATCGCCAATATGGGTTTTGCCCGCGCCGCAGATGCTCCCGTGATCCTGATCGGCGATATCGACCGGGGCGGGGTCATCGCCAGCCTCGTGGGCACAAAAACCGTTCTCGAACGCGATGATGCCGCGATGATAGAGGGCTTCATCGTGAACCGCTTTCGCGGTGACCCTACGCTGTTTTCAGACGGCATGCGGATGATCGCGGAAAAGACCGGCTGGGCGTCCATCGGGCTATTGCCGCATTTTTCCGATGCTGCGAAATTGCCAGCGGAGGACGCCCTTGGGCTTACCGGCCCGGCACAACAAAAGCCCGGCGCGAAAATCCGCATTGCCGTGCCAATCCTGCCGCATATTTCCAATTTCGACGATCTGGATCCGCTCGACATGGAGCCGGATGTGGAGCTGATCCGAGTGCGGCAGGGCGAGACCATTCCCGCCGATTGCCGGCTGGTTCTGCTCTGCGGTTCGAAATCCACCATAGCTGATCTCGCCGTGCTGAAAAATGCAGGCCTCGACATCGACATCAAGGCACATGTGCGCCGCGGCGGTTATGTTCTCGGTCTCTGCGGCGGATACCAGATGCTTGGAAAAACCGTTGCCGACCCTGACGGCATCGAAGGACCACCAATGACGGTCGATGGGTTGGGCCTGCTGGATGTGATGACGGTTTTGACGGGCGACAAGAGGCTCGTTTCCGTGCAGGGACAGAGTTTCGACGGAATTCCCTTATCCGGCTATGAAATGCATGTTGGCGAAACGACGGGTGCTCCGGGCAACCTGCCATTTTCGACCATTAACGGGCACACCGATGGCGCAATTTCGCCCGATGGCCGAATCCTAGGCACCTATATCCACGGCCTGTTTGCGGATGACCGCCAACGCGGGGCGTGGCTTGAGCGCCTTGGTGGGCAGAGCACGCAACTGAACTATGATGCGCAGGTAGATGCCGTTCTTGACCGCCTGGCGGCCCATATGGAGAACCACCTCGATCTCGACAGACTGCTTTCTATAGCGCGATAAGGATTGCCAGCAATCCGAACAGCGCGATCAGCAAGAAGTCTGCGATCCTCGCCAGCCTGAGCGCTTTGCGAATATCGCCAGCAACCAGTGTCGCTCTTCCGCCTTCGCCCATGAAACGAGCCTCGATCATCTGCCCGCCATAGGAGCGCGGCCCGGCCAGCGCAAAGCCCAGTGCCCCGGCCAGTGCCGCCTCCGGCCAGCCGGCATTGGGAGAGCGGTGATGCCGCGCATCGCGGCGTATCGCAGCAATTGCCCCTTTCGGTGATGCACCCTTCACGAAAAACGCGGCGACCACGAAAAGACCGCCGCTCAGTCTCGATGCCGGCAAATTGACCAGATCGTCCAGCCGGGCCGACGCCCAACCAAAGGCCTCATGGCGTGGCGAGCGATGACCGATCATGCTGTCGGCCGTGTTGATTGCCTTATAACCCGCACCGCCTGGCAGCCCCAGAAGACCAAGCCAGAGGGAAGGGGCGACAATGCCGTCAGAGAAATTCTCAGCCAGACTTTCAATCGCCGCCCGGCAGATTGCCGGCTCATCCAGCGCCTGCGGATCGCGCCCGACGATCATGGAGACAGCTTTGCGCCCGCCGTCAATCCCCTCGCGTTCCAGCGCAATGGCGACGGCCTCCACATGCTGTTCCAGACTTTTTTGGGCCGGAAGTGACGCCCCAAGCACCGCAACAAGCAACAGACCAAGGGGCAATAAAAGCAGAACCGATTGCACTAACCATGCAACAAGCACCGTCAGCGCCAGAAAAACGGAAAGCGCCACGACGCCTGCCGCCTTACGCTGCGAAAATGAAGCACTCTCCCGGTTCCATTTTTTGTCCAGCAGCGCGATAAGCGAACCGATCCAGGTGACGGGATGACCGATGCGTTTGAACAGCCAGTCCGGATATCCAGTCAGGCGTTCGATCAAGAGCGACAGAAAAGCGAGAGCGAAGAACATGGGCGATAAGGTACCGGAAAAGGCGCAGGCTGCGATCCGTCACGGCGGCAATCTCGGCAAGGCGCGTCTGATGTTTCCTGAAGCGCCGGAACCGTGGATCGACCTGTCGACCGGGATCAATCCGCACTCCTACCCGCATTCTCCCGTTCCCGCCAGCGCATTTGCCCGCCTGCCGGAGCCTGACGCGGCCGAAGAATTGAAAAGGCTGGCTGGCGCCTCTTTCGGCGCACCATCCACGGGGCATGTGGCACTGTCCCCCGGCACCCAGATGCTGATGCCATTGCTGGCTCACCTGGCACTCGAACGCGGAGCGAAAAGCGGAGCCGTGCTCTCACCCGCTTATGCCGAACATGCCCGCACCGCGCGCATGGCCGGACTGACCGTGACCGAGGTAGACCATATCAGTGATCTGTCAGCGTACGACTATGCGGTGGTGGTCAATCCCAACAACCCCGATGGTCGCATCACGGATCGAGAAGCTTTGTTGTCGCTGGCCGAGGCGATGCGCCGCAAAGGCGGCCTGCTCGTCGTAGACGAGGCCTTTATCGAGACAGGACATACGGAAAGTCTTGCAAATGTCGCAGGGCGTGACGCGCTGATAATACTGCGATCCTTCGGCAAGTTCTATGGCATGGCAGGGGTCCGACTCGGTTTTGCGCTTGCGCATCCCGACATCGCTGCGGAACTGGAGGCAAGGCTTGGCCCCTGGGCAGTATCCGGGCCGGCGCTCAATATCGCGACGCAGGCTTTGGCGGACAGGGAATGGCAATCATCCATGCGGCTCCGGCTTGCGGCAGAAGCACAGCGTATGAGTGAATTGCTGGAAAAAGTGGGCCTGAAGATTGCCGGCGGTACGTCCCTGTTCACCCTGGTGCGGGACCACCGGGCCAAAGAACTTTTCGATCACCTTGGCCTGCACGGCATTCTGGTGCGCATTTTTGATGAAAGGCCGAACGACATGCGTTTCGGCCTTCCCGGCAGCGAAGCGGAGTGGCAGCGCCTCACGGAAGCGCTGTTATCCTTCAATCATCCCTTGAACGTGTAGGTCGCAATAGAATCCGGCTTCATTTCAATGGAGAAACCGGGCAGCTTCGGCGGCATGTACGCGGCATTGCGAATATCGCAGGGTTCGATGAAATGCTCGTGCAGATGGTCGACATATTCGATCACGCGGCCTTCCTTGGTGCCGGAAACCACGAGATAGTCGATCATCGACAGATGCTGCACATATTCGCAAAGGCCGACGCCACCGGCATGCGGCCAGACCGGCAAATTGTATTTGGCAGCAATCAACAGAACCGCCAGCACCTCGTTAAGACCACCCATGCGGCAGCTGTCGATCTGCACCACGTCGATTGCACCTTCGGCGATGAACTGCTTGAACATGATACGGTTCTGGCACATTTCGCCGGTTGCCACCTTCACGGAGCCGATGGCTGCACGGATCTTGCGATGGCCGGCGACATCGTCCGGGCTGGTCGGCTCTTCAATGAAGAAGGGCTTGGCGAAGGCAAGTTGCTTGACCCATTCAATCGCCTGATCCACTTCCCACACCTGGTTGGCGTCGATCATCAGATAACGGTCGGGGCCGATCACCTCGCGGGCTATGGTGAGGCGGCGGATATCGTCTTCGAGATCACGGCCAACCTTCATCTTTACATGGTTGAAACCGGCATCGATCGCTTCCTGGCAAAGACGGCGCAGCTTGGCGTCGTCATAACCGAGCCAGCCGGCTGATGTGGTGTAGCAGGCGTAGCCTTCGTTCTTCAGCGTCTCGATACGTTCCTTTTTGCCGCTTTCGGCTTTTTTGAGGATCGCAAGCGCATCGTCCTTCGTCAGCACGTCAGTCAGATAACGGTAATCGACGATATCGGCGATTTCTTCCGGGCTCATATCGGCAACAAGCTGCCAGACCGGCTTTCCCGCCTTTTTGGCCAGCAAATCCCAGACAGCGTTGACGACAGCGCCGGTGGCGAGATGCATCGCGCCCTTGTCCGGGCCGATCCAGCGAAGCTGGCTATCACCAGTTAGGTGGCGCCAGTATTTGCCGGGGTTCTCGGTCACCGTCGCCAGATCGGTTCCGACCACCAGATGGCGCATCGCCTTGATGGCCATGCAGCAAATCTCATTACCGCGGCCAATGGTGAAGGTCAGCCCGTGGCCTTTCAGTTCCGGTTCGTCGGTGTCGAGAATGACGTAAGCCGCCGAATAATCCGGGTCGGGGTTCATCGCATCCGAACCATCAAGGCTCTGGGAGGTCGGAAAACGCAGGTCGAAAACTCGCAGATCAGTAATTTTGGTCATGGCCGTTCACTCGCGGTCAGTGTCAAAGGAAATCGTTCAGTCGTGGTGGAAGGTTTCTTCCATCATTGCCCACCACTCGCCTTCCTTGCGGCTTTCGAGTGGTTGCTGGCAGGGAATGGTGAAAGACCACCATTCCTGGTTCTTTGGGCTTGCCGCCATCTTCGCCATATCGGCGCTGAAATCGGTGCCGTGATATTCCCAATATCCGAACAGCAGATTTTCCGGTTCGCGCAGGAAGATCGTGTAGTTGCGGATGTTGCAATCGCTGATGAGCGCCAGAATTTCGGGCCAGACGGCGGCGTGCAGTCTTCTATATTCCGCAATCATGTCCGGTTTGACGCCGATGACCATTCCCATGCGCTGCATACAAAACTCCGTTATTGCTTGATGGTGGCGAGCGCCGCACGCAGTTTCGGCTGCGGCACGTTTAACCCCAGACGTTCCGCCGCAGCGATGACCGGCACAAAACGACGGCGTTTCTTTTCATCGTGATTGCCTGAAATGTCCGCGAGCCGGTGGGCGAGAAAGGGGTTCAGGAAACGCTCCCGCACAGCACGGATATAGGCTTGCGCTTCTTCTCCCATGCCTTCTGCGGCAAAGACCGGCAGAACCTCGTCCCGCCAGAGCGTTTCCAGATCTCCCGAAAGCGCATCGTCGGCCATTGCCTGCCGCACCGTCTCGTCTTTCGCACGGGCATCCCGCAACCATCGCTCCGCCAGATAGGAATGGCCAAGATTGAGCAGGAACAGCTTCAGCTTTTCATAGCGGTCGAGATCATCAGTCAGCACCACCGCAGGGTGGGTGCAGGGCAGAACAAGGCCCTCCTGCTTCTCGATTGCCCAAAGCGCATAGGGCTCGGCAACTGCGCCAACCGGATCGATCGGCTCGGAAACGATGCGGTCTACAAGGCTGTTGGCAAAACGGCATTTCTCATTCAGGTAGAAGCCGAAACCCGCCGGCAGCTGCCATTCGTCGGCAAGCTGGCGAACAACCTCTTTCAACCGGTCGCCGTTGCGCGGAACGAGCTCGCAAGGAAAGATCGATACAGGGGCTTCCGGATTTGTCTGAAAACGTTCCAGCAGCAACAGGCAGAGCTTTGCCGGAAAACTCTTTGGTACAAGCGTGAAGTCGTCGGCAAGACCCGGCCCGTCGAACGAATCCAGCTCATAACCGCGGTCACCCGTATTGGACAGAATGACCCTTGCCCCGCAGGCGATCCGCCTCACCTCGGCCCAGTCGGCCGCCGCCGTCAGCGCGCGCGCGACAGCCTTACCTGGAATTTCCTCATCCACCTCTTGCCCGTCGCGAATGCCGCGAATGCGCACCGGATAGGGCGTGCCATCGTTCAATGCTACCACACGCTTCAGGCTCTCCGCATTGCCGGTCGTCTGGACGATTGTGATGCACCCGAGGGCCTCGCCTTTTTCCAGCGCCTGCGAAATGAACAAATCCGCATGGGCCAGAAGAAAGCGGCTGGTACCGAATTGCAGGATGGGTGTGTCGGTCGTCATGAGACCTCCACCATGCCCTTGATGACTCCGGCTTTCGGATCGGTCAGCCCGGCGAATTTGGAAGGCACATCGGCAAGTGTCATGCGGTGAGTGATGAGTGCCTCCGGTACCTTGCCTTCCCGCAGCGCCTGCAACACCCGCTCGAAATCCTCCGGCGTGGCGTTGCGGCTGCCGAGCAGCGTGGTTTCGCGCTTGTGAAACTCCGGATCGTTGAAGGAGATATCGCTGGCAACGATGGAAACCAGCACATAGGAACCACCGTGGACGACGAAGGAAAAGCCGCGCTCCATGGCTTTAGGATTACCGGTCGCATCAAAAACGGCATCGAAGAAATCGCCGCCGGTGATATCCGACAGGCGATCCTTGTCGCCCTCGCCAAGCGTCACCGTATGGGCAACGCCGAGATGGTCCTTGCAGAAATCCAGCCGGTCGGTGCGCCCGTCAATCATCGTCACCTCACCGCCATCGAGAACGGCGAAAACCGCAACCGCCATGCCGATCGGACCGGCACCGACGATCAGGACCTTCTGACCCTTTTCCACCGACCCACGACGCACGGCATGCGCGCCAATCGCCAGAAATTCGGTCATTGCCGCCTGATCGAGGCTCAAGCCCTCCGCCTTCAGCACGAATTGCTGCGGAACGCTCAGATATTCGACCATGCCGCCATCGCGATGAACGCCAAGCACACCGATGTTGCGGCAGCAATTGCTCTTTCCTTTACGGCAGGCGCTGCACTCACCACAGGAAATATAGGGTATGACGGTAACGACATCGCCCGCCGAAAGATGGCTGCCTTCCGGCGCCTCTTCCACCGTGCCGGAAAGCTCGTGGCCCATGATGCGCGGATAGGAAAGATAGGGCTGATTACCGGTGAAAATATGCAGGTCCGTGCCGCAGACACCAATGCGACGAATACGCACCAGCACTTCACCTTCGCCACGGGCCGGCTTTGGTAGTTCCTTGGGGACAAGTTGACCGGGGGTCTCGCAGAAAATCGCCAGCATGCATCACCTGTTGGGAAGGGAATAAAAACGAACGGCGTTGCCGCCAAAGACGGCCGCATGCTCGTGCTCAGGCACGATTTCGCGGCAGAAGTCCAGCCATTCCTGATAGTCGCCAGCCAGCCGCAATACCGGCCAGTCGCTGCCGAAGATCACGCGTTCGCCGCCGAACAGTTCCAGAATGGTTTCGGCATAGGGCCGGACGGCTTCCGGTCTCTGCTCGCCACGCTCGGTCAAAAGGCCGGACAGCTTGCAATGGAGGTTGGGAAGGGCCGCCAAAGCTGCCATGTCCCTGCGCCAGTCGCCATATTGGCCCGTGGCGATAAGCGGCTTCGCCCCGTGATCGATGACAACAGGCAATTGCGGATGGCGGCGCGCGAAGGCGAGAAGATGCGACAGATGCGGCGGCAGGACCAGCGCATCGAACACCAGTGCATGTTTCACCAGCGCATCCACAGCGGCATCGAGCGCGGGATCGTCGATCCAGGTCACATCATCCATGCCTTGCAGCATCGGCCGTACGCCCTTGAAGGCCGGATGTTTTGCCCGCCGAGCGATTTCCGCCGCAGCATCCGCGGACTTCATGTCCACCCAGCCGACAACGCCCTTGATGAAATCGGTGCTTCCAGCCAGATCGAGCATGAAATCCGTATCGGCCGCACTTTCCATCGTCTGCACCAGCACCGTTCCGGAAACTCCGGCCTTTGCCAGCAGAGGAGACAGATCCTGCGGAAGAAAATCCCGGTAGATGGCAGCCAGAGACGGTGGCGGCCATTGCCCGGCACGATCCTTCATCAGCCAGAAATGCTGGTGGGCATCGATGATCATCGCTTCAGGCCTTTGTGCCAGGCACAGGTGCGCCTTCGGAAATCAGGCCACGCTTTTGCAGCTCCGACCAGAATTCGTCCGGAACAACCTGTTCGAACCATTCGATGTTTGCGGCAAGTTGCTGCGCATTGCGCGCGCCGGATACGACCGTGACCGAAGCCGGATGCCCGAGCGGAAACTGCAGCGCAGCCGCCTGCAAAGAAACACCAACGTCGTCACAAACGCCCTGAAGCGCATCCACCCGCGTGATGATGTCGGCAGGCGCATCGGCATAGTTGAATTTGCGGTTGCCTGCCAGAATGCCTGAATTGAAAGCACCGGCGACCACGATCGCAACGCCGGTTTCCGCGCAGCGGTTCATGAAGGCAAGGCTCTGCTGCTCCAGAAGCGTATAACGGCCGGCAAGCATGGCAACGTCGATGTCGAAAACATCCATGGCGTCGCCGACGATTTCCCACTCGTTGACGCCGAGGCCGATAGCACCCGTCGACCCTTCCTCGCGCAGCTTGCCAAGTGCCCGGAAGCCGCCGCCGGTGGTCAGCTGCTCCCAGTAGTGCTGGTGCTTTTCGCCATGCGTGAAAGAGCCGATATCGTGCACATAGAGAATATCCGGCTTCAGAACGCCGAGCCGCTGCTGGCTCGCTTCGAAGGAGCGTAGAATACCGTCATAGGAATAATCATAGACCGGCCGGAAAGGCAGCGGCGCAATATAGGCGTCCTCTTCCGGGCCCACAGTTTCATCGGGAACCATGACGCGACCGACCTTGGTGGAGAGGGTGTATTCGCTTCGGTCATGCTCCGTCACCATGGTTCCAAGACGACGCTCCGAACGCGTGTAACCGTAAAAAGGTGCAGTATCGAAATAGCGAATGCCGCTTTCCCATGCCTTGTCAAACGCGCCTTTGGATTCCTCGTAGGGCGTAACGCGGTAGAGATTACCCATCTGCGCGCAACCAAGGCCCATGACCGTGACTTCAACGGCACGGCGCGGCAATTTACGTGTATCGGAGACTTTCATCGCAAGGGCTTCCTGAATTTTTCGGTAGAGCGGATGTTGAAAACCGTATGCGGTATTGACTGAAATCCCGCTTCTGAAATTTGTGAGGCGCGCCGCTCAAAGAGCGGCGCGCCGTCATGCCTTAATAAAGAACGTTCTTGGCTTCCGGCTTCTCGATATTGTCCTTGGTGACAACAACAACGCCGGTGTCGACGAACTTTTCGACCTTTTCCTTGCTGATGAGCTTGGAAACGGTCTGGATGCCCTTTTCGCCCATCTGATACGAACCCTGAACGACGATGCCGGCCAGCGTGCCGTCCTTGACGAAGCCCTGAAGGTCCTGGTTACCGTCAAAGCCGATGCCGACAACCTTGCCTGCCTTACCGGCCTGGGCGAGCGCGCGGCCTACGCCGATTGCGGTGGGTTCGTTGGCGCCGAAGATGCCCTTGAGATCGGAATTGGCGGCCAGAACGTCGGTTGTCTGGTTCAGCGCCGTCGCCATCTGCGACTGCGAATAGAACGGACCTACGATCTTAAGGTTGGAATGCATCTGGATATAGTCGGTGAAACCGCCAACGCGTCCGATTTCCGAACCGGCACCGGCGACGTAGGACATCACGGCGATCTTGCCTTCCTTGCCAACCTTGTCGATCAGCGCCTGAGCAGCCAGTTCGCCGGCTTTCTTGTTATCGGTCGCCAGGAAGGACTGATAATATTGCTCGGAACCCTTGGCGAGCTGCGAGTCGATCAGAACCACGGGAATGCGGGCTTCCCAGGCTTTCTTGACAGCCGGAACCAGCGCATCAGGATCGGAAGGAGCAAGAACGATACCCGAAACCTTACGGTTTACAGCGTTTTCAACCATGTTGACCTGATCGGCGATGGCCGATTCAGAAGCCGGACCCTGTAAGGTCATGGTGTTGCCGGCAGAGTCCTTCATCGCCGCATCGGCGCCCTTCTGAACGTTCTGCCAGAAGGTGGAGTTGACGGTCTTGACGATGACGGCGATTTCGCCGGCCTGCACGGTGGAGACGCTCCACAGCGCGATTGCGGATGTCAGAAGGGCGGTCGTAAGCTTGTTCATTTCTTCCTCCGTGATGTCGGCATACCGGGCCTCCCGTGCCGATCTTGTTTGCGGATAGGGTCCGCAGCCCTGTATCAGCGACGGTTGCGCAGCTGGTCGATCCAGACGGTGACCAGAATGACAAGACCGATGATGATCTGTTGCGTGAAGGCGGACACGCCATTCATATTGAGACCGTTGCGCAGGATGCCGATGACGAAGGCACCGATTGCCGTGCCTGAAATCGTACCCACGCCGCCGATGAGCGATGTGCCGCCGATAACGGCGCTGGCAATGGCGTCCAGCTCATACATCACGCCCTCATTCGGCTGGGCTGTGACGAGGCGCGACATCAGCACGCAACCGGTCAACCCGGCGAGCGTACCGGACAGGATGTAGGTGAAATTGGTGACACGTGCGACGTTTACGCCGGACAGACGCGCAGCATCCGCATTCGAACCGACGGCATAGATGTGACGGCCAAGGATGGAGCGGTTGAGCATGAAGGAAACAGCCAGCGCAATAACCACCATGAGGATGACGGGGTAGGGAATGCCCGGAAACACTACGTTCGGAAAACCGTCATCCCCAATATTGACGATGCGGAAGAGGGCGCCGTTGCCGAGTTCACCGAAGGATTCGCCGAGGCCGGAAACCGCTCGCGCGCCGGTGATCTGCAGTGCCACGCCACGGGCGATCAACATCATGCCGAGCGTGGCGATAAACGGTGGCAGCTTGAAGCGCGTGACCATGAGGCCATTGATGAGACCGCAAAGCGACCCCGTCAGAATGCCAAGCAGCATGCCGACCGGCACCGGCATACCCAACTCCTTCACCGCAAGCGCGGCAACGACACCGGCCAGAGCAAGCACCGAACCAACGGAAAGATCGATGCCGCCGGTGATGATGACGCAGGTCGCACCAATGCCGAGAAGGGCTATGGAGGTCACCTGAAGCGCAATGGTCATGGCATTGTTGACGGAGAAGAAGGCGCTGCTGGTGGCGGAAAACACCATAACCAGCACAACGAGACTGCCAAGAGCCGCAAACTTCTGGATGATGTCCTTCTGGCGGTCGCTGAAAGCGAAGCTCTTCTTGGGTTCTGCAATATTAGCCATGTCGTTCCTCACTGCGCGGCCCGGCCGTAACCGGACGCGTACCGCATGATTTCTTCCTGATTGGTCTTGGCGGTCTCAAGCACGCCCGTGATCCGGCCCTGGTGGAAAACGGCGATACGATCCGTCAGTCCCAGAATTTCCGGCAGTTCCGAACTGATGAGAATGACGCCGATGCCCTGTGCAGCCAGCTCGTCCATGATCTTGTAGATCGCGAATTTTGCGCCGACATCGATGCCGCGCGTCGGCTCGTCGAAAAACAGCACGCGCGACTGCCGGAACAGCCATTTGCCAATGATGATTTTCTGCTGATTGCCACCTGAAAGCAGCCGCACCGTCTGTTCGATCGAAGGGGTACGGATGTTCAGGAGATCGACGTAACGTCTGGCGACATCGTCGTGCTTCTTGAAGTCAATCAGCCCGAAGCGGTTGGAGACCTCGCCGATATTGGCAAGCGTCGTATTGGCCGCAACCGACATCTTGATCGCAAGACCATCGCTTTTGCGGTCTTCGGACAGATAGGCGATACCCTCTTCGATGGCATCTCGCGGGGAACTGATGGAAAGCTCCCGCCCGTTGAAAACGACCTTGCCAGCATCCAGAGGATCGGCACCGAAAATCGCCCGTGCGACTTCCGTGCGACCCGCACCCATCAGTCCGGCAAAGCCGAGAATCTCACCGCGCCGCAGCGAGAAACCGACATCGTGGAACACACCCTTGCGCGTCAGCCCTTCCACCGAGAAAATAACATCATCCGTAGGGCGCGACGTGCGTTCCGGGAACTTCTCCTCCAGCGAACGCCCGACCATGCGCGTGACGATATCGTCAACGGTGATCGATGCAAAATCGTCGGTGGAAATATAACGCCCGTCCCGCAAAACCGTCACGCGGTCGACGATTTCGGCCATTTCATCGAGCCGGTGGGAAATATAGACGATGCCGACGCCAGAAGCCTTGAGATCGCGGATCACCTTGAACAACAGCCGCGTTTCCTGCTCGGTCAGCGAGGAGGTCGGCTCATCCATGATGAGGACTTCAGCATCCAGGGAAAGCGCCTTGGCAATTTCGACCATCTGACATTGCGCGACCGAGAGGCCGCGGACAATCTGGTCAGGGTCGATATCGACGCCCAGCCGATCGAGACAGCGCTTTGCATCAAGCCGCAGCTTCTTGCGGTCAACGAGGAAACCACGGCGCGGCTCGCGGGCGAGATAGATGTTCTCGGCAACGGAAAGATGCGGAACGAGGTTGAGTTCCTGATGGATGATGGCGATGCCGGCGGCTTCGGATTCCAGCGGCGATGCATATTGCACTTTGACGCCCTTGTGCAGGATGGTTCCGTCGCTAGGCTGGTAAACGCCGCTGATGATTTTCATCAGGGTGGATTTTCCGGCACCGTTTTCGCCGCAGACAGCGTGAACCTCGCCGCTGCGCAAGTCGAAATGCACATTCGACAACGCTTTGACGCCCGGAAATTCCTTGCTGATGTTTTCGAGACGCAGGAGGCCTGAACCAAGGCCGCGCGCCGTCTCCTCAGGCGAAAAATCGCCACGAATTGTCGATGCGCCCTGCGACATCAAGAAACCTCCACCCGCGCTCCCCGCTCCACCGGGGCCAATAATGAGCCAAATGGTTAGGCCGCTTTTTTAGAATGGTCAAGCCAATTAGCCCAAAATTTGAATCCCGCGTCTGGTACACGCAAAATCATCTCAAAAGACTTATTGAAATAAGATTGTAAATTCATGTATTTAAGTAATTTCTTGCGTATTGATGCGCTTGGCGCTACGGTAAGGCCAAATTCAGATAACAGACAAGGTTCGTCAGAAAACACATGAATGGTCAGGCCAAAATAGCGGAACCACGCAGGCTTTATCAGCAGATTGCGGACCAGATACGCGAGCTGATCGATCTGGGAGAGTTTCTGCCTGGAACACGACTTCCCGCCGAACGGGAACTGGCACAGAAGCTCGGGGTTTCGCGACCATCACTGCGCGAGGCACTGATTGCGCTTGAAATCGACAACACCGTCGAAATCCGCATGGGTTCCGGTGTCTATGTCTCCGCCGAGGCCCTTCAGACAACCCACAACACCAAATCCTTGGGCGACAGCCCCTCCGAACTGATGCAGGCGCGCGCAGCGCTGGAAGGCGCGACAATCGTACTGGCGGCGAGCCGCATGACCGATGAAACGATTGCAAACCTTCGCCAGATTCTCAACACGATGCAGCAGGAAATCGAGGCCGCGCGCAAACCTCTCGATCAGGACCGGCTTTTCCACGTCACCATTGCCGAACAATCCGGTAACAGCGTTCTGGCCCGGCTGGTGGCAAACCTCTTCGATGAGCGCCACAGCCCGATTTCGGCACAATTGCGTGTGAAATTTGAGGATCGCGATACCTGGACCCACGCCCTTCAGGAGCACGAAGCGATTCTGGCGGCCCTGGAGTTGAAAGATCCGCTGCTGGCGCAGGCGGCCATGCATACCCATCTGGAAGGTTCCAAGAGACGCTGGGTAGACGGCTGAATTCAAAACATAGCAGGCAATGTACCGGGGAGGAGAAAAACCCGTGAGTGAGAATTCCGAGGCAACCATTTTGCTGAACGCCAACGACAATGTCGCGGTGGCACGCCGGTCGATACCGGCCGGTGGTGCGACGGGCAGAGGCGATCTGACAGCCCGGGAGCTGATCGGACGCGGCCACAAGGTGGCCCTGACGTTTATCAGATCCGGAGACGAGGTCCTGAAATACGGACAGGTGATCGGCATCGCGACACAGGATATCGAGCCTGGCCGGCATGTGCATCTGCACAATCTCGCCATGGTGCCTTCCGAACACAAGCATCAGTTCAGTGTCGATATCGAGGAAAAAGGCATGCTGCCCGAGGGCGAGCGCCGGACCTTCAAGGGTTTTGACCGGGGTCTCGGTGGCGTTGGCACACGCAACTACATCGGCGTCATCGCATCCGTGAACTGTTCCGCCACCGTGTCGCGTTACATCGCCGATTATTTCAACAAGCAGGGCGGCCTTGTAGGGTTCGACAATGTCGACGGCGTTGTGGCACTGACCCATGGCGGCGGCTGCGCGCTCAATACGAAATCGGAAGGTTATCGTCTTCTGATCCGCACCATTCAGGGTTATGCCCGCCACCCGAATTTCGGCGGTATTCTGCTGATCGGCCTCGGCTGTGAGACCAACCAGATCGCCCCCATCCTCGAACATTACAAGATGGAGGAGGGCGAACGGCTGCGCACCATGACGATCCAGCAGCACGGCGGCACACGCAAAACGATCGATGCCGCCATTGCCGAGATCAAGGCGATGCTGCCAATGGTCAATGCTGCCCAGCGCTCTGAACAGCCGCTTTCAAAACTGAAGGTCGCGCTGGAATGCGGCGGTTCGGATGGTTACTCCGGAATATCGGCAAACCCGGCCTTGGGATATGCATCGGACCTCATCGTCCGCAACGGCGGTACAACGGTTCTTGCCGAAACGCCGGAGATTTACGGCGCTGAACACCTGCTGACGAAGCGTGCCGTCACGCCTGCTGTTGCCGAAAAGCTGTTGCAGCGCATCGACTGGTGGCGGGATTATACCGCTCGCAACGGCGATGAGCTGAACAACAACCCATCCCACGGCAACAAGCTTGGTGGACTAACCACCATTCTTGAAAAATCGCTGGGCGCAGTGGCCAAAGGTGGCTCCATGCCACTGAAGGCGGTCTACGAATTCGCGGAAACCGTTACTGAACAGGGCTTCGTCTTCATGGATACGCCTGGTTACGATCCTGTTGCCGTCACCGGCCAGGTCGCCGGCGGCTGTAACGTCATCTGTTTCACCACCGGCCGCGGCTCCGTATCGGGATTCAAGCCGGCACCCTGCATCAAGATCGCCACCAATTCCGAAATGTACGAGCACATGAAGGAAGACATGGACCTCAACTGCGGCGAGATCGTTACCGGCGCGGAAACCATCGAGGAATCCGGCAAACGAATTTTCGAGCACATTCTTGCAGTCGCTTCGGGAGACAAGACCGTCAGCGAGATTTACGACTACGGCGACAATGAATTTGTGCCGTGGCAGGTGGGCGCGGTTACCTGACCCGCTTCCAATACGTGCATCGGACTGTCCCACGTGAAACAAAAGGCCCGGAAATCACTTTCCGGGCCTTTTAAATTCTGTGCGCCGTTTCTGCTTAATGGCGGAAGTGACGCATGCCGGTAAAGACCATCGCCACATTGTGCTCATTGGCCGCATCGATCACGTCCTGGTCGCGCATGGAACCACCAGGCTGAATGACTGCGGTGGCACCTGCTGCAATGGCTGCAAGCAAACCATCGGCGAAGGGATAAAACGCTTCAGAAGCCACGGCAGAGCCCCGCGTCAGCGGCTCAGCAAGGCCGAGTGCCTTGGCCGCATCTTCCGCCTTCTGGGCGGCGATACGGGCGGAATCCACCCGGCTCATCTGTCCGGCGCCGATACCTGCCGTCTGGCCGTCCTTGGCATAGATCACCGCATTGGACTTCACGTGCTTGGCAATCTTGAAGGCGAACTTCATGTCTTCAAGTTCCTGAGGTGTCGGCACACGCTTGGTGACCACCTTCAGTTCCAGATCCTCCACCATGCCGTTGTCACGGCTCTGAACCAGAAGACCGCCGGAAACCGTCTTGGCCGTAATGCCGGCAGCGCGCGGATCTGGCAGGCCACCAGCTGCCAGCAGTCGCAGATTGGGCTTGCGGGCGATAATGGATTTTGCCTCTTCCGTCACATCGGGTGCAATGATGACTTCGGTAAAGAGCTTGACGATCTCTTCTGCCGTTTCCGCATCGAGCGTGCGGTTCAAGGCGATGACGCCGCCGAAGGCCGAAACGGAATCGCATGCCAGCGCGCGCCGGTAGGCTTCTGCAAGTGTTGGACCCGTCGCAACACCACAGGGGTTGGCGTGTTTGATGATCGCTACAGCCGGCGCATTCTCCGGCAGGAATTCCGCTACCAGCTCGTAGGCTGCATCCGTATCATTGATGTTGTTATAGGAAAGCTGCTTGCCCTGAAGAAGCGTCGCCGTGGAAACACCGGGGCGCTTTTCGCCGGTCAGGTAAAAACCGGCGCTCTGGTGCGGGTTCTCGCCGTAACGCATTTTTTCCTTCAGCGCACCGCCGATGGCACGGTAATCCGGCGTCTCGATAGCCAGCGCCTCAGCAAACCAGTTGGAAATCACCGCATCATAAGCGGCGGTGCGGGCATATGCCTTGGCGGCGAAGGTCTGGCGCAGCGCGTAGGAGGTTTGACCGTCATCGGCCTGCAGGGCTTCCACCAGCGCAGGATAGTCGGACGGATCGGTGACAACAGTGACATAGGCATGGTTCTTGGCCGAAGCGCGGATCATTGCCGGGCCGCCAATATCGATATTCTCGACCGTCGTGGGGTAGTCGCCACCCTTGGCGCGAACTTCCTCGAAGGGATAGAGATTGATGACGGAGAGATCGATCGCCTCGATACCGTGAGCCTTCATTGCCTCGACGTGATCAGCATCATCCCGGATAGCCAGAAGTCCACCATGCACGTTGGGATGCAGGGTCTTGACGCGACCATCCATGATTTCCGGAAAATTGGTCACATCGGAAACATCCGTTACCGGCAGTCCCGCGTCAGCGATGGCCTTTGCCGTGCCACCAGTCGACAGCAGCTTGACGCCAAGTTTGGACAGGACAGTCGCCAGCTCGATAATGTCCGTCTTGTCAGAAACGGAAAGAAGGGCTGTACGGATTTTGACTTTATCGGGAGCGGGGATTTTTTTGGAAACGACAGCCATCGGGCATACTCCGTTTGACGGGGAGGACAGGCTGGACTGGGATTGATCCAGCAATTGCCGCCGCGTTAACACAGCTTGCCATATTAATAAACAGCGGGGACGCGGAACGGCGAAAACTATGGCGGTTTTTGCCTGAAACTCGCCAGGAATCCTCTACGCCTTGCGTTCGATGATCCAGCGGATTTCCCGAGTATTCGCCAGATTGAATGGCAGCTCGATCTGCTGCGAAGGCCGCATGCCGGATGCATCCGCCATAAAAACATCCTCGGTCACGAAAAGCTCCAGTCCCGGCGCAGAAAACAGCCAGGTGGTTCCATCCGCTGCCTCCAGATAAACCGACTCCTCGTCCTGTTGGTAAAGCTGGATGTGGGGATGGATATGGAACCGCGATACCGCCGATATGGATTGCAATTGCGCCTTCACCACATTCTCGTCGGCCCGAAGCAGATCACGGCCCTTTATCTTCGTACCGGCAACATTCAGCTCAATTTCCCGATCGTGATAGCAACCGAAATTCTGCAAATAACCGTCATGCGACGCCCACAGGACATCATTGCCATTTGCATCCGTTCCGCGGCGGCTCTCCACCTGACTGACACCGGAAACCATGATCGGCCCGAGCAGTCTCGAGCGAGATAGTCTGCAAGACGACGTGTCGGCCAGCGTGACCGTTGAATGGGCCGCCGTCGAGCGGCTCGCCCGCTGATATTCGGGCGCTGCGTTTTTCGGGAAGCCCGAATTGACGATGAACCGGCTCTTGCCACAGGACATCTCAAAGGACAGGCAGCCCGAATGGGCATTACGCGAAAGCTCCGCCGAGCCTGGATGACCAGTATCCACGATGATGACCGTCTCATTCGTTGCAAGACGATGATAATTGACATCCGGCAGCATTTTGGACGGCCGGCCGGCTGTCTCATCATAACGAAGTACCGACACAAGTTCATTGGCAAGCGTGGCGGTGGCGCCATTGAACAGCGCCAGATCGCCGCCCTGATGGCGGAAAAACCGGATGGCCGGAAACATCCTGTCAATCGCCGGCACCAGCCCCGAGGGCAGATCGTGACCGAGATTGATGTAGCTTTGCCTAAGCGGCAAAAGATCGAGCAGTAAATCCAGCATGACCCTCGGATTGCGGGAAACATGCCCGCCATCTGGAAGAATCTGGCGTTCCATTTCCTGCGCCAGCTTCATTCCGTGCCGAGTAATATGGGACAGGCGGGTCGGCATGGCGATGGACGCGACGGCCAGCGCAATCCTGATCCGCAGCCTCGCTTCGCCATCCGGCGCATGTTTGACGATCCTGTCGAGATAACGCACGTGAAACGCAAGACTTTTCAGGAAACGACGATAAAAACCCGCATCGGCCTCATGTAAAACGACGGGAGAATGGGACAGCCAGGCAATCAGCCTTTGTGCCGCGATCTCCGGAGACCAGGCGATCCCCGCAACCCGCTTGCCGTGAATAGTCATCCATTCGGCAACGATACGGCGCGCCCGCTTGCTGGCCTCACTCGATCTGTCGGAACGGATATGCCGCAGCCAGCCGAATGCATGCAGCCGCTCTTCAAAAACCACCGAGGGATAGTCCACCTGAAATGGCGATAGACCGCCGGTTTCGACGACGCGGCCGGCGAGCGCAATCCGGCCCCGCAGCAATTCCTCGGCAAAATACGGATCGATTGCCCTCAGATCAGTCGGCGCCGCCACCAGACCATCGGGAACGCGATTGGCAAACCGGGATATGCGCAGGCGCAAAGGAGCGAGGCCCACACACAGATGACGATACGCCATCCGCGAGAGAAGACCGGCGGCATTGATGCTGCCTGCAAAGGACCCTGACAAGCTGTGTTTCCCGTTTCACATGTTTTGTTTTTATGAGTGAACCGTGATGATCGGAACGTATCGGCAATTATCCAATGATTCGCGGAAGCTTGGCTTTTTTCTACTTCTTACGCAAGACACTGCTAAAAAACCCGTCGATGCCGCCGAACATATCCGGCGTTGTACGAAGATCGCCTTCGGCAGTGACGGCGGCTTCCATTCCTGGCCAATCGTCCTTGCGAACGGCAACACGCTCGAAGTCCGGGTTTTCCGCCAGGACCTGCGCAATCATCGCTTCCCCTTCAGAGGGATCGAGCGAGCAATTGGAAAACACCACAATGCCGCCGGCTCCCACCAGCGTGAGCGCGTGTCGCAACATCTGGCCCTGAAGAGCGGCAAGCTTGGCAATATCATTCTCGTCCTTCGTCCAGCAGACATCGGGATGTTTACGCAACGTGCCGGTAGACGAGCAGGGGGCATCCAGAAGAACGGCGTCGAAAAGCTGTTCCGGCTGGTACTTCAGCATATTGGCTTCAACGGTTTCGGCGTGAAGACCAAGCCGGTCGAGATTTTCCCTGAGGCGGCGAAGACGATTGCCGGACTGGTCCAGGGCAGTCACCTTCGCGCCGGCAAGCGCGAGCTGGGCAGTCTTGCCGCCCGGAGCTGCACAGAGATCGGCAACACGTTTTCCGGAAATATCGCCCATCAGCTTCACAGGCATGCTGGCCGCGAGATCCTGAACCCACCAGGCACCCTCGGCAAAGCCTTCAAGCGAGGGAATCTGGCCTTCAAATTCACCGAGACGGACACTGCCATTTGGCAAAACCGTACCGCCCAGCTTTTCCGCCCAGACAGCCGGATCCTTCTTCACCGTGAGATCGATGGAAGAGGGCGTCAGCTGCGCTTCGGAAATCCGTTTGGCAACCTCATCTCCATAAGCCGAAACAAGCCGAGCGTAGAACCAGTCCGGCAGCACGGGCACATCCGCGATCGCCTTTTCGATTTCTGCTTTTTCCCGGCCCAATCGCCTGAGGACGGCATTCACCAGCTTGGCAAAACGTCTGTTGCGCGGATCGCGGTGTGCCTGTTCCACGGCAAGATCGACCGCAGAATGATCGGGGACATCGAGGTGAAGCACTTGCGCTGCACCAACGACAAGGACGTGATGAAGCGACCGGGCGCCCTGCGGCAACGGTCCGTCAAGCAGCATCGACAAGGCGGCTTCGATACGCGGAAGGTGGCGAAGCGCGCTGTTGACGATCGCTCTCACCAGCGCCCGGTCCGCAAGGGATAGCGCGCGATAGACGGGATTGCCGTTTTCGCTGTCCAGCATACCGTCCAGCGAGGTTTTCTTTTCCAGAACGGCCGCCAGAATGCGGGTTGCGGCAACGCGTGCAGCAAGGCCGGGTTTATCCTGGAAAGACGAAGGGCCGTCTTCGCGGCCCCTTGCATGGTCCTGTCCCGGTTTTTTAGACCGCGACGGCTTATTTTGAGTATCGGATGTCAAGACCACGGTCCCTTGCGCTCGTTTTCTTTGCCTCGTCCCCAGCCCGTATTGGGAACGGAGCCTGATTTGCGCTGAGGTCTATCACCCGATGGCGTTCGCGTCGATCCTCGCGGGGAAAACTCCTGCGCCATGGCGTGAAGTGCCGCCACCCGGTTTTCCGTATTCGGATGCGTAGAAAACAGGTTGTCCATGCGCTCACCGGACAGGGGATTGATGATGAACATATGCGCCGTCGCCGGGTTACGCTCCGCATCCTCATTATGAATGCTCTGCGCCATGCCCGAAATTTTCTGCAGTGCCGAAGCGAGCCAGAGCGGATTGCCGCAAATTTCCGCTCCCCGCCGGTCGGCAGAATATTCTCGCGTACGGCTAATGGCCATCTGCACCAGCATCGCGGCGAGCGGCGCCACGATCATCGCAACCAGTACGCCGATAAAGCCCAGCGGATTATTGTTGTTTTCACGATTGCCACCAAAGAAAAACGCGAAGTTGCCGAGCATCGAGATGGCGCCTGCCAG
The DNA here is from genome assembly GCF_055382765.1 of Agrobacterium sp. 6Ca8. NCBI lineage: Bacteria > Pseudomonadati > Pseudomonadota > Alphaproteobacteria > Hyphomicrobiales > Rhizobiaceae > Agrobacterium > Agrobacterium sp. 6Ca8. Next base: position 2,592,839 of record NZ_AP026433.1, read on the forward strand.
CGTCGCGGTCACAGTCATCGTTAGCGTATCTCGGTTCTGCACATGGGCCAGCTCATGCGCCATGACACCAGCCACTTCTTCAGGGGTGAGGCGCTCCAGCAGGCCCGTCGAGGCGGCGACAGCGGCATTCTGCGGGTTTCTTCCCGTCGCGAAGGCGTTCGGCTGCGGGCTGTCATAAATATAAACCTTGGGCATAGGAAGATCGGCATTATGCGAGAGATCGCGGATCATGTGGAAAAATTCAGGCGCATTCGCCTCATCGATCTCGCGTGCACGATAGGCCGACAGGACCATCTTGTCCGAATTCCAGTAGGAGAAAAGATTCATACCAGCGGCAATAAGCAAGGCAATCATCATGCCGCCCTTACCGCCGATCAGAAAACCGACACCCATGAACAATGCCGTCATGAAGGCCAGAAGCATTGCCGTGCGCATCATGTTCATATGTCAAATTCTCCTTGTTACCACTCAGGAAATATTCCGGGGTTTATAAAGCCCATCTGTTTATATAATCTGGTGAACGGCAAACATATTTCAATATCCCGTCATAGGGAGGATTACTCATGCAGGATGCGGATAATGACAACGGCGCAGAAATGCTCAAGCGGCTTTCGCCGGCGGCGGAACGTGCGTTGAAGGAAGCGGAAGAACGGCGCAAACAACAGGCGGATCTTCAATTGCCGCAGGAAACCGGCGGTCGCGGCGGCGCGGAACCTGTTCGTTTCGGTGACTACGAAATAAACGGCCGCGCTATCGACTTTTGAGCACCACAGCATAAAAATACCCGCTAAACGCGGGTATTTTATCAATTAAAACCGATACTTGCTTATTTTTGCTCTAGAAGGCGGCACACGGCTTCCAGCTGCTCTAGCGTGCGGTATCCGATGCGGATTTGTCCCGATCCGCCTTTGTGGCTGATCTTCACGTCCAGACCGAGAGCATCCGAGAGGCTGCGTTCAAGCGCGACCGTATCGGAATCCTTCTCAGGCGAAGGCCGCTTCTCCAAAACGTCACCCTGCGACTTGATGTCGTTTTGCGCCAGGCGCTCGGCATCACGCACCGAAAGACCCTTGGAAACGATAGTCCGAGCCAGACCTGACGGATCGGAAGTGGAAACAAGTGCGCGCGCATGGCCAGCGGAAAGCGAACCATCCGCCAACATGTCCCGAACCGGATCGGGAAGTTTCAAAAGACGAAGGCTGTTTGCAACATGGCTTCGGCTCTTGCCGATGATTTCACCGAGGTCGTTCTGAGTGTAGCCATGTTCGGCGATCAACTGCTCATAGCCCATCGCTTCTTCAAGCGGATTGAGATCGGAACGCTGGACGTTTTCGACGATAGCCAGCTCCAGAGCCGTTCGGTCGTCTACATCCCGAACGATGACAGGAACGTCCGTAAAACCGGCCAGCTGTGCCGCGCGCCAGCGCCGTTCACCAGCGATTATCTCGTAGCGGTTGACGCCAATCGTTCGCACGACCACAGGCTGAACAATCCCGTGCTGACGAATGGACGAGGCAAGATCCTGCAACTCATTTTCGTCAAAGTGTCGACGTGGGTTTCTCTGGCTGCGAGCGATGAACTCGATCGGGATGGCGCGATCCGCACTAACGGCGCGCTGCGGTTCACCCACCGGCACAGGCTGATCCATTTCGCCGATCAACGCCGCGAGACCGCGTCCGAGTCGACGCTTGGAAAGATCATCACTCATAAGATATTACTCCATATACTCCGGCAAAACGTCAGGCCGCCTTGCGCAGACGCTCTCTCTGGATCACTTCGGAAGCCAATTGCAAATAAGCCTGGCTGCCAGCGCATTTCAGATCATAAAGAATTGCCGGTTTACCATAAGACGGCGCTTCGGAAACCCGAACATTGCGCGGAATGAGAGTGTGGTAAACCTTTTCTCCCAGATGCATCCGCACATCGGAAACCACCTGCTGCGCAAGATTGTTGCGCGCATCGAACATCGTGAGAACGATACCCTGAATATCAAGCTGCGGATTGACGGAGCCGCGTATCTGGCTAACCGTATCCAGCAGCTGACTGAGGCCTTCCAGCGCAAAGAACTCGCACTGCAACGGTACCAGCACCGAATGGGCGGCGGTCATGGCATTCATCGTCAAAAGATTAAAAGAGGGCGGGCAATCTACCAAAATATAGGAATAGTCTCTGGCTTCCTGCGTCTCCATGGCGGTACGCAACAGAAAGACGCGGTTGGCAACATTCGCAACCTGCATCTCAAAGCCCAGAAGATCCATCGTTGACGGGACGATATCGAGGTTCGGAACTGCTGTCGGAACCGCAACTTCGGCAACGTTATGATCACCCACCAGAAGATCATAGGAAGAAAGCTTGCGCTCTTTGCGGTCGATTCCCAAACCTGTGCTGGCATTACCCTGCGGATCAAGATCAATGATCAGCACCCGCTCACCAATAGCCGCCAATGCAGTAGCCAGATTGATGGCCGTCGTTGTTTTGCCAACGCCACCCTTCTGGTTTGCGACTGCGATAATCCGGTTTTTTTCAGAAGTCATACCGCACCTGACCAGCTCGTCAGTGCCTCTTAGTGAGGTTACTGATTTCAAGAACAACAGAATCTGCCTCAATGGCACTCTGGTGTTTTATCAGATCAAACTGCCAGCGGCCATGCGCTTTCTGCAGTTCGGATTCATAATCCCTGCCTTTATTGAAATATGCCCTGAGATTTGGATTATTTTGCGCCCACGGGTGAATATATTCGAAAAGTAAATTCATCTCGGCGAGGGCTCTTGCCGAAACCGCATCGCAATTTTCAACGGTTTCAGGCGCTTTTTCAATTCTGACTGGATGAACCGCGCCTCTTGCGCCGGTTTCCTTCAGCGCAATTCGCAAAAACGCAGCCTTTTTATTGTTGCTCTCAACCAGATCGACCCAACCATCACCCAGTTCCGCGAGAAAAATCGCTGTAATGACGCCCGGAAAACCGCCGCCGCTTCCCAGATCAATCCATTTTTGCGGTTGAGGGGCGAGCTGAAATATCTGTGCACTGTCCGCGACATGCCGGCTCCAGAGCTCAATGAGAGTCGAAGGCGCAACCAGATTTGTGGTTTTGTTCCACTTCTTGAAAAGCTCGACGAAATGCTCGAGCCTCTCCTGTGTTTCACGTGAAACACTCTGGCCGTTTATCTTCATGGTCCGACTCGCTATTGGTGCATGCGCAATTTTTCACTTCCTGATGCGGAGCCTTTCCGCAGAAGTGCGAGAAGCAGCGATATCGCAGCAGGTGTCATACCGTCAACACGCGCAGCCTGGGCAATGTTCTCTGGACGTGCCTTTTCCAGCTTTTGTTTCAGTTCGTTGGAGAGACCGGACAAAGACTGGAAATCGAAATCATTGGGGATTTTTCTGTCTTCGTCTCGCTTGATATCGACAATATCCGCGCTTTGACGCTGCATATAGACAGCGTAACTCGCTTCGATTTCCAAAACCTCAGCGACCTTGGTATTAAGCGCCCGTAGCTCCGGCCAATGAGTGGTAAGAGTTTCCATCGTGATATCGGGGTAGGCGAGCATTTCATAAACCGAACGGCGTTGACCGTCCTGGTTGAGTTTCAATCCCTGTTTAGCAGCCTGGGAGGGACTGATGGAAATGCTCTTCATCAGCTCGCGACCCCGATCCAGATCTGAGATAAAATCTGCGAAGCGTTTTTGGCGGTCATGCCCGATAATGCCGGCCATCTGACCGACAGGCGTAAGTCGCAGATCAGCGTTGTCAACGCGAAGTGAAAGCCGATATTCGGCTCTCGACGTAAACATTCGATAGGGTTCGCTGACACCCTTGGAGGTGAGATCGTCGATCATCACACCGATATAGGATTCGGTACGACTGAAATGAATAGGGTCTGCATTGCCTGCATATAGCGACGCATTCAACCCGGCAACCAGACCCTGGGCGCCCGCCTCTTCATAACCCGTCGTGCCATTGATCTGCCCTGCCAGGAACAATCCCGGAATTTTCCGGCATTCCAGAGAAGGCTTCAGCTCACGCGGATCGACATAGTCATATTCAATCGCGTAGCCGGGCTGAATGATGTTGACTTGCTCAAGGCCGGGGATGGTGCGGATAAACTGCTCCTGAACTGAGGCAGGAAGCGACGTCGAAATTCCATTTGGATAAATTGTGTGGTCATCAAGGCCTTCGGGTTCCAGAAATATCTGATGACCGTCCCGTTCACCGAAGCGTGTAATCTTGTCTTCAATCGACGGACAATAGCGCGGACCAACACCCTCGATCTGTCCCGAATACATCGCTGACAGATGAATATTATCCTGAATGATCTTGTGTCCGGCCGGCGTCGTTCGGGTTACGCCGCATTCGATCTGTGGATTGACAATGCGATCCGTCATAAAGGAGAACGGAACGGGATCTTCATCGGCCGCTTGCCGATCCACAGCGTTCCAATCGATCGTGCGACCATCAAGCCGGGCAGGGGTGCCAGTCTTCAGCCGGCCCATAGCAAGGCCCAGACGGCCAAGCGTTTCGGAAAGGCCAAGAGACGGTTTTTCACCAACCCGGCCTGCGGGAATCTTTTCGGAGCCGATATGAATAAGGCCGCGTAGAAAAGTGCCGCTCGTCAACACAACGGCACCACAAGGAATCCGGCTACCGTTTTCCATGATTACGGCGCAGACCTTATCATCCGCCATTTCAATATCGAAAGCATCACCTTCAATAATGCTAAGGTTTTCAATCGCATTGATTTCCCGTTGCATGGCCTCGCGATAAAGTCGCCGATCAGCCTGCGTGCGCGGCCCGCGGACGGCGGGGCCTTTTTTGCGATTGAGCATACGGAATTGAATTCCCGCTGCATCAGCAACCCGGCCCATCAAACCGTCCAGCGCATCAATTTCGCGGACCAGGTGTCCTTTACCGAGACCACCGATTGCCGGGTTACAGGACATCACCCCAATAGTCTCTCGCTTATGGGTAACGAGAGCGGTTTTAGCGCCATGTCGTGCAGCGGCCGCCGCAGCTTCGCTGCCGGCATGTCCACCACCGATAACAATGACATCAAATGACTGGTGCATATCCCTGCGCCTTATCCCAAATCATCGGCTTTGCCATATTGGCCACCAATGTTTCACGTGAATCATTTTCCTATGCAGAATTCCGAGAATATTACGCCCAGCAAATCTTCCACATCGACGCGACCCGTAATGCGTCCAAGCGATGTTGCTGCGAGTCTCAAATATTCAGACCTTATCGCAAGGTCCATGGTCTCGGAATTGAGCGCATCACTAACATAGTTCAGCGTCTCTTCAAGTCGTTTTTTGTGCCGGGCGCGGGCAGGGACCAATGTCTGTGCAACACCAACCCTGCTTTCAATCTCTCGCTTGATCAATAGACGCAATTCGTCGAGACCGACGCCTTCCCTGGCGGAGATGGCGAGATCAAAAACAGCGTCAACTGTAGAAGAGGAAATCGCGGTTTTTGTCCGTAGATGCAAATGGCGAGCATTTTCCAGCGAAATGATCGATTGTTTCGGAGTCGAATCGTTATCTTGCAATATCAAAATAAGATCCGCGGTTTCCGCTGTCAGAACGGCCCGCCTTACGCCTTCCTTTTCGACCACATCCTGCGTCTCCCGAATTCCGGCCGTATCGAATATGCGGACCAGGTAACCGTCGAGATTAATATCAACGCTCAGCACGTCTCTGGTCGTACCAGCAATGTCAGTGACAATAGCAACGTCACGGCCGCTCAGAGCATTAAGAAGCGTAGACTTGCCAGCGTTAGGCTCTCCCACCAGCGCCACCTTGAACCCGTCACGAATAATCTCACTGCTTCCGCCGTTCTTGAGATGGCTGTTGATTTCACCATGAAGTTGCATCATCGCGTCCCACACCTGCGCGGCAACTGAATCCGGCACATCTTCCTCGTCGGCGAAATCCAGCTCTGCCTCGATCAGGGCGCGAGCACGCGTCAACCGGCCTGCCCAGCCATCGTAGAGCGCTGACAGCTTACCAGTGCTCTGCTCAACCGCCAGACGCCGCTGCATCTCCGTTTCAGCCTGCAGCAGATCCGCCAGACCTTCGATCTCGAGAAGATCCATCTTGCCGTTTTCAAACGCTCGGCGGGAGAACTCGCCGCTATCCGCCGGCCGAAATCCTTCGAGCAGTTCGAGTTCGGCAAAAATCGATGCGACAACCGCGCGGCTTCCGTGGCTGTGGATTTCGATGCAGTTCTCACCCGTGAAGGAATTGGGTCCAGGGAAAACGACCATCAGCGCCTGGTCGATGATCTCATTGTTTCGGTTTCGAATCGAACACAAAACCGCCTGCCGCGGTGCGGGAAGGTCACGACCGGTCAACGTCACAAAGGCTTCGAACGCGCCGGGCCCACTGATCCTGATAATTGCGACGCCGGCCGGCAATGCTCCACTAGAGAGCGCATAAATGGTATCGGCGGAAGCTGGCATCATTCACCTCGGTTAAAACAGTCAAGCCGCATCCGAATGAACGGATGCGGCTTTAAAGCTTTGTCGATGGAACCGGTAAAACTCCGGATCAGGTATTCATCGATTCGAAGAAATCCGAATTGGTCTTGGTCTGCTTCAACTTGTCGATCAGGAACTCGATGGCATCCATCGTTCCCATCGGCGCGAGAATGCGGCGAAGCACGAAAATCTTCTGGAGATCCTGACGCGGCACGAGCAGGTCTTCCTTACGTGTACCGGACTTGAGAATATCGAGCGCCGGGAAGATACGCTTGTCAGCGACCTTACGGTCAAGCACGATTTCCGAGTTACCCGTACCCTTGAATTCTTCAAAGATGACTTCGTCCATACGGCTGCCGGTGTCGATCAGCGCGGTCGCGATAATCGTCAGCGAACCACCTTCTTCGATGTTACGTGCGGCACCGAAGAAACGCTTCGGCCGCTGCAACGCGTTGGCATCCACACCACCGGTCAGGACCTTGCCGGAAGACGGAACGACCGTGTTATAAGCTCGGCCGAGGCGGGTGATGGAATCGAGCAGGATAACGACGTCGCGGCCATGTTCGACAAGGCGCTTCGCTTTTTCGATGACCATTTCGGCCACCTGGACGTGGCGTACAGCCGGTTCGTCGAAGGTTGACGACACCACCTCACCCTTGACCGAGCGCTGCATGTCGGTGACTTCTTCCGGACGTTCGTCGATCAGAAGGACGATCAGGTAACATTCCGGATGGTTAGCGGTGATGGAATGCGCGATGTTCTGCAAGAGAACAGTTTTACCGGTACGCGGCGGCGCGACGATCAATCCACGCTGGCCCTTGCCAAGTGGCGCGACCAGATCGATCACACGCGACGACAGATCCTTCGATGTCGGAAGCTCCAGCTCCATCTTGAACCGCTCATTCGGATAAAGCGGCGTCAGGTTATCGAAGTGAACCTTATGACGGATCTTTTCAGGATCGTCAAAATTGATCGTGTTGACCTTGAGAAGCGCGAAATAACGTTCGCCTTCCTTCGGTCCACGGATCGGCCCCTCGACAGTATCGCCGGTCTTCAGAGAGAAACGGCGAATTTGCGAGGGCGAAATGTAGATATCGTCCGGACCCGGCAGATAATTTGCATTTGCGGACCGTAGAAAACCGAAACCGTCCTGCAGGACTTCAACGACGCCTTCGCCGATAATTTCGATGTCCTGGCTCGCGAGAACCTTGAGGATTGCGAACATAAGCTCCTGCTTGCGCATGGTGCTCGCATTTTCAACTTCCAGGGATTCAGCAAAAGTTAGCAAGTCGGTAGGCGATTTGCTCTTAAGTTCCTGAAGCTTCATTTCAGCCATGAAGGAAAGACCGTTTGATAATGTAATGTCGGGGGAGGGCGTGTTCGCGAATCAGATGCTGAGGGAGAAGCCGCAGATGACTGAATAATTCACATGCCACGAGATGAGTGGTCCGAAAATAGCGATTGAATAGGGCTACTGCAAGAGGAAAGCACGAATTCCGCGAAATTTATCGTTGCGACCTCTTAACCGAAGGGTTTCACAACCACAAGTATGACTATGAGGATCATCAGTACCGTCGGAACCTCGTTCATCAACCGCCAGTGACGGGCAGGCTTGATATTTTCATCCCGGGCGAACCGTTTGGCACTGCGGGTGAAATAGACGTGGGCGATGGTTAGAAGCACCACCAGTGCGATTTTCGCATGTAGCCAGCCGCCGGAAAAACCATAAACCGACCATGCGAGATAGAGCCCTAGTATCCAGCTGATCATCATCGCCGGGTTCATGATGACCTTGATCAACCGCTGTTCCATCACCTTGAAGGTTTCGGATTGCTGCGAACCGGTGGGTGCATCGGTGTGGTAAATGAACAGGCGCGGCAGGTAAAAAATCGCCGCCATCCAGGAAATCACCGCGATGATATGAAGCGCCTTGATCCACAGATAGAGATCGGCCGGATCGGCGTAAAACAACAAAGCGACAAAAGCGGCAAAGACACCCAGCGCCATACCTGCGCGAAGGGCAGCCCTGTTTCCCGAGCGGGCGGAGGTCTGCTTCTCGCCGCTCATGCCCCGGCTCCGCCGGCACGCACCCGCTGCACCAGCCTTGCAACGTTTTCCGGATCGGCCTGCGGCGTGATGCCATGGCCGAGATTGAAGATCAGCGGGCCCTGGCCCAGAGCCTGCAGCACAGCGTCGATACCGTCCTCCAGAGCCTTGCCACCCGCCACCATCAGCATGGGGTCCAGATTGCCCTGTACCGGGCCTTCCTTCTGCAAGTCCCTTGCGAAACCGAGTGGCACCGACCAGTCGAGCCCGATGGCGTCTGCGCCCGTTTTGCGGCGATAATCCTTCAAAAGATAACCGGCCCCCTTGGCAAAGGCGATGATCTTCGCGGAGGGGCGGCGAGCGCGCACCGAAGCGATGATACGGGCGACGGGTTTTACCGCATATTCCTCGAATTCCTTCTCGCCGAGCACCCCGGCCCAGGAGTCGAAAATCTGCACCGCATCGGCCCCGGCATCAATCTGCGCCACAAGGTAATCGGCGGAAACCTCAGCCAGCAAGGCAAGAAGCTTTTCCATGGCTGCCGGCTCCCGATAACCGAACAAGCGCGCCGGCGCCTGATCAGGTGTTCCGTGGCCGGCAATCATGTAGGTTGCAACCGTCCAGGGCGCACCACAAAAACCGAGAAGCGTCGTCTCATCCGGTAAGGTCTGGCGCAAGCGTGAGACGGTTTCGAAAACGGGCGAAAGATGCGCAATGACATTGCTCGCATCCAGCCTGTCGATGCCATCCGCGTCGATCGGATCCATGGCCGGACCCTTTCCCTCGCTGAAGGAAACATTGCGATCAAACCCATCCGGTATCACCAGAATATCGGAAAAGAGGATAGCTGCATCAAGACCGAACCGGCGAATGGGCTGAAGGGTCACTTCGGTTGCCAGTTCGGGATTATAACAGAGATCGAGGAAACTGCCGGCGTTCTTTCGCGTTTCCCTGTACTCCGGAAGGTAACGCCCTGCCTGCCGCATCAGCCATATGGGCGGAGGTGTGACCGTCTGCCCGTTCAACACCTTTAAAACCTTACGCTCGCTCATGCCACCCAACTTCCAAAAAATAAAATCTAAGAGATTTAAAAGATTTTCTATTTCTTAGAGTCGGTGAGTAGCAAGGATTAAAATCTTTCCAGTCGATATGCCGCAGTCGGGTGTAAGCGCCAAGACCTGAACACGGCATTTCATCGCTTCATGGCAATAAATTGGATAATAGATATTTATATAATATTTTCAGAGATTTAAGTTATATCCTTTGAAGCCGTTGCCTGTGGATCATCTGTGGACAGTTTTGAACAAGTTCAGAGTTTCCAGACAATTCACAGGCATGCCTGATAGCAAGGACGCCACTTGCGGATTGTGGAAAAAACCCACTTTATCCACGAGGCGGCTCGGCCCGCGGAACAATTCGGAAGTTTGTCCCGGTTTATCAACAGCGAGAGAAAAACAGCGTGGAGAACAAAAAAAGTTTCTTCCATTTGCACCTGATTTCGGACTCAACCGGAGAGACTCTCATGTCGGCCGGTCGTGCCGTCTCGGCGCAGTTCCACGCTTCGATGCCGGTGGAACATGTTTATCCGATGATCAGGAACCAGAAGCAGCTCGCCCAGGTGGTGGATCTGATCGACAAGGAACCGGGCATCGTTCTTTATACGATCGTGGATCAGCAGCTGGCCGAGTTCCTGGATTTGCGCTGTCACGCGATCGGGGTGCCCTGCGTCAACGTGCTCGAACCGATCATCGGCATTTTCCAGACCTATCTAGGCGCACCTTCGAGACGGCGGGTCGGGGCGCAGCACGCGCTGAACGCGGATTATTTCGCGCGGATCGAAGCGCTCAATTTTGCGATGGACCATGATGACGGGCAAATGCCGGAAAGCTATGACGAAGCCGATATCGTCATCATTGGGATCAGTCGAACGTCGAAAACACCGACAAGTATCTATCTCGCCAACAGAGGCATAAAGACCGCCAATATACCGGTCGTTCCAAACGTGCCGTTGCCGGAAAGCCTTTATGCCGCCACCCGTCCCTTGATCGTTGGTCTCGTCGCGACATCGGACCGCATATCGCAGGTACGTGAAAACCGGGAACTCGGCACGACCGGCGGATTTGACAGCGGGCGCTACACGGATCGCGCTACCATCATGGAAGAGCTGAAATATGCGCGTGCGCTCTGTGCCCGTAACAATTGGCCGCTGATCGATGTTACACGCCGCTCCATAGAGGAAACGGCCGCGGCAATCCTTGCCCTTCGCCCGAGGACACGATAATCCGGATCGCACCATTCGGAGCAGATAGTCAATGAAACAAGAGTTGATCCTCGCCTCGTCCAGCGCATCCCGTCAGATGTTGATGCGCAATGCGGGGCTGACATTTTCGGCGATCCCGGCGGATATTGACGAGCGCGCGCTCGACGAGCAGCTGGAAAAAAATGGCGCAAAGCCGGAAGAGGTTGCGTTGGAACTGGCGAGGGCCAAGGCGCTTGCGGTAAGTGCCCTGCATCCGCAAGCACTCGTTCTTGGATGCGACCAGACGATGGCGCTCGGTGCCCGGGTGTACCACAAGCCAAAAACCATGGCCGAAGCCGAAGCACATCTGCTCTCATTATCCGGCAAGGTTCATCGCCTGAACAGTGCAGCCGTTCTTGCTCGCGACGGTGATGTCGTATGGCAGACGATCTCCAGTGCCGAACTTTCGGTGCGAACTTTGAGCGCCGAATTCGTCTCCCGCCACCTGCAACGCGTGGGTGAAAAGGCCTTGAGCAGTGTCGGTGCCTATCAGCTCGAGGGCGAAGGAATCCAGCTATTTACTTCGATAGAGGGGGATTATTTCACCATTCTTGGCCTGCCGCTTCTGCCTCTCTTAATGAAACTGCGCGACATGGATGTCATCGATGGCTGATTCACGTGAAACATTAACTATAAATGCCTTCGTTGTCGGTTATCCGATCAAGCACTCGCGCTCGCCGATCATCCATTCCTACTGGCTGAAGAAATTCGGGATACCCGGCTCCTATAAGGCCATTGAGGTTGCCCCCGGTTACTTCCCCGATTTCATCACGGCACTAAAGGAACAGGGTCCTGGTGTAGCGGTGGGTGGCAATGTCACCATTCCGCACAAGGAAGCGGCCTTTAAGTTGGCGGATAGTCCCGACGAGCTGGCGGAGGAACTGGGTGCAGCCAATACCGTCTGGATGGAAGAGGGCAGGCTGCATGCCACCAACACGGATGGCTATGGCTTCGTTTCCAATCTCGATGAGCGCCATCCCGGATGGGAGAAAACCGACCGGGCGGTCGTGTTCGGAGCCGGCGGTGCAAGCAGGGCCGTCGTTCAGTCGCTGCGGGACCGCGGTATTGCCGAAATCCATGTCCTGAACCGCACGGTCGAACGTGCCCGTGAAATGGCCGACCGTTTCGGTGCACGGGTTTTTTCTCATCCTCAGGGCGCGCTTCATGAAGTCATGCAGGACGCCGGGTTGTTTGTGAACACGACATCGCTGGGTATGGACGGAACGGAAGCGCCCGAGATTGATTTTTCGCCGCTCGCTGCAAGTGCTGTTGTAACCGATATCGTCTATGTGCCGTTGAGAACCCCCATCCTCCAGATGGCGCAGACGCAGGGTATTGCGACGGTCGATGGGCTTGGCATGCTTCTTCATCAGGCAAAACCCGGCTTTAAAAAATGGTTCGGCAAAACGCCGGAAGTTGATGACACTCTTCGTTCCCTCATCATTGAGGATATGGAGAAACATTGATGATCGTCATCGGTCTCACCGGCTCGATCGGAATGGGAAAAACGACCACGGCGAAACTGTTTGCCGCGGAAGGGATACCGGTTCTCGATTCTGATGCGGTTGTGCACGACCTCTATTCTGCAGATGCCGTGCCGATGATCGAAGCCGCCTTTCCGGGCACGACCATTTCCGGCAGGGTCGACCGTCTTGAACTCGGTAACATCCTCAGGGAGAATCCGGCTAATTTTAGCAAGCTGGAAGCAATCGTCCATCCGCTTGTTCGTGAAAGACAGGAAGCTTTTCTCCGTAAGGCGAGAGAGGAAAGTCAAAATTTCGCCGTTCTCGATATCCCGCTGCTGTTTGAAACCGGCGCGGAAACGAGGGTCGATAAAATAGTCGTTGTTAGTTGCGCGCCGGAAATACAGCGCCAGCGGGTTTTGTCCCGTCCCGGCATGACGGAAGAGAAATTCGAAATGATATTGGCCCGGCAAATGCCCGATGCCGAAAAGCGCCGGCGGGCCGATTTTATCATCGATAGCGGAAATGGTGTCGAAGCTGCACGGGATCAGGTAAGAGAAATTCTGCAGAGACTAAGTGCCGGTTCGGGCAACGGAGAGAAAAATGCGTGAGATCATTTTCGATACGGAAACCACAGGCCTTGAATCGAAACTGGACCGCGTGATCGAAATCGGCGGAATCGAGCTCAACAACCATTTTCCGACCGGCCGCACATTGCATATTTATATCAACCCGGAAGATCGCAAGGTTCACCCGGACGCGCTTGCGGTGCACGGCATCACCGACGACTTCCTGAAAGACAAGCCGAAATTCGCCGAAGTCGTCGACGAAATCCGCGAGTTTTTTGAAGGTGCCCGCTGGGTGGCGCATAATGCGACATTCGACATGGGTTTCATCAATGCGGAATTTGCCCGCCTCGGCATTGCGCCGGTCTCATCTGAATTGGTGACGGATACGCTTTCGCTTGCACGCCGCAAGCACCCGATGGGTCCGAATTCCCTCGACGCACTTTGCCGGCGTTACGGGATCGACAACTCCCACCGCACCAAACACGGCGCGCTTCTCGACTCCGAACTGCTCGCCGAAGTCTACATAGAAATGATTGGTGGGCGCCAGACAGCGCTCGGTTTCGGTTCCGGCTCCAAACAGCAAGCGGTCACTATCGAGGATGATGATGTCCCGAATGAGCCGTTGCAAAGGCCGCATCCTCTACCATCAAGACTGGATGCGGAGACCATCGCGGCGCACGGCAAGCTCGTTCTCGGTATGGGCGACAAGGCGATCTGGAACCGTTACCAGAATTAAGTGCGCCTGGCGCTTAGATGCGCCGTTGAAAAATGACGAGAACCGTCAAATAAAAAACCCGGGCGATGAACCCGGGTTTTGTTTTTTCTGAACTCTAAAAAGAGCGGCGTCGCGTACAATTCAGTTCGGTACGGCCTGAACCTTGGCTCTGGCCTGTTCCTCGGCAACGCGCTGCGAAAACATCTGCGCGAAATCGATCGGATCGATCATCAGCGGCGGGAAGCCACCATTGCGGGTGACATCGGCGATGATCTGGCGTGCGAAGGGGAACAGCAGGCGCGGGCACTCAATGAACAGCACCGGCAGCATATGTTCCTGCGGGAAACCGGCAATGCGGAACACGCCGCCATAAACCAGCTCGGCTGCAAACAGAACCTTGTCGCCATCCTTGGCTTCGGCATTCAGCGTCAGCACAACGTCGAAATCCGAACCCGAAATCGGGTTTGCGTTGACATTGACATTGATGTTGATCGACGGCGCATTGTCACGAGCCTGAAGCGAACGAGGAGCACCCGGATTTTCGAAAGAAAGATCCTTGATGTACTGGGTAAGAATGTTGAGGGAAGGACTAACTGCGCCCTGTGCGCCATTTTCAGCGGTCATTACGTTTCCTCGCGGCGTGATTTCGTGGAAGGCGGTCTATCATTTCGACTTGAGCCTTACAACCCTCGTGCTCTCGCCTCTCTAACCCTTTGCCGTGCTTCAGGGTTTGGGCAGGTTGCGATCATCCGGCTTTTGGGACCAGGGAGAATCCTTGGGCCCTTCGCGGTGAAACTCCTCTTCGTCGAGGTCCACGACCTTGGAGCTACCCTTATTTCCCTGACCATTGCTGAACCCGGAAAAGTCACCGGGTTGCGGGCCGGTATGGCCGCCGGGTTGACCCGACTGGCGAAAAGAACCGGCCACGACGACGCGAGGTCCGAGGATCTTCCAGAAAAAACGTCTCACCGTTTTCGACAGAAGCAGGAGACCGAGTATATCGGTGATGAAACCCGGGATGAACAGCAGGATGCCCGCCACGACGCGCATGGCGCCATTGACCAGCTCATCGGCAGGCTGGGCGCCGGTGCGCCCTGCGGCCTGAAGATTTCTCACCATGCCGATGCCGCCGAGCCGCAGGATCAGCAACCCCAGAAACGACGTGAACAGGACGAGCGCCAATGTCAGCCACAGACCGATTGTCTTGCCGACGATGATGAAACCGGCAATTTCCAGGATTGGCATCATCAGGATGACAATGGGGAGAAAGGAAAAACGCATCTTCTAGCCTTGCGTGTGCATCTCTGGCAGATTGCCGGTTCCCGAGAACACCGATGATTGAATCTGCACATTTGAATGATGATAAGATGCAGACTATATGATGTTCAGGTTTTTGAATTTAAATGGCGGTTTTGGTAAAAGATGGGCTTTAGCGACTTTATCACATTGTTTTTTCTCGTTGCAGCGGTGCTGATCTTTCTTCAGCTGCGCAGCGTTCTTGGTCGCCGAACCGGCAATGAGAAGCCGCCATTCGACCCTTACACGCCGCGCGATGTCGCGAAAGGCCCCGTCACGGACGATAACAAGGTCGTGACCCTGCCCAAACGCTCTGAGGCGGAGGACGAAAACCGCTTTGCCGAGGCGGATGCTCTGGCACCCGTCGATACTGCCTTGAATACATCCCTGCGCGAGCTGATGACCAAGGACCCGACCTTCCGCCCCAAGGAATTCCTGAACGGCGCCCGCATGGCCTATGAGATGATCGTCATGGGTTTTGCCGATGGTGACCGCAAGACGCTGAAGAACCTTCTGTCGAAGGAAGTTTTCGACGGGTTCGAGGCGGCCATTTCCGAGCGGGAAAGTCGCGGCGAGGTGGTCAAGTCCACTTTCGTGGGAATAGAGAAGGCCGATATAACCCAGGCCGGTATCCGCGATTCCGAAGAGCAGATCACGCTCAGAATAGTCAGCCAGCTGATTTCGGCCACCTATGACAAGGATGGCAAGCTGGTGGACGGCGATCCCGATGCGGTTGCGGAAGTGGACGACATCTGGACCTTCTCGCGTGATGTCCGCTCGCGCGATCCCAACTGGAAGCTGATCGCCACTGAATCCGAGCAATGAACACGCCCTTTTCGTTCGAAGAAGTTTCTTTCGGTGATCTGCCGGGATGGCAGGACGACGATCCGCGTAAGCTGTTTCCGGCGATGCGGACGATCCTGTCACATCTTCGGAATTCAAAACCCTACAGGACCGGCGCGCTGGGTCTCACCGCCGGCGAACTGGCCTCGCTTCTGGAACTGGCCGATGAGGAACAAGCGGATAGCCCCCAGCAGGCCCGCCGGTTTTTCGAGACGAATTGTGTACCTTTCAAAATTTCACCACCCGGCGGAAAACGCGGTTTTGTAACTGCCTTTTATGAACCGGAGCTTGAGGTATCGTCAGTCCGCGACGATGTCTGGAAGTATCCGGTCTACCGCCGCCCACCGGAGCTGGTGGATATCGATGACGAAAATCGCCCGAGCGGTTTTGATCCGTCCTATGCTTTTGGCAGAGAGGGCGAGGACGGCATTTCCTATTTTCCCGATCGCCGCGCGATCGACGAAGGATATCTGCAGGGCAGGGGGCTTGAGATTGCCTGGGCGAGATCGAAGGTCGATCTGTTTTTCGTCCACGTTCAGGGTGCTGCCCGTCTTCTGTTTCCTGATGGAGAGGTGAAACGCATCACCTATGCCGCCAAGGCCGGGCATCCGTTCTCGCCGATCGGCCGGTTGCTTCTGGATCGTGGGGAACTGGATCCGAAAACGATCTCGATGCAGACAATTCGCAAATGGCTCGCCGACCATCCGGACGAGGTGGATGGGGTGCTATGGCATAATCGCTCCTATATTTTTTTCCGGGAGGCTGATGTTGCCGGCCTGGATATGGGACCGATCGCCGCCGCCAAGGTGCCGCTGGTCGCCGGGCGGGCGCTTGCGGTGGACAGGCTCATCCACACCTTCGGTTTTCCCTTCTTTATCCATGCGCCGTCATTGACCCACCTGGATAATGGCAAGCCCTTCGCGCGGTTAATGCTGGCGCTCGATACTGGCTCGGCCATCGTTGGCCCGGCACGCGGCGACATTTTCACCGGCTCGGGTTTCGAAGCCGGGGAACTTGCAGGCACGGTGCGCAACGACGCCGATTTCTATATGCTTTTGCCGCATGTTGCTGCGAAAAGGTATCGGCGATGAAGGGCAGTCGAAAGCTTGGCAAGGAAGAACGCATTCTGTGGGGTAAGGTCGCAAGAACAGCCAGACCCATCTCCGGCAGGCTGGAGGATTTGCTGGCTTTCGACGATATCGAGGAAGCCGCGGCGGAACCTGTCGTCCCGCAAACGGCAAACGCCGTCTTCCCAAGGATGCTCGCGGAGCCGGTGGACGTTTCGCCCTTTACGCCGGACAAGAAGCCAAAAATTCATCAACCGATGGAAAAGCCGGTTAAGCGCAAGTTGACGCGCGGGCGGTTGCCGCTGGAAGGCCGTATCGATCTGCATGGCATGTTTCAGAGCGAAGCCCATGCGGTTCTGCTCGACTTTCTATTGCGGGCGCACGAACGGGGCCTCCGGCACGTGCTCGTCATCACCGGCAAGGGTCGCTCCATCGGCAGCGATGGTGCGCTGAAAAGGGCCGTGCCCATGTGGTTCGCCAAACCGGAATATCGTTACTTGATTTCATCCTATGAGGATGCATCCGCCAATCACGGCGGCGATGGCGCTCTCTATGTCCGTTTGGCGCGCCGCAAGGGTGAAAAATCATGACGCCCTTTGCAGAAGCCGTGCGGCTGCTTCGTGAGCGCAAGGGCGTGACTCAGAAGGAGATGGCAGCGGCAATCGGCGTTTCCCCCGCTTATCTCTCGGCACTGGAGCACGGCAAACGCGGCAAACCGAGCTTCGATCTCCTCCAGCGCATCGCCGGATATTTCAACATCATCTGGGATGAGGCGGAGGAATTGTTCTTTCTCGCCGGCTCCTCCGACCCCAAGGTGGCGATCGACACGGTCGGTCTGCCGCCGCAATATACGGCTTTTGCCAATCGGCTGGCGCGGGATATTCGCAAGCTGCCGCTGAGTGTGATAGAGGAACTGTCAGCGGTGCTACAAAAAAGCCGTTCTTGCGATTGAAACCCCTCTATCCCCTGCTTTATGCAGCGTTCTGAGGCATGTGGCCTTTGGGATTGAGTGTAGAATTTCTATAGTCGTATGTCGGATTTGAGTGATTCGCGGGCTTCAGGCCTTCTCACTGAAAACTTGGCCAGGAAATTTTGGAAAGAGTACTTATGACCGAAACATCGTCAAGCGAAGTCGGCGCCAACACTGAATACGGAGCCGATTCGATCAAGGTCCTGAAGGGTCTTGATGCTGTGCGCAAACGGCCCGGCATGTATATCGGCGATACCGATGACGGCTCCGGTCTGCATCACATGGTCTACGAGGTGGTCGACAACGCCATCGACGAGGCGCTTGCGGGTCATGCCGATCTGGTGACGGTGACGCTCAACGCCGATGGTTCGGTGACGGTAACGGACAACGGACGCGGCATTCCGACTGATATCCATTCTTCCGAAGGCGTTTCCGCCGCGGAAGTCATCATGACCCAGCTTCATGCGGGCGGAAAATTCGACCAGAACTCCTACAAGGTTTCCGGCGGTCTGCATGGCGTGGGCGTTTCGGTCGTAAATGCGCTCTCGGTTTGGCTGAAGCTCAGAATCCGCCGCAATGGCAAGCTGCACGAAATCGGCTTCACCCATGGGGTTGCCGATGCTCCGCTCTCCGTCATTGGCGAATATGAAGGCCGCTCCGGTACGGAAGTCACCTTCCTGGCGAGCCCCGACACCTTCACCATGACGGATTATGATTTTGGTACGCTGGAGCATCGCCTGCGCGAACTGGCGTTTTTGAATTCCGGTGTTCGTATCGTGCTCACCGACAAGCGTCATTCTGATATCAAGCAGGAAGAGTTGCTCTACGATGGCGGTCTTGAAGCCTTCGTGCGTTATCTCGACCGGGCCAAGAAACCGCTGGTGGACAAGCCGGTGGCCATTCATGGCGAAAAGGACGGCATCACGGTTGAGGTCGCGCTCTGGTGGAACGACAGCTACCATGAAAATGTGCTCTGCTTCACCAACAACATTCCCCAGCGCGACGGCGGCACCCATATGGCTGGCTTCCGCGCGGCGCTTACGCGTCAGATGACATCCTATGCCGAGACTTCCGGCATCATGAAAAGGGAAAAGGTCAGCTTGCAGGGTGAGGACTGCCGAGAAGGACTGACGGCAATTCTTTCCGTCAAGGTTCCCGACCCCAAGTTTTCTTCGCAGACGAAGGACAAGCTCGTTTCGTCTGAAGTGCGCCCTGTCGTGGAAAGTCTCGTCAATGAGGCCCTGTCCACCTGGCTCGAGGAACATCCGTCCGACGCCAAGATCCTTGTCGGCAAGGTGGTGGAAGCGGCCATTGCCCGTGAAGCCGCTCGCAAGGCGCGCGAACTGACGCGCCGCAAGGGTGCGCTCGATATCGCCTCTCTGCCCGGCAAGCTCGCCGATTGTTCCGAACGCGATCCGGCGAAATCCGAACTCTTCCTCGTCGAGGGTGACTCCGCAGGCGGTTCGGCCAAGCAGGGCCGCTCGCGCGAAACGCAGGCCATCCTGCCACTACGTGGTAAGATCCTGAACGTTGAGCGCGCCCGTTTCGACAAGATGCTGTCCAGCCAGGAAATCGGCACGCTGATCACCGCGCTCGGCACGTCGATCGGCAAGGACGAATTCAACGCTGACAAGCTGCGCTACCACAAGATCATCATCATGACGGATGCCGACGTCGACGGCGCCCACATTCGTACCCTGCTGTTGACCTTCTTCTTCCGCCAGATGCCGGAACTGATCGAGCGTGGCCATCTCTATATCGCCCAGCCGCCGCTTTATAAGGTGACGCGCGGCAAATCCGTGCAGTACCTCAAGGATGAGAAGGCGCTGGAAGAATATCTGATCTCAATGGGCATCGAGGATACGTCGCTGACGCTCGGCTCCGGCGAAGTACGCATCGGCGCTGACCTTCGTGAGGTCATTCTCGATGCGGTGCGCATGCGCACGCTGATCGACGGTCTGCATTCCCGCTACAGTCGCTCCATCGTGGAACAGGCCGCCATTGCCGGCGCCCTGAACCCCGAGCTTTCGGCCGATGCTGCCCGTGCCCAGGAAACCGTCGCCGAAGTGGCCCGGCGTCTGGACATGATCGCGGAAGAAACCGAACGCGGCTGGTCCGGCATGGTGCTGGAAGATGGCGGCTTGCGCTTCGAGCGCATGGTACGCGGTGTCAAGGAAATCTCGACGCTCGATATGGGCCTGATCGGTTCGGTCGATGCCCGTCATATCGATCAGCTCGCGGCCCGCACGCGCGATATTTACGTCACTCCGCCGGTTCTGCAACGCAAGGACGGCACTATGGAACTGGCCGGACCGCGTGCGCTTCTGGATGCTATTTTCGCCGCCGGCCGCAAGGGTCTTTCCATGCAGCGTTACAAGGGTCTCGGTGAAATGAACGCCGAGCAGCTGTGGGAAACCACACTCGACGCCAATGTACGTTCGCTGCTGCAGGTCAAGGTCAACGATGCCACGGATGCCGATGGTCTGTTTTCGCGCCTGATGGGCGATGAGGTGGAACCGCGCCGCGACTTCATTCAGGAAAATGCGCTCAGCGTTGCCAATCTCGACATTTAATCCTGTGGGACGTCTCGCGTGACGATTCACGTGAAACGAAACTTTAACGAAAGGCCCGGCGGTCAATTTCCGCCGGGCCTTTTGTCATCTGTGTTGTAGGATATCAATCAGCCTTGCCGGTGAACCGCCCCTTGAAAGCTACGTCCGAAAGGGGGAGGCGCTTGCTGGGCACTTCCCGTTCTGCCAGATCGTCAGGAAGAACAGCCTTGTCGGTCAATGTGCCGATGGCAACTGCGGCCTCCACCTTATATCCATCCGGAACATCAAGCTTTTCCACGATCTGGTCTTTAAATATGCCTGCCATGCCATGGGCGTGGTAACCGAGCAGATGCGCCTGCATGGCAAGTGAAAACCATGCCGCACCGGCATCGAAGGAATGGGTCGCTGAAGGCTTTTTCTCACCCTCTCGTGAAATATTGTGGTCGCGGGAAAGGACGAAGAGCAGCACTGAGGCATTTTTTGCCCAGCGCTGGTTTCCTTCCATCAGCAGTTCCACGAAGAGCGGCCAATCCTCGCTATCCTTGTGCGCGTAGACAAACCGCCACGGTTGCTGGTTGGATGCCGATGGCGCCCAATGCGCGGCATCGAGAATGGTCAGCAGATGCTCGTTTGGCATCGCATCTCCATCGAATGCGCGAGGAGACCACCGATCGAGGAAGAGTGGATCGACTGGATATTCGGATTGCCGGGAATTGCTGTTCGTCACGGGCGTGTCCTTTTGATTGTCGGGAGGGAAAAGGTATTTTTCGAAAGTCGAAGCAGTCAAGGGGTGACAAGTATGAATGTATCGTTCATATATGCATCACCTTGTCTGACAACCGGGAGAGAGTTCCATGAAATTGATGCGCGTTGGCCAGCCTGGCCAGGAAAAACCTGCGATCCTCGACGCGGAAGGAAAAGTCCGCGATTTGTCTGCTCATGTCAAAGACATCGGCGGTGAAGCCATTTCTCCGGAAGGCCTGAAGAAGATTGCCGCCATCGACCTCGGCACTCTTCCCGTGATCTCCGAAGAGCGCATTGGCGCTTGTGTTGCCGGAACCGGAAAATTCATCTGCATCGGCCTTAATTTCTCTGACCACGCCGCTGAAACCGGTGCGACCGTACCGCCGGAACCGGTCATTTTCATGAAGGCGACCTCGGCAATCGTCGGTCCGAACGATAACGTTGTCATTCCGCGCGGTTCTGAGAAGACCGACTGGGAAGTCGAACTCGGCGTCGTTATCGGCAAGACCGCGAAATATGTATCTGAGGCCGATGCTCTCGACTACGTCGCCGGTTATTGCGTTTCGCACGATGTTTCTGAGCGCGCGTTCCAGACTGAGCGTGCCGGACAGTGGACCAAGGGTAAATCCTGCGACACCTTCGGTCCGATCGGCCCCTGGCTGGTCACGAAGGACGAAATCACCGATCCGCAGAACCTCGGAATGTGGCTGAAGGTCAACGGCCAGACAATGCAGGACGGCTCCAGCAAGACCATGGTTTACGGCGTCGCGCATGTCGTTTCCTATCTCAGCCAGTTCATGTCTCTGCATCCCGGCGACGTCATTTCCACCGGCACGCCTCCGGGCGTCGGCATGGGCCAGAAGCCCCCGCGTTACCTCAAGACCGGCGATGTCGTTGAACTCGGCATTGAAGGCCTCGGTTCCCAGAAACAGACCTTCGTTGCCGACATCTGATTATCAACAAACGTTCAACTGAAATTGAGGCGCCGGAGGGAAACCACCGGCGCCTTCGATTTTGTGCAGTTGCGAAAAGCTGCTATGGTCAAAAAAAGAGCTTGATCCGCGAGGAGGCGTAATCAGTGTTCTACCACCTCTATGAAATGAACCATGCGGCGATGGCGCCACTGCGCGCCGGTGCCGATATGATGCGCCAGGCATGCAGCAATCCTTTGAACCCGCTTTCCAGCACCGCCTTCGGGCGAAGCCTCGATGCAGGCTTTGAGGTATTCGAGCGCCTGACGCGCCGTTACATCAAGCCGGAGTTCGGTTTGGCGACTACCACCGTCGATGACCGGACCGTTGCCGTCACTGAAGAGATCATCTGGTCGCGTCCCTTCTGCAATCTCGTTCATTTCAAAAAAGAACTCGATGCGGCCCGCAAACCAGATCCGAAGGTGCTGCTGGTGGCGCCTATGTCAGGCCACTACGCCACATTGCTGCGGGGAACGGTCGAGGCGCTGCTGCCATCGGCGGATATCTATATCACCGATTGGATCGATGCCCGCATGGTGCCAGTCACCGAAGGGACATTCGATCTCGACGATTACATCAGCTACGTCATCGATATGCTGCGCGAGATCGGGCCCGGCGCCCATGTGGTCGCTGTTTGTCAGCCCTCGGTTCCGGTTCTGGCCGCAGTGTCCCTGATGGAAGCCGATGGTGACGGTTTCGCGCCTGCATCCATGACGCTGATGGGCGGTCCGATCGATACGCGCATCAATCCCACAGCCGTCAACGGTCTGGCCACGGCCAAGCCAATCGAATGGTTCCGCGACAACGTCGTCATGCAGGTACCGTGGCCGCAGCCGGCTTTTGGCCGGAATGTCTATCCCGGCTTCCTGCAATTATCCGGCTTCATGTCCATGAACCTCGACAAGCACATGACGGCACACAAGGATTTCTACCTGAACCTCGTCAAGAACGACGGCGATTCCGCTGAGAAGCATCGCGATTTTTACGATGAATATCTGGCCGTGATGGATTTGACGGCGGAGTTCTACCTGCAGACAGTGGAAACCGTCTTCATCGAACACGCGCTTCCCAAGGGAAACATGCAGCATAGGGGCAGGGCGGTCGGTCCCGCTGCCATTCGTAACGTCGCGCTGTTCACCGTGGAAGGCGAAAACGACGATATTTCCGGTGTGGGCCAGACCAAAGCCGCGCACGATCTTTGCCGGAACATCCCCGATGAAAAGCGTGCGCACTACATGCAGCCCGACGTCGGTCACTACGGCGTTTTCAACGGGTCGCGTTTCCGCAAGGAGATTGTGCCGCGCATGGTGGAATTCATCCGCAAGAACCAGATTGTCTAGCGCTGGAAGCCAGGCGATGCCGCGCATTTGCGTGGCCAAGCCGGTGTCGAATCGGCTATGAACAGTCCATGTTTTCGTTCCTCAGAAAATCCGTGAAGTCGCCGTCGCCGAAAAAGGTAGCGCCCAGCCAGCGCACCGTCGAGGTGGCTGGCCGTCATGTGCCCATTACGGTGAAGGAAAACCCGCGCGCCACGCGCATCACCTTGCGCATCGAACCCGGCGGCCGGGCCCTGAAGCTGACGATCCCGATGGGGCTTCACCATGGCCAGGTGGATGATTTTCTCGAAAGGCATCAGGGCTGGATTGAAGGCAAGCTTTCGAAAATCAGCCCAGATGACGGTTTGCGTCATGGTGCGTCGGTTGATATTCGCGGCGTATCCCATCGCATCCATCACACTGGCAGCCTGCGTGGCCTGACTCATATCTCCAAAGACGAGGACGGCACGGCGGTCTTGAAAGTCAGCGGAGCGCCCGAACACCTGCGCAGACGGGTGGCCATGTTTTTGAAAAAGGAAGCGAAGGCTGATCTGGAGAGGCTTGTTGCGGTTCACGCGAGCGCGGCCGGAAAGCCCGTGCGATCCATCAGCATGAAGGACACCCGCAGCCGCTGGGGTTCGTGTTCCCATGATGGAAATCTGAGTTTCTCGTGGCGTATCGTCATGGCTCCGGAAAAGGTCATCGATTATCTCGCAGCCCACGAGGTTGCGCATCTGCGGGAAATGAACCACGGCCCGAAATTCTGGGCCCTGTGCGAAAAACTCTGCCCGCATACGCAGGAAGCCAAGGAATGGCTGAAACGTCACGGCTCTAAACTCCACGCCATCGATTTTGATTGAAAGTGGAGACGTGCATCGCCATCTGGATTCACGTGAAACATTCCATGGAAAACGGGTGCGATTTGGCTCGACTCTTGTCGCATTTCGTGTCAGGTCGCGGGTATGAAACCGGATATCAAGATTTGCGGATTGAAGACACCGGAAGCGCTGGAGCGTGCCGTCAGGCGCGGCGCCTCCCATGTCGGCTTTATTTTCTTTGAAAAGAGCCCCCGCAACATCGAGCCCGATATCGCCGGCAGGCTGGCAGAAGCCGCCCGTGGCGCCGCAAAGGTTGTCGCCGTTACCGTCAATGCCGACAATGATGATCTAGACGAGATCGTCGATCTGCTGAGACCGGATATTCTGCAATTGCACGGCAGTGAAAGCCCGGAGAGGGTGCTGAACATCAAAGCACTCTACGGACTTCCGGTAATGAAGGCGCTTTCCGTTCGCGACGCCGCTGATCTTGCCAAGATTGATCCCTATATAGGTATAGCCGACCGTTTCCTGCTGGATGCCAAGGCGCCTGCGGGTTCCGATTTGCCGGGCGGCAACGGAGTAACCTTCGACTGGACCATCCTGCGCTCTCTTGACGGAAGTATCGATTACATGCTTTCCGGGGGATTGAACAAGGACAATGTCGCGGAGGCTCTGGCCGAAACCGGAGCTGGCGGACTGGATTTGTCGTCCGGTGTGGAGAGCGCGCCGGGCGTCAAGGATCTTGCGATGATTGATGCATTCTTCGATGTGGTGAATGATTGGTCGAAAGGCCCAAAGGGAGCTTGAAGTGAACGACGCGCCAACACCCAATTCTTTCCGCGCCGGTCCCGATGAGGACGGCCGTTTTGGCATTTACGGAGGCCGCTTCGTTGCCGAAACGCTGATGCCGCTTATTCTGGATTTGCAGGCGGAGTGGGAGAAGGCAAAGACCGATCCCGAATTTCAGGCAGAACTCAAATATCTCGGCGCTCATTACACTGGCCGCCCGAGCCCGCTTTATTTCGCGGAACGCCTGACGGCCGAACTGGGCGGCGCCAAGATCTATTTCAAGCGCGAAGAGCTGAATCACACCGGCTCGCACAAGATCAACAATTGCCTTGGCCAGATCCTGCTTGCCAAGCGTATGGGCAAGACCCGTATCATTGCCGAAACCGGTGCCGGCCAGCACGGTGTTGCCTCGGCGACCGTCGCCGCACGCTTCGGCCTGCCCTGCGTCGTTTATATGGGCGCGACGGATGTTGCCCGTCAGGCGCCGAATGTTTTCCGCATGAAGCTTCTGGGCGCTGAGGTAAAGCCGGTAACGGCCGGCCACGGCACTCTGAAAGATGCCATGAACGAGGCGCTGCGCGACTGGGTCACCAATGTCGATGACACCTATTACCTGATCGGCACGGCTGCCGGCCCGCATCCCTATCCGGAAATGGTTCGCGATTTCCAGGCCGTCATCGGTGAGGAAGCAAAGGCACAGATGCTGGAGGCGGAGGGCCGTCTTCCGGATATGGTCATTGCGGCTGTTGGCGGTGGCTCGAATGCCATCGGCATCTTCCATCCTTTCCTTGATGACAAGAGTGTCCGTATCGTCGGCGTCGAGGCTGGCGGCAGGGGTCTTTCGGGCGAGGAGCATTGCGCTTCGATCACGGCCGGTTCGCCGGGGGTTCTGCACGGAAACCGCACCTACCTGCTTCAGGACGCGGATGGCCAGATCAAGGAAGGCCATTCCATCTCCGCAGGTCTCGATTATCCCGGTATCGGCCCTGAGCATTCCTGGCTGAACGATATCGGCCGCGTGGAATATGTACCGATCATGGACCATGAGGCGCTGGACGCCTTCCAGATGCTGACGCGCCTCGAAGGCATCATTCCCGCTCTGGAGCCAAGCCACGCGCTGGCGGAAGTCATCAAGCGCGCACCGAAGATGGGCAAGGATGAGATCATCCTGATGAATCTTTCGGGTCGTGGGGACAAGGATGTCCACACCGTCAGCAAGTTCCTCGGAATGGAAATGTAAGACCATGACTGCACGTATGGACAAGCGCTTTGCCGATCTGCGCGCTGAAAACCGCCCGGCTCTGATTACCTATTTCATGGGCGGCGACCCGGATTTCGAAACCTCGCTCGGCATCATGAAGGCCCTGCCGGAAGCAGGCGCCGACGTTATCGAGCTCGGCATGCCGTTTTCCGACCCGATGGCGGATGGCCCGGCGATCCAGCTGGCAGGACAGCGCGCGCTGAAAGGCGGCCAGACGCTGAAAACCACGCTCGATCTCGCCCGCGAGTTCCGCAAGGAAGACGACGCGACCCCGATCGTGATGATGGGATATTACAATCCGATCTACATCTACGGCGTCGACAAATTTCTTGACGATGCGCTGGCGGCTGGCGTCGATGGTCTGATCGTGGTCGATCTGCCGCCTGAAATGGATGATGAGCTCTGCGTCCCCGCCTTGGCGCGCGGCGTGAATTTCATCCGTCTCGCCACGCCGACGACGGATGGCAAGCGCTTGCCGACCGTTCTTAAAAATACCTCAGGTTTCGTTTATTACGTATCGATGAACGGTATTACCGGTTCCGCACTGCCCGATCCTTCGTTGATCTCAGGCGCGGTCGGTCGTATCAAGGCGCATACGGAACTGCCGGTTTGCGTCGGTTTTGGTGTCAAGACGGCCGATCATGCCAAAGCGATCGGTGCCGTGGCGGATGGCGTGGTGGTCGGTTCGGCCATCGTCAACCAGATTGCCGGCAGTCTGACGAAGGACGGGCAGGCAACCGCCGATACCGTGCCATCCGTCACGACGCTGGTAAAAGGACTTTCAACGGGCGTGCGTGCGTCGCGCCTTGCCGCTGCGGAATAAGCGCGCGGCCCAGTCAGGAGTAGTCAGTTGAACTGGATCACCAATTACGTACGGCCCCGGATCAATTCCATGCTTGGCCGCCGCCCGGAGGTTCCTGAGAACCTGTGGATCAAGTGCCCGGAAACGGGCGAGATGGTCTTCCACAAGGATCTGGAAGATAACAAGTGGGTCATTCCCGCTTCCGGTTACCACATGAAGATGCCGGCAAAGGCGCGTCTCGTCGATCTTTTCGATGGTGGCGTCTATGAGGCCTTGCCGCAGCCGAAGGTGGCGCAGGATCCGCTGAAGTTCCGCGATTCCAAGAAATATACCGATCGTCTGCGCGACAGCCGCACGAAGACCGAGCAGGAAGATACTATCCTTGCCGGCGTTGGCCTCCTGAAAGGCCTGAAGATCGTTGCCGTTGTGCATGAATTCCAGTTCATGGGCGGTTCTCTCGGCATCGCGGCCGGCGAAGCCATCGTCAAGGCGTTCGAGCGCGCCATTTCCGAGCGTTGCCCGCTGGTCATGTTCCCGGCCTCCGGTGGCGCCCGTATGCAGGAAGGCATTCTGTCACTGATGCAGCTGCCGCGCACCACGGTTGCTGTCAACATGCTGAAAGAAGCAGGCATGCCCTACATCGTGGTTCTGACGAACCCGACGACGGGTGGTGTCACTGCTTCCTACGCCATGCTGGGCGACGTGCATATCGCCGAGCCGGGCGCCGAAATCTGCTTTGCGGGCAAGCGCGTGATCGAACAGACCATTCGCGAAAAGCTGCCTGAAGGCTTCCAGACATCGGAATACCTGCTGGAGCACGGCATGGTGGATATGGTGATCGATCGCCGCGAAATTCCCGATACGCTGGCAAGCCTTCTCAAGATCATGACGAAGGCTCCGGCAGAAGCAAACGCGGTCATTCCGCTTGCGGCTTCGGCCTGACGGAAAAATATGTCGCCCGGAGGCGGGAAGCGCCTTCGGGATGACGTTACACGTTGCATGATTTCATCTCGGGTGCGGCGGACAAATGGCCAATACAACGCCTGAAAGGCGAACAGAAGATATGACGAAGCCCGCAATCGGCGAGGCCGAACAGATCATCGAAAAGCTGATGCAGCTTCACCCCAAGGGTTTTGATCTTTCACTGGACAGAATTTCCCGTCTTCTGGAAAAACTAGGCAGCCCTCAGAAAAGGTTGCCGCCGGTTATTCATGTCGCAGGCACCAACGGCAAGGGTTCGGTTACGGCCTTTTGCCGCGCATTACTGGAGGCGGCAGGACTTTCCGTGCACGTTCACACCTCTCCGCATCTCGTGAACTGGCATGAACGTTATCGCATCGGCGTTTCCGGCGAAAAAGGCCGTTATGTCGATGATGCCGTCTTTGCGGATGCGCTGCGCCGCATCGAAGCTGCCAACGGCGGCCAGATGATAACGGTTTTCGAAATTCTGACCGCCGCGATGTTTCTGCTCTTCGCGGAGCATCCGGCAGATGCTGCCGTGGTCGAGGTTGGGCTCGGTGGGCGCTTCGATGCGACCAATGTGATCAACAACCCGGCCGTTTCCGTTATCATGCCGATATCGCTCGATCATCAGGCCTATCTCGGCGACCGGGTGGAATTGATTGCCGCTGAAAAGGCCGGCATCATGAAGTCGGGTTCCCCTGTCGTCATTGGTCATCAGCAGTATGATGCGGCGCTGGATACCCTCGTTTCCACGGCTGAGCGTCTTGGTTGCCCGGCATCAATCTATGGGCAGGATTTTTCCGCCCATGAAGAATTCGGCCGTATGGTCTACCAGGATGAATTCGGCCTGACCGATGCCCCGCTGCCACGTCTTCCCGGTCGCCACCAGCTTGCCAATGCCGCTGCCGCGATCCGGGCCGTCAAGGCTGCCGGTTTTGAGGTGACGGAGCGGATGATCGAAAAGGCCATGACAACAGTGGAATGGCCCGGCCGTCTTCAGCGTGTCCTAACCGGAAAAATCGCTGAAATTGCTCCGAAGGATGCGGAAATCTGGATCGATGGTGGTCACAACCCAGGCGCGGGCGAAGTCATTGCCGAGGCAATGGCGGGGTTTGAAGAAAAGACACCGCGCCCGCTCTTCATCATTGCCGGCATGATCAACACCAAGGATCCGGTGGGTTATTTCAAGGCTTTCGCCGATATCGCGGAGTATGTCTTCACGGTTCCAATCGGCGGTACAGATGCCGCAATCGATCCCGTCGTGCTTGCCCATGCGGCCTTTGATGCCGGTCTGGTTGCGGCACCTACATCTTCGCTGACCGAGGCGCTGGACGAGCTATCGCGTCGCTTCGATCCCGAAGGGCCGCCGCCGCGCATCCTGATCGGCGGCTCGCTTTATCTTGCCGGAAACGCGCTTGCATTGAACGGTACGGTTCCCGAATAAAAAAGCCCGGCATCGCTGCCGGGCTTTTCTTTATTCCATGGAAAGTCGCTTACGCGGCGCCGGAAATCCAGGCCGAAAGCGCTGTCTTGGGCGCAGCGCCGACCTTGATATCAGCCACTTCGCCGCTCTTGAAGATGGCAAGAGTCGGGATGGAGCGAACGCCGAACTGGGCAGCCAGTTCCGGGTTTTCGTCGATGTTGAGCTTCGCGACCTTGACCTTGCCGGCAAGCTCGGACGAAATTTCTTCAAGGCTCGGCGCGATCATTTTGCACGGGCCGCACCATTCGGCCCAGAAATCCACTACGACTGGTTCGGAGGATTCGAGGACTTCGGACTGGAAGTTGGCGGCGTCGACTTTTACGGTAGCCATATCTGGCTCTCCTTTCAGTGAATCTTTTCCACTATCGATGTGATGCGGGCGCGTCGAAATTTCAATGCCCCGGTATCTCACTTTGTCTTTATTGCGGCAAGGGCTTGCATCATGGCATCGTCACCAACCGTCATAAAAGCGGCATTTTCCGTATAAATCAGCGCGCAGACAAATTCCTTGCCGGGATAAAGCGGTGACAGAATTTCGCGATAGATGGCAAGCTGTGCCGTGTGGGAGAAGGGTATCTCGCGCGCGTCGCGCGGCGGCACGCGGTTCGTCTTGTAATCGACCAGAATGACGCGGTCGCCATCCACTGCCAGCCGGTCGATACGGCCGGAAACCGCATAATGCTGCCTGCCGATCGTCATGGTCCCCATAATGGAAACTTCTGCGCGGCTATTGGGCGAAAATGCCGGCTGCACCGCTGGTTCTGACATGACCCGCAAAACCGCCCGTATCAGATGTTCGCGCTCGGCAGACGGCCAGAACCGTGCGGCACGTTCGGCATAGCGGCGGGCTGCCTCTTCCCGCTCACTCTCGGCAAAATCCGGCAGGGCCTGCAGCATGCGATGCACCAGCCGACCGCGTTGCAATGCCAGCGAGGAGACATCGGCTTTTTCGCCGAAAAGCGGCGAACGCACGGCAAGATCGTCCGCACCGTCATCAATGATGGTGCCCGCGCCGGAAGGGCTGAGTGGCCTCGGCAATGATGGCAGGGCGGGCAAGGGGGTAAGAAGCCCCGCCGGAAGAGCATATTCTTCTTGCGTCTGTGGTTCAGGCAGCCTTTGCGGAGCGGGGGTCGAACGAATATCGGACTTGCGCCAGACAAGCCCCTGCCACTCTTCACCATCGGCCATAAACTGTTGCGGTTGGCAGTGCTTTTCATTGTCGGCGAGTGCTGCCTTGACGATGGCATGCCAGCATTCGGGATTTTCCTTCTGGCCGCGATAACCGCAAACGACCAGATGATCGGCAGCGCGTGTCATCGCGACATAAAGCAGCCGGCGATATTCGTCTTCCGCGGCCGTCTTCAGGCGTTCCTCATCGGCGCGAATGAGATGATTGGAAAAACCGCTGCCAGGCAGCCAGACGGGGAAGGCATCCCCGTCTGCTTCAACGAAGCGCAGTTTCGGGACATGACTGTGGTTGAAGGCTTTCGAACCGCCATCGACCACAAAAACAACCGGCGCTTCTAGACCCTTGGAGGCGTGCACGGTCATGATCCGCACTTCACCGCGATCCTTGTCCTGTTCACGTTTCACCTCCGGCGAATCCGTTTCCAGAACGGATAGGAAGGCTTGCAGGCCGGGCAAGCCGGTCCTTTCATGGTCAAGCGCAAAGGACAGGAACTCGTCCAGAACATCGCTCGCCTCGTTGCCGAGACGACCCAGGAACTTTTTGCGCCCGTCATGCAGGGTCAGAACCGCAGCGAAGAAATCATGCACCGTTGCCGTTTTCGAAAGCGCGATGAAGTTCTTGAGCTTGTTGGTGACTGCGAAGAAGCGGCCGTTCTCGTCTTGCGAAAGCGTCTGCAATCTTTGCCACACGCTCTCCGTATCGGATCGCGTGGCAGCGACATCAAAAACATCGTCTTCGGAGAGATTGAAAAGCGGGCTTTTCAACAGCGCGGCCAGAGAAAGGTCATCCTCAGGCAGCACGACAAAACGGCCAAGCGCCAGAAGGTCCTGCACGGCGATGTGATCGGTCAGGCGAAGACGGTCGGCACCGGCGACGGGAATGTTCTTGCGCCGTTTCAGCTCACGGGTCAGCGCATTGACGAAAGCATGGCGTTTTCTGACCAACACAAGAATATCGCCGGGCTCAATAGCGCGTTCCACGCCCTTTTCGATGATTGTCTGGTTGCCGATCATGCCGGCAATGCGCGCGGCGATCCGGCGGGCAACGATGGTGGCCGGCGCGCTTTCCCGAAGTGCATCGAAAGGCGCCGTCCAGTCTTCTTCGTCCTCTGCGGTTTCCGGCGCCACCATATCCCAGACTTCCACGGTGCCGGGGTGGCCGGCGCGGTTGGAGCGGTGTTCGACTGGCTCGTTATCGGCGCTGAGGCCGCTGGCATTTTTAGGGTCCGAAAAGACCTGATCGACGGCGGCCAGCACATCTTCCGTGGAACGGAAGGACAGCGGCAGGCGGATGCGGTGAAATGCCTGCTCCACCGAATCGACACGCCTTTTGGTCTCGTCGCGCTCCTGCGAAAACCGCTCCGGTCGTGCGCCCTGGAACGAATAGATCGATTGCTTTTCATCACCGACGGCAAAAAGCGTGCGCCGCCCCATGCGGGCGCTCTCGCCGCTGAAGAAGTCCGCCGCCAGCGACTGGATGATCGACCATTGCACAGGGCTGGTATCCTGCGCCTCATCGACGAGGATATGGTCGATACCCTGATCTAGCTTGTAATGTACCCAGGCGCCCGCCGTATCGCGGTTGAGGAGATTGGCGGCGCGCTCGATCAGATCCTCAAAATCGAGCTGGCTTCGCTGCTTTTTCAGATCCTCGAAATCGCCGATCAGTCTCTCAGCCAGAACAAGCGCGCATTTCGTCGCCTCCAGCATTCGCACCAGACGATAGCGATTACGACAGGCCACGACATGGTCCCGCGCAAGCGTCAGCGCGTCGACGAGATCGGGTGCGGATTTCTGCATGCCCTTGTTGATGACATAGGCATCGGATTTTTTCTCGCCCTTGGCTGTCAACAGCGCAGCTTCGATGAATTCCATGCGCCGCACGGAATCCGTCTGCCGTTTCGCTTCCCGCAGGGCATAAGCGACATCTATGACGCGCGATCCGCCCACTTCGTCGGCAAGCGTCAGATAGGTGTCGAGGGAAAGCCCCGAGAGACCGGGCAAGGGCCAGAATGCTGCCGCTGCCGTTTCTTCGGTTTCACCCGCGTCTATCTGCATTGCCTGCCGTAATTGGGCATCGGTACCATCAGCCTGTTTTGCATCGATCAAAAAGGCACGAAGGGCGCTGCGATTGGCGATGATGGCGGTGAGTAGCGATTCGAGCCCGCTTTCGTCCGCCAAATCAAGCACATAGGCGAGAGACTGCGCGAGATCGGTGTCTCCCTCCGTCGAAACCGCCGTTAAAAGCGACCGACGTGCCTCAGCCAGCAGGGTTGTTGCGGCACGGTCATCAAGGACGGAGAAGTGGCCGGCGACATTGGCCTCCAGCGGGAACTGATGCAACAAGGCTTCGCAGAAGGCGTGGATCGTCTGGATCTTCAGCCCACCGGGCGTTTCCAGCGCCTTGGCGAACAGCCGCCGCGCTTCGGCCAGCTTGATGCGATCCGGCATCTTTCCTTCGATGGCAGCGACGCGATCCCCAAGATCGTTATCCGGCAACGTAGCCCATTCCGCCAGACGGTCGAAAACGCGGCTCGACATTTCGGACGCCGCTGCCTTGGT
The DNA here is from genome assembly GCF_055382765.1 of Agrobacterium sp. 6Ca8. Taxonomy (NCBI): domain Bacteria; kingdom Pseudomonadati; phylum Pseudomonadota; class Alphaproteobacteria; order Hyphomicrobiales; family Rhizobiaceae; genus Agrobacterium; species Agrobacterium sp. 6Ca8. Next base: position 2,626,031 of record NZ_AP026433.1, read on the forward strand.
ATAGGTCAGGCACAGAATTGCGGAGGGTCGGCACCCGGCCAGAAGTAGACGGATGACGCGCTGGGTCAGTACATGGGTCTTGCCGGAACCGGCATTGGCCGAAACCCAGGCGGAACTTGCCGGATCGGAGGCGAGCCGCTGTCGGTCGCTCGTCCAGTCTATCCAGCTTTGCGGGGTGTCCGTGGCAGGCCCGTGATCGATAGGGTCAATCATCATCGCCGTCTCCCGGTTCTGCCGTCGACCATTCCGAAACGCGGGCGAGGTGGTCATATTCCCCACCGTAGGATTGTTGCTCCTCCGGCACCAGCCGCGAGGCAAAGCCGTTTTCGCCATCACGCAGCGAACGCACGAACTCGGCCAGCTGATCGATTGATTCGGTTGCCAGCTCGATTGCCGATTTCGGTGCTTTTTTGCCACCCCGGTTGGAGTGTTCGTTGTTCACCTGGTCGGGAAAGAAACGGTCACCCGGCCGCAGGCGCACATAGATAAGGTTTTCCGGTGTCTGCGAACCCGCCTCGCGGAAGGCGCCCCGCATCAGTGCTGCCGCTTCCAGCGCGAGCTGCGGGTCGAGCAGCGCGCGCGCCTGATTGACTGAAGGCGCAAGCCCCGTTTTGTAGTCGATAATATCCGCCTGACCGCCGGTCTTGATATCTATGCGGTCGGCGATGCCGGTCAGCCTTATTCCTGCCTCGGGGATTTCCTGTCCGGCACGCGCCTCGAAAAAGCTGCGGCGGATGGATGGATGTCGTTCTTTCTCCCAGTCGATGAAGGCGCGTGCCACCGCCTCGAATCGCGGGCGCCAGATGACATCGACATGTGCAGGAAGATCTTCCGCGTCGAAACTTTCATCCAGAATACGCTGCATGGCCTCGAGCGATGCCGGCGTGCCGGGAATATGCCCCTCGCGGGAATAGCGCTCGATGATTGCATGATAGAGCGTGCCACGGTCGGCGGCATTGGGATCGCGGTTGAAGCCATCAAGCGGGTTGAGCTTCAGGATACGCCGCGCGTAGATCGAATAGGGGTCACGGCGCAGCCTGCCCACTTCGCTGAAGGAATAGCTCTTCGGCTGCAAGTCGGCCGGCGGTTTGGGGGCAGGGCGCTTTGCTGCTTCCTGGTCGATGCTCGCATCCATCAGTGCCGCCCAGTGGCGATAGGTCTCGCCGCGCTTCTTCAGCTGGTCGGCAAAATCCTCGCCGCCGAGTGCCAGCAACCGTTGCAGCCAGCGTGATGCGACTGCGGGTGTCGAGCCCTGTCTGAGCGCGCGGCTGTAGAAAATCTGCCGTGTCCCGTTCGCCATCTCGAAATCGTGCGCCAGCTGGCCGATGCGCCGCTCCGGCGGTTCCAGACCGATGGCTGTCTTCATGTTGCGGGACAGAAACGGGTTGTTTGCCGTCTGGCCCGGCCAAAGCCCTTCATTGAGACCGCCGATCACGACAGTGTCGACGCTTTGCAGTCGTGCCTCAAGGGCACCGAAAATGAAAATGCGCGGATGGCGCATGGATCGCGGCTTGATCGATTCGCCAGCAACCAGTGCCGCGAAGATATCAGCCCATTGCGGACCATCCGCATCAAGGATTTCGCCGCTTTCCATCAATTCGCCAAACAGGCCGGAAAGCTTGTCGCCTGCCTCGCCGGACCAGAGAGTGGCAAGATCGTTGTTGTCATCCGCGCAGATGGCTTCGATCACCCGGCCCGTCCGCTCGGCCCAATCGGAAAGCGGCAATTTGTCCGTGAAAGACCGGCCTGAGCGGTCGCGACGAACGAATGCGCTGCCAAGCGGCTCTGTCGAAACGGCGATCCGGCGTGCCAGATCGCAAGCGGCGTCTACGCTTCCCTCGGGCAGCGCCAGCCTCCAGGCAGGCGGATGCCGGTCATCGCGCTGCGCCGCCAGTTGCGCATCGAGAACCGCCTCCAGATTGCCGATTTCGGTTTCGACGCGGCCGCCTCTAAGTGCGATCAATTCCAGCGCCTTTGATGCTTTTGTAAAAGCCTCCAGCGAAAGCCCGAAACGGCTGAGCGGATGTTTCAGAAGGGAAATGACCGGCACCGGATCTCCGGGCCTGAGGATCGCTTCCAGTGCGAGTTGCGTCAGTCCGGCCTGCGGCGTGGCGGAAAGCGGCGTACCGGCGGAATCGTCGGCTTCGATACCGAAGCGCTGCAATTCCGTCGCCACGCGCCTGGCCAGTCCGCGATCGGGCGTGATCAGCGCGGCCTGAGACGGGCGGCCAGCGCCCGGCGCTTCAAGCGCCAGCCGCAGCGCCACCGCAATTGCGGTTGCCTCTTCGCGCTCGTTGGCAGCTTCTATCAGGGTCGCTGCCGCAAAAGCATCGTCGAAAAATCCGGGTTGCTTGTCCTCACGCCAGCGGTTCCAGTCACTGGTGGATTTGGCAGGAGCAAGTGCTGCCGAAAAAACCGCCGCGCGTTTTTCAAGATCGCTATCGATAGCGCCGATCTGAACGACATCGTCTCGCATGATGTCGAGCTTCTGCAACAGCATGTAGAGCCCGTATTGCGAATGGGTGCGGCTTGAAGGATCGGTAGGGTCCTCGGCAATAGCCTCCCATTGCTCCTCCGGCATCGTAAGATCGAGGCCCGGAAGCACGACGACGCCCTGGGGCAGCGAGGCGACAGAGGCGATAAGGTCTGCTGCTGCCGGAATTGAGCCCGTGGAGCCCGCAACGATGATCGGTCCGGTGTCCGGCAGGTTGGCAAGCCGGTTCGCCTCCGCCCTCAGGATGCCGTTGCGATGTCGGCCTGCGGAAGTTCGATTGAGTTCGGCAAGACGGGCAGGCCAGAAGACGCTGGCGATTTTCAGGAAATCCGCCGTCAGCTGCCACCATTGAGCGTGATCGCCGGTATCGAGATGCGCGAGCGCCTCCCATTCCTTTTCTTCCGTATCCATCGCATCGATCACTTCGCCAAGCGCGCGCGCCAGCCATATGGCGTCGGCAGGGCTGGCTGGTGCGACAAGTGGTGAGTCCGAATGGATGGCCCTGATGGCGTCCGGCAGGCTGTTGCGCCATGCCAGAATGAGGCGCGCCAGCTCGATTTGCCGGCCGGTGCCGGAAATCGGCGGCGCCAGATCCATGATCTCAGGATTTTCGATCTCGAAGAAGCCGCTGTCGTCATCGGTTTCGCCGAGCGGCCGGATCAGTGGCAAAATGGCGGAACGGCCGCCCAGAAGATCGACAAACTCTGAGCGCAGCACGCGGGCGGAGCGCCGGGTCGGAACATAGATCGTCACCTTGGCAAGCGAAAGCGGATCCGCAGGGTCGTATTTATAGCCGGCTGTCAGTGTCCCGTCACACAGCGTTTCCGCGAGCGTTTTGAGGAACGGTGTTCCCGCAGCGATCGTCAGGACGCGCTTTGCGTGATGGGTGAAAGTCATGCAGAGCGCTTTTCCCTGAATTGCCGGATGATACTTTCGGCATCGTCTATCGCATCGGGAGTGCCGACGGTGATCCAGTGGCCATCCAGTGAAAGTCCGAAAAGTCGTTCTTTCTCGATGGCGCGGTCGAAATAGATATTCAAGTTGAAAGCATCCCCCGGCGCATCGTCCAGCAGGTGCGAATCCATGGCAATGGCCCCAGCATAAACCACCGGGTTCGTGTCCCCGTCGCGATACCGCGCCAGTCTACCATCCGAAGAGAGGTTGAAATCCCTCTTGCCGTTATGACCGGTGGTACGGTCCATATCGACGCAGAGCATAGCCATATCCATGTGCGTGGCATCGAAGAATTGCGCAAGCTTGCGCAGGTTGCTGACGGCATTCAGCTGTTCGCCAATCCAGAAAAGATCGGCATTCATGACGAAGACGGGACCTGGCTCCAGAAGTTTCAGGCCCTTGGCAAGTCCGCCACCGGAATTCATCAGCTGCGACCGCTCGTCGGAAATCAGGATTTCGGAGTCGGTACGGGTTTCAAGATGGGCGATCATCTGATCGGCATGGTGATGGACGTTGACGACGATCTTCTCGGCGCCGGCCTCGACAAGGGCGTCGAGCGCGTAGTCGATCATCGGTTTGCCGGCGATCTTGACGAGCGGTTTCGGGATCGTATCCGTGATCGGGCGCATCCGGGTGCCGAGCCCGGCGGCCAGCACCATCGCGTTCTTGATCGTCATTGTGGTCAACCGTCTTTCAGTCTTTAAAATTCCATGCCCATGTGGACGCACCAGTCTTTGAGCGGTGCCAGTTCGGGATGCGAAAGCGCTGCGGAAAGATAGCGAAACGTCCTTGGCATATGTTTCATATAACCGGGTTTGCCATCGCGTTCCAACAGCCTTACCCAGATACCGGCCAGTTTGCAGTTGCGCTGCGCCGACATGATGGCGAAAGCCTTGAGAAAGGACGCCTCATCGAAGGACGGCTCGTCTCGTCTAATGTCGAGATAGTGCGAAAGCAGGCGTTCCTGCAGTTCGGGCGAAATGGTAACCCGCGCATCCTGCACGATGGAGGCGAGATCGTAGGCCGTCGGGCCTATCATCGCGTCTTGAAAATCGATCAGTCCGACTTGCCGGATGCCTGCATTATGCTCTTGCCAGAGAATGTTCGGCGAATGGAAATCGCGCAGAAGTAGCCCGCTTTCGCAGCCACTGAGCGCGTCTATCAGGCCGTCCCAAAGAGCATAATAGTCACGCTTCTCGGTATCGGACAGTGATTTGCCGCGTTTGTGGGGCAGATACCATTCCACCAGCAGCGACACCTCGATCTTCATCGCCGGTCGATCGAAAGGAGGCACTTCGTAGGTGCTGCCGTCATCAACTGGCAGCTTGCGCGGTGCCGGAGCTTTATGAAGGGCGGCGAGGCAGGCGACGCTTTGCAGATAACGTTCCTCAATCGGCGTTCCGTCGGGCGCAAGCACCCCCTCCCGCCCGAGGTCCTCCAGGAGGAGAATGCCCTGATCGGTATCCGCCGCCAGTATTTCAGGCGCGCAAAAGCCGCTATTTCGCAGATAATTGCCGATCGCCACGAAGGAACGGGCATTCTGGGCAAGATGGGCGATTTCCGCATAGGTCTTGCCATCAGCAACGATCGCACCTCTCAAAGGGCGTCGCCAGTCCATCAGGATAAGGTCCGGACCATCGGTGGAAATGGTCTCATAGGCGCGTGTGGAAGCATCGCCGCTTAGAAAATGGCGGGTCGCATCGCCCTTGCCATTTTTCGCAAGAAAATCGCGAATGGCAAAAACGCGCTCAAGCCGTTCTTTCTGTTTCGCGGGAGCATCGATTACAGCCCGACGCCCGTCACCGGAGTGTTCCAGCCGCAGGCTGATGGTCTGGTTTGGCGGTAGGATTTCGGCGGCGATATCAGGCCACTCGATCAGGCAGATACCGTCTTCCAGCATCTCGTCGATGCCGAGTTCGTCCAGTTCCGAGACGTCAGACAGTCGGTACAGATCAAGATGGGCAACGGGAATACGTGTTGGATAGGTCTGGATGATCGTGAATGTGGGGCTTGGAACTTCAAGATCAGGTGCATCCGCCATCGCCCGGATAAAGGCGCGGGCGAGGGTGGATTTGCCCGCGCCGAGATCTCCGATCAGCGCGAGGCAATCGCCAGCTCCCAAAGCCAGCGCCAGATCTTCGCCTAACCGGATGGTGTCCTTTTCCCCATTGAGGGAAAGGGTGATCGGCAGGATATCGTCACTCATTCTGCGGCGATGGAATGCGGGTGCACGCCCGAAGGAATGCGGCAGGTGACGATGGTGCCGTTGCCGGGCCGGCTGTCGATGCTGACAGTGCCGTGATGCAGGCTGACGAAGCTCTCCACGATAGAAAGGCCAAGGCCAGCGCCGGTCCTCCGCCCGCCGTTGCCGCGCGTCTCGAAGCGGTCAAACACGGCTTTGAGCATGTCTTCGGGGATACCCGGTCCCTTGTCCGCCACTGAGAACAGGAAGTCACCCTCGCTGCGCTGGCATGAAAGCTGAACGGAAGACCCTTCCGGCGCAAAATTGATTGCATTGGTGAGGAGCTTGATGAGGATCTGCTTCAGGCGCTGGTGATCCGCCACCAGACTACCGAGATGCGCGGGTGCGACGATCTCGAGCGAAATACCGCTTTCCTGTAGCCGGTCGGCAATCTGCACCGAAACGTCATCGAGCAATTCGTTGAGATCGTTTTCCGAATAGTTCAGCTGCATGATGCCCGCGTCGACGGTCGCGAGATCGAGGATGTCGTTGACGATGGTCAGAAGAACCGAGGAAGAGGTGGAAATATGGTCGAGATATTCTGCCTGCCGGTCCGTCAATTCTCCAATACCCGGGGTCTTCAGGAGATCGGTGAAGCCAATGATATTGGTCAGCGGCGAGCGCAATTCATAAGAGACGTGCTGGACGAAGTCGTTCTTCAGCTCGTCGGCCTTGAGCAGTGCGTCGTTCTTTTCCTTGAGCGCCCGCTCGGCCCGCACGCTGTCAGTCATGTTGACGAATGTCAGCATGGTCTGCGCATCCGGCAGCGGAATAATGGCGTAGTCTAAGACGAGGCCGGAGAGTAGCTCCAGCGTTCCCTGTCTCGACGGGCGTTCATCGTCAAAGCTGGTGATGAACTGGCTGAAAGAGCGCCAGCCATCCGGCTTGTCGTAGGATTGCGTGCAGGCGGCCTCAACGGCGCGGATATGGGTTCCAGTTTCCGCCTGCTCGGCGGTAACGCCCCAGAGGGCCCTGAATGCCGGGTTGGAAAGGCGAATACGTCCGTCCGCACCAAACACGGCGACACCTTCGGCCAGATGGTCGATGGTTTCGCCCTGCACCTTCACCAAGGTGTTGTAGCGCATCTGCAGATCGACCTGTTCGGTCAGGTTCTCGAAGACCCATGTCGCGCCACCCTGCGGGTGGGCGGTCGCGATAACCCGCAACGTCTGGCCGTTGGGCAGGTGCCACAGATCGGTCTTGGTATCGAGAGAGCGGTAAACGGAGAGTGCCGTCTCTTTCCAGTTTTTCCAGTTCAGCTGCTCGGGCAATTTGCCGGCGGTGCGCAGCCTGTCGAGAAGCTCGGAATTATCGGGGCCGGATTCCAGAAAAACCAGATCGAAGCCCCACAGGGTGGCAAAGGCCTGATTGTAGAATTGCAGCCGCTGCCGGCCGTCGAAAATGGCGACGGGCGTTGCGAGATGATCCAGCGTTTCGGCGTGGCTTTTCAGAACCCGTTTCATTTCCTCCCGGGTGGTTTCCGCTTCGGTAGCATCGATGGCGATGCCTGCAGAACCGCCCGCCGTCTTGATATCGACAACGTCGAAGAAGGTACGGTTTCCGGAAACCACCGTCGAAATGCGATCGTGGTAGGGGGAACTCGGAGTAGCGGCCGCACGTATCTTCTGCCGGGTAACGGTGTTCAGAAGCTCACGTTTCTCCTGAATGGTCTGTTCGGCATCGCGCGCATCCACAGCGTGCGCATAGGCGTGGTTCACCCATATGAGTTCGCCTTCGCCATTGCGCCGCCAGACGGGCTGTTCGATCGAATCGAGAAGTTCCTGAAAGGTGGAGACCGAGGCGATCAGGCGCTCGCGCTCCACCTGCAATTCGGCCAGTTCGGCGCGCAGGTTGTTGAGGGCGACGAACCGCGCGAAGGCATTGCCGCCGGAAACCCGGCCTTGAACTTCAATGACTTCGCCGCGCTGCGTCTCGATGGTCAGATCGAAACTCTGTGCGTGGCTGCGAAGTTTTTCGAGGGATTTTTCAAGCTGGCTCGCGGATGATGGCTTCAGCCAGCGCCCGAAGGCCAGAAAATCGTGATCCGCCTGCGGTGCGCCCGTCTCTACGGGCAGTTGCCCCAGGAATTCGGGGCGCTTGTCCACGCCGTCCCAGATGACGATGCGCCGGCTCTTGTCGGAGATAAGCGCCTCGTATTTCGCGATCTTGTGGTGGGATTCTGCCAGCGCCTTGCGGTATTCACCGCTCTCCGCCTCGATATTACCGCGCTGGCGCACCAGCCAGACGACGGAAAACAGCGTTGCCGAAAGCATGCCGACAAAAAGCGAATAGGTGATGGTTTCTCCGGATGAAAACAGCCGCGCGCCGGTCTTTGCGACAAGACCGTCCTGCGCCAGCGCCACATTTGCAGAACCGGCGAGAACCGTGCCGGACATCAGGACGGGAAGCCGCGAAAAGCCTGTCCGCACAGCACTGATCGCCAGCCGGCAACGCGCCATGGCCGCGCCCAATGCCACGCCAGCATGCGTGTTTTCAACGCGTTGAACTGTCTGCTCTCGCAGATCCGAATTGTGAACCGTCATCCCCGGTCTGTCTCCGTCCTATGTGCCGCATCTTCGACAAGACATCCCATTTCGTCCCCGCCGCCCTTTGGCGTGTCCGAATCAAGTTCGATGACAATACCGTCTTCATAAATCTGCGGAAAGGGAGCGCGCAAAAAAGATGCCGCGCGCTTTGTCAAGCGCACGGCATCTACATATTGTGTAATTTCAGTGGATATTAACTATGAAATTAATATCTGTAGTGTTCTGCCTTGAACGGACCCTGCTTCGAGATGCCGATATAATCAGCCTGAAGGTCGGAAAGTTCGGTCAGGCGCACGCCAAGCTTCTCGAGATGAAGGCGTGCAACCTTTTCGTCGAGGTGCTTCGGCAGCACGTAGACTTCGTTCTTGTATTCACCCGGCTTGGTGAAAAGCTCGATCTGGCCCAGCACCTGGTTGGTGAACGACGCCGACATGACGAAGGAAGGGTGACCTGTGGCATTGCCAAGGTTCAGCAGGCGGCCTTCGGACAGCAGGATGATGCGGTTGCCCTTCGGGAACTCGATCATGTCGACCTGCGGCTTGATGTTTGTCCACTTGAGGTTACGCAGCGAAGCGACCTGAATTTCATTGTCGAAATGGCCGATATTGCCGACGATTGCCATGTCCTTCATCTCGCGCATGTGCTCAATGCGGATGACGTCCTTGTTGCCGGTGGTGGTGATGAAGATGTCAGCGGAAGACACAACATCTTCCAGGCGAACGACCTCGAAACCGTCCATGGCGGCCTGAAGCGCGCAGATCGGGTCGATTTCCGTGACCTTCACGCGGGCGCCAGCGCCCTGCAGCGAGGCGGCGGAACCCTTGCCGACGTCGCCGTAACCGCAGACCACGGCAACCTTGCCAGCCATCATCACGTCGGTTGCGCGGCGAATGCCGTCTACCAGCGATTCCTTGCAGCCGTATTTGTTGTCGAACTTGGACTTGGTGACGCTGTCGTTGACGTTGATGGCCGGGAAAGGCAGGAGGCCCTTCTTGGCGAGATCGTAGAGACGATGAACGCCAGTCGTCGTTTCTTCCGTCACGCCCTTCAGCGCGTCACGCTGCTTGGTGAACCAGCCGGGGGAAGCCTTGAGGCGCTTGTTGATCTGCGCGAAAAGAATTTCCTCTTCTTCCGAACCGGGGTTGGAAAGAACGTCCTCACCGGCTTCGGCGCGCGCGCCGAGCAGAATGTACATGGTGGCATCGCCGCCATCGTCGAGAATCATGTTGGAGAGGCCGCCATCGGTCCACTGGAAGATCTTGTCGGTATATTCCCAATATTCCGTCAGGCTCTCACCCTTGACCGCGAAAACAGGAATGCCGGCCGCTGCAATGGCTGCTGCGGCATGGTCCTGCGTCGAGAATATGTTGCAGGACGCCCAGCGGATGTCCGCGCCCAGTTCCTTCAGCGTCTCGATGAGGACACCGGTCTGGATCGTCATGTGAAGAGAACCGGTGATACGTGCGCCCTTCAGGGGCTTGCTCTCGCCGAATTCCTTGCGGCAGGACATAAGGCCAGGCATTTCGGTTTCGGCGATGTCCAGTTCCTTGCGGCCGAATGCGGCAAGGTTGATATCGGCGATGATGTAGTCCTTCTCAAGGCTCATGAAGTTCTCCAGATCAGAAATGCCATGCCTGCTGGCCCGGCTTTTAAACGTAGCAGCGGTTTAGCAGGCCAAAAACGATCTGGCAATAACGATATAAAGAAGTCTTTATGTCTTTATATGGGGGTGGGCTCAGGCTTCTTCGCCGAAGCGGTCGGCAACAAGTGCCTCAAGTGCGGCGAGCGCCTCTTCCGCCTGGTTGCCGCTCGCCTCGACATAGACACTGCATCCTGGGCTGGCCGCCAGCATCATGAGGCCCATGATGGAGGTGCCGCCAACGGTCATTCCGTCCTTCGACACCGTAATAGTCGCGTCGAAACCCTCGACCATCTGCACGAATTTTGCAGATGCCCGGGCGTGGAGACCGCGCTTGTTGATGATCGGCAATTCCCGGGAGTGAGGCGACATGGGGCTGACTTCTTATTTGCCGCTTAAAACGCGGCTGGCGACGTTGATGTATTTGCGACCGGCGTCGGATGCGTCCTGGAGCGCCTTGTCCATGTTGTCTTCGCTGCGAACGCCTGCGAGTTTTATCAGCATGGGAAGATTGACCCCGGCGATGACTTCGACATTGCCGTTGTTCATGACGGAGATGGCGAGATTGGACGGTGTACCACCGAACATATCCGTCAGAATAATGACGCCATTTCCATCATTGACGCGCGTAACGGCGTCGATGATATCCTGCCGGCGCTGATCCATGTCGTCTTCGGGACCGATACAAACCGTCTCGATCAATTTCTGGGGACCGACGACATGCTCCAACGCATGGCGAAACTCCTCAGCCAGCTTGCCATGGGTGACAAGCACTAGTCCGATCATGAAATGCTCCCTTGCACACGCACTCTCATTGCCGACTATCGCAACGCGGCAATCCTGTCCATCGGTGGGATTTCATCTTGATGAGGAAAATGCGAATCGCAAGCCTAAAATCGCCTGAATCGTGGTCACTTCACGTTCGTTTTAAAAAGATTTTGAGCAAGTGCAGCAAATTTTCCATAGGGCGTAAGACTGGAAAGCGGAATACGCAGAAGCGGAAGATGCCCGCCGCAGGGCAGCAACAACACCTCGTCATCTTCCGGAAGTCTTGGATTTTCCGGTGAAAGAACTGTCGTAACGGCGAAATTTAGTCCGGCGCTCGGGACGCTGTTGACGTTAACGATGCCGCTGCCGCGCAACTCGAGTAGTCCGGCAATCGCTTCCGGCCGCTCGGCGATAATGTTTTCGCCGTCGCGATACACTAAAATCTGATCATCCGCGATCAGTGCCGCCGGCAATCCGCACCGTTGCGCCTCCGTCAGAAAGCTGAAAGCAAGCTCGCTTTTGCCGCTGCCGGACGGTCCGGTGAAGAGAATGCCGGTGTTGTCAACGACAATGGCGGTTGCGTGCAGGTTGAAGCGTTCAGCGTTCATGGGTTTCGGCCGCCGGCAGCGACAGGGTGAAGCGCGCGCCTGATATCACGCCGTATTTGTCGACGACATTTTCTGCCCTGAGGCTGCCGCCATGGGCTTCGGCGATCTGGCGGCTGATGGAAAGGCCAAGGCCGGAATTCTGGCCGAAACCTTCGCTTGCCGGTCGGTCGGTGTAGAAGCGCTCGAAAATCCGGTCGATATCCTCGGCCTGAATGCCAGGGCCATTGTCTTCCACCTGCACGATGCAGCGGTCCTTGTGACGGGAAAGGCGCACGGTGATGCGGCCGCTTTCCTCGGAAACGAAAGAGCGCGCATTCTCGATCAGGTTGGTGACAATCTGCCCGATGCGAAGATCGTGACCGTTCACGACGAAGGAGGTTTTGGCTCCCGCCTTCCGGTCGGCGACATAGTCGATCGCCACGCTCTTTTTCTTTGTGCTGATCTGGCGGGAGATATCCACCAGACCCTTCATAAGAACGTCGAGATCCAGCGGCGATGCATCGACACGCGCCAGTTCGGCATCGAGCCGCGAGGCATCCGAAATATCGCTGATCAGGCGGTCGAGGCGGCGGACATCGTGGAAGATGATCTCGGTCAGCCGCTGTTTGGACTCTTCCGTCTTGGCACGCGGCAGGGTTTCCACGGCGCTGCGCAGCGAAGTCAGCGGGTTCTTGAGCTCGTGGCTGACATCGGCGGCGAAACTTTCGATTGCGTCGATACGGTCGTAGAGCGCCGTCGTCATTTCACGAAGCGCTATGGAAAGGTTGCCGATTTCATCCTGACGCGCCGAAAAGTCCGGTATCTCCTCGCGGGTTCTCGCTCCGCGACGCACGCGGATCGCAGCCGCCGAAAGCCGCCGGAGCGGCGTGGCGATGGTGGAGGACAACAACAGGGAAAGTACGATGTTGACGAGCGTGGCGATGCCGAACACGCGCATGATGGCGAGGCGCTCCGCATGCACGATCTTGTCGATATCGCCGGCCTGCGTGGAAAGGAGCAGAACCCCGAGCACAGCCCGGAAGCGCTGCACCGGCACGGCGACCGAAACGATCAGCTCACCCTTTTCGGTAACGCGAACGACTGCGCCGCGCACGCCGGTCAGCGCATTCATCACCTCCGGATAGATCGAGCCGTCGCCACCTGGCGCTTCCTTGTATTGCGGCAGGCTGCTCGGTTGCAGCATGCGGTTGAACATGCTGGTGAACCATTCACTCCAGGTCTGGGTTTCCGGCGTCACCGGCGGCAGATCGAAGCGCAGGACCTGGCCGCGTGAATAGAGATGGCGGGAATCGAGAAGCAGGTTGGCATCGGCATCGAAAAGCCGAGCGCGGGTCCGTGTCGGCGAAATCAGCCGGCGCAGCACCGGCGCCACCCGTTCCGGATTGATCGGGAAACTCAAGTCCTCGTCATTGGGGGCGGGCGTGATGCTTTGTCCCGCCTGCAATTCCAGCAGCTTTTCAGGATTGATGGTGATGGAGTTGGTATCCACCGAGGCGGAGGCCGAGATGGCACCGGCGATGATCTCGCCCTGCGTCAAAAGGCTTTCCACCCGCGCATCGATCAGCCCCTCGCGGAACTGGTTGAGGTAGAGAATGCCACCGACCAGAACGACCGTCGCGGCCACGTTGAAGAAAAGGATGCGGCGCGTGAGGCTGGAAAACACCGCATTGCCAAAAATGCGTCGGACGATCGTCAGCGGATGGATACGATGGCGGCGTTCGCTGCCGCGATCTTCGGCATCGTCACTGTCCGAGACGGTTTCCGGCGTTTTCTTCAACAAGTCTATGTCCTCGCCACCACAATTCCGGTGGTCTCTCCCGATTGCGGCTCGTTCAAGCCGCTTCGCGGAAGCGATATCCTACGCCATAAAGCGTTTCAATCATATCGAAGTCACCATCGACCAGTTTGAACTTCTTGCGAAGGCGCTTGATGTGGCTGTCGATCGTGCGGTCGTCAACATAGACCTGTTCGTCGTAGGCCGCATCCATCAGCGCGTCGCGGCTTTTCACCACGCCTGGCCGCTGTGCAAGCGAATGCAGGATAAGGAATTCGGTAACGGTCAGCGTCACCGGCTCGCCCTTCCAGGTGCAGGTGTGGCGTTCCTGATCCATGGCCAGCTGGCCGCGTTCGAGCGTGCGCGCCTGTTGATCAGCCGTCGGCTTCAGCGTGCTGCCGCCGGTCGCAGCGGAAGCCTCGCGGCTGCTGGCGCGGCGCAGGATGGCCTTGACGCGTTCCACCAGAAGGCGCTGCGAGAAGGGTTTTGTGATGAAATCGTCAGCACCCATCTTCAGGCCGAACAATTCGTCGATCTCTTCATCCTTGGAGGTCAGGAAGATAACCGGTATATCCGATTTCTGGCGAAGACGCCGCAAAAGCTCCATGCCGTCCATGCGCGGCATCTTGATGTCGAAAATGGCGAGCTGCGGCGGACGGGCAATCAGTCCGTCAAGCGCGGAGGCGCCGTCCGTATACGTTTCGACCCGGTAGCCTTCGGCTTCGAGCGCGATCGATACCGAAGTGAGAATATTCCGGTCGTCGTCGACAAGCGCGATCGTCTGCATGTAGTTGGTCTCCATCGTCATTTTCTCGTAACTCCCGACATCCACCCAGCCAAGGTTGCGCGCCGCGAGCCACTCTCATGAGTATAAAGGTGGAACAAATTGTGGCAAAGGAAAACTCACAACCAAATCGCCTGGTGTGACTAGGCCAATTCCGGGAAAACGCCGCAGCTGGATTCTAATGCGTCTTCAACCGATTTAAAAAGAAATAAAATCTTTTAAATCGATTAATATATTGAAATCACTAAGTTATTTAAAGTTTCACTCTTGCGTTTCTAAAAGCCGCCACGTATTTTCCGTGAAAATTTCAACGGCCTTATCGTCATTTACAAGGAACGCGTCATGAACGAGCTTGGGGTTCATAATCCTGCCAATGGAGTTGCGGAACTCGGACTGGGCGAGGCCTCCCGCGTCTTTTATAACCTCAACGAAAGCGAATTGTACGAAGAGGCGATCCGCAATGGCGAAGCCGAGCTGACGGCGGATGGCGCACTTCGTGCCGTTACCGGTCAGCATACGGGCCGTTCTCCGAAGGACAAATTCGTCGTCCGCGACGCTTCCACCGAAGACACTATCTGGTGGGACAACAACAAGCCGCTGTCGCCGGAAAACTTCGAGTTGCTGCGTCAGGACATGCTTGCGCACGCCGCCGGCAAGACGCTCTATGTTCAGGATCTGATCGGCGGTGCCGATGAAGAGAACGCCCTGTCGACCCGTGTCGTCACTGAGCTTGCCTGGCATTCGCTGTTCATCCGCAACCTGCTCATCCGCCCGAAGCGGGAGAAACTGGCAGGCTTCAAACAGAAGCTGACCATCATCAATCTGCCGAGCTTCAAGGCTGATCCGGCGCGTCACGGCGTCCGTTCGGAAACCGTCATCGCCTGCGATCTCACCAATGGTCTCGTCCTTATCGGCGGTACCTCCTATGCCGGTGAAAACAAGAAGTCGGTCTTCACTGTGCTGAACTACCTGCTGCCGGCCAAGGGCGTCATGCCGATGCATTGCTCGGCCAATGTTGGTCCCGAGGGTGATTCCGCCGTGTTCTTCGGCCTGTCCGGTACCGGCAAGACCACGCTGTCGGCTGATCCGTCGCGTACGCTGATCGGCGACGATGAGCACGGCTGGGGCGAACACGGCATCTTCAATTTCGAAGGCGGCTGCTACGCCAAGGCGATCAAGCTGTCGGCCGAAGCTGAGCCGGAAATCTATGCCGCGACCCGCCGTTTCGGCACCGTTCTCGAAAACGTCGTGCTGGACGAAAACCGTGTTCCGGATTTCAACGACAACTCGCTGACGGAAAACACCCGCAGTGCCTATCCGCTGCACTTCATTCCGAATGCATCGGAAACGGGCATTGCCGGTCATCCGAAGACGATCATCATGCTGACTGCGGATGCCTTCGGCGTGCTGCCGCCCATTGCCCGGCTGACGCCGGAACAGGCCATGTACCACTTCCTTTCCGGCTACACGGCAAAGGTTGCCGGCACGGAAAAGGGCGTGACTGAGCCAGAAGCTACATTCTCCACCTGCTTCGGCGCACCCTTCATGCCGCGCCACCCGGCGGAATACGGCAACCTGCTGCGTGAGCTGATCGGCAAGCATGGCGTGGACTGCTGGCTGGTCAACACCGGCTGGACCGGCGGTGCTTACGGCATCGGCAAGCGTATGCCCATCAAGGCGACCCGCGCGCTTCTGACGGCAGCCCTCACCGGCGAGCTGAAGGGTGCCGAATTCCGCACCGATGCGAATTTCGGTTTCGCCGTGCCCCTGTCGCTGGAAGGCGTCGATGCCGCGATCCTCGACCCGCGTTCGACCTGGGCCGACGGCGCAGCTTACGACGCGCAGGCGAAGAAGCTTGTGTCGATGTTCGTTACGAACTTCACCAAGTTCGAAGATCACGTCGACAGCAAGGTGCGCGATGCAGCACCGGGACTGCTGCTCGCGGCAGAATGAATAAGCCTCGTTTATGAGGAGGAGGGGAACCCGGCCTTGTGCCGGGTTCTTTCGTTTCGTGCCTTGTTTTCATTTTTCTCGATCTGTGGCATCACCGGCGCGGAGAAAAAACATGGCCAGCGCCCCGCTTTACATCAGCAACCGAATTACCATCGCCGGCTGGGAGCTGACGGAGCAATTCGTGCTGGCCGGCGGGCCGGGTGGCCAGAATGTTAACAAGGTCTCGACGGCGGTTCAGCTGTTTTTCGACATCGCCAATTCTCCCTCCCTGCCGGAACGGGTGAAGGCGAATGCGCTGCGTCTGGGCGGGCGGCGTGTTTCGAAAGAAGGCGTGCTCATGATCGAGGCGAGCCGGTTTCGAAGCCAGGAGCGCAATCGCGAAGACGCGCGTGAACGGCTGAAGGAACTGATCCTTGAAGCGGCAGCGCCGCCGCCGCCGGTGCGCAAGGCCACCAAGCCGACCAAGGGTTCCGTCGAGCGCCGCCTCAAGGCGAAATCCGGCCGGTCGGATGTCAAGAAAATGCGTGGCAAGCCATCAGGCGACTAGGTCGCGCTGGACGGCAAAATGTTTCGCACTTGTCATAGACCTTCAGATATCGTCTGGTAAATCTCCTACAACCAAGGAGGGTGCTATGGGTCTGTTCAATTTCATCAAGGAAGCGGGAAAGAAGCTTGGTATCGGTGGAGATGATGCCCCCGATGTCGAAGCCGTCAAAAAAGAACTCGCTTCCCACGATCTCGGCACCGACAAGGTTCAGGTCGAGGTGGTGAACGATAAGGTCGTTCTGAAGGGCGAAGTGGCCGACCAGTCGATTTTCGAAAAGGCAGTCATCGCCGTTGGCAATACGCTCGGCATTTCGAAGGTCGAGGCCGGCGAACTGACGGTGGCAGAAGCGCCGGCGAAGGAACCCGTTTTCTACACGGTCAAGAAGGGCGATAATCTCTGGAAGATCGCTGAAGCCCAGTACGGCAAGGCAAATGGTGGCAAGAACAACATCATCTTCGAAGCCAACAAACCGATGCTGACCCATCCCGATAAAATCTATCCCGGTCAGGTCCTGCGCATTCCTGACCTTGCCTAATAACGGATTTTAACCGCTGCGATGGAGATGCCGCTTTTGCGGCATCTTTCACAACTTGCGAAGCGCAACCGTGTCGATCAGGTGGTTTTTGCCCTTGCGCAGGATAAGATCGGCGCGTGGACGCGTGGGCACGATGTTCTGGCGCAGGTTCTTCAGGTTGATGTTCTGCCAGAGGCCCTCGGCAATGCTGAGCGCCGCCTCTTCGCTGATCGACGCATAGCGATTGAAGAATGAATTCGGGTCCCGGAAGGCGGTTTGCCGCAGATTCATGAACCGGTTCACATACCAGTTGTGAATGAAGTCCTCATCCGCATCGATGTAGATCGAGAAATCGAAGAAGTCGGAAACGATCGGCACGATCCGCCCGCCCGCCGGCAGGTCGCGTGATTGCAGCACGTTGATGCCTTCGAAGATGAGGATATCCGGCTGGTCGATGACAGTGAATTCGTTCGGCAGCACGTCATAGGTCAGATGCGAGTAGCGTGGCGCCTTCACATTCGGCTGGCCCGCCTTGATCGCCGAGAGGAAACGCAGCAGCGCACCGATGTCGTAGCTTTCCGGAAAGCCCTTGCGCTCCATCAGGTTTTCGCGCCGCAGCACCTCGTTCGGGTAAAGAAACCCGTCGGTGGTGATGAGATCGACCTTCGGGCTGGAAGGCCAGCGGGCCAGAAGCTCCTTCAAAATGCGCGCCGTTGTCGATTTTCCAACCGCCACCGACCCGGCAATGCCGATGACGAAGGGCGTCTTGTTGACATCCGCCATGTTCAGGAAGCGGTTGCGCTGTTCGAACAGCAGCTGCGATGCTTCCACATGCGATGACAGGAGGCGCGACAGCGACAGATAGATACGCCGCACTTCGTCCAGATCAATCGGGTCGTCCAGCGAACGCAGTCTTTTGACCTCGTCGGCGGAAAGGGTGAGTGGTGTGTCGGCGCGAAACTTTGCCCATTCTTCCGAGCTGAAGAAGTGATAGGGCGAATATTCATCCGGGCGGAAATGATCGAGTGTGCTCGGCATGCCTCTCTCCCCGCTGCCTGCCTTGACATTCATGATGTCGGCCTCGCTGCCTTTTCCGCAAGTCCGGTCTGTCCGGTCCGGCGCTCCAGCTCGGCAAAGACGTCGGCAAGGGGAATGTCGGCGATCTTCAACACCACCAGCAGGTGATAAAGCAGATCGGCGGCCTCGTTTTTCAGCCCGTCGCGGTCTTTCGCGATGGCGGCGATGATGGCCTCAACAGCCTCTTCGCCCAGTTTTTTCGCCGCACGTTCCTGGCCCGCCGCAACAAGTTTGGCCGTCCAGGATTCATCGGGAGAGGCGGCGGCGCGTGTCGCGACGATGCGTTCCAGATCGGAAAGGGAAAATGCGCTCATGGAAAGGTTCCTGCAATCAGTCGAGACGCATGGCGATGCCATGCTCGGCCATGTAGCTCTTGGCTTGCCCGATCGAATAGGTGCCGAAGTGGAAGATGGAAGCGGCAAGCACCGCAGTCGCATGGCCATCGCGAACGCCGGCTACCAGATCATCCAGCGTTCCGACGCCACCCGAGGCGATGACGGGCACGCGAACCTGATCGGCAATGCTGCGTGTCAGGCCGATATCGTATCCGCTTTTGGTGCCATCGCGGTCCATCGAGGTGACGAGCAATTCGCCGGCACCGCGTTCGACCATCTTGATGGCAAATTCCACGGCGTCGATTCCGGTTGGCTGACGTCCGCCATGCGTGAAGATCTCCCAGCGCCCGTCTTCCCCGTCCTTCGAAACCCGCTTGGCGTCGATGGAGACGACGATACACTGGTTGCCGAATTTGTCGGCAGCCTGCGCGACGAAATCAGGATCTTTCACCGCTGCGGAATTGATGGAGACCTTGTCTGCACCGCAGAGAAGCAGCTTGCGGATGTCAGCCACGGCGCGGACGCCGCCGCCGACGGTCAGCGGCATGAAGCAATGGTCGGCCGTGCGCGATACCACGTCGAAAATCGTGTCGCGATTGTCGGACGAGGCAGTGATGTCGAGAAAGCAGAGTTCGTCCGCTCCCGCCGCATCATAGGCCTTCGCCGCCTCGACTGGGTCGCCGGCGTCGATAAGATCGACGAAGTTCACACCCTTGACGACTCGGCCGTCTTTTACATCGAGGCAGGGAATAACGCGGGCTTTGAGGGTCATGCGCTTATCTCCTTGGCAGCCTTGATGAGGGCGAGCGCCTCGGCAGGATCGATGCGCCCGTCATAAAGCGCGCGGCCTGAAATTGCGCCCTCTAGCTTTGCGGCATCCGGCTGCAACATGCGCTTGATGTCTTCGATGGAAGCAAGGCCGCCGGAGGCGATGACCGGGATCGACACGGCATCTGCCAGTTCGAGTGTCGAGGCCCAGTTGATGCCAGCCAGAATGCCGTCGCGATCGATATCGGTGTAGATGATGGCGGCAACGCCGGCACCTTCGAAACGTTTGGCAAGTTCGATGACGCCGAGTTCTGAGGCTTCCGCCCAGCCCTCAACAGCAACCTTGCCGCCTTTGGCGTCGATGCCGACAGCGACCTGACCGGGGAAACGCTTGCAGGCTTCGATAACCAGAACGGGATCGCGTACCGCCACGGTGCCGAGAATGACGCGGGCAAGCCCACGGCTGAGCCACGCCTCAATATGATCGAGAGTGCGGATGCCGCCGCCAAGCTGCACCGGGTTTGTCGTGGCCTTGAGAATGGCATCTACCGCTTCGCCATTCACCGTCTGGCCAGCGAAGGCACCGTTGAGATCGACGACATGCAGCCACTCGAAGCCTTGGTCCTCGAAGGATTTCGCCTGCGCGCCGGGGTCCGTATTGTAAACGGTTGCCTGCTCCATATCGCCGAGTTTCAGGCGAACGCACTGGCCGTCTTTAAGATCGATTGCGGGAAAAAGAATCATGTCAGGGCTTCCAGCGCAGGAAATTGGAAATCAGGGCGAGGCCGAGCGTCTGGCTTTTTTCCGGGTGGAACTGCGCGCCAGCCATATTGTCGCGACCAACGAAAGCCGTCATCGCGCCACCGTAATTGGTGGTGGCGATGACATCCGCCGGATGTTTCGCCGCCAGATGATAGGAATGCACGAAATAGGCATGCAAGCCGTCAGCGCCGGTCCTGATACCGTCGAACAGGGGATGCTGATGCCGGATTTCCAGCGTATTCCAGCCAATCTGCGGGATTTTAAGCGTCGGATCGGAGGGCGTCATTTCAATGACATCGCCTTCGATCCAGCCAAGCCCCGTGCTGACAGTCTTTTCGAGACCGCGCGAAGACATCAGCTGCATTCCGACGCAGATGCCGAGGAAGGGATGAGCTTTTTTCTCGACGGCTTCGATAAGCGCCTCATGCATGCCGGGCACAGCTTCGAGACCGGCGCGGCAATCGGCATAGGCGCCGACGCCTGGCAGTACGATGCGGTCCGCAGATGCGACGTGATCCGGCTTATCGGTCAGGTCAATGGTTGCATTAATGCCGGCTTCGCGGGCGGCGCGCTCGAAAGCCTTGGTGGCCGAACGCAGGTTGCCAGAACCGTAGTCGATGATCGCGACGCGCATGTCAGCGCCTTCCATTCAAGTCGAAAAGAAACGATCCGGAGGGATCGTTGACGAAGTTTTTGTCACCGCTCTTCTGCGGCGAGGGTGTCCATACCGGCTGCGACAGCTGTCCCGACGGCTCGGTATTTTCGGAAAGATCGGAGAAATATATCTCTTCGGCACTCGAAAGGTCAGGGGCGGAAATGACCGAGGTCATCTTCCAGCCCTTGCCTATCAGGTGCCGGACGAGAAAATCGCGCCCCTCCAGTGCAGTGATGAGGGCAATGGCGACGCTGCACAAAATGCCCACCGGTTCGAATCCGGGTAACATTGATGCCCAACCGGCCAGAACGAGAACTGCAAATACGACGATCGCGGCCAGCCACAGCCGGTTTACGGCCAGCCACAGCCAGGGCGCAATAAGTGCCAGCCAGACGAAACGGTCTGCTATGAAGCGGGTCGTCTTGTGGTCCCTGTCCGGCCCGTTGGGGGCTTCCAGAACGAGATAGCTTGTCATGGGCTTCCTGACAGCTTTGGCGGTCAGGCCAGCATGCCCTTTGTCGAGGGAACGCGGCCTGCCTGCCGGGGGTCGATCTCGGTTGCCGCGCGAAGAACGCGGGCAACGGCCTTGAAGCATGTTTCGGCGATATGATGGTTGTTGGCGCCGTAATGGTTCAGGATATGCAGCGTGATGCCGGCATTCTGGGCCAGCGCCTGAAAGAATTCGCGCACAAGCTCGGTGTCGAATGTGCCGATCTTGGGCGCGGAGAAGTTGACATTCCACACGAGGAAGGGACGGCCGGAAATATCCACGGCAGCCTTGGTCATCGTCTCATCCATGGCAAGATCGAGCGAGGCGTAGCGGGTAATGCCGCGCCTGTCACCCAATGCCTTCGCGATGGCCTGGCCGATGGCGATGCCGGTATCTTCCACCGTATGGTGATCATCGATATGCAGGTCACCTTGAACCTCGATATCCATGTCGATCAGCGAATGGCGGCTTAGCTGGTCCAGCATATGATCGAAAAATCCCACCCCGGTGGAAATTGTCGACTTGCCGGTGCCGTCGATATCCACGCGCACCGAAACCGAGGTTTCGTTGGTCTTGCGGATGATCTCGCCTTTACGTTCTGCCATCTTTGGCCGCTCCGTGAAAATGTCGCCGTTCCTTATCAGCACGAGACATAAATATCCAGTTGTTCCATCGTCTTGCATGATCTGCGCAAAACAGTGCAGTGCGGGCAGGATTTGCAATCGTGAAAAGCAAACTTACATAGATGCCAAGAAGGGCCGGATGCCGGCCCGTTAACCGCAGGCCCGGTAGGGCAGACAGGTGTTTGATGACAACGATTATTACAGTCAGGAAGGGCGGCAAGGTCGTCATGGCTGGCGATGGTCAGGTAAGTCTTGGCCAGACCGTCATGAAGGGCAATGCCCGCAAGGTTCGACGCATTGGCAAGGGTGAAGTGATTGCCGGTTTTGCCGGCGCAACGGCGGATGCCTTCACGCTGCTCGACCGTCTCGAAAAGAAACTCGAGCAATATCCCGGTCAGCTCATGCGCGCGGCCGTAGAGCTTGCAAAGGACTGGCGCACGGATAAATATCTGCGCAACCTCGAAGCCATGATGCTGGTGGCCGACAAATCCACGACACTCGCCATCACCGGTAATGGTGACGTGCTGGAACCCGAACATGGCGCGATCGCCATCGGCTCCGGCGGCAACTACGCCTTTGCGGCTGCCCGCGCCATGATGGATACGGACAAGTCGGCAGAGGAGGTGGCGCGCAAGTCGCTCGATATCGCCGCCGATATCTGCGTTTACACCAACCATAACCTCGTCATCGAAACCCTCGACGCCGAGTAAGCATATTTCTCACCCCCATTTCTCACCCAAGGGTCCTGTGGGCCGGGCCAGAATGGCCGGTCGGAACAGGAAAGCCGAGAGGACAGAATGACCACTTTTTCTCCCCGGGAAATTGTCTCGGAACTGGATCGCCACATCATCGGCCAGCATGATGCGAAACGTGCGGTCGCGATTGCACTGCGCAACCGTTGGCGTCGCCAGCAGCTCGATGAGAGCCTGCGCGACGAAGTGATGCCGAAAAACATCCTGATGATCGGACCGACCGGTGTCGGCAAGACGGAGATTTCCCGCCGTCTCGCCAAGCTTGCCGGCGCGCCCTTCATCAAGGTCGAAGCGACCAAATTTACCGAAGTCGGTTATGTCGGTCGCGATGTCGAGCAGATCATCCGCGATCTGGTCGAGATTGGCATTGGCCTCGTGCGTGAAAAGAAGCGCGCGGAAGTACAGGCCAAGGCGCATCAGAGCGCCGAAGAGCGGGTGCTCGACGCACTGGTCGGATCGACCGCGTCACCCGCGACACGTGAGAGCTTCCGCAAGAAGCTGCGCGATGGCGAGCTGGACGACAAGGAAATCGACATCGAAGTGGCCGACAGCGGTTCGGGCATGCCCGGCTTTGAAATACCCGGCATGCCGGGCGCCAATATCGGCGTTCTCAACCTGTCGGAAATGTTCGGCAAGGCGATGGGCGGACGTACCAAGAAGGTGCGCACCACCGTCTCGAAATCCTATACCGATCTCGTTCGCGACGAATCCGACAAGCTGCTCGATAATGACATGATCCAGCGCGAAGCGGTGAAGTCGGTGGAAAATGACGGCATCGTCTTCCTCGATGAGATCGACAAGATTGCTGCGCGCGATGGCGGCATGGGTGCCGGCGTCTCGCGTGAAGGCGTGCAGCGCGATCTTCTGCCGCTCGTTGAAGGCACGACTGTCTCGACCAAATACGGGCCGGTGAAAACCGACCACGTTCTGTTCATCGCTTCCGGCGCGTTCCATGTGGCAAAGCCGTCCGACCTTCTGCCGGAGCTTCAGGGCCGCCTGCCGATCCGTGTCGAGCTGAAGCCGCTGACGAAAGAGGATTTCCGCCGTATCCTGACCGAGACGGAAGCAAGCCTCATCCGCCAGTACAAGGCGCTGATGGCGACGGAAGAACTCGATCTCGACTTCACGGACGATGCGATCGACGCTCTGGCCGACGTGGCCGTTCATCTCAACTCGTCGGTCGAGAATATCGGTGCGCGCCGCCTGCAGACGGTGATGGAGCGTGTTCTCGACGAGATTTCCTTCAACGCACCGGATCGTGGTGGCTCTGCCGTCAAGATCGATCAGGAATATGTCAAAAAGCACGTCGGCGATCTTGCTGCCGATACGGATTTGTCCCGCTATATTCTCTGAATATCTTGGAGAGCAAAGACACGAGAGTGCGGCCACATTTGCCGCACTCTTTTATTTTACGGCCTTGTCTCGCATTCAGCCCCCTTTTTGTTTATGGGAAAGGCTGCATTCCGGTTGGAACCGCTTTATGGAATGGTCCGGTTTTCTCTTGGTTCGGGAGAGGTCGGCTTGAGAAAAGGCATTCGCTCGTGCGCAAAACTCTTCTGGCATTTGCCGCCGCTTTGACGTTCACCGTCGTCTCGTCTTCTTATGCCGAGGCCGCGACGGTCGTCCCGCCTGGCAATCGCAATGCCGAACAGCCGGGCATTCCGGGGGCTTCCGCACGTCGAACCAAGGGTTCCAATACGTCTTTCGAGCGTAAATACCAGAAGGTGATCGACCTCCTGTCTTCCGACAAGGCACTGATCGGCAAGATCAAGTCTACCGCCGGGCGCTACGGTATCGATCCGATCCACATGATCGGGGCGATTGTCGGCGAGCATACCTATAACGTCGACGCCTATGACCGCCTGCAATCCTACTACGTCAAGGCCGCCTCCTATGCCGGCAGCAGCTTCCGTTTCGGCTACAAGGACGAAACCATCGCGCAGTTTCTGACGCATTCGCAATTCGCCAGGTGCCAGTCGAAAAAGGATTCCTATAGCCTTTGGAACTGTCGGGAAGACGTCTGGGACGACAGCTTCCGCGGCAAGACGGTAGATGGCGTTGCCTATCCGAACAATCGTTTCAGCGCTGTATTTTTCCAGCCCTTTTATGCCGGACAGACCTTCGGTCTCGGCCAGATCAATCCGCTCACGGCATTGATGTTGTCCGACATGGTGTCGAAAACCTCAGGTTATGAGAAGCTCGACGAAAACGATGCGACCGCCGTTTATACCGCCATCATGGACCCGGATCGCTCGCTCGCCTTTATGGCAGCTTCCATCCGCAAATCGATCGACGACTACAGGTCGATTGCCGACATGGATGTTTCCAAAAATCCTGGTGTAACGTCCACGCTTTATAATGTCGGCGGATCCGCGCAGCGCGCTGCCGCTCTCGCCCAGAAAAATCGTCAGCGCGCCGCAGGGGGGGAACAGCCGCTTTTGCCGGAAGAAAACTATTACGGCTGGCTGGTGAACGATCGCATCAAGGATTTGCAGGCGCTTTTGTAGAAAAAGACGATTATCGTCGGTATTCTTTCCAAAACGGAAATAATATTTGGTTGCCTCTCGCAATTGACGAGCGCCTGCCTCAGCGTCCAATCTGCGCCCTTAAGATAAAGAGGAGGCGCATGTGAGCCGCACCAATAAATTCGGTCTTTCCATTGATGACAGGCTTTATGCTTTTTTGACGGATGACGTTCTGCCGGGCACGGGTCTTGATGCAGAAACTTTCTTCGAAGGCTTTTCCGCCATCGTCCACGAGCTTTCCCCCAAGAATCGTGAATTGCTCGCAAAGCGCGACGCCTTGCAGGAAAAACTGGATGGCTGGTACCGGCAGAATGGCGCCCCGACGGATTTTGATGTCTATGAGGGCTTCCTGAAGGAAATCGGCTATCTGCTGCCGGAAGGACCCGGCTTCAAGGTCGAAACCAGCAACGTCGATTCGGAAATTGCCGCTGTCGCAGGCCCGCAGCTTGTCGTGCCGGTCATGAATGCCCGTTATGCGCTGAACGCCGCCAATGCCCGCTGGGGTTCGCTTTACGATGCGCTTTACGGCACGGATGCCATTTCTGACGCCGATGGTGCGGAAAAGGGCAGGGGCTATAATCCGAAACGCGGCGAAAAGGTCATTGCCTGGGCGTGGAACTTCCTCAACGAATCAGCTCCGCTCGAAACGGCAGGCTGGTCGGATGTGACCGGCTTCAAGATCGTTGACGGCCTCTTGCAGCTTGCAATCGGTGACAGCAAAACGGGCCTGAAAGATGCCGAGCAATTCAAGGGCTTTACCGGCGATGCGGAAAAGCCGGCAACGATCCTGCTTGGCAAGAATGGTCTGCACACCGAGATCGTCATCGATCCCTCGACGGAAATCGGCAAGGGTGACAAGGCGGGCATCTCGGATGTCATTCTCGAATCGGCGCTGACAACCATCATGGACTGCGAGGATTCCGTTGCCGCTGTTGATGCCGAGGACAAGGTGCTGGTTTATGGCAACTGGCTTGGCCTGATGCGCGGCGACCTGACGGAGAAGGTTTCCAAGGGCGGTAACATCTTCACCCGTAGTCTCAACCCGGATCGTTATTACACCGCCCCCGATGGTGGAGCACTTACTCTGCCGGGGCGTTCCCTGATGCTGGTGCGTAATGTCGGTCACCTCATGACCAATCCGGCGATCCTCGACAAGGATGGCCGCGAGGTGCCGGAAGGTATCATGGACGCCGTCGTCACAGCGCTGATTGCGCTTTACGATGTCGGCCCCTCCGGCCGTCGCCAGAATTCCCGCGCCGGTTCCATGTATGTCGTCAAGCCGAAGATGCACGGGCCGGAGGAAGTCGCCTTCGCCAACGAGATTTTCACGCGGGCCGAAAAGCTTGTCGGCATGGCGCCGAACACCATGAAAATGGGCATCATGGACGAGGAACGCCGCACCACGGTCAACCTCAAGGAAAGCATTCGCGCGGCAAAAGACCGGGTCGTCTTCATCAATACCGGCTTCCTCGACCGCACGGGCGACGAAATTCATACCTCGATGGAAGCGGGTCCGATGATCCGCAAGGGGGATATGAAACAGGCGGCCTGGATTGCGGCTTACGAGAACTGGAACGTCGATATCGGTCTGGAATGCGGCCTTTCCGGCCATGCGCAGATCGGTAAGGGCATGTGGGCCATGCCTGACCTGATGGCCGCCATGCTGGAGCAGAAGATCGCGCATCCGAAGGCAGGCGCCAACACCGCCTGGGTACCTTCACCCACGGCTGCGACGCTGCATGCCACGCACTATCACAAGGTCGATGTCGCAGCCGTTCAGGACGAACTGAAAAGCCGGGGCCGGGCAAAACTCTCCGATATTCTATCGGTGCCGGTCGTGCCGCGTCCCAATTGGACGCCCGAGGAAATCCAGCGCGAACTCGACAACAACGCGCAGGGTATTCTGGGATATGTCGTGCGCTGGGTCGATCAGGGCGTCGGCTGCTCCAAGGTGCCTGATATCAACAATGTCGGACTGATGGAGGACCGCGCCACGCTGCGCATCTCCGCGCAGCATATGGCCAACTGGCTGCGCCATGGCGTGGTTACGCAAGAGCAGATCGTTGAGACCATGAAACGCATGGCCGCCGTGGTCGATAGCCAAAATGCCGGAGATCCGGCCTATCTGCCGATGGCGTCCAACTTTGAAGGATCGGTCGCTTTTCAGGCCGCCGTCGAACTTGTGCTGAAAGGCCGGGAGCAGCCTAACGGTTATACGGAACCGGTTCTGCACCGCCGTCGCCTCGAACTGAAGGCGAAGCAGGCGGCTTGAGGCCGACAGGAAATCCAGAGCACGTCTTGTCTGAACGCAATGTTCGACGTGCTCTACCTTAAAACCGCTATGCACTTTTACTGGGAATGCTCCAGAAACAAAAAAGCCGCCGGGAATTCCACGGCGGCTTTTTCTTTGTCTGGTATCTGATCTTACTGGATCACGACAACCTTGGTGCTGCGGCCGGGACGGACGCGGCTGTAAAGGTCGATGACGTCCTGGTTGATCATGCGGATGCAGCCGGAAGAGGCGGCGGTGCCGATCGATGCCCATTCAGGCGAACCGTGGATACGGAACAGCGTGTCCTGTCCCTTTTCGTTGAAGAGATACATGGCGCGCGCGCCGAGCGGGTTGGAAAGACCCGGACCCATGCCTGCCTCGACATACTTTGCGACTTCCGGCTTGCGGTCGGCCATTTCCTTCGGCGGATGCCACATCGGCCATTCCTGCTTCCAGGCGACATAGGCTTCGCCGGCCCAGGCAAAACCAGCCTTGCCAACGCCGATGCCGTAACGAACTGCGCGGTTGCCGGGCAGGATATAATAAAGGAAACGCTCACGCGTATTGACGATGATCGTGCCCGGCCGTTCGTTATTCTGGAATTCGACGATCTGACGACGGAACTTCTCGTTCACACGATTGATCGGGATGGCGGGCAGCGCATAGCCCGCGTCGGTCACAGGGCCGTAAACATCGTTGAAGATCTGGACGGTTTCGACCTTTGCCGGAACCGGGTTAGCGACCGGCACTGACGCCGCTACCTGGCCGGATGATTGGGATGTGGTTTCGGCGCAGCCGGCCAGAGCCAGTGCTGCCGTCAGACCGAGTGCAGTCAATGAGGTACGGATGCGCATATCGTTCTCGCGGAAAATTCGCCAAATTGTGCGAAGGAGTAGGCTTAATTGGATAAATCGGTTATTTTCCATTAAGCCGTTCTTGGCAAGCCGATACGCTGCTGCAGGACGAATGTGACTTTAAAATTGCCGGTTGATTGCCTTTTTGCAACAATAGGCCAAACGCCTCAGTAGCCTTTATCCATGACTATTCTTTCGCTTACCAACAATAATCCGTTAATCGACGGTCGCCAGTCGGACAAGGCGATGCTGGTGCGCCGCGGCGTTCAGGTGCTTTTGCACGAGATGCGACATTCGGTTTTGCCGGAACTGCCGCTTGCAAGCGGACGACGGGCCGATCTCATCAGCCTTTCGGCAAAGGGTGAAATCTGGATTATCGAAATCAAATCCTCGATCGAGGACTTCCGTGTCGATCGTAAATGGCCGGAATACCGCCTGCATTGCGACCGGCTGTTTTTTGCCACCCATCCGGAAGTGCCGGTCGAAATCTTTCCGGAAGAATGTGGGCTTATCCTGTCGGATGGCTATGGCGCCCATATGCTTCGCGATGCGCCGGAGCATAAATTACCGCCCGCAACCCGCAAATCGGTGATGCTGGATTTCTCGAGAACCGCTGCAACCCGGCTGATGCTGGCGGAGTGGACGACCGGGCGCAGCTTCGGAGAGTAATGCCCGGTTCCAGACCGTATCCGGATGTAAAACCGCTTCTCACTTGTACTGTAAATGCTCTACTTCGGCGCGCGTTTCGCCAGAATGCGCTGCAGCGTTCGCCGGTGCATGTTAAGCCGGCGGGCGGTTTCCGAGACGTTGCGCTCGCACATTTCATAAACGCGCTGAATATGCTCCCAACGCACCCGGTCGGCCGACATCGGGTTTTCGGGCACTTCAGTCTTTTCACCCTTGCGCTGCGTCAGCGCATTGAAGACATCGTCCGCATCGGCCGGTTTGGCAAGATAATCCAGCGCCCCAAGCTTCACGGCGGTAACGGCGGTTGCGATATTGCCGTAGCCGGTCAGGACGACAATCTGCGTATCGTCCCGGTACTGCCGGATGGCTTCGATGACCTCGAGACCATTGCCATCCGTAAGCCGCAAATCAACGACCGCATATTTGGGCGGCGCAGCCTTGGAACGGGCAATGCCTTCGCTAACCGTCTCGGCGGTATCGACGATAAATCCGCGTGTTTCCATGGCCCGGGCAAGCCGGCGCAGGAAGGGACCGTCGTCATCGACGATCAGCAGCGATCTGTCAGCTCCGATCGGGTCGTCGTCATCCGTTGTCGCGCTGATGGGGGTCTGGTCTTCTGTCGTCATGTCTCAGGCCTTTCGGCAACTTAGTCGGCTTTTTCTTCTTATCGCCGCTTCCACGTGAATGGTAAAGTCAACGGTCTCTTTTATCGTCCATAAGCGCTCGAGGCCAGACGATTGTGACCCGCGCTCCGGTTCCGCTCAAACCGCGATTTTCGAAGGTAACGGTGGCGCCGGAGCGTTCCAGCAATGTCTTTGCAATGAAAAGCCCGAGTCCCAGCCCTCCCGCACGGGTATCGTTGTGACGTTCGGTCACATAGGGTTCACCAATGCGGGCAAGCACGTCATGGGCATAACCCGGTCCATCATCCTCAATGGTGACGGCGACATTCTGCGAATCGTACTCCACGGTCACGGTCACTTTTTCCCGCGCATAGTCCACGCCGTTTTCGATGAGATTGCCCAGCCCGTAAATAACGCCGGCATTCCGGATGCCAACCGGCTCGTCGATCCGGTTGTTCTTTTCGACGAGATCGAGACGGATGCCGAATTCCCGGTGCGGCGCCATCACCTCCTCAATCAGCGAGGAGAGCGGCAAGCGGCGCATATGCTCCTCATCATCGGTGGAAAGTGATGTAAGGCGGCGCAGAATATCCCGGCATCTTTCGCTCTGGCTGCGCAGCAGCGCTATGTCTTCGCCAAACCTTTCATCATTTCCGAGTTCCCGTTCCATTTCCTTGGCGACGACGCTGATTGTCGCCAGCGGTGTGCCCAACTCGTGTGCCGCAGCGGCGGCCAGACCGTCTAGCTGCGAGAGATGTTTTTCCCGCTCCAGCACCAGTTCGGTCGCAGCCAGCGCATCGGCCAGCTGATTGGCCTCGTGCGAAACTCGATAGGCATAAAAGGCCGCGAAAGAGGTCGTGGCAATGATCGCGACCCAGGTGCCCACATGCAGCAGAAGCTGGATCGGCAGCACCTCACCGGGATACCACGGAACCGGAAACGGCGAAAAAGCGATTGCCGTCGAGCAGATGACGGCAAAGGCGAGCAGAATAAGCGAGTGCCGAAGCGGCTGCGAGGCGAAGGCGATGATGACCTGCACGCAGATCAGCGGTGCGAAAGGATTGGAAAGACCACCGGTGATGTAGATGAGCGCCGTCAATTGCAGCAGGTCGAATGCCAGCAGCAATGTCGCTTCCCAGGGCTCCAGACGATAGGTGGAGGGAAAACGCGCAGTGAGAAACAGGTTGGCAAGCGCGAGTGCCCCGATCAAAAGGCTGCAAGCCAGAAGTGGCAGGGGGAAGTTCAAGCCGAAAGCAACAAGCAGGATCGTCGCACTTTGCCCGGCCACCGCCAGCCAACGCAACCATACGATGGTTTGCAGCCTTATCCTGCGGCTGGCGCGGCCAAGCCTGGTTGTTTCGATCGGATGGCCAGCCACCTTCATCTCCTTTGTGCTTTTCATCGTCATCACGTTCCGCGCGGTTTTGCGCGGCTGGTCGGCAATGCCGATGCCGGGTCCTCAGGCCATGGATGGCGCGGATACCTCCCGCGCATGTCCGCCCGCACATCTTTCCACGATCCTGCCCAGAAACCCGGAAGATCGCGTGTCGTCTGTATCGGCCTGTGCGCCGGCGAGGTCAATTCCAGCAGCAGCGGCAACCGCCCCTGCGCGATGGCGGGATGAGCCGTCAGCCCGAAAAGCTCCTGCACACGA
This sequence comes from Agrobacterium sp. 6Ca8, assembly GCF_055382765.1. NCBI lineage: Bacteria > Pseudomonadati > Pseudomonadota > Alphaproteobacteria > Hyphomicrobiales > Rhizobiaceae > Agrobacterium > Agrobacterium sp. 6Ca8. The sequence goes on from NZ_AP026433.1 coordinate 2,656,931, forward strand.
ATGGAAAGCGTCGGTTCGCTGGCATCGTAACGAATAGGATGCCGCTGGCCCGTCGGCGCTTCGAAATGCGTTGGCGCAAGCCTGCCGAGATCGCGTGCGACCTCATAAGGCACCAGAGCTAAAAGTCCCTCGGAAAGGCTGCCGGGCCGGATATCCTGAAGGCTGCGGGCGCCGTGCTGGAAGGGGACGAACCATTCATCCAGCCGTAAAAGCAATGCAGCATCGCTGACATCCGGCCAGGGGTCGCCGATGCTGGCATTCAGAAAGCCTATCCTGTCGCGCAACTGCTGGGTTTCTTTTGTGAACGGAAGAATTCCGACACCAAATTCCCGAACGCCGTTGGCAAGTGCCTGCGCCGCCTGTTCACCCTCCGGGCGGGGCAGGGGCGTTTCGTCGAGGATGATGGCGCCTAGACGCGTGACGCGGCGTGCACGCGCCTGACCGCTTGCCTTGTCAAACAGCAGCTGGTCCTGCTGCACAATAAGATGCGGCATCCGCTCTTCTATATCGGTACGCTCGATGCTTGCTGCGGAAAGGATGCGCGGCTGTGCCGCACGCCCGGTAATATCG
>NZ_AP026433.1:2662500-2915820 GCF_055382765.1 Agrobacterium sp. 6Ca8
GAGAACGAAGAAGTGAATTAAGGGCATTTGGTGGATGCCTTGGCATGCACAGGCGAAGAAGGACGTGATACGCTGCGAAAAGCCGTGGGGAGCTGCGAATAAGCTTTGATCCATGGATCTCCGAATGGGGCAACCCACCTTAAATGCTTGGAAAATCCAGTCTGTTTTATGAACGGCCTGGGTTTCCAAGCATTGTGATAAGGTATCTTACTTTCGAATACATAGGGGTAAGAAGCGAACGCAGGGAACTGAAACATCTAAGTACCTGCAGGAAAGGACATCAACCGAGACTCCGTAAGTAGTGGCGAGCGAACGCGGACCAGGCCAGTGGCAATGATGAATAAAGCGGAACGATTTGGAAAAGTCGGCCATAGAGGGTGATAGCCCCTTACGCGTAGAACAGTCATTGTCCTTGAGTAGGGCGGGGCACGTGAAATCCTGTCTGAACATGGGGAGACCACTCTCCAAGCCTAAGTACTCGTGCATGACCGATAGCGAACAAGTACCGTGAGGGAAAGGTGAAAAGCACCCCGACGAGGGGAGTGAAATAGAACCTGAAACCGGATGCCTACAAACAGTCGGAGCCCGCAAGGGTGACGGCGTACCTTTTGTATAATGGGTCAACGACTTAGTGTAACTAGCAAGCTTAAGCCGGTAGGTGTAGGCGCAGCGAAAGCGAGTCTGAATAGGGCGATTGAGTTAGTTGCATTAGACCCGAAACCGAGTGATCTAGCCATGAGCAGGCTGAAGGTTGGGTAACACCAACTGGAGGGCCGAACCCGTATCTGTTGCAATAGATTGGGATGACTTGTGGCTAGGGGTGAAAGGCCAATCAAACTCGGAAATAGCTGGTTCTCCGCGAAATCTATTTAGGTAGAGCGTCGACCGAATACCCTCGGGGGTAGAGCACTGGATGGGCTATGGGGACTCACCGTCTTACTGATCCTAACCAAACTCCGAATACCGAGGAGTACTAGTCGGCAGACACACGGCGGGTGCTAACGTCCGTCGTGAAAAGGGCAACAACCCTGACCTCCAGCTAAGGTCCCCAAGTCATGGCTAAGTGGGAAAGGATGTGAGGATCCCAAAACAACCAGGATGTTGGCTTAGAAGCAGCCATCATTTAAAGAAAGCGTAACAGCTCACTGGTCTAAATAAGGGTCTTTGCGCCGAAAATGTAACGGGGCTAAAGCCATGCACCGAAGCTGAGGATGTGACAGTTGTAGTGACTGTTGCGTGGTAGCGGAGCGTTCCGTAAGTCTGTGAAGGCGGACCCGTGAGGGCTGCTGGAGATATCGGAAGTGCGAATGTTGACATGAGTAACGATAAAGGGAGTGAGAGACTCCCTCGCCGAAAGACCAAGGGTTCCTGCTTAAAGTTAATCTGAGCAGGGTTAGCCGGCCCCTAAGACGAGGCGGACACGCGTAGTCGATGGGAACCACGTTAATATTCGTGGGCCTGGTGGTAGTGACGGATCTCGTGTGTTGTACATTCTTACTGGATTGAATGTGCGGCGAAGAGGTTCCAGGAAATAGCTCCACCGTATAGACCGTACCCGAAACCGACACAGGTGGTCAGGTAGAGTATACCAAGGCGCTTGAGAGAACTATGTTGAAGGAACTCGGCAAATTGCACGCGTAACTTCGGAAGAAGCGTGACCCCATTTTACGCAAGTATGATGGGGTGGCACAGACCAGGGGGTAGCGACTGTTTATCAAAAACACAGGGCTCTGCGAAGTAGCAATACGACGTATAGGGTCTGACGCCTGCCCGGTGCTGGAAGGTTAAAGGGAGGGGTGCAAGCTCTGAACTGAAGCCCCAGTAAACGGCGGCCGTAACTATAACGGTCCTAAGGTAGCGAAATTCCTTGTCGGGTAAGTTCCGACCTGCACGAATGGCGTAACGACTTCCCCGCTGTCTCCAACATAGACTCAGTGAAATTGAATTCCCCGTGAAGATGCGGGGTTCCTGCGGTCAGACGGAAAGACCCCGTGCACCTTTACTATAGCTTTACACTGGCATTCGCCAAGGCATGTGTAGGATAGGTGGTAGGCTTTGAAGCAGGGACGCCAGTTCTTGTGGAGCCATCCTTGAAATACCACCCTTATCTTCGTGGATGTCTAACCGCGGTCCGTTATCCGGATCCGGGACAGTGTATGGTGGGTAGTTTGACTGGGGCGGTCGCCTCCGAAAGAGTAACGGAGGCGCGCGATGGTGGGCTCAGACCGGTCGGAAATCGGTCGTCGAGTGCAATGGCATAAGCCCGCCTGACTGCGAGACTGACAAGTCGAGCAGAGACGAAAGTCGGTCATAGTGATCCGGTGGTCCCGTGTGGAAGGGCCATCGCTCAACGGATAAAAGGTACGCCGGGGATAACAGGCTGATGACCCCCAAGAGTCCATATCGACGGGGTTGTTTGGCACCTCGATGTCGACTCATCGCATCCTGGGGCTGGAGCAGGTCCCAAGGGTATGGCTGTTCGCCATTTAAAGCGGTACGTGAGTTGGGTTCAGAACGTCGTGAGACAGTTCGGTCCCTATCTGCCGTGGGTGTAGGAATATTGACAGGATCTGTCCCTAGTACGAGAGGACCGGGATGGACGTATCTCTGGTGGATCTGTTGTCCTGCCAAGGGCATAGCAGAGTAGCTATATACGGAATGGATAACCGCTGAAGGCATCTAAGCGGGAAACCAACCTGAAAACGAGTGTTCCCTATCAGAGCCGTGGAAGACGACCACGTTGATAGGACGGGTGTGGAAGCATGGCAACATGTGAAGCTTACCGTTACTAATAGCTCGATCGACTTCTTCGTTCCCATTGTTCATGCTCATCAAAGATGAGCATCATCTGTTCTGTCCTGACGCGCATAGCGCTCCGGACGGGCCGCGCCACAGGGCGCGACGACCTCTGGTCTGTATGGCAAACATACGGGATGGGTCGCAGAAAGACGTGTTAAATTAAATGAAGCGCAAGCTTCCCAGCTTCTCGAAACAACACTCATGTGAAAACATGAACTGTGTTGCGTTTTGCCGACCTGGTGGTTATCGCGGGGCGGCTGCACCCGTTCCCATTCCGAACACGGCCGTGAAACGCCCCAGCGCCAATGGTACTCCGTCTCAAGACGCGGGAGAGTAGGTCGCTGCCAGGTCTGCAAAACGCAACAAATATCTTCTCACTCACAAAAAGGGCTTCAAGCCCTAATCAAAAGGCCGCTGAAGCGGCCTTTATGCTATAATAATCCAGCGCACAATGTGCCGAAACAAATCGGTCACCCAATGAGGGTGCGTCCCTTAAAAGAGACAAATCGCCTTCGGCAATTTGCTCCGGAACTATACATCACAGCGTCCCTGTGATGCAGTCGCGATAAATCCAATAGGGATTTACGCTGGTAATGACATTTTTGCTAACGCAAAAAGTCGGATAACGCGGGGTGGAGCAGCCCGGTAGCTCGTCAGGCTCATAACCTGAAGGCCGCAGGTTCAAATCCTGCCCCCGCAACCATCTTCACAAAAACCCCGTAGCTTAAGCTGCGGGGTTTTCCTTTTGCGAAATACCTCAAATAATCTCCAAACCTATATAAGTTCGCATCGTCCACAATTGGCGCTCTTTTTTATGGGACTGATTCAGCCTTTCTGCGTTGCGATAGCCCCTGATTTGGCCATGATGCACACACTGCCCAGCTCATAAGAAAGCCAACGTGATCACCGACCCCTTGCAGATTCTCAAGACCGTCTATGGCTACGATGCGTTTCGTGGACAGCAGGCCGAAATCATCCGGCATGTGATGGCAGGCAACAATGCTTTTGTGTTGATGCCAACAGGGGGCGGGAAGTCGCTTTGTTACCAGATTCCGGCGCTCGCCCGTCAGGGAATGGGGCTGGTTGTTTCGCCCCTGATCGCGCTGATGGTCGATCAGGTCGCCGCCTTGCGTCAGGCAGGTGTGCGGGCAGAAGCTCTCAACTCCGATCTTTCCCCAGAAGAGCGGCGGGTACTCTGGCAGGATATGCGGGCTGGCAAGGTCGATATTCTCTATGCCGCGCCGGAGACCCTTCTCAAGCCGGATGTTCTGGATGCGCTTCAACCTATCAGCCTGTCGCTGATCGCGATCGACGAAGCTCATTGTCTATCGCAGTGGGGGCACGATTTCCGTCCCCCGTACCGCCAGCTAGACACGTTGATCGAGCGCTTTCCGGATACGCCACGCATGGCGCTGACGGCGACTGCGGACGAGCCAACCCGCGCCGAAATTCTGGGTCATCTCGGGATCAACGGAAGCGACGCCTTTATAGCCGGATTCGACCGGCCAAATATCCGCTATGCGATCATGGAAAAGGATAATCCACGTACGCAGCTGAAGCGCTTCCTGACGGGTCGCGAGGACGAAAGCGGCATCGTCTATTGCCTTTCCAAACGCAAGGTCGATGAGACGGCAGCCTGGCTGCGTGAGGAGGGGCGCGATGCGCTGCCCTATCACGCCGGCATGGACAAGGCCGCCCGCGAGGCGAACCAGACCCACTTCCAGCATGGTGAAGCTGTCATCATGGTTGCAACCGTGGCTTTCGGCATGGGCATCGACAAACCGGATGTGCGCTTCGTCGTGCATATCGATCTGCCCAGCAGCATCGAAGCCTATTATCAGGAAACCGGCCGTGCCGGCCGTGATGGTCTGCCGTCCGACGTGCTTATGCTTTACGGTTATGAAGACATCGCATTGCGCAACCGCTTCATCGAAGAGTCGGATGCGGGCGACCAGCGCAAAAACATGGAGCGCCGGAAGCTCGATGCGTTGCTTGGCCTCGCGGAAACAGCCGGTTGCCGTCGGCGGGTGCTTTTGTCTTATTTCGGCGACCATTGCGAGCCCTGCGGCAATTGCGACACCTGTGCGGAACCGCCGGACCTGTTTGATGGTGCCATTGCCGCGCAGAAGTTGCTGTCCTGCATTTACCGCACGGGAGAACGTTTCGGCCAGGCCTATGTCATCCGCGTATTGCTGGGCATGGAAGATGAACGGATATCGAGCTTTGGTCACGATCGGATCACGACCTACGGCATCGGCAAAGAGCACGACAATCGCACCTGGCGAGCCATCCTGCGCCAGATGGTTGCGCTGCGCCTGATCGAGGTTGATCTGGCCGGTCACGGGGGATTGTCCATTTCCGAAGAAGGGAGGCGGTTCCTGCGCGAAAAGCCGTCCCTGATGTTGAGGATACCGACCGCTCCCCGTTCGGCGCGACAACAGACGAATCGCAAGCCCACCGCCATTGTTCTACCGGATGCCGATCGCAATCTCTTCGAGGCGCTGCGTGCGAAGCGCATGGAAATTGCCCGCGCACAGAACGTTCCGCCCTATGTGATTTTTCACGACAAGACACTCATTGAGCTTGCGGCATCAAGACCGGCCTCTGTGGGGGAAATGGCGCAGATACCTGGAGTGGGAGACACAAAGCTGGAACGATACGGCCCAGCTTTTCTGGCGGCGATCATGGAACATGCCGCCAGCGAGTGACCATTTGAATCCGGCAAAGAGTCCCGCCAGGAAATTTCGGCAGGGCCTGAAACCTCAGCCTGTCGTGTCCTTGAACAGAACATTCTGGTCGATGAGATAACGGGAAAACAGGGGTAGGCTCGCTCCACCGATAGCCCGGGCCTGGCTGCCGACCGCTCCCTCGATGATCTCCGGCAGCGTAACACCCTGAAGATCGTGATATTTGAGGGCAAGACGGGTGGCGGAGACTATTCTTGCTCTGACCCAATCCGGAAAACCGCCATCGATGATGACGCTGGAAAAATCGATGATGGAGGCTGCAGCGATGACGGCCTGCGCAAGGGCCGCGGCCGTTTTTCCGATCCAGCTTTCCAGCGGCTCTCCGAAATCGATCCATTCATCCGGCGAGAACCACAGGGGACGTGGATCGATACCCCGTTCGCGCAACATGTTTTCCAGAACGAAGATGGAGGCGATTTTCAGAAGCTGGACCGTGTTGCCGTCTTGCCCCTGAACCGGAAGCGGCCCGATTGCACCGGCGGTGCCCGTCTTTCCGGAAAACAGTGCGGAATTTAAAACGACACCGCCACCGATGAAGGATCCGATGAAGATATAGAGAAAATCGGGGTAGTTTTGGCCTGCACCAAAAACCAGTTCTGCACCGCAGGCACTGGTCGCATCGTTCTGCAGGAAAACCGGATAGCTGACGCCATCCGCAATTTCGGAACGGATATCGACGTCGCGCCAGCGCTCCATCTCATTCTGCGGGGCGCCCACCTCCTGCGCCCAGTTCCACAATTCGAACGGCGCGGCAATGCCGACACCGGCAATTTTTTGCCGTTCGACCGGAGAGAGCTTGGACTCGAGTTCCGTGATACCCTCGATGACGAATGGCAAAATCCATTCCGGCATAGGATAGGGGTAAGTTCTGCGGAGCTTCAGCTTGATCCGGCCGACGAAATCCATCAGCACCAGATCGACGCTGCGACGGCCGATTTTTACGCCAAACGAGAAGACGGCATCGGGATTGAGGCGCATCGGCGTCGAAGGCTGCCCGACTTTGCCGCGCAGTCTTTCGCCACGAATAAGAAGACCGTCACTTTCGAGCGAGCGCATGATGACCGAGACGGTCTGCGCCGAGAGACCGCAAAGCCTGGATATTTCGGCTTTCGACAAGCCGCCGTGGCGGCGAACCAGCGACAGCACAAGCCGCTCGTTATAGGCACGCACCCCGATCTGGTTGGCGCCGCCGCTCATATCCATGTTGGTGGACGGCGCGGGCGGCGCCGTCTCGACAGATTGTCTCATAGTTTCATCCTCCCGCCCGCCATATCCGCCGCGACCGATACATGCAGGCTTTATGGCAATCTTGCTATCGCAACGTTAAACGACGCGGCGATATTCCTCCCTGCCGCTTGTTAGAATGCCATACGGAATTAATAATTCAATCGGATTTATTTATTGACAGCCGTTTCCTTTGGTGGTTCCATCTGTGTCAACGGTCGCTGTTCTCGGAGGAGACGAGATCGTCGGGTAACCGTCACGGTACTCAAACATTCAATGGGAGGATTACAATGAAGACGACTGTTTCCGCTCTTCTGGGCGCGCTTGCGCTCGGCGTTTCTTTCGCGTCCGTCGCGTCCGCCGCCGATACTTCGGTTTGCCTGATTACCAAAACCGACACCAATCCCTTTTTCGTCAAGATGAAGGAAGGCGCCACCGCCAAGGCTAAAGAACTTGGCGTGACGCTGAAGTCCTATGCCGGCAAGATCGATGGCGATTCCGAAAGCCAGGTTGCCGCGATCGAGACATGCATTGCCGATGGCTCCAAGGGTATCCTGATTACCGCATCGGACACCAAGGGCATCGTTCCGGCCGTGCAGAAGGCGCGCGATGCCGGTCTTCTGGTCATCGCCCTCGATACACCTCTCGAACCCGTTGATGCCGCTGACTCCACTTTCGCTACCGACAATCTTCTGGCCGGCGAGCTGATCGGCAAATGGGCTGCCGGCACCCTCGGCGACAAGGCCAAGGACGCGAAAATCGCCTTCCTCAACCTCACGCCTTCCCAGCCAACCGTTGATGTTTTGCGCAACCAGGGCTTCATGAAGGGCTTCGGCATCGACGTGAAGGACATCAACAAGATTGGTGATGAAGATGACAAGCGTATCGTTGGTCATGATGTTACCAACGGTAACGAAGAAGGCGGCCGCTCTGCGATGGAAAATCTGCTGCAGAAGGATCCGACCATCAACGTCGTTCACACCATCAACGAACCTGCAGCTGCCGGTGCTTACGAAGCGCTGAAAGCCGTCGGCCGCGAAAAGGATGTTCTGATCGTTTCCGTCGATGGCGGTTGCCCTGGTGTCAAGAACGTTGCGGAAGGCGTGATCGGCGCAACGTCTCAGCAATACCCGCTGCTGATGGCGGCACTCGGCGTGGAAGCCGTCAAGAAGTTTGCCGACACCGGTGAAAAGCCGAAGCCGACCGCAGGCAAGAACTTCTTCGACACCGGCGTAACGCTGGTAACCGACAAGCCGGTCAAGGGTCTCGATTCGATCGACACCAAGGAAGGCCTGAAGAAGTGCTGGGGCTGATACTTCACCATTGAAATCGGCGGGGGGCAATTTGCCCCCGCCCTTGAACCGGAATGGTTAAAAGAACGATCTGGGTGATCGGACAGGAACAAACGAGCGCGCCCGGCGTCCGTGGACGTAACTGAGGCACGCTTCTCAACAGTTTGAATCTACGCATTGTCCCCTCTGGAAAATAATCCCGGGTTCGGGGCTGATGCGATGGAGCGATCGGGAGGAAAATCCATGAGCGATCAGCCAGTGCGGGCTCAACCGCATAATGAATTTGAAAAAGTGCTGTCGGGAAGTTCGACCCAGGTCGCTGCTTTCGATACGCACAACAAGAGTTTGCTTGAAAAATTCCAGCACTTTCTGCATTCCAGCCCGGCGGCCGTACCGCTGATCGTTCTGGTGTTGTCGCTGGCTGTCTTCGGCATGACCCTGGGCGGCAAGTTTTTCTCGGCCTTTTCGCTGACCCTTATCCTTCAGCAGGTGGCAATCGTCGGCATCGTCGGCGCGGCACAGTCGCTGGTCATTCTGACTGCGGGTATCGATCTTTCGGTCGGTGCGATCATGGTTCTGTCCTCCGTCGTCATGGGACAGTTTACGTTCCGCTATGGTTTGCCTGCCGAACTCTCGATTATCTGCGGTCTCGCAGTCGGCGCATTTTGTGGCTTTATCAATGGCGTGCTGGTTTCGCGCATGCGGCTTCCGCCCTTCATCGTTACACTGGGCATGTGGCAGATCGTGTTGGCCACCAATTTCCTCTATTCGGCCAACGAAACGATCCGCTCACAGGATATCGTCCAACAGGCGCCCATTCTCCAGTTTTTCGGCAACAATGTCCGCATAGGCAGCGCCGTCTTCACCTATGGCGTCATTGCGATGGTTCTGCTGGTTGCCCTGCTCTGGTATGTGCTGAACCGCACCGCCTGGGGTCGACATCTCTATGCAGTGGGTGATGATCCCGACGCAGCCGAACTTGCCGGCGTTAACGTCAAGCGCATGCTGACGACCGTCTACACACTTTCCGGGCTTATCTGCGCCTTCGCGGGCTGGGCTCTCATCGGCCGCATCGGCTCGGTATCGCCGACCGCCGGTCAGTTCGCCAACATAGAATCCATCACCGCAGTGGTCATCGGCGGCATATCGCTGTTTGGCGGACGCGGCTCGATCATGGGCATGATCTTCGGCGCGCTGATCGTCGGTGTCTTCTCTCTCGGCCTGCGACTTATCGGAACAGACCCACAATGGACCTATCTGTTGATCGGCGTCCTTATCATCTTGGCTGTCGCAATCGACCAGTGGATCAGAAAGGTAGCAGGCTGATGGCAAAAGAACCTATCCTCACAGCACGCAATCTCGTTAAACGCTACGGTCGTGTGACTGCGCTCGACAATGCCGATTTTGACCTTTATCCGGGCGAAATCCTCGCCGTCATCGGTGATAACGGTGCTGGAAAATCCTCTCTCATCAAGGCGATTTCCGGTGCGGTGACACCCGATGAAGGGGAGATCAGGCTGGAAGGCAAGCCGGTACAGTTCCGCTCGCCGATCGAGGCGCGCAAGGCTGGTATCGAAACCGTTTATCAGAACCTTGCGCTGTCTCCCGCATTGTCCATAGCCGACAATATGTTTCTCGGCCGTGAAATCCGCAAACCCGGTATTCAGGGAAGCCTGTTCAGGGCACTGGACCGTCCGGCGATGGAAAAGTTTGCCCGTGAGAAACTCTCTGAACTCGGCCTGATGACGATCCAGAACATCAATCAGGCGGTGGAAACCCTCTCCGGCGGCCAGCGCCAGGGTGTTGCGGTGGCGCGTGCAGCCGCCTTCGGCTCCAAGGTCGTCATCCTTGACGAACCGACAGCGGCGCTCGGCGTCAAGGAAAGCCGCCGCGTTCTCGAGCTTATTCTGGATGTGCGCGCGCGAGGGCTACCGATCGTTCTCATCTCGCACAACATGCCGCATGTTTTCGAGGTTGCTGACCGGATTCATATTCATCGGCTGGGCAAGCGTTTATGCGTCATCAATCCGAAGGACTATACCATGTCCGACGCCGTCGCCTTCATGACGGGCGCCAAGGAAGCGCCAAAGGAAACGCTGGCCGCATGACGTTGAAGCTTGAAACGATCGTCGAAGACGTTCTTCGGCGGGCAGAGGATAAATCTCGTTTTATCATTGCCATTGCCGGTCCCCCTGGGGCCGGCAAATCCACGCTGGCGGATGCCCTGTGCGGTGCCCTCGTGGCGCGCGGCGAGGCTGCGGCTGTCCTGCCCATGGACGGCTTCCATATGGATAACGGTATTCTCGAAGAACGGGGGCTCTTGCCGCGAAAAGGCGCACCGGAGACCTTCGACGTGCGCGGCTTTCTTGATATCGTCTCCGCAGTTCGTCAGGGCGGGCAGGAAATTCTTGTCCCGGTTTTTGACCGCTCCCGCGAAATTGCCATTGCCTCCGCTCGCGCCATCGCGCCAGAAACACGCTTCATCCTTGCCGAAGGCAACTATCTGCTGTTGAACGAGGCGCCGTGGACGAAGCTTTCCGGCAGCTTCGATCTTACCGTCTTCGTAGGCCCATCCGTTGCGGTGCTCGAGGAACGCCTGCGGGATAGATGGCAGGGCTATGGTCTCGATGCGACCGAGATTCACGCCAAACTGTTCGAGAATGATCTTCCCAACGGAAAGCGGGTGATTGAGAATTCCCGCCCCGCCGATATTTGCATCGATATCTGGGAATAACCCGCCGCTTCCGTCCGTAGGCGGCATCGAGCATTCACCGTTAAGCCTTTGTTGACCATGTGTTGAATCTTTTTGATCCACAGGGTGGGGCTTTCGCATGTCTAATTATTGACGAAAAAAATTCCTCATATACTATATGTGGTGTTCAAGGTTCTTTCGATTCGCAAGCGTCGGGAGCTAAGACGGGAATTCGGTGCGCAACACCATTATGGTGAAGCAATGCCGAAACTGCCCCCGCAACTGTAAGCGGTGAGCATCGTTCCGATTTGAGCCACTGGCGCTAAAAGCTCCGGGAAGGTGGGAATGGATGTTTTGACCCGCAAGTCAGGAGACCTGCCTTGAGCGAAAACGTCCACGGGCGGGGTGTCCGGAAGGAAGGTGTATGACGCAAATGAATTGCATGCGCCCTTTTCTGCCCCCTCCAGAACAAGCTTCGGGGTGAAGTCATGCCAGTGCATTTTTATGAGTTTCTACGCTCGTCGGCGTAGACAGCGATCTTACGCGGCCTGAGTCGCGCCTCGCCAGAATGACAGAACCATCGCCACCCGCTTGCGATTGCAGGCGGGCAATGTTGAGCCGTGCGTAAAAGCGGCTTCGAAAGAGGAAACAATGACCGTCACCGTTTACAGCAAGCCCGCCTGCGTCCAGTGCACTGCCACCTATCGTGCGCTTGACCGCATCGGTGTCAGCTACGAGATCGTCGATATCTCCGAAGATGCGGATGCCCTCGATCGCGTTCGCGGCCTTGGTTACATGCAGGTCCCCGTGGTCGTTGCCGGCGAACGCCATTGGGCGGGTTTCCGTCCGGACATGATTGGCTCGATCAGCTGAGGAGGCGATGCGATGGGGCTGATCGTCTATTATTCCAGCCGGTCTGAGAACACTCATCGCTTCCTTCAGAAACTGGGGCGACGATTGCTTCGCCTGCCGCTCGGCGCCGAGGAAGACGTTCCTCACGTGTCGGAGCCCTATGTTCTCGTCACCCCCACCTATGGGGGCGGCGGCATGAAAGGAACTGTACCGAAACCGGTTATCCGGTTTTTGAACGAGCCCTCAAACCGAAATCTCATTCGCGGCGTCATCGCGGCGGGAAATACGAATTTTGGCGCAGCTTTCGCATCCGCCGGAGATATCGTGTCGCGTAAATGCGCGGTGCCGTTTCTCTACCGCTTCGAGCTTCTCGGCACGGAGGAAGATGTCGCCAACGTCAATCATGGATTGGAACGATTTTGGACACGCTGACCTCGAGCGCGGTGCGCAACACGGATGCCAAACAACAAGTAACCGCTGCGCAGAAACACCTGGACGCGGGACTGGACTATCACGCGCTGAACGCGATGCTGAACCTCTACGATAAAAACGGGAAGATCCAGCTCGACAAGGACCGCCTTGCGGCACGGCAATATTTCCTTCAGCACGTCAATCAGAACACGGTGTTTTTCCATAATCTCAGGGAAAAGCTCGATTATCTCGTGACCGAGGGATATTACGAACAGGAGGTGCTGGACCAGTATTCCTTCAATTTCGTCCGTGACCTCTACGACGAGGCCTATGCCAGAAAGTTCCGTTTTCCGACATTTCTCGGCGCCTTCAAATATTATACGTCCTATACGCTGAAGACCTTCGACGGAAAGCGTTACCTGGAGCGTTATGAGGACCGCGTCTGCATGGTGGCGCTGGCTCTGGCGCGTGGCGACGAGCAGCTTGCCCGCGATCTGATGGATGAAATCATTTCCGGCCGCTTCCAGCCGGCAACCCCGACCTTTCTCAACGCGGGCAAGAAAAGCCGCGGTGAACTGGTTTCTTGTTTTCTGCTGCGTGTGGAAGACAACATGGAAAGCATCGGCCGGTCCATCAATTCAGCATTGCAGCTTTCCAAGCGTGGCGGTGGCGTAGCACTGTCCCTGACCAATATTCGCGAAGCCGGCGCGCCGATCAAACAGATCGAAAACCAGTCCTCCGGCGTCATTCCTGTCATGAAGCTGCTGGAAGATTCGTTCTCCTACGCCAACCAGCTTGGCGCGCGCCAGGGCGCTGGCGCGGTCTATCTGCATGCCCATCACCCCGACATCATGCGTTTCCTCGATACCAAGCGCGAAAACGCCGACGAAAAAATCCGGATCAAAACCCTTTCGCTCGGCGTGGTGATCCCTGATATCACCTTCGAACTCGCGAGAAACAACGAGGATATGTACCTGTTCTCGCCGTATGATGTTGAGCGGGTCTATGGCGTGCCGTTCACCGAGATTTCCGTCAGCGAAAAATATCAGGAAATGGTCGCCGACAGTCGCATCCGCAAGAAGAAGATCAAGGCACGCGAGTTCTTCCAAGTCATCGCAGAAATTCAGTTCGAAAGCGGTTATCCATATATCATGTTCGAGGATACGGTTAACCGCGCCAATCCGATCGCCGGCCGTATCAGCATGAGCAATCTCTGCTCGGAAATCCTACAGGTCAGCGAGGCGAGCGAGTTCAACGACGATCTCTCTTACAGCCATATGGGCAAGGATATTTCCTGCAATCTCGGCTCGCTCAACATTGCTTCAGCAATGGATTCGGCTGATTTCGGCAAGACGATCGAAACCTCCATCCGGGCGCTGACGGCCGTTTCGGACATGAGCCACATCTCGTCTGTCCCTTCCGTGGAAAAGGGCAATGATGCGAGCCACGCCATCGGGCTTGGTCAGATGAACCTGCATGGCTATCTGGCGCGCGAGCGCATCTTCTACGGCTCCGAAGAGGGCATCGATTTCACCAATATCTATTTCTACACGGTGACCTATCACGCCATCCGCGCCAGCAATCGCCTTGCCACTGAAAGGGGCCAGAGCTTCAAGGGCTTTGAAAACTCCAAATATGCCTCGGGCGACTACTTCGATAAATATACCGACCGGGAATGGCTGCCCGCGACGGAAAAGGTCCGCGACCTTTTTGAGAAAGCCGGCATTTCCATTCCGACACAGGAGGACTGGAAAGCGTTGAAGCAGGCCGTCATGGAGACCGGCCTCTATAACCAGAACCTTCAGGCCGTGCCGCCCACAGGCTCGATCTCCTATATCAACCACTCGACCTCCTCGATCCATCCCATCGTCTCGAAGATTGAAATTCGCAAGGAAGGCAAGATCGGCCGTGTTTATTATCCGGCTTCCTACCTTTCGAACGACAATCTCGAATATTATCAGGATGCCTACGAAATCGGTCCGGAAAAGATCATAGATACCTATGCGGCGGCCACCCAGCATGTCGATCAGGGCCTGTCGCTGACATTGTTCTTCCGCGATACGGCAACGACGCGCGATATCAACCGGGCGCAGATCTACGCCTGGAAAAAAGGCATCAAGACCATCTACTACATCCGTTTGCGCCAGATGGCGCTGGAAGGCACGCAGGTTCAGGGCTGCGTATCCTGCACGCTCTGAATTGAGGGACAAGACAATGAATATTGCCGTAAAACCCGCGTCCCGTATTCGCGCGGTCAACTGGAACCGCATCGAGGATGACAAGGATCTCGAAGTCTGGAATCGCCTGACATCGAATTTCTGGCTACCGGAAAAGGTGCCGCTCTCCAACGATATCCCGTCCTGGGGAACGCTGAAGCCGGAAGAGCAGACCCTGACGATCCGCGTCTTCACCGGGCTGACATTGCTGGACACGATCCAGAACGGCGTCGGTTCCGTGCGCCTGATGGCGGATTCGGCGACGCCGCACGAGGAGGCGGTGCTTTCCAACATCTCCTTCATGGAGGCGGTCCACGCCCGCTCCTATTCCTCGATCTTCTCGACGCTCTGCTCCACGCCTGACGTCGATGACGCCTATCGCTGGTCGGAGGAGAACGAATTCCTGCAACGCAAATCCGCGCTCATCATGCGCGAATATGATAGCGGAAATCCGTTGAAAATGAAGGTCGCCAGCGTGTTTCTGGAGAGCTTCCTGTTCTATTCCGGCTTCTACCTGCCAATGTTCTGGTCAAGTCGCGCCAAGCTTACCAACACGGCCGATTTGATCCGTCTCATCATTCGCGATGAGGCCGTGCATGGCTATTACATCGGCTACAAGTTCCAGCGCGCGCTCGAACGTCTGGGCGAAGCGGAAAAACAGGAGATCAAGGATTTCGCCTTCGATCTTTTGCTTGAGCTTTACGACAACGAAGCCAAATATACCCAAGACCTCTATGACGGCGTTGGCCTGACGGAAGACGTCAAGCAGTTCCTGCATTACAACGCCAACAAGGCCTTGATGAATCTGGGTTACGAGGCGCTGTTTCCACCCGAGGCTTGCCGGGTCAATCCTGCGATCCTCTCGGCGCTGTCTCCCAATGCCGACGAGAACCACGACTTCTTCTCCGGCTCCGGCTCTTCCTATGTCATCGGCAAGGCGGTCGCCACAGAAGACGAAGACTGGGATTTCTGAACCGGTTGTCGCCAAGAACCCGCAAAAGTTATTGCGGGTTCACGACCTGGCTCGCAAGCCGGAAGGGGCTGGATACCGTTGCCCCGATAGCATCGAACACAAAGGCACCCGCGCGGCCTATGCCGTTTTCGCCGTTGCCGTTCCGGCTCGCCTCCAGTTGTGGCACCAGCGACGCGAGTGCCGCATAGCGGTCGTGGTTGAGCGGATCCGATGCCTTGAGCTTGGAGATGTCAACGAACTGAACGCCCTCTTTCAGGGCGGCTTCCTGCACTTGAGGATCGGTCACATCCAGCGCGCCGATGCGGGTGACATCGGCCCCCAGGATGGAGGAAGCCTTCAGGGCGCGGTCGTCCTTGGAGACGAGAATGGTGAGCGGCGGATTGAGCCTTCCCACCACCTCGATCTGCTTGCGGAAAACATCGGCGTCGATATCCGGCGCGGCCAGCACTACCTGTAGTTTGGAGAGCACATCGTTCCTGCCTTCGAAGCGCAATTGTCGCAGCGC
Organism: Agrobacterium sp. 6Ca8; assembly: GCF_055382765.1. Taxonomy (NCBI): domain Bacteria; kingdom Pseudomonadati; phylum Pseudomonadota; class Alphaproteobacteria; order Hyphomicrobiales; family Rhizobiaceae; genus Agrobacterium; species Agrobacterium sp. 6Ca8. Next base: position 2,678,212 of record NZ_AP026433.1, read on the forward strand.
TTCCATGACCAGCCAGCCGCCCATGCTGTGACCGAACACGACAATGCTTTTTTTCGGTGTCTGCTTGGTAAGGTCGGTCAGCACCATGGCCAGCGCGTCTCGCGAATAGGTCGCTGATTCCTTGTCGGCCACGTAACCGGTGACGCTCGCCTGTGACGGCCAGGAAAAGACCAGCGGCACACCATCCATATTGGCATCGGCTGCCATTTGTGCCGCACGGAACAAGGCTTCCTGATAGCTGTAATTATAGCCATGCACGAAAAGCGCAATCTGCTCGCCGGAGCGGGTGACGTCGCTAAGATCGGAATTGAAGCGCGTTTTCGTCAGCATATCGGCTTTGGTGACGACAAAATCCTTGCTCGGGTTCGGCTTACCTTTGGACCATTCGATATTTCCGCTTTTATGGCTGGGAGGAATGGAAATGTCGAAGCGCGCATAATTCAGCTCAGCCGCCCGCCCAGCGCTAAAGCCCTTTTTGGCCTCGTTGTTTTTCTCCCGCGTGCTCGCCACATAGGCTGTCACGATTTTCGTATCGGTGGTCTTGGTGTTTATGGCCTGCAACACATCCGCCCCCGGTCTGCCCGCGCAGGATGAAAGAAGGCTGAAAGCGAGGAGGAGCGAAAAAATCAGGCGCATGGATGGGGTTACCGATAATGAGGGACCACGCATAAATAACCGGCCGCTCAAAAAGTTGCTACTGGAGACTGGATTGCGGTGTGGTGGCATTATGTTCAATGCGGACGACGCATTCCCCACCTTGCTATCCAGCTATGTTCGTTTTAGGCCGTACAGATGACGAATAAGGTGTCGCTTTTACGGCTGAAACTCACGGACTTCCGCAACTATGCGGCGGCGTCGCTTGCGCTGGATGACCGCCACGTGGTGCTGACGGGTGACAACGGTTCCGGCAAGACCAATCTCCTGGAGGCCGTTTCGTTTCTTTCGCCCGGAAGGGGCCTGCGCCGCGCCACCCTGTCCGATGTGACGCGAGTGGGGGCGGAGGCCGCCGGTTTTTCGATTTTTGCGGATGTCGACGGCATGGACGGCGAGGTCGCTATCGGAACCGGGATCGAGGGTGACGGCGAGGTAGTGTCGCGCCGCCTGAGGCTGAACGGGACATCGGTGAAGTCTGTCGATGAATTGACGGATCATCTGCGGGTGCTGTGGCTGACGCCTGCCATGGATGGGCTTTTTACCGGTTCATCCTCGGATCGCCGGCGTTTTCTCGATCGGTTAGTGCTCTCGCTCGATCCCGCGCATGGACGGCGGGCAAGCGACTTCGAAAAGGCCATGCGCGGCCGCAACCGTCTGCTTTCGGAAGGCCGTTTCGATCCGGTCTGGCTGGACGGTATCGAGAAGCAGATGGCGGAACTCGGCATTTCCATGGCGCTCGCGCGCTATGAAATGTTGGGTCTTTTGAAGAGCCTCATCGAAGGCCGTTCCGGCAATGCTGCCTTCCCCTCTGCAGCGCTGGCGCTCTCGGGTTTCATGGACGACACGCTCAACCGGCCGGCTGTCGATCTGGAAGACGAGTATAGGCTTATGCTGCGCGAAGGCCGGTATCGAGACGCGGCGGCAGGCCGCACGCTTGATGGACCGCACCGTGTCGATCTGTTCGTGCGCCATGCGGAAAAGAACATGGAGGCAGAGCGTTGCTCGACCGGAGAACAGAAGGCGCTGCTGGTGGGATTGGTGCTTGCGCATGCCCAGCTCACCGCCAATATGACCGGCCATGCGCCGGTTCTGCTGCTCGACGAAATTGCCGCGCATCTGGATGAGGGCAGGCGGGCGGCTCTGTTCGATCTCATTCACGAGCTCGGTGGTCAGAGTTTCATGACCGGAACGGATGCGGCAATGTTCTCCGCCCTTGGCAACAGGGCGCAATTCTTCAATGTTTCCCACGGGGGCATCACGGCATGACAGCGAAAAAATGGAGTGCGACATGGACCCGCTGAGCCCGGACGAAATCGAACGCTACAAGCGCCATATTCTCTTGCCGGAAATCGGCGGTTCCGGGCAGCAGCGTCTGAAGGCCGCGCGGGTGCTGGTAATCGGGGCTGGTGGCCTCGGCGCGCCTGTCCTTCATTATCTTGCTGCAGCCGGTGTTGGCACGCTTGGCCTGATCGATGACGACGTGGTCTCCCTTTCCAATCTCCAGCGGCAGGTGATTCACGATACCGGCACGATCGGTGAGCTGAAAACGGCAAGCGCCCGCGCAGCCATCGCCCGGCTCAACCCGCATGTGCGTACCCTTGTTTTTGAGGAGCGTTTTTCGCAGATCTGGGCGCACACCCATCTGCCATCCTTCGATCTCCTTATCGACGGTTCTGATAATTTCGACACACGTTATGCCGCTGCCGATGCCGCAGAAGCTGCGAAAAGGCCGCTGGTAACGGGCGCTGTCGGCCGTTTCGATGGTTCGGTAACGGTGCTGAAACCCTATGAGGCGGGTGCCGATGGTAATCTGCTGCCGGGGTATCGCGATCTGTTTCCCGAGCCACCGCCGCAGGGGCTTATTCCGAATTGCGCGGAAACGGGCATCGTCGGCGCTTTGACCGGCGTGATCGGCACGATCATGGCCATGGAGGCCATCAAGGTGATCACCGCAGCCGGCGAGCCATTGGTCGGCCGCCTGCTTCTCTATGACGCCCTGTCGGCCCGCTTCGAAACCGTGCGTTACAAGCGCCGCCCTGCTGGAAAAAAACATGACTGAGATCACAAGGATTGGCGAAGAATTCGAGCGCTGGCAGGAGCTGCTTGCGCTCATCATGTTGTCCTTCGCCTATATGGACGGCGTCATCGACCCACCATCGTCCGCTCACCGTTTGACGCTCGAAAATCTCGCGGAGAAGGCGAGGGCGGAGACCGCTTTCGTGGCGCTGGATGGTGATGAGATTGTTGGCTGCCTGTTTTGCCGGCAGGAACCACCGGCCTGCCTTTACGTCGGCAAGCTGTGCGTCTCTCTGAAAGCGCAGGGCAAAGGCATCGGCAAAATGCTTCTGGAACGGGCCGAAGCATTGGCCCGCGAATTGGCGTTACCGGCGCTGCGGCTGGAAACGCGCATCGAGCTTGTCGGCAACCATGCGAAATTCGCCGCCTGGGGTTTCATCAAAACCGCTGAAAACGCCCATCCGGGTTATGACCGCACGACTTCGATTGAAATGACTAAATTCCTCGGCTGAGACGGCTCAATTTTTGATCCGCTTAAAGGCCTGCTTCTCCGTCCCATGTCACGAGCAGACACGGCTTGTCTGAACCGGTTCAGTTCCGCCCCGGCAGCACCCGGTTCGGCGGTCGATGTCCGTCGAAAAGCGTGCGGATGTTGATGATGACCTTGTCACCCATCTCGATCCGGCCCTCAATCGTTGCCGAGCCCATATGGGGAAGCAGCACGACCTTGCCTTCTCTCGCGAGCTTGATGAGCTTGGGATTGATTGCCGGCTCGTTCTCGTAGACATCGAGACCGGCTCCGGCGATCTTTCCGTCGCGCAGGCACTGGATCATTGCCGCCTCATCGATGATATCGCCGCGCGCCGTGTTGACGATGTAGCTTGTCGGCTGCATCAGAGCGAGCCGTCGTGCCGAGATCAGGTGATAGGTCGCAGGTGTGGAGGGGCAATTGACGGAAACAATATCCACCCGCGCCAGCATCTGGTCGAGGCTGTCCCAATAGGTTGCCTCAAGCTCCGCTTCCGTCGCTGGGTTGACGCGTTTGCGGTTGTGATAGTGTATGGAGAGGCCGAAAGCCTTGGCGCGCCGCGCAACTGCCGTACCGATGCGGCCCATGCCGACAATGCCGATGCGTTTGCCGGAAATGCGCCGTCCCAGCATCCAGGTCGGCGACCAGCCCAGCCATTCGTCGGCGCCATTGGCAAGTACGCGCGTGCCTTCGATCAGGCGGCGCGGCACGGCCAGTACCAGCGCCATGGTGATATCGGCGCTGTCTTCGGTCAGCACGTTGGGCGTGTTGGTCACTGTGATGCCCTTTCGGGCGGCCGCGTCCACATCCACATGGTCTATGCCGTTGGAGAAGCTGGCGATCAGCTTCAGTTGCGGCCCTGCTTTCTCGATCATGGCGGCGGTGATGCGGTCCGTGACGGTCGGCACTAGAACGTCGACCCGCTGCATGGCGGCCACAAGCTCTTCCTCGCGGCGCTGCGTATCGTCGATATTCAGTTCGGCATCGAAGAGTTCCCGCATTCTGGTTTCGACGACGTCAGGCAATTTGCGGGTGATATAGACTGTCGGTCTCTTCTTGTGGGTCATCGTTTGCCGCTGCCTTGTTCAGAAGTCATTAACCAGAAAGAGCGATAATTTCTTTCAATCAGGGCGTTTCTACCAGACCCGCCGGCGAAGACAAATAAAACTCGCCGAAGCTTGAGGCGTGTGGAAACGAGCCTCCTCGAATTTAATCCGGTTTGCAGAAGGCAGGAAACGGAAATGGGCATGCGCAGTGTGGTTTCTATGGTTTGCATTGCATTGTCTCTGGGCCTCTTTGGTGTGGCGAACGAGGCCATGGCGCAAGGCGCTGCCAAAGGCGCAAGCGGCCTGCCTTTGCCGCGTTTTGTCAGCCTGAAATCCAAGCGCGTCAACATGCGCATCGGACCCAGCACGGATTATGCCGTTTCCTGGATGTATATGAAATCGGGAATGCCGGTTGAAATCATTCAGGAATATGAGAACTGGCGGCGCATCCGCGATGCCGATGGCACGGAAGGCTGGGTTAACCAGGCGCTGCTCTCCGGCGAGCGCACGGCCGTCGCCGCGCCGTGGATGCGCGGCAAGGGCAAGGATGTCTACGTGAACATGCGCCGCGACGCACAGTCGGGCGCCTCCGTCATCGCCCGGCTGGAGCCGGGTGTCGTCTTCAGGATCGGTGAATGCAACGGCGACTGGTGCCGCGCCGAGGCCGGTCAGGCCTCAGGCTGGGTGTCGCAGGGTGAAATCTGGGGTGCTTATCCCGGCGAGGCCTTTAAATAAGGCCGTTTTTCTCGCCCAGCGCCTTGAGCGATGACATCGGACGCGGCCCGACCTGCTGAATGACGGCTGCAGCAGCAAGGCAGCCGAGTTTGCCGCAGTCTTCCAGAGACCGATCCTGCGTGTAACCGAAAAGGAAGCCGGCGGCGAAAAGATCGCCGGCACCCGTTGTGTCGACCACGTCATACACCGGATAGGCTTCTACCTTCACGCGTTCCGTGCCGCGCAGGATAACGGCGCCTTCTTCGCTCATCGTCACCGCTGCGATCTTGCAATCGGCAGCGATTTTCGTCAGCGCCAGCTCGAAATCGTCGGTTTCATAGAGCGAGAGAGCTTCCTGCTTGTTGGCGAAAACGATGTCCACGGTGCCGGAACGCATCAGGTCGAGAAATTCTTCGCGGTATCGGCCTACGCAGAAACTGTCTGAAAGCGTCATGGAGACTTCACGGCCGTTCTCATGCGCAATGCGGGCGCAATCGCGAATGGCATCCTTGGCGCGCGGCGGATCCCACAGGTAACCTTCGAAATAGGTGACCTTCGTGTTCGCCACGACGTCTTCTTCTACATCTTCCGGACCGAGATCGACGCAGGCGCCGAGATAGGTGTTCATAGAGCGCTCACCGTCTTCCGTGACGAAGATCATCGAGCGGGCAGTCGGCGGAAACGTGCCTTCCGGCTTCGTTTCGAAATAGACGCCCTGCGCGCGGATATCGTGCTGGAAGATTTCGCCGAGCTGATCTTCGGCCACCTTGCCGAAATAAGCCGCCCTGCCACCGAAATTCGCCACGCCCGCCGCCGTGTTGCCCGCACTTCCGCCGGAGGCCTCGAGCGCGGGTCCCATCAGCGAATAGAGCAGTTCGGCCCGCTCCGCGTCGATGAGGTTCATCGCGCCCTTGGTGATGGCGTTATCATTGAGGAAGCGATCATCACAACGGGAAATGATGTCGACGATGGCATTGCCGACAGTCAGTACGTCGAATTTCGTCATAGGCCCTATCCGGTTTGCAGGGTGCACATTTTTGAATGGTCTTAAACAATTCTGGCGGCAAGAAAAGCCCAAAGGGAAAATATGCGGTTCTCCACCAGAGACAGAAACGCGTCATGTGCCTGTAATGTGGTTAAGCTATCACTCCGATCAGAGCAAACGGTGCGTGAATACGTACCAGAATAGAAGACATGACGTCTTCTGGCTCACCCGTTATCCCCGTCACGGATGTACTGACGGCGTATAACGGATATGACAAAAGGCGGGGGAAACCCCGCTTTTTCTTTTGGTCCACCTTTGCGGCGACCCTTTTTAAATGCCGCAAGCGGGTTTTCATTAGACGGTGCTCGACAAGCCGACCGCAGCGCCGTTTGATCCAGTGACCGGTTTTGAGGGGCTTTCTGCAAAAATACCTGACGGAGCTACGTCGCGTATTGAATGAAACATCGGGGTGCAGCGTTTTCGCGATTCCATTCCCTTGGAAAAGGCTCTAAAGCGGAGTATCTCCCGCAAAAGCCGCGAAAGCTCTCCCTCCATGTCTGCCGTTGCCGCGAACGTCGCTCCGATTTTCATTCTTATCCTGATCGGCTGGCTAACCGTCAAGGCCGGCTTGTTCAGAGCTGATGCCGGTGAGATTCTCAGCGATTTCGTGTTCAAGATCGCCGTGCCGACGTTGATCTTCCGCACCCTTGCGGAGGCGAATTTTCATGGCGCGTCGCCCTTCCGGCTGTGGCTGACCTATTTCGCCGGCGTGGCCGTAACCTGGACGGTTGGGCATATCGTCACGCGGTACATCTTCAAGCAGGATAGTCGCATCGCCGTCATAGCCGGTATATCCTCGGCCTTTGCCAACAATATCTTCATCGGCCTGCCGCTCGTCGGGCGGTCCATCGGGGATGAGGGGCTGGTCGCCCTCTCCATTCTGCTGGCCATCCATCTGCCGGTCATGATGATTGCCGGTACCATCCTGATGGAGAACGCCACTCATAAGGCGGTGGGCGGCGAAAAGCGCAGCATGGCTTCTGTCTTCAGGCAGGTCGGCCGCAACCTCATCACAAATCCGCTGGTGATCGGACTTTTCATCGGGCTTTCGACCAATGTTTCAGGCGTGACGCTCACGCCCATCCTCAAGACCGTGGTTGACCAGATCGCGTCCATGGCGGGACCGGCAGCGCTCATCTCGCTCGGTATGGCGCTGACGAAATACACCATTCGCGGTAATCTGGGGATTGCCGTCACCATGACGGTTTTCAAACTGCTGCTTCTGCCCGCCTGCGTGTGGGCCATGGGCCATGCTCTCGGCCTCAGCCGGGAATGGACAGCTGCCCTCGTGCTCACCTCGTCGGTGCCGACGGGGGTGAATGCATGGCTGATCGCCAACCGCTTCGGCATCGGCCACAGCGTTGCGGCCTCCACAATCAGCATTTCCACGGCGACCGGTGTTCTTTCCGTGTCGCTGTGGGCATGGCTTTTGAGCTGATGATGCTCGAATTGCTTACTTCTGGGCGCTCAGGATCTTGAAGCGCGCGTTGCGGCATACCTCGGCGCTGGTGCGGAATTCCGCCGCCAGCACCGGCTCATAGGGCATGCCGCGATTGGCGACCATCAGCAGCTTTCCACCGTTGCGAAGCGCGCCGGCAGCCGTCTTGATAAAGGCCTGACCGAGAGCGGGTTCTGCCGCCTGTCCTGCCGCGTGGAAAGGCGGGTTCATGATGATGAGGTCGTATTTTTCTTTCGGCGGCTCGTTTGCAAGGTCCTGCCAGAAGAAGCGCGCCGTCAGTCGCGGATTGTTTTCAAGAAGATTGGTTTTGGCGAATTCGAGCGCGTTCCAGTCCGCTTCGAAAAGATCGATACGCGCCGTGCGCGGCGATTTTTCCGCCAGCATGACCGAGAGATAACCCCAGCCTGCGCCGAAATCGGCGGCGTTGCCGTCGAAGTCGGTCGGCAGGCGCGACGCGAGCAGCTCCGAGCCATCGTCCACGCGGTCATGCGAGAACATGCCGGGCATGGCGGTGAAACGGCCAGCAACCGTAACGGAATGTTGCGCGAGTTTCGACACGGCAGATGCAACGTCTTCCGGCCGTTTGAACCAGAGGGCGACGCCGTGGTACTTCGGCGTCGATTCCGCCTCGATGCCAAGCTTTGCCAGCGTCTTGCGCAGCGTCAGGATGCCGTCTTCCTTCGATCCCGCCGCCACGATCAACCCACCCGCCTTGACGCGAGAGAGCGCTTCAGCGACGCGGTTTTCGTTTTCGCCGCGATGTTTGCCGCAAAGCAGCAACGCCGCATCGTAGTCCTCGCCGGAAATATCCGGCGTGACCTCTGCGTTCTGCGCCTGAAGAGCCCGGTAAAGCGGTCGAAAATTCTGAACCGAGACGATGTCAGCGTTAAAACCGTCTAGCCGCGGGCCGGCTTCCGCTCCCAGAAACAGAACGCGCTCGCCCTCTTTCGGCAAGTCGAGCATCTCTGCGGCAAAGGGATGGAAAAGGGTTTTAACAGCATCACGGCTCATTGGAGCGTCCTCAAGATGGAATAGAAAAAAGGCGCGGGCAAAACCCGCGCCTCGATAGGGTCTGGCGAGGCTGCCTTACTCGGCAGCGGCTTCGCCATCTTCCTTCTTCTTGTCTGCGGCAACTTCCTTGCCGGTTGCCTGGTCGACAACCTTCATGGACAGGCGAACCTTGCCACGCTCGTCGAAGCCCATCAGCTTGACCCAGACCTTGTCGCCTTCCTTGACGACGTCGGAGGTCTTGGCGACACGCTCGGAAGCGAGCTGCGAGATGTGAACGAGGCCGTCGCGGGCGCCGAAGAAGTTGACGAAAGCGCCGAAGTCAGCGGTCTTGACGACCGTACCTTCGTAGATCTGGCCGACTTCCGGTTCTGCAACGATCGAATGGATCCACTTGCGGGCCGCTTCGATTTCCTTGCCGGAAGCAGAAGCGATCTTGACGGTGCCGTCGTCTTCGATGTTGATCTTGGCGCCGGTCTTTTCGACGATTTCGCGGATGACCTTGCCGCCCGAACCGATGACTTCACGGATCTTGTCGACCGGAATGTTCATCACTTCGATGCGCGGTGCGAATTCGCCAAGCTGGCCGCGGCTCTCGGTGATGGCATTCGCCATCTCGCCGAGGATGTGCTTGCGGCCACCCTGTGCCTGCTCCAGAGCGATCTTCATGATCTCTTCGGTGATACCGGCGATCTTGATGTCCATCTGCAGCGAGGTGATGCCGTCGGCAGTACCTGCAACCTTGAAGTCCATATCGCCGAGGTGATCTTCGTCACCCAGGATGTCGGAGAGAACCGCAAAGCGCTCGCCTTCGAGGATAAGGCCCATGGCGATACCGGCAACTGGCTTGGCCAGCGGTACGCCAGCGTCCATCAGTGCAAGCGAGGTGCCGCAAACCGTTGCCATCGACGAAGAGCCGTTGGACTCGGTGATTTCGGATACGACGCGCAGCGTGTAGGGGAACTGTTCCGCAGTCGGCAGCATCGGACGGATAGCGCGCCATGCGAGCTTGCCGTGACCGATTTCGCGACGGCCCGGGGAGCCCATACGGCCCGTTTCACCGACCGAGTAGGGCGGGAAGTTGTAATGCAGAAGGAAACGTTCCTTGTACATGCCGGTCAGGCTGTCGACATACTGTTCGTCTTCGCCGGTGCCGAGCGTCGCAACAACGATCGCCTGGGTTTCACCACGGGTGAACAGCGCCGAGCCGTGCGTACGCGGCAGGATGCCAACTTCCGAAACGATCGGACGAACGGTCGAGAGGTCGCGGCCATCGATGCGGCTCTTGGTGTCGAGAACGTTCCAGCGAACGATCTTCGCCTGAAGGTGCTTGAAGACAGCGCCGATTTCTTCAGGGCTATACTTCGCTTCGCCTTCTTCCGGCAGGAAGTGAGCCTTGACCTTCGCCTTTACGGCGTCGACGGCGGCGTAACGGGCAGCCTTTTCGGTGATCTTGTAGGCGGTGCGCAGTTCGGTTTCGGCAAGGCCGAGCATTTCGTTTTCGAGCGCGGAGAAATCTTCCGGTTCGAACTCGCGCGGTTCCTTGGCGGCAACTTCAGCGAGCTTGATGATCGCGTCGATAACCGGCTGGAAGCCGCGATGGCCGAACATGACGGCGCCGAGCATGACGTCTTCGTTGAGTTCCTTGGCTTCCGACTCCACCATCAGGACGGCGTCCTGCGTGCCGGCAACAACCAGATCCAGAACCGATTCATCCATCTCATCAAGATGCGGGTTCAGAACATATTCGCCGTTGATATAGCCAACGCGCGCGCCGCCGACCGGGCCCATGAAAGGAATGCCAGACAGTGTGAGCGCAGCGGATGCGGCAACCATCGACAGAACGTCGGGGTCATTTTCGAGGTCGTGCTGAATGACCGTTACGACAACCTGCGTGTCGTTCTTGTAGCCTTCAGGAAACAGCGGGCGGATCGGACGGTCGATCAGGCGGGAAACCAGCGTTTCCTTTTCCGACGGACGGCCTTCGCGCTTGAAATAGCCGCCGGGGATCTTGCCGGCTGCGTAGGTCTTTTCCTGGTAGTTCACGGTGAGCGGGAAGAAGTCCTGTCCCGGCTTCGGAGACTTTGCGGAAACCACCGTCGCAAGAACCATCGTCTCGCCGTAGGTTGCGATGACGGCGCCGTCAGCCTGACGGGCAACCTTGCCTGTCTCGAGCTTCAGCGGGCGGCCAGCCCATTCGATTTCCACGGAGTGTTTATTGAACATATCTTGTCCTTGTTTGTGTATGCCCGCCTTGCGAGGGGGCAACGAACGACGCAATCACGGGCAAGACAGCCGGAGGCTTTTCAAGGTGCAAGCATCCGGCAATCCTGCCCCATGACAGGTCTGCGGTTGAAAAGGCTGCACCGGCCCATCCGGGGCTGCCTTATCGTCCGGGGGCCACATCTATGGCGAACGCCCGGAAATTGAAGATGACCTTCAAAAGGCCAGATATAAAAACCGGCGGGTATCGTTGCGAAACCCGCCGGATAAGGTTTTAGCGGCGAATGCCGAGAGCACCGATCAGCTTGCTGTAACGGGCTTCGTCCTTCTTCTTCAGATAGTCGAGAAGCGAACGGCGGCTCGAAACCAGCGTCAGAAGGCCACGACGGGAGTGGTTGTCCTTCTTGTGGTCCTTGAAGTGACCGGTCAGGTTGTTGATCCGCTCGGTCAGAATAGCGACCTGAACTTCCGGAGAACCGGTGTCGCCTTCGTTCGTTGCATATTCCTTGATGAGGGCGGCTTTGCGCTCTGCAGTAATCGACATCGGACGATCCTTTCTATTTTAAGGAAAAATGGGACGCCTAGAGCCGGGATGTCGTCCAGCTCTGGCCATTCGGCAGCATAGGCAAAGCCCAAGCTGGCGCTGCCTATAAACTATTCCGGGTACAATTGAAAGAGGCGATTGACGGCGCCCCTCAAGGCTCGTCTCAACCGAAAACGCGCTTCGGCCGGAATTCACCCTCGCCGATCTCGCCGATGGCAATGAGCTTGCCATGCGCAGTGGCATAGGCCTCCGGGTGATTGGCCGGCGCATCACGCCCGCGCAGCAGGATCGGATTGCCCATCTTCAGCCGGTGTGCCTGATCATCATTGATGATGAGGTGGGGAAGGGATGAAAGCGCTTCCGCCGTGTCGATCAGAAAAGCATCGAGCGCTTCAAGCCGCTCGTCGCGGTCTTCGATGGCTTCGAGCGCCGTCAAGGTTTCGAGCGGTACCATCATGTCCTCGCCGAATGGCGCGACCATGGTACGGCGCAATTGCGAAATATGACCGAAACAACCGAGATCCCGGCCCATGTCGCGCGCAAGCGCCCGCACATAGGTACCCTTGCCGCATTCCACTTCGAAATGAGCGGTGTCAGCGTCGGGGCAGGCGAGCAGCGTCAGACGGTGAATTTCCACCTCGCGCGCGGGAATCTCCACCGTTTCGCCTTCACGCGCCAGATCATAGGCCCGCTCGCCGGCGATCTTGATGGCGGAAAACTGCGGCGGCGTCTGCATGATCACGCCGGTATAATTGGGCAGAATATCGCGGATCGCCTGTTCGTCCGGGCGCTGGTCGGAGGAGTTGACTACCTCGCCTTCCAGATCGTCGGTTGCGCGTTCTTCACCCCAGGTGACGGTAAACTCGTAGATTTTCCGGCCGTCCATGACGTAAGGAACGGTCTTTGTGGCGTCACCGAGGGCAATCGGCAGCATGCCGGACGCCAAGGGGTCGAGCGTTCCGGCGTGACCTGCCTTCTGGGCGTTGAACAGCCATTTGATCTTGGAAACGGCTTCGGTTGAGCCGAAATCGAGCGGCTTGTCGAGAATGAGCCAGCCCGAAATCGGGCGGCCCTTGGGTTTGCGGTTCTGCTGTTTGCGTGGTTTGGACATGCTTCAGTTCTGTTCGTCGTCTTTTTCGTTCGAAGGTCCCAGATCGCGCTGCACCTCCGGTGACCGCAGGAGTGCGTCGATCTTCTGGTAGTTGTCGAAACTCGTATCGTCGCGGAAACGCAGTTCCGGCATGTATTTCATCTGCCGCAGCTGCGGGCCGAGGCGGCCGCGCATGAACTTGGCATGGCGGTTGAGCGCCGTGATGATGTCGGTATGATCCGCAACGCCAAGCGGCGTCACGTAAGCGGTTGCGATCTTGAGATCGGGAGACATGCGCACTTCCGAAATGGAAATGACGGTTCCTTCGATCAGATCGTCGCGGACTTCGCCGCGCTGGAGAATCTGGGTCAGTGCGGCGCGCACCTGTTCGCCAACACGGAGCATGCGTTGCGAAGGGGCCGATGATGTAGCTTTTGCCATGGGTAATGCCTCAAACGGAGCGAGCGCCGGTGAAGCCGGCGCCCGACAGAAAAGTCCTGTTTTGCGGCGAGACGCTTAGAGCGTTCTCGTAATGTGTTCGACGCGGAAGCACTCGATGGTGTCGCCGGCGCGAATGTCTTCGTAATTCTCGAAGGCCATACCGCACTCCTGACCAACAGGCACTTCGTTGACTTCGTCCTTGAAGCGCTTGAGGGTCTTGAGCTTGCCTTCGTGGATAACGACGTTGTCGCGCACCAGACGCACACCCGCACCACGTTCCACCTTGCCCTCGACGACGCGGCAACCCGCGACCTTACCGACCTTGGTGATGTTGAACACCTCGAGGATTTCGGCATTGCCGAGGAAGGTCTCGCGACGTTCCGGCGAAAGCAGACCCGACATCGCCGCCTTCACGTCATCCACCAGATCGTAGATGATGTTGTAGTAGCGGATTTCGATACCGGCGCGTTCGGACGCCGTACGTGCCTGTGCGTTGGCGCGAACGTTGAAGCCGATGATCGCGGCGTTCGATGCCTCGGCAAGCGAGATATCCGATTCCGTGATGGCACCAGCACCAGAGTGAACGACACGAGCGCGGACTTCGTCTGTGCCGAGCTTGTCGAGCGAAGCGATAATGGCTTCGACCGAACCTTGCACGTCCGCCTTGATGACCAGCGGGAATTCCTTCAATCCCGAAGTCTGCAACTGGCTCATCATCTGTTCCAGCGAGCCGCGCTGACCGGTCTGACGGGCAACAGCCTTGTCGCGAGCCAGACGCTGGCGGTATTCGGAGATCTCGCGAGCACGACCTTCGTTTTCGACAACCGCAAAACGGTCACCGGCCGACGGCGTACCGGAAAGGCCGAGGATTTCGACCGGCATGGCCGGACCGGCTTCCTTGACATGGTCGCCCTTGTCGTTGACGAGCGCGCGCACACGGCCCCACTGATCGCCGGCAACGATGATCTGGCCGGGCTTCAGTGTACCCTTCTGCACGAGAACGGTCGCGACGGCACCACGTCCACGGTCCAGCTCGGCTTCGATGACCGTGCCTTCCGCAGTGCGGCTTGGATCCGCCTTGAGATCGAGGATTTCTGCCTGAAGCAGGATCGCTTCGAGCAGCTTGTCGAGGTTGAGCTTGTTCTTGGCCGACACTTCGACATCAAGAACTTCACCACCCATCGATTCCACGAACACTTCGTGCTGCAGCAGCTGCTGGCGAACCTTTTCAGGGTTTGCCTCGTGCTTGTCGATCTTGTTGATCGCAACGACGATCGGAACACCGGCCGCCTTCGCATGGTTAATCGACTCGATCGTCTGCGGCATCACGCTGTCGTCGGCTGCAACAACCAGCACGGCGATGTCGGTTGCCTGCGCACCACGGGCACGCATTGCCGTAAAGGCGGCGTGGCCGGGGGTGTCGATGAAGGTGATCTTCTGACCGTTCTTTTCGACCTGATAGGCGCCGATATGCTGGGTGATGCCACCGGCCTCGCCAGCAACGACATTCGCCTGACGGATAGCGTCGAGCAGCGAGGTCTTGCCGTGGTCGACGTGGCCCATGATGGTCACGACCGGCGGACGGGAAACCATCTCGCCTTCATCGTCAGCCTTGTTGAAGAGACCCTCTTCAACGTCGGATTCGGAAACGCGCTTGACCGTATGGCCGAATTCGACCGCGATCAGTTCCGCCAGATCGGCGTCGATCACGTCGCCCGGCTTCAGCATCTGGCCTTCCTTCATCAGGAACTTGATGACGTCAACGGCGCGCTCGGACATACGCTGCGACAGTTCCTGAATGGTGATGGTTTCCGGCAGGATGACTTCGCGCAGAACCTTTTCGCGGGTTTCCTGCATCTGGCTGCGACGGAATTTCTCCTGGCGGCGGCGCATGGATGCCATCGAGCGGCCACGCGGCGTACCATCTTCTTCCAGATTGGCGGCGGTCACGGTCAGCTTGCCACGACGGCGCTCTTCTTCGGTCTTCAGGCGGGCTGCAGGCTTGGCCGGAACCGGAGCCACGACCTTGCCACGAGCCGGAAGGCTGCTGCCACGACGGACTGCGCCGCGATCGTCCTCGTCGTCACCACCGGTGCGGCGTCCGCGGGGAGCGGCGGCGTCGGGCGTGGCGGGAGCGGAACGGGGAGCAACAGGCTGGGGACGGGCGTCAGCGCGTGGCGCCGGCGCAGCGGCCGCAGCCGGCTTTTCGCCGGACAGATCGGATTTCGCTTCCGTAACAGGCTGGCTCGCAGCGATCTTTGCCGCAGCAGCCTCTTCGGCAGCGCGGTTTTCGGCTTCGATCTTTTCAGCGGCGATGCGTTGTTCTTCTTCCACCTTGCGGCGGGCTTCGTCTTCGGCGCGCTGCTTGGCTTCGATAACATCGCGAGCCTGCGCTTCTATCAGCGCACGGCGGCGGGCTTCCATCTCGCCTGCGGACAGGTCGTGCAGAACGTTGCCGCGCGGACGGTCAGGCTGACGCTGCTGCGGTGCGGACGAGCCGGGGCGCTGCTGCGAATGGGAAGAACCCGGACGCTGCTGTTGGTTGCTCGGCTGTTGAATGCGTTGCTGTGGGGCCTGCGGACGCGGTGCCGAAGGGGCAGGCGCTGCCGGCTTCGGCGCCGGAGCTGCCGCCACGACAGGCTGAACCGGCTTCTCGTCTTCGGGACGCAGGGGGCGGCGCTTGCGTGTTTCCACGACAACCGCGTTGGTGCGACCTCGACCCATGTCCTGCCGCACGGTGCCCTGATTCATCCCGCCCGGTTTCAGGGTAAGAGTCTTCTTGGCCGGCGCATTGAGTGTCTTGTCGTCGTTGTTGTCGGTCATTCCGTTCCCGTTCCTACGGACGAGAACCGGATGACATCCATCAGGTCTCGTCGTTCAATTGCTGCATCGGAACGCGGCGGCCGTTCATGTTTGGCAACCGCGTCATTGTACTGTCCGGGCAGCGTCGCGTTCCGCCTCAGGCTGACCGCCAAGGCGGTACTGCTTAAGCATCTTTGCGCGCTTCACTACACCCTCACCCGCCTGCCCCGCAAGCGCGCAAGCATGGATAAAAGCATTCTGGCCCATCAACTCGTCCATTTCGGCTTCGCTAAAGAGCCGGAAGGACGGAATTTCATTGCCGGCATCGCTGCCGAGCTCCCAGGCCTTGCGGGCCTGGTCCAGTTTTCGCACGCCGTCTGCCGCGGCATCGGTTGCGTGGAACACGGCAATCGCATTCCCCGAACGGACGGCGGCATCGACTTTCGTCGCGCCGCTGATGAACTGACCCGCCTTGCGCGCCATGTTCATCATTCCGGCAAGCTGCTGCGACATAAGCCGGTCGAGAAGAGCGAGAAGCTCCGGCCCGGCCTTGACGTCGCGTTTGAGCGCCCGTGCGAAGATCTTCTTCGCGATGGCTTTCTCTATCAGGGCGCGCTCCGGTTTTACCCAGCATCCGCGCCCCGGCAATTGGCGTTTCAGGTCCGGAACGACGTTGCCGTCCGGCCCTGCGACGAAGCGGATCAACTCGTCTGGAGATCCGCTCTGCCTTGTCACAATGCACATACGTCCATTGACGTTGCCTTCCAGCCGCCCGTCCTCATCGGTTTCGGGCAGCTCGTCCGGCTCATGCACCTGCGATGTCATTCCTGTTCGGCGGTATCCGCCTCCTCAGTAGCTTCCGCATCGACTTCTTCTTCGGAAGCCAGATCCTCGGCCGTGATCCAGCCTGCCAGAAGACGGGCCTGCACAACCATGTTCTCAGCTTCGACGCGCGATACGTCGAGCTTGGAGAAGATGCCTTCGAACTTCTTCGTCTCGCCGTCCTTGCGTTCGCTCCAGCCGACCAGATCGTCTGCGGCGCAACCGGCAAAGTCCTCGATGGTCTTGATACCGTCTTCACCAAGGGCGACCATCATCTGCGAGGTCAGGCCTTCGATCTGGCGCAGCTCGTCGGCAACGCCGAGTTCCTTGCGCTTGGCGTCCATTTCGGCTTCCAGGCGTTCCAGATATTCGCGGGCGCGGGTCTGGATTTCATCGGCGGTGTCATCGTCGAAGCCGTCGATCGAGGAAATTTCGCCAAGATCGACATAGGCAAGTTCTTCAACCTGCGCGAAGCCTTCGGAAGCCAGAACCTGACCAACCATCTCGTCAACGTCGAGGGCGTCCATGAAGAGTGCCGTGCGCTCGTTGAATTCCTTCTGGCGACGCTCGGATTCTTCCTGCTCGGTCATGATGTCGATATCCCAGCCGGTCAGCTGCGATGCCAGACGTACGTTCTGGCCGCGGCGGCCGATGGCGAGCGAAAGCTGCTCGTCGGGAACCACAACCTCGATGCGCTCGGATTCTTCATCCAGAACGACCTTGGCCACTTCAGCGGGCTGCAGGGCATTGACGATAAAGGATGCCGGCTCCTGGCTCCACGGAATGATGTCGATCTTTTCGCCCTGCAATTCGCCAACAACGGCCTGAACGCGCGAACCGCGCATACCGACGCAGGCGCCGACCGGATCGATCGACGAGTCGTTCGAGATGACGGCGATCTTGGCGCGCGAACCGGGGTCACGGGCAACCGACTTGATCTGGATGATGCCGTCGTAGATTTCAGGAACTTCCATGGTGAACAGCTTCACCATGAACTGCGGATGGGTACGCGACAGGAAAATCTGCGGGCCACGCTGCTCGCGGCGAACGTCGTAGACGTAAGCGCGTACACGGTCGCCATAACGCATGTTTTCCCGCGGAATCATCTCGTCGCGACGGATGATGCCTTCGCCACGGCCCAGATCGACGATGACATTGCCGTATTCGACGCGCTTGACGGTGCCGTTGACGATTTCGCCGATGCGATCCTTGAATTCGTCATACTGACGGTCGCGTTCTGCTTCGCGCACCTTCTGAACGATGACCTGCTTGGCGGACTGTGCGGCGATACGGCCGAAATCCATCGGCGGCAGCGGATCGGCGATGAAATCGCCGAGCTTGGCGTCCGGGTTGCGGTCGCGGGCAAGTTCGAGCGGAATCTGGGTCGAATAGTCTTCGGCCGTCTCTACCACTTCCAGAAGACGCTGCAGGCGGATTTCGCCGGTCTTGGAGTTGATGTCGGCGCGAATGTTGGTTTCCGAACCATAGCGCGAGCGGGCGGCTTTCTGGATAGCGTCGGCCATTGCTGCAAGCACGATTTCGCGGTCGATGACCTTTTCGCGCGCCACAGCATCGGCGATCTGCAGAAGCTCAAGCCGGTTAGCACTCACTGCCATTTTTTTGTCTCCGTAAGTCGCATAATTGCGGGGATCACCCGTTTTCCGGGCTTTTACGTTGGAATTAGTCTTCGTCTGCTTCGTTTTCGTCGTTCTGGTTTGCGGCGGCGGCCTTTGCCGCCTTGTCTGCCCGCAGCGCATCACGAATAAGGTCGTCCGTCAGAATGAGCTTCGCATCGGAAAGCGCGCTGAACGGAATGGTGACTGTCGGTTCGTCGCCATAGGCGATCTGGTCGCGTTCCAGCTTGAAGCCGTCCGCATCCACCTCGACGATCTTGCCGCGAAACCGCTTGCGGTTTTCGACCAGAATGGAGGTTTCGGCCTTCACCAGATGGCCCTGCCAACGGGTGAAATCCGACTTGCGAACCATCGGCCGGTCGATGCCGGGCGAGGAAACTTCGAGATGATACGCCTTATCGACCGGATCTTCCACATCAAGAACCGGTGAAATCGCCATTGACACGGCTTCGCAGCCCTCGACGGTCATGGTGCCGTCTTCCCGCTCGGCCATCACCTGCAGGGTCATGCCGTTCTGGTTGGAGAGCCGCACGCGCACCAGAAGATATCCCATGCCCGTCAAAACAGGCTCGATGATTTCGGCGATGCGCTGGTCGATTCCCGTTTCGGTTATCAGTCGCGGTTCATGTACGGTGTCTGCCATCTGGCCTTCCGGTCTTTAGATTTTCACCGGGCGCTCAGCCCGTGGTTTCCGGTTCGCCTAACGAAAAAGAGCGGAGCCTTGCGGCCCCACTCTTCATCAAGCGATCAAGAATTTCAAAGGTCATATAGACCCATCAGGGCAGGATTGCAAGGTTTTCGCGGGCAGGGCGCTTCAGTCACGGCTTCGGCCACATTTTCACCGTCACCGTGTCGGAAAGGGTGGCATGATTTCCGGCACTGTCTATAGTTGCCGTTTGACAAATCGCAGTTGCATCAAGTGGACTGATCGTGCCTGACCGTAAATCGCCACTCGCGCCTTTAAGGCATTTGACTTACAGACGAATCTGGATCGCGAGCCTTGCCTCGAATTTCGGCGGTCTGATCCAGGCGGTTGGCGCCGCGTGGATGATGACCTCGCTGTCGAGTTCCGAAAACATGATCGCGCTGGTACAGGCCTCCACCTCGCTGCCGATCATGATGTTTTCGCTGATTTCAGGCGCTCTGGCCGATAGTTTCGACCGCCGCCGCATCATGATTTCCGCTCAGATCCTGATGCTGACGGCTTCCGTGCTGCTGACGGTTTTTGCCTGGTCCGGCTGGCTCACTCCGTGGTTGCTGCTCTTCTTCACCTTCATGATCGGCTGTGGCACGGCGCTCAACAATCCGTCCTGGCAGGCGTCCGTCGGCGAAATGGTGCCGCGTGAGGATCTGCCCGCTGCCGTGACACTGAACAGCGTGGGCTTCAACATCACCCGCAGCGTCGGTCCTGCCATCGGCGGCATCATCGTCGCTGCCGCCGGTGCCGCGGCTGCGTTTTTCGTGAACGCGCTCAGCTATTTCGCCCTCATCTACGCGCTGGTTCGCTGGCAGCCGCCCAAATATGCCTCGACCTTGCCGCGCGAGCAGCTTCTTGCCGCCATATCGGCCGGGATGCGTTATGTGGCGATGTCGCCGAATATAGGCAAGGTTCTGGTGCGTGGCTTTCTCTTCGGCCTTTCCGCCAGCGCCATCCTGGCGCTGATGCCGATCGTTGCCCGCGATCTGGTCGAGGGTGGCCCGCTGACCTACGGCGTCATGCTGGGTGCGTTCGGCGTCGGCGCCATCGGCGGCGCGCTCGTCAGCGCCAGACTTCGCGAGATTCTGTCCAGCGAATGGATCGTGCGTGTCGCCTTTTTGGGCTTCGCCTTCAGTTCCGGCGTGACGGCGATCAGCACGAACGCGATCGTAACCTCGCTTGTTTTGACTATTGCCGGCGCCTGCTGGGTTCTGGCGCTTTCCCTGTTCAATACCATCGTCCAGCTTTCTGCCCCGCGCTGGGTGGTGGGCCGGGCGCTGTCGCTTTACCAGACGCTGACCTTCGGCGGCATCGCCGTCGGCAGTTGGCTGTGGGGCGAACTGGCGGAAGATTACGGTATTTCCTATTCCCTTCTCGGTTCGTGCGTGCTGATGCTGCTTGGCGTCGTCGTCGGCCTCAAACTCGCCATGCCCGCTTTTGCTTCACTCAATCTCGATCCGCTCAACCGCTTCGTCGAACCGCCGCTAAGGCTCGATATCAAGCCGCGCAGCGGGCCGATTGCCATTCTCATAGACTATGAAATTCATGACGAGGATCTCGGCGAATTCCTGCCGTTGATGGCCGAGCGCCGCCGCATTCGCCTGCGCGATGGCGCGCGCAACTGGAACCTGATGCGTGATCTGGAAAATCCTGATATCTGGACGGAAAGCTACCATGTGCTGACATGGGTGGAATATGTCCGCCACAACCACCGCCGCACCCAGGCGGATGCGGAAGCCTGGGACCGGCTGCTAGCCCTTCATCGCGGCAAGACACGGCCCCGCGTGCACCGGATGATCGAGCGGCAAACCATTCCGCCGACAGATGACATCTTCCACAAGCCGCATACGGACCAGCATTGAGAGACGATAGGGCTAAGTAGTGGCGACGTCATGCTCGGGACAAGCCCGCGCATGACGGAGGAGTGGTTTCACACGTCGCCAGTAAGCTGCTATTTCAGCTTCGCTTTCAGCGTAGCATCGGGAAAGCAGGTCGGTGACAGACCGTTTTTCGCCTGCCAGTCGCCCAGTGACCGGCGTGTCTTGAAGCCGGCCAGCCCGTCCGCCTTGCCGACATCATAGCCCTTGGCGACCAGTGCCTTCTGCATGGCAAGAACGTCGGAGCGCAACATCGATCCGACATTGCCCCATTCGCCCTTGAACGGCCCCGCCCCATGGGAGATGCGGTCGGCGAGATTGCCGATGAACAGCGCGTAGAGATCGGAATTATTGTATTCCTTAATGACGTAGAAATTCGGCGTCACCACGAATTCCGGCCCGTGCCGCCCGGCCGGCACAAGCATCATGCCGTCGGCGGAGAGGTCGTTGGATGGAAAGGCCTTTCCGGAAATGCGGGTGATCCCCATCTTCGCCCACGCACTCACCGGCCGGGCAAGATCCGGGCCTTCCTGGGCGCAGGAGACGTTGCCGGGTATAGACACTTCGAAGCCCCAGTCGCGATCCCTCTGCCAGCCGCGCTGCGAAAGATAGTTCGCTATGGATGCCAATGCGTCCGGCACGGAGTTCCAGATATCGCGGTGGCCGTCGCCATCGAAATCAACGGCATATTTGAGATAGCTCGACGGCATGAATTGCGGCTGACCGAGCGCGCCTGCCCACGACCCCATCATGCGCGAGGCCGCAATATCGCCGCTTTCGACGATCTTCAGCGCATCGATCAGCTCAGTGCGGAACATCTCCTTGCGGGTCGACATATAGGCTTTCGTCGCCAGCACATCGACAACCGAATGCGGCAGTTTCGCACGGCCGAAACCGGATTCGCGGCCCCAGATCGCCACGACGACATCGCCGGGCACGCCATATTTGGCTTCGATCCTGCGAAGGGTGGCGGCATGCGTCGCGGCCAGAGAGCGGCCGGTGGCGGCAAGCCCCTGCAATCGTTTTTCGGAGAAATAAGCGCCGGGCGATGAAAATTCGGCCTGGCTCTGGCTCTGTTCCTTCGGCGGCTTCTGGCCGGGGATGACGAGATCAGGCAGACTCCAGTTGATGGAAAGGCCGCTCAGCGCAGCCTCCAGCGTCTTTTGCGAAATTCCCGCCTTGCGCGCTTCCGGCCAGATTTCCTTTTTCAGCCATGCATTGAAATCGGCATCGTACCGGGCAGCAGCGGCACCTGTCGGCGCGGATTGCGCCAGAGCGTCCGTTGCTGAAAAAACGGAAAGAATGGCGGCCAATGCCTTGAGGCTTTTCCAAGAAAAGTGGAGGCCGGTTTTCCGTCTGGAAATGCGCCAAAACAAAGAATCAAATCGGTTTCGCATTCGGTCTCCTCTTCGAGTGACGGACAGGGAAAGAAGGCGTCAGATCGTTGTGCGAGCGCGCAGCGCCGCCGTCAATGTGCCCTCGTCGAGATAGTCCAGCTCGCCGCCAACAGGCACGCCATGGGCAAGCCGGGTGATCTTGATGCCGAGATCGGCCAGGCGGTCGGTGATGTAATGGGCTGTTGCCTGTCCCTCCACCGTCGCATTGACGGCGATGATGAGCTCGCGAATACCGCCGGCGCTGACGCGATCGATCAGTCCCTTGATGTTCAAATCTTCCGGCCCGACGCCATCGAGCGGCGACAGCGTGCCACCAAGCACATGATAGGCGGTATTCATGGCGCCTGCTCGCTCCAGCGCCCACAGATCCGACACGTCTTCCACCACGATGATGACCGACTGGTCGCGTCTATCATCGGCGCAGACCGTGCAGGGATCGATGGTATCGACATTGCCGCAGCACGAGCAGATCTTCACCTTGTCATAGGCTTCACCCATCGCGTGGCCCAGCGGTCCAAGAAGCTGTTCCTTCTTCTTGATGAGATGCAGCGCCGCCCGCCGCGCCGAGCGAGGCCCAAGCCCCGGCACTTTTGCAAGCAGCTGGATCAGTTTTTCGATTTCGGGACCGGTGACTCGTTTTGCCATGAGCGCTTTCTACTGCATAAATCGGGAAACGGGAATCATGAAGCGCGAAGGGCAGTCCATGAAAATACGGGCAGTGTGCCGGGGCGAGGCGAAGGCCTTGCCGGGAAAGACGGCGAAGACGGGTATTTTCAAATATGCCGTGCAGGGCGCGGTGATGGTGGATGCGCAAGGCATCGTCAGCGACGCTGTCTGCAATCGTAAACATCACGGCGGGCCGGATCAGGCGATCTACGCCATGGGCTCCGTCGATCTCGATTTCTGGTCGCGTACGCTGGGTTTTGCGGTTGAGCCAGGATTTTTCGGCGAAAATCTGGTTCTGGAGGGTGTCGATAGTGCAAAACTGCATGTCGGCGACAGGTTTTCAGCCGAGGAAGTGGTGCTGGAAGTGACCGCCGCCCGCATTCCCTGCGCCACCCTGTCAGCCCGGCTCGGCGATCCCGGATTCGCGCCGCGTTTTCGGCAGGCGGGGCAGCCGGGCTTTTATTGCCGGGTTCTGAAAGGTGGAATGCTCAGCGCCGGCGAAGGCATCGCTTTCGAACCCTATCAGGGAACGAAACTGCCCATACCGGTCATTCTCCAGCGCTTCCGCCCCATGCAGCTTACCAGGGACGAACGTGCCGCATATCTCGGTACCCCGCTTGCGAGCCGGTTCCGCGCCATGCTGGAAGTCTGAATTCGTAAGAATATCAGAACGGCAGCTTCATGCCGGGCGGGATCGGCAGGCCAGCCGTGATTTCCTTGGTCTTTTCAGCGGTGATGGCCTCGGCGCGCTCCTTGGCGTCATTGTGGGCGGCGACGATCAGGTCTTCGAGAATTTCGACATCGTCTTCCTTGAAGAGAGACGGATCGATCTTCAGGCCCAGCAGGCTGCCCTTGCCATTCAGCTTCACGGTGACGAGACCGCCGCCGGACTTGCCTTCGACTTCAAGCGCGGCGATATCCGCCTGCATCTTTTCCATCTTGGCCTGCATTTCCTTGACCTTGCCCATCATGCCCATGATGTCGCGCATGTGCCAAACTCCTGTTTTTGTTATGTATTAAAATTCGATATCGTCGCCGGGAAGGATGTCGCCCTCGCTCGATTCGGCAACCGAAGGCGGCGGGGCGATCTCGTCCGGCTCGTCCTGCTGGGAGACGCGAATGCGCACGTCGGTGATTTTTGCACCTGGAAACTGTTGAAGAATGGCTGCCACGTCAGGGTCCTGCCTCGCATCCACGAGGCGGGCGTCGCGCGCACTCCCCTCGGCTTCAACCAGCGTCGGCTGACCCTGTTCCTTGCTAAGGCTGACGATCCAGTGGATACCGGTCCACTCTTTCAGCTTCACACCAAGCTCGCCGGGGAGCGATCCGGGTGCGCCATCGCCGAGGCGCATGTCGAGCCGGCCCGGCTCCAGCCGCACCAGCCGTACGAAGTTGCGAACCTTCGCCCGCATGACGGGATCGCGATTTTTCTGGCACAGGTCGGCAATGTCCTGAAGAGAGTTGACGGGAACCTTCGGCTCCGGCCGTTCTTCGGTTTTTGGTGCCGCGACCTGCATTTCCTGCGGGCGGCTGTCAGGCACGGCGCGCAGCATGGTCGAAGGCTGCGAGCTTGCTGGCCTCTGGGCGGAAAGCTCCACAGGTCTTCCTGCGGCCACTGTCTGTCCTGAGGAATAGGCCCGCGCACCTCCGCCATTGCCGCCACCCGAAGGCGCGCCATTGGAATAGCCGCCATCGCTGTTGGAAAGTTCGAGCAGGCGTCGCGCCGCGTCTTCCGGTGCCGGAAGATTGGCGGCGTGCGAAAGGCGGATCAACACCATTTCGGCCGCACCCGCAGGACGTGAGGCATTTTCAGTTTCCGGAATACCCTTGAGCAGCATCTGCCAGATACGCGACAGCGCAGTCACGGCGATTGTCTCGGCAAATTCCGCGCCACGCACGCGTTCGATCTCGGACAGCGAGGGATCTTCCGCCGCATCCGGCACATATTTCATGCGGGTGACGAGGTGAGTGAAATCGGCAAGGTCGTTCAGCACGACGACGGGGTTGGCGCCTGCCTCGTATTGACCGTTGAATTCCGAAAGTGCCGCCGCGACATCGCCTTTGATGATGTGCTGGAAAAGATCGACGATGCGCGCCCGGTCGGCAAGACCCAGCATGCCGCGCACCGCCTCGGCTTCCACGCGTCCGCCGCCATGGGCGATCGCCTGATCGAGCAGGGAAAGCCCGTCACGGGCGGAACCCTCAGCCGCGCGGGCAATCATTGAGAGCGCCTGCGGTTCGGCCTCGAAACCTTCCTTGCCGGCAATGGCAGTGAACAGGCCGACGAGATCGGCGGCGCTGATGCGGCGCAGGTCGAAGCGCTGGCACCGCGACAGCACGGTGATCGGAACCTTGCGGATTTCAGTGGTTGCGAAGATGAATTTCACATGTTCCGGCGGCTCTTCCAACGTCTTCAGAAGACCGTTGAAGGCCTGCGTCGAGAGCATGTGCACTTCGTCGATGATATAGACTTTATAGCGCGCCGAAACCGGGCGGTAACGCACCTGCTCGATGATCTCGCGAATGTCGTCAATACCGGTATGGGAGGCAGCGTCCATCTCGATCACGTCGACATGACGGCCTTCCATGATCGCCTGACAATGTTCGCCGGGGATACGCAGGTCGATGGTCGGTTTGTCGATGGTGTCGGTCTTGTAGTTCAGCGCACGTGCAAGAATACGCGCGGTGGTCGTCTTGCCCACACCGCGAACGCCGGTCAGCATATAGGCCTGCGCGATGCGGCCGGTCTCGAACGCATTCGTCAGCGTGCGGACCATCGGCTCCTGGCCGACCATCAGATCGGAAAAATCCTTCGGACGATATTTGCGTGCCAGTACCCGGTAGCCGGTCCCGCCCGGGGATTCGCTTGATGTGGTGGGTAAGGTGTCGCTCATCGCCTCGCCAGTTTATTTTGCCAGTTTGTCCTAGAGCGCCGTGCGTCCCATTGGACGCATCAGGCACGCTCTATTCCTCTAAAGTCTGCACATCATGCCGATACGCAGGGGCCGCTTTCAGGCTGAACCGGCCCGGCGAAAGCTGAGCGGAATTTAAAAAGGGTGGGAGGCTGGCACGGCGACCCGTGCCTGGCTCGTTAGGGCTGCTTCCTTCCGGACCTGACCCGGTTGGCGAGTGGCTCGTCCACCACCAACCTCCCGGGGCCACATATCGGCAATATCGAAAGCAAATGCAAGCCAAGCCTTCAAAAAACTGCTATCACAATGAAAACAAACATGGAGGACGCCTTGGAGACATTCCGGCTGGACGACAGGCTGGCGCGCGACAGTGCGCTTGTAATGCGTTTGGGACTATGCGAGCTGCGTTTGCAGAACGACAGCCGCTGGCCCTGGCTGGTGCTGGTGCCACAGAGAGGCGGCGCCAGCGAGCTGTTCGATCTTACTCCGCTCGATCAGGCCGTGCTGACGTTCGAGACCAATCTCGTCGCCTCCGCGCTGAAGGACGTTACCGGGGCCACCAAGATCAATGTCGGCGCGCTGGGCAATATCGTCCGGCAACTTCACGTCCATATTATCGCCCGCAACGAAGGCGACACCTGCTGGCCCGGCCCAATCTGGGGTCACGGGACGCCAGTGCCCTATGGCCCGGGCGAAAAGGAATCCTTGATGAAAAAAATATCCGGCGCGCTCTGATGATATCAATGACTATTTTCGAAACCACTGCTCCCCATCCCGAAGCAAGCCTGCTGACAGCCTTTTCCAAGAACGCCCTCAACCGGTTCGCCGAAAAGCGGACGGAAGACTGCGTTGCCGATGCGCTGAAAGTCGATGGCACCCATATTTTTGCCTTCTCCGGCAACCGGCTTGTCCTGAAACATGACGAGCAGGTCATAGATCCCCTGTTTTCCGCCTATGAGCTGGCGGAATTGCAGCCGGATTTCGACAATGCCGTTCTGCTTGGATACCGCGAAACCGGCGAACCGAGAATTGCGGTGCCGGTCGCCGTCACGGAAGACACGCTGGCGAGCCACTACAAGCTGGCCGATGCCCGCACCCTTTATCGCGATCATCTTCTCGATGAGGAATTGCTGAGCGAGGTTGCCCAGGCCGTCAGCCTTACGCACTGGAATGCCGACAACCGCTTCTGCGGACGGTGCGGCGGCACGATGGAATTGCGTATCGGCGGCTACAAGCGCATATGCGCCGCCTGCAATCACACCATTTTTCCCCGAACCGATCCCGTTGTCATCATGATGACGATCGATATCGAGCGCGATCTTTGCCTGCTCGGACGCGGCGCGCATTTTGCGCCGGGCATGTATTCCTGCCTCGCCGGTTTCGTGGAGCCGGGCGAAACGATCGAGCAGGCCGTGCGCCGCGAGACGCATGAAGAATCCGGCGTCGAAATCGGCCGCGTGCGCTATCACGCTTCCCAGCCCTGGCCGATGCCGCACACGCTGATGATCGGCTGTTATGCCGAGGCTCTCTCGTTCGATATTTCCCGCGATGAGATCGAGCTGGAGGATTGCCGCTGGTTCACGCGGGCGGAGGTGGCCACGATGCTGGAGGCTGCTGCGGGCGAGGGCTTTTCCGCGCCTCCGGGCGGTGCCATCGCGCACCGGCTGATGCGCGACTGGGTGGAATGGACGAAATGAAGATTTGCGGCAGGCTCAGCTCTGGTTGAGCTTGCCGCGCATCGCATGACCCTTGTAGACGCCGAGAATTCGGACCTTCTCGGAAAAGAAGCGCAGCTCGTCCAGCGCGTGCCGCACCGGCTCGTCATCCGGATGGCCTTCGATATCGGCATAGAACTGCGTTGCCACGAACCTTCCGCCGAGCTGGTAGCTTTCCAGCTTCGTCATGTTGATGCCATTCGTCGCGAAACCGCCCATTGCCTTATAAAGTGCCGCCGGAATGTTGCGGACATTGAACACGAAGGTCGTGACGATGGTTTCATCCGGTGCTTCGCCTTGGGACTGGCGTTTGACCCAGTTCTCATCGCGCGAAAGAATTACGAAACGGGTAATGTTGTTTTCTGAATCCTCGACATTTTCAGCCATGATATCAAGGCCGTAGAGACCGGCGGCAAGACGCGGTGCAAGCGCTGCCATGCTGCGATCACCCTTTTCAGAAACCAGTCTCGCCGCTCCAGCCGTATCGCCGGCAACGACTGGCTTCCAGCCGTTGGAACGGATGATCTTGCGGCACTGGCCAAGCGCGTGGATGTGGCTGTGAACGGTGCGGATCTCGTCTTTCTTCACGCCCGGTATAACCATCAGCTGGAAGCGGATCGGCATGAAATATTCACCGATGATGTGAAGGCGTGATTCCGGCAGCAGATGATGGATATCGGCAACTCGACCGGCAAGCGTGTTCTCGATCGGGATCATGCCGAGATCGGCTTCGCAGTTTTCGACGGCATTGAAAGCATCCTCGAATGTCGGGCACGGCAAAGGCTCCATATCCGGGAACATGTCGCGGCATGCCATGTCGGAATTCGCGCCAAATTCGCCCTGAAAGGCAATGCGGTTTGTGCTCAAGGTCATGGAATTATCCATCAGAGGGTTCGGTTTGCGAGAATAGTGCGGGCTTTTTCGAGATCGTGCGGCGTATCAACGCCAAGCGGCACGGAGTGAACGATTTCGGCATCAATACGCATGCCCGCTTCCAGCGCGCGCAATTGTTCCAGCCTTTCGCGCTTCTCGAGTGGCGAAGGCTGAAGCCTCACGAACGTTTCAAGGGCGGCGCGGCGATAGGTATAAAGGCCGATGTGATGATAAAGCGGTCCGTCGCCATAGGGCGCAGTCGCGCGGGTAAAATAAAGCGCGCGCAATCGCGTCTCGGAAAGCGGGCTGCCAACCACTTTCACCACGTTCGGATTGGTCTTTTCTTCCTCGTCGGTGATCTCCACCGTCAGCGTGGCAATGTCGACGGCGGCATTTTCCAACGGGCGCAACGAGGCGCGGATCGTTTCCGCTTCGATGGTCGGAAGGTCGCCCTGAACATTGATGATATATTCGGCGTTGCCATAGGGGTCGGCCTTCTGCAGCGCCTCGAAAATGCGGTCCGAACCGGATTGGTGATCATCGCGCGTCATCATTACGTCGAAACCGGCATTTTTTACGGCTGAAAATACCTGTTCGTCATCGACTGCAACGACGATGCGCGTCGCGCCAGCTTCACGCGCCCTGAGTGCAACCTGCACAATCATCGGTTTGCCGCCAATATCCGCGAGAGGCTTGCCCGGAAGCCGTGTCGATGCCATCCGCGCCGGTATAAGGACGACAGCTTTCTCGAATTCCCGATTCTTCATCCGACACCCTTCAAATCCCAACCGAAAAGTGTCAAAACGTCACGGAGTGGGGAATATTATTCAAGTTGCGCAGGCTGTGCAAAAGCCATAGCTTTTGAATAATTTCAAGATGCCCGGTTATATGGAGCGGATGCGAGGGAGCGCATATAGATGAATTCTTATGTAAATATGGGCGTTGGGGCGTTGCTGGGCACGGTTTTCGTTCTGATGTCGGTGTCAATTGCGTCTGAGGGCATTTTTCATGCGCCCACCCCGGAAAAGGAAGGTTACGCCATCGTCGCGGAAGCGAGCGGCGGCGAGGCTGCAGGCGAACCCGCAGCAGCAGCAACCCCGATCGCGAAATTGCTCGCCAGCGCGGATGCTGCCAAGGGTGAGGCGGTCTTCAAGAAGTGTACGAGCTGTCATACCGGAGAGAGTGGTGGTGCAAACAAGGTCGGCCCCAATCTCTTCGATATCGTCAACCGGCCGATCGCCAGCCATGCGGGTTTCAGCTACTCCGCAGCAATGAAGGATTTCTCCAAGGGCGGTTCCGTGCACTGGGATTACGATCATCTCAGCTACTTCATCGAAGCTCCCAAGAAACACGTTCCCGGCACGGCCATGGGCTTTGCGGGTGTGAAGAAGGAGACGGAACGCGCCGATCTCATCGCTTATCTGCGCACGCTGTCGGCAAACCCGGCGCCGCTGCCGGATCCGGCTGCGGCTCCCGTGCCGATAAACTGACGGAATATGGTGATTTCATGAGAAAAGCCCGGCATCGCTGCCGGGCTTTTTTGATTCTATCTGTCTGATTTCTGAAAGATCAGAAACCCTTGCCGCCGCGCAATTCGGAAATGACCGTTCCGATCATGATCTTGATATCCAGCCAGACGGAAAAATTGTCGACGTAATAAAGATCGGACACGATGCGGGCACGCGCCTTGTCACTGCGATCCGTCGGGCCGCGCAAACCCCGCATCTGGGCAAGACCGGTAATGCCTGGCCGCATCCGGTGCCGCAGGTGGTAGTGGGGAACAAGTTCCTCATAAAGACGGCCGGCGGCCAGCATGCCGATGGCATGGCAGCGCGGACCCACCAGCGACATGTCGCCTTTCAAGACGTTGATGAGCTGTGGCAGCTCGTCGACATTTGTGCGGCGAAGCACGGCGCCGATCCGGGTTATCCTCGGATCGTTCTTTACCGTTTGCGCCACGCCGGTGGCATCGCCCAGTTCGGTCCGCATCGAGCGAAATTTATAGACCCTGATCTTTCGCCCGTTCATGCCCCAACGGACTTGTGAGAACAGGACCGGCCCTTTGCTGTCGAGTTTGACCAGCGCCGCGACGGTCAGCAATACGGGCGCGAGTGCGACAAGGGCGATGGACGCCCCTGCAATGTCGATCGTTCTTTTGAGCACTAACTGGCTGCGCAGGAACACCGACGTGTTGGTTTCTGAAATGGAAGGTTGTGTTTCCGCCGCGTCGAAAGTGACAGCCGCAGGATAAGGGGCGCCGTAAAACACGGCATGCGATGAGCCTTTAGTACCCAGCATAATATGAAGCCCTGAAAAGTTATTTTGAAACAAGAAAATTAATTTATATGAACGATTAATAACTCATTTACCGTAAAAAGTCATCCGAAATGTAATCGTTTTTGCGCAAATAGCAATCTACGGTTAACGTGGATGCACGCATATGTTGCAAACACAAGCGCGGTCTCCGCTCTTGGCTGCGTTGGTTGCCCATTCGGTGTAATCAAGTCTTTGGAAAATTGAGTATTTGCGGGAAGGGCGACAGGATCATTGCCGGCCCATCGCTTGCCGGGTAACCGGTGAGCCGATTACCCAAAAGGCAATTAATTTCCCATCAGAATATCAAGAAGGGTCGTCTGCTTCGGCCCGGAAGTTGCCGGCGCCCGGCCGCCGATATCGGCTGGCGGCACAGGCCCATTGTCGGCTGAATAGCCGGGTTCGATATCGCGGGAAGGGATGTTTCCGGGCGGCATGGGGACCCCCGGCTGACCAGCGTTTGGCGAGACGGGCGCTTCGGGATAGGCTCGGGTGTTTGTCGTTCCGCCGCCGCCGAGAGCATTGGAAATGATGTCGCCGATGGAGGAAGGCGCGCTCTCGGGCGCCGGTTGCTGTATTTCCCCAAGCGGCGGCACGCCGCCTGCGCCGAGACCAAAGAGCGGCGAGGGCGAGAGCCCGGAATGGGCGGCGGTCATGAAATCTTTCCAGGCCTTCGCAGGCAAGCCGCCGCCGGTGACCTTTTTCATCGATGTTCCGTCGTCATTGCCGAACCAGACGCCCGTTGTCAGGTTGCTTGTGTAGCCGACAAAAAGCGCGTCGCGGAAAGACTGTGTCGTGCCGGATTTTCCCGCTGCCTGCCAACCCTGGAGGCGGGCGGCTTTCCCTGTTCCTTCGGTGATGACGCGCGACAACATGCCGTTCATCGTCGCGGCGATCTCCTCGCTCAGCACGCGCGGCGGGTTGTCGTATCTGTTTTCATAAAGCACCTTGCCGTCGGCATCGGAGATGCGTTTGACGATGTGCGGCGTCGCCTTGTAGCCGCCATTCATGAAGGGAGCGTAGGAGGCGGTCAGCTCCATCAGTGACACTTCCGAGGTGCCGAGTGCGATGGAGGCGTTGTTCTGAAGCTCCGATTCGATACCCATGCGATGCGCCACCTGCGTCACCCGCTCAGGACCGACTTCCATCACCAGCTGCGCAGCGATCGTGTTCAGTGAATTGGCAAGCGCAGTGGCAAGCGTCACTTCGCCACGATATTTCTTCTCGTAATTTTCCGGTGTCCAGTTTCCGATGCGGACCGGCCCGTCATTGCGAATGGTACTGGGGGTCAGACCCGATTCGAGCGCAGCGACGTATACGAAGGGTTTGAACGCCGATCCGGGTTGCCGTTTCGCCTTGGCGGCCCGGTTGAACTGGCTTTCGGCATAATCCGCCCCGCCGACCACGGCCCGGATTGCGCCTGTGCCATCGATGGAAACGAGAGCCGCTTGCGAAGCGCCCTGCTTTTTACCATCACCCTGGAGAACATGGGTCAGTGCTTTTTCGGCGTCGCGTTCAAGATTGGGGTCGATGGTCGTATCGACGACGATGTCCTGCTTGACGTCGCCAATCAGGCCACGAACTTCCTCCATCACCATATCGGCAGCGTAATGTTCGGCACCGGACCAGAAACGTTTGGCCTTGGTCGGCGGCTGCGACATCGCGGTCTTGATCTCGTCATCGGTGATGAACCCGACATCGCGCATGGATCTCAGAACGACCTGCGCCCGCTCCTCCGCCGCCTGCGGGTCGCGCGCCGGTGAAAGGCGCGAGGGGGCCTTGAGAAGCCCGGCAAGCGTTGCCGCCTCGCCAAGATTGACGTCGCGCGCGGACTTGTTGAAGTAGCGTCTGGAAGCGGCTTCGACGCCAAAGGCGTTGGAACCGAAATAAACGCGGTTGAGATACATCGCGAGGATCTGGTCCTTGGTGTATTTATGCTCCAGCCAGAAGGCCAGCAGCACTTCCTGCACCTTGCGCTCCAGCGTCCGGTCCTGTGAAAGGAACAGGTTTTTTGCCAGCTGCTGCGTCAGCGTCGAGCCGCCCTGCACTGTTCGTCCCGTCATCACATTGGTCACGATGGCGCGGGCCAGGCCGAGCGGATCCACACCGAAATGCGAATAGAACCGCCGGTCTTCGATCGCCATGACCGCTTGTGGAAGGTAGGGCGACATGTCTTCAAGCGCGAGAGCCTCGCCACCCGTGGTGCCGCGATTGGCAAGCACGCTGCCGTTCACCGAAACGATCTTCACATTCGGAGGGCGTTCGGGAATGGTCCAACTGCTGGCACTCGGCATGCGCGCGCCGTAATAAAGGACAAGACCGGCAACGCCGATACCGCCCCAGATGCCGAGCACGATGCACCAGTAAACGAGGGACCGGATAAAGCCTGTTGCGCCACCGCCGGAACTGCGTGTGCGCTTTTCCTTTTTTTGCGGTTTGGCGCGGCCGGATGTGGACTTCGGTTTTCTGGCGGGCTGCTTTGCGGTTCCGCCAATGCGCTCGCTGGCATCAAGACGCAGATCGTCACCGGATTCGTGGAAATCCCCGAAGGAAGGCTCTACCCGATCGCGTGATTTACCCTTGCCTGCCATCCAGCCGAAGTCGCTCCTTATATTCGCGAAACCGTTCGCACTTCAGGCTTCTATGCCTGCGCGATCCTTAATCCAGGATGAAGAGTTTAAATGCGGCAATTTAAGGCGGGGTTAAGTCCTCGCCGGATCAAATCGGCGTCATTGGCAGACGTCGACCCATTCCGCTCCCGTCAGTCGCGCCATCATGTCAGGCGAAATCCTTACCGCCGCATTGGTGGCACCCGCTGCCGGAACCACCTCGGGATAGTTTTTCAGTGATATGTCGCAAAACACCGGAAGGGGAGAAGGCAATCCGAAAGGACACACGCCGCCGACGGGATGGCTGGTCACCGCAACGACTTCTTCCGCCCCCAGCATGCGCGGCTTGGCGCCGAAGTGATCGCGGAATTTACGATTGTCTAGCCGCTTCGTGCCGGCGGCAACGACGAGAAGAATTGTGTCGCCCGCCTTTAGGCAGATCGTTTTGGCAATCTGGTCGGGATCGACGCCGTGCGCTTCGGCAGCCAAAGCGACTGTCGCCGAACTCGTTTCCGTTTCGATAACGGTCACTTCGGGGGAATTCTCGGTAAAAAAGGCTCTGACGGATTCGATGGTCATGCGTATTTATTAGGCGGTATGCCAAGAGGCTTCAAGGTGTCGCGAAATAGCTATGCGTTTTATGCAATGCTGCGCTGCGATGAAACGTCTGTTTTTTGAGCGGAGATCCTGTATCTTCAAATCATCGAAGCGACGCACTCCTCCTCCCAGCGTCGCCCGATTGGACTGATAATACTCCTCCTCCCAATTGTCAGTCAGTTTCAAGAACCCGGCGCACCTCCTCCCGCGCCGGGTTTTTGCTGTTTAAGGCCTTGTTTCCCGCGACTTTCATTTGCCGACGCTTCACAAAAATCGCCGGGCTTTTTCAAAGAAACTTGACTTTCAGGCCCTTCCAACCTAGGTGTTCGCGCATCGATATTTGTTTGACGACCAGAGCTTCGGCGCCTTTTTTAGGTGCACACGACGATCTTTCCTTCAAATTCGACCCAAGACCGCACTGCGCGCAGTGCAAATACAATTTGCCAACGGAAGGAAATCGTTATGGCGACTGGTACAGTAAAGTGGTTCAACGCAACCAAGGGCTACGGCTTCATTCAGCCTGACGACGGTTCGCAGGACGTATTCGTTCACATCTCCGCCGTTGAGCGCGCTGGTATGACCTCCCTCAACGACGGTCAGAAGCTCTCCTACGAGCTGACGCAGGACCGCCGCTCGGGCAAGATGTCTGCAGGCGAGCTCGTCGCTTCCTGATAAGCGGCTTGGCCTGAACGGGTCATTCGTATGAATATGAAAGGCCGGAGTTTTCCGGCCTTTTTTCTTTTGGAAGGTGTACCGGGTCCGGCCGCTCTTGAAAAAGCTGGAGTGCATAACAATATAGGGTTCAACAGTGCTCCGCACGGAATTGTCAGGCTGGTGCTTTTAAAGTGCCGCTGTTGTTGCGTTAACCAAAGATTAACCAAAGCAGCCGATCCTGATCGTGAAAAGCAGCGTCGACTTTGTTGGCGCGCTCTGGAGCATCGGACCGTTTGAACGCTTTGACCACGGATGTACTGGCACTGACGAAAAACGGATGGAAAGGTCGGGCTTGCCCGGCCTTTTTGTTTTGAACCACCAAAATATAAGAGAACGGGGAGGCATCGGGTAACCGGCGCCTCCTTTCTTTTTGACTACTTCGCGGCCAGGGCGTCTAGAATGCGGATCCAGGAGCGGATGCCCTTGTGGAACGACTGCAGGTCATATTTTTCATTCGGCGAATGAATGCGGTCATCGGTAAGGCCGAAACCGACGAGCAGCGAATCCATGCCCAGCATCTTCTGGAAATCGCCGACGATGGGGATCGAGCCCCCCATGCCGATCACGACCGCAGGTTTGGGCCACTCTTCCGAAAGCGCGTTTTTCGCCTTCGTTAGCACTGGCGAATCATAGGAAAGCTGGATAGCCGGCGATGCACCATGCTCGTGAAATTCCACCGAGCAATCGGCTGGAATTTTGGAGCGGACATAGTTCCGGAAGCTCTCGCGAACCGCTTTCGGGTCTTGCTCTCCGACGAGACGGAAGGACACTTTAGCAGAGGCTTTTGCGGCGATAACCGTCTTGAAGCCGTCGCCGGTATAGCCGCCGATGATGCCGTTGACTTCCGCCGTTGGCCGCGCCCAGGTCTGCTCCAGCACGGAGCGTCCCTTTTCGCCCGATGGAATCGAAAGGCCGACTTCGCCGAGGAAGGCTTCGGCGGTGCGGCCCAACGTTTCCCAGGAAGCCTTGATGTTGGCGGGGGTTTCTTCCACGCCGTCATAGAAGCCGGCAAGTGTCACCCGGCCGGTCTCATCATGCAGGCCGGCGAGAATATCGGTCAGGATGTGAATGGGATTTGCGGCCGCACCACCGAAAAGGCCCGAATGCAGGTCGCGGTCGGCCGCCGTGATTGTGATTTCCTCGCCGACCAGGCCGCGAAGGGCGGCGGCGATGGCGGGCGTATCGCGGTCCCACATGCTGGTATCGCATACCAGTGCATAATCGGCTTTCAGCTCATCGGCATTGGCATCAAGGAACGGCTTCAGCGAGGGCGAACCGGATTCTTCCTCGCCCTCGAAAAGAATGGTGACGCGCACGGGCAGACTGCCATTGACTGCCTTATAGGCCCGGCAGGCTTCCACGAAGGTCATCAGCTGACCCTTGTCATCAGCCGTTCCACGCCCGGTGATCACCTGCCGGCCGCCGCCGATATCTTTCACGGCCGGTTCGAACGGATCGTTTTCCCAGAGATTGAGCGGATCGACCGGCTGCACATCGTAATGGCCGTAGAAAAGCACATGCGGCGCGTCTTTTGTCGCGGCGTCGTGATGCGCCACCACCATTGGATGACCGGCCGTGTCGCGAACGGAAGCCGCAAAGCCCAGTGATTCAAGCGTTCTGACCAGCCATTCCGCCGCCTTGCGGCACTCCGCCTTGTAGGCGGGGTCCGTGGAAATGGACGGGATGCGCACCAGTTCGAACAATCGCTCGAGGCTGGAGGTGAGGTTGTCGTCGGCCGTGGAAAGAATGGGGGAAACGTCTGTCATCGCTGATCCTGTCATGTCTGTCGTAACCCGGCGATGGACGAAACATCCTGGTATCGCGCATCGCGTAGGAACAAGGGGCTGACGTGTCGTTGAATCGGCAAGCGCGCAGCCGCCGGAACGATAGAGCAGTTCAGGAAAAGTGCGAAGTGGTTTTCCGTCCTAAACTGCGCGGAAACAAAACCTTGGAGGCTGCAGGCGATAGAAGGCCAGGAGCAAAGAAAGCGTTCGAGTTGTAAATGCTATTTCGCTTTTTTGGCGCGGTCGATCGCCCGGCGCATATATTCCAGCAGAAGCTGCTTTTCGAAACGGCGGAAATCCGCCAGCAGCGTATCTTCCGTGGCTTCGGAAGCGGCAATGGCGTTCGCCTCGAGATCCCTGCCGCGCTGGGTCAGTTCGATGATCTGCGCGCGGCGGTCGCTTGGGTGGGATTTGCGCACGATCAGCCCGTCGCGCTCCATGCGGGACAGCGTATTGGCAAGCGTCGCCTGCTCCACGTCGATTCTATCCAGCAATTGCCGTTGCGTCAGTCCCTCCTCATGCCACAGTTCGATGAGTATGGGGAATTGTCCAGGAGAAAACCCCAGCGCGGCGGATCTCTTCTGGAGCGCCATGGTGAATTCCCTCGCCATTTTTGCGGCGAGATAGATCGCCGATTCGTCCCGGGAAAAACCCATTCATCAATCCGTCTGGCATATGGTCGGCGCAATCGCGCAATTTCGATAGTGGGATATATATCGCATGATATGTTTATGCCAGTCAGAAACCCGGCACAAATAAAAACCGCCATGGCCGGGAGGGGACGGCCATGGCGGTCATATAAGAGGACAAAGGCCCGGAGAGGGGGGAAAGGCCTTTGTCCGGTCTGATGCGGCGGGGGACGAGCCTACAATCAGACTACGGCGTGATCAGGCGCCGTCCCCTAAGAAATGTGTGTGCAAATGCGGCTTTTCAAGGGAAAATCTATTACAAATTCGTAAGGTTCACGCGAATTTTGCCGGTGCCTCCAGCGGCTTAGCCCCGTGCGCTTTGCGGTGCGTTGTTTGAACTTTCTGTGGACGTCAAAACGGCCCCGCGCTATCCATATCGCCATGAAAAAAGGCGATCATCTCTTCCTCGTTGACGGCTCCGGTTTCATTTTCCGGGCGTTCCATGCCATTCCCCCGCTGAACCGCAAGTCGGATGGGCTGCCGGTCAACGCCGTTTCCGGCTTCTGCAACATGTTGTGGAAGCTCCTGAAGGATGCGCGCAATACCGATGTCGGCGTCACGCCCACGCATTTCGCCGTGATTTTCGACTATTCGTCGAAAACCTTCCGCAACGAGCTGTACGATCTATACAAGGCCAACCGCACCGCACCGCCGGAAGATCTGGTGCCGCAGTTTGGCCTGATCCGCGAGGCGACACGGGCCTTCAACCTTCCCTGCATTGAGACGGAAGGCTTCGAGGCGGATGACATCATCGCCACTTACGCCCGTCAGGCGGAGGCGATTGGCGCCGATGTCACCATCATTTCTTCCGACAAAGATCTGATGCAGCTCGTCACGGCCAATGTGCATATGTACGACGCCATGAAGGACAAGCAGATCGGCGTTCCCGATGTCGTCGAAAAATGGGGCGTAGCCCCGGAAAAGATGATCGACCTTCAGGCGATGACCGGCGATTCCACCGATAATGTTCCGGGTATTCCTGGTATCGGGCCGAAAACGGCCGCGCAATTGCTGGAAGAATACGGCGATCTCGACACGCTGCTGGCGCGGGCAGGAGAAATCAAGCAGCAGAAACGCCGCGAAAACATCATCGCCAATGCGGAGCTTGCCCGCCTTTCCAGACAGCTTGTGGCGCTCAGAACCGATGTGCCGCTGGAGCAGTCTCTGGAAGAACTGGTGCTCGAACCGCAGAACGGGCCGAAACTCATCGCTTTCCTCAAGGCGATGGAGTTCACGACGCTGACGCGCCGGGTAGCTGAAGCCACCGATAGCGATGCCTCGGCCATCGAAGCCGCCAATGTGCCGGTGCAATGGGGCACTGATGCCCATGGACCAGACCTCGATGCCACGCCTGCAGTTACCGCAGCTGATGACAAGACCGCTGCGCCAGCGTCAACCACCGCTCCGGCACGGAAGGTGACAGGGGAGGGCAGTGCGCCCACCGATCTCGCCACGGCACGGCAGACGGTTTTCTCCACCGCCAAGATCGACACGACCGCCTATACGACGATCAGGGATTTGGCGGAGCTGGATCGTTGGGTTGCCGCTGCCCGCGAAACAGGTGTCGTCGCCTTCGACACGGAAACGACCTCGCTCGACCCCATGCAGGCGGAACTCGTCGGTTTCTCGCTGGCGATTGCCGATAACGGCAAGGATGCCTCAGGCACCGATATCCGCGCTGCCTATGTGCCATTGACGCACAAGACCGGCTCCGGTGGCGATCTTTTCAGCGATGGCATCAGGCTTGCTGAAGGACAGGTGCCGTTTGCCGAGGCGCTGGCACGTTTAAAGGATCTTCTTGAGGACGAAGCCGTTCTGAAAATCGCGCAGAACCTCAAATATGACTACCTGCTGATGAAGCGCCACGGCGTCGTCATGCAGAGTTTCGACGATACCATGCTGATTTCCTACGTTCTTGAGGCGGGAAAAACCACGCATGGCATGGATACGCTTTCCGAACGCTGGCTCGGCCACACGCCGATCGCCTACAAGGACGTGGCGGGATCGGGCAAGTCGAGCATCACCTTCGATTTCGTCGATATTGACAAGGCGACCGCTTACGCCGCCGAAGACGCGGATGTCACCCTGCGGCTGTGGATGGTGCTGAAGCCCAGGCTTGCCGCAGAGCGGTTGACCAGTGTGTATGAGCGGCTGGAGCGCCCTCTGGTGCCTGTACTGGCGCATATGGAGGAGCGTGGCATCACCGTGGACCGACAGATCCTGTCGCGTCTCTCCGGTGAACTCGCCCAGAAGGCGGCTGCTTTCGAAGAGGAAGTCTACCAACTGGCAGGCGAGCGTTTCAACATCGGATCGCCTAAGCAGCTCGGCGATATCCTGTTCGGCAGGATGGGCCTGCCTGGCGGCTCCAAGACCAAGACGGGCCAATGGTCGACATCGGCGCAGGTTCTCGAAGATCTGGCGGCAGAAGGGGCTGAGTTGCCGCGCAAGATCGTCGACTGGCGGCAGCTGACCAAGCTGAAATCGACCTATACGGATGCGCTTCCCGGATATGTCCATCCGCAGACGAAACGGGTGCACACGTCCTACGCGCTGGCCTCCACCACCACGGGGCGCCTGTCGTCCTCGGAGCCGAACCTTCAGAACATTCCGGTGCGCACGGCGGAAGGTCGCAAGATCCGCACGGCCTTCATCTCCACCCCCGGACACAAGCTTCTTTCCGCCGATTACAGCCAGATCGAGCTACGTGTGCTTGCCCATGTCGCCGATATTCCGCAGCTTCGCAGCGCATTCGAAAACGGCATCGACATTCATGCGATGACCGCATCGGAAATGTTCGGGGTGCCGGTGGAAGGCATGCCGTCTGAAGTGCGCCGACGTGCCAAGGCCATCAACTTCGGCATCATCTACGGTATTTCCGCTTTCGGCCTTGCCAACCAGCTCAGCATCGCGCGCTCCGAAGCGGGCGAATATATCAAGAAATATTTCGAGCGTTTTCCTGGCATTCGCGATTACATGGAAGCGACCAAGGCTTTCGCCCGCGAGAACGGCTATGTCGAGACGATTTTCGGCCGCCGCGCGCATTATCCGGAAATCCGCTCCTCCAACCCTTCCATGAAGGCCTTCAACGAGCGTGCAGCCATCAACGCACCTATCCAGGGGTCTGCAGCCGATATCATTCGTCGTGCGATGGTCCGTATCGAGCCGGTGCTGGAGGCGGAAAAGCTTTCTGCCCGCATGCTGCTGCAGGTACATGACGAACTCATCTTCGAAGTCGAGGAAGGGGAAATCGAAAAGACCCTGCCCATCGTCGTCTCGGTGATGGAAAATGCAGCCATGCCGGCTATTTCCATGAGGGTTCCGCTCAAGGTGGATGCCCGCGCGGCCGACAACTGGGACGAGGCGCATTGACGGGAATTGACCGGCCATTGACCGATAGCTGTCATTGGTTTGTTGCGTGCGCAGATTAGGGGAAACGTCTCAAAAGGAGTTCCCCATGCACGCCCCGCTCGTTTCAAAAGATCTGGAATCTTTTTCCGCTGCCAGCCATGATCAGCCGCCGCGCCATCTGGGTCGCCGCTATAATACGGATGGTGAATTCCTGCTCGAGCCGGGCAATACCGTGGTCTGCCATCTCGTTGAAGGGTCGAAAGCCGAAAGCGCAATCATCGGGACACGCCAGCGTTTTCTGGATATGCCCGAGGCATCGCAGCTGGCCTTCACACCGGTTTCCAGCCTGCATATGACGGTATTTCAGGGCATTATCGAATATCGCCGTGCATTTCCCTACTGGCCGGAAGACATGCCACTCGATACTCCGATCGACACGATGACGGAGTATTATTGCGATCGTCTGGCGGATTTTCCGGGCCTGCCTGGTTTCAATATGCAGGTGACTGGTCTCAAGCCGACGGGGCTGGTGCTGAAGGGGGCCAGCGCCGAAGACGACCGGATCATTGCGCTGTGGCGGGATACATTTGCCGGAGCTTTCGGTTATCGGCATCCCGATCACGACACCTACCAATTCCATATTACGCTGGCTTATGTCACGCGCTGGTTCGATCCGGAGTGCCTGCCTCGATGGCAGGCGATGCTGGATGAAGAGCTGGAAAAACTGCGTGCGGCAGCGCCGATAATCGAGATGCGCGCGCCAGCTTTCTGTGAATTCAGGGACATGAACCACTTTAGGGAACTTATGGTTTTTGATAGGAAGTGAAGCATGATTTGCAAAGGCCTGCCGCCCGCCCGTCGCAGCAAACCGCCTTAATCGGAAAAAATGCGCGTCAGGGCTGGTCAAAGCCCGTTTGGGCATGTATAAGCGCGCCAAATTTCCGATATCGAGACACCCGACATTCGGCCTTTGGTTATGGCCGGTTACGTTGTTTCGCCGCTAAAGTGGAGTAACAAAAATGGCTGTACCAAAAAGAAAAACAAGCCCGTCCAAGCGCGGCATGCGCCGCTCGGCTGACGGTCTCAAGGCTTCGACCTACGTTGAAGACAAGAACTCCGGCGAACTGCGCCGTCCGCACCATATCGATCTGAAGACCGGTATGTATCGCGGTCGTCAGGTTCTGACGCCGAAGGAAAGCGCATAAGCTTTCTGAAATAATCTTTACGGAAAACCGGCCCTCGTGGCCGGTTTTTTGTTTTTGGGCCGTTTAGCTGCTTTTTTCGGTTACTTGGAAAATCCGATCACTCCTCCTACACTCTGTTCGGGAGAGCAGGTCTGGTGCCTGCAACGGGGAGGGGCGCTTCGGTGAAATATCGCTGGATTTTATTGACGCTGCTCAGCCTCGGCCTCGGTTACGGCGCCGTGACCAAGGGCAGCGGCATCATTGCGGAAAGCTATTTCGGCGAAGTCTCCGATCAGGGCCGCACCACCCTCAGGCTGGCCGTCTCGGCTCTTGGCGGGCTTTTGAGCCGTTTCGAGCCGCTACCCGCCCTGATCGCCGATCACGACGACATTGAGGAGCTTGTCGCGCATCCGCAGGATGAGGCGATGCGCCAGCGCGCCAATATCTATCTCAAATCCATCAATACATTGCTGGAATCCTCCGACATCTACATCATCACGCTGGACGGAGTGACCATCGCCGCCAGTAACTATGATGGACCCACGAGCTTCGTCGGTGAGAATTTCAGCTACCGTCCCTATTTTCAGGATGCCGCCAAGGGCTTCCCGTCGCGTTTCTTTGCGCTAGGCACCACCTCCCACAAGCGCGGTTATTATTTTTCCGCGCCTATTCTCTTCAACGAGGAGATCAAGGGCGTCATCGTCTTCAAGGTCGACATTGAAGGCATAGAGGCGTCGTTCGGCGATGGTGAAAACCGCATTCTCGTATCGGACCCGGAAGGCATCATCTTCATGACCGGAACGCCGCAGTGGCTTTATTCCGGCCTGATGCCGCTGACACCGGAAAGGCTTGCGCGCACGGCGGCATCCCGGCGTTACGCCAATGCCGACCTGAAGGAACTGCCGCTGAAAAACGGCAATTTCGGCTCTCATCAGTTGATGACGATCAGCCAGAACGACGGTGACCGGGAATATCTCGTCCTGTCGCAGCCGATGCCCGACGCGGGCTGGACGGTCAGCGTGCTGATGGATACCGGCTCACTCAGGACGCAGGTCAAGACGGCGATGATCGCGATCATCCTCTGCCTGTGTCTTGCCGCTGCCGTGGTCGCCGCCATGCTGCAAAGACGGCGGCGCCTGCGTGAACGCCTGACCCACCAGGCCGAAGCTCAGGCGGAGCTGGAGCGGCGTGTGGAGGAGCGCACAGCCGATCTGGCGCGGGTGAACCGTGAAATCGAACACGAAATCGCCGAGCGCCGCCAGACGGAGAAACAATTGCGCAAGATGCAGAATGACCTGGTTCAGGCGGGCAAGCTTGCAGCGCTCGGGCAAATGTCGGCAGCACTTTCGCACGAGTTCAACCAGCCGCTCGCAGCCGCCAAGAATTATGCGGAAAACGCCTCTCTTCTCGTGGAACGTGGACGTCTGGAAGAGGTGACGGAAAACCTCAGGCGTATTTCGGGCCTTATCGATCGCATGGCTTCTATCAGCAGGCATCTGAGAAATTTTGCCCGCAAACCCAATGAGAAAATGGCTGCGGTCGCGCTCGATGCTGTCCTTCGCGATACGCTGGAAATTGTTGGAGCACGGCTGAAGGTCGCCAATGCGGTGTTGGATGTTGATCTTGGTCCGGTGCCGCTTGCGGTGAAGGCCGGGCCGGTGCGGCTGCAGCAGGTGCTGGTCAACATCATCTCCAATGCCGCCGATGCGGTGGAAGGGCGCGAGGATCGTCGCATCGCTTTGAAAGCCGTGCTGCACGGTCAGACGGTTTCGATTTTCATTCGTGACCGAGGTCCGGGCGTTCCTCCGGCGATTTCGGAGCGCATCTTCGATCCCTTCTTCACCACCAAGGGCGTGGGGCGTGGCCTCGGTCTCGGCCTTTCCATCACCTACAACATCATCAAGGATTTTGGCGGCCAGCTGCGTGTCAGAAACCATGAAGACGGCGGCGCGGAATTCGAGATCGAATTACCGGCAGCAGCCTATCGTGTGGAGGTGGCGGCGGAATGACCATGTCGCGGGTTCTGTTGATTGATGACGAGGAGGAACTGCGCTTTTCCACCGCGCAGGCGCTGGAACTTTCCGGTTTTGCGGTCACCATGCTGGCAAGCGCCGAACATGCGCTTGAGCTCATCGGCTACAGCTTCGATGGCGTCGTGGTCAGCGATATCAGGATGCCCGGCATGGATGGCATGACGCTGCTGCAGAAGGTGCGGGAGCTTGACCCGGAAATACCTGTCATCCTGATGACGGGCCATGGCGATGTGCAGCTTGCCGTCAATGCCATGCGCAACGGTGCTTATGACTTCATCGAAAAGCCCTTCACTCCGCAATATCTCGCCGGCATCATAAAAAGAGCCAACGACCGGCGGGCACTGGTGCTGGAAAACCGCCGCCTGAAGGCGGTGGCGGGCAAGCATGACGATCTCGAAACGCGTCTGCCCGGCAGAACCCAGGTCATGGTCGATCTGCGTTACCGCATTCGCGCCATCGGTGCGACCGATGCCGATACGCTCATTGTCGGCGATACCGGTGCGGGCAAGGAAGTGGTGGCGCGCGCACTTCATGATATCAGCGCCAGAGCCAACCGGCCTTTTGTCGCCATCAATTGTGCCGCCCTTCCGCAAACGCTGATCGAAAGCGAGCTGTTCGGCCACGAGGCTGGCGCTTTTCCTGGCGCGCTGCGCCCGCGCTACGGCAAGTTCGAGCATGCCCGCGGCGGCACCATATTGCTGGACGAGATCGGCTCCATGCCCTTTGAATTGCAGGGCCGGTTCCTGCGCGTGTTGCAGGAACGGGTGATCACCCGTCTTGGCTCCAATGAAACAGTCGAGCTCGACGTCCGCTTCATCGCCACCAGCAAGGTCGATCTGGAGCAGGAAGTCGCGGCAGGACGGTTCCGTGCCGATCTTCTCTACCGCCTGAACGTGGCGACGATTCTCGTGCCGTCCCTCTCGCAGCGCAGTGCCGACATACCGCTGCTTTTCCTGCATCTGGTGCGGGAGGCTGCTGCCCGTTACGGTCGGGAAGATATGGACGTTCCGCAGCATCTACTCTCAGTCATTTCCCTGCGTGAGTGGCCGGGCAATGTGCGGGAATTGCGCAATGCGGCGGACCGTTTCGTTCT
Source organism: Agrobacterium sp. 6Ca8 (assembly GCF_055382765.1). Taxonomy (NCBI): domain Bacteria; kingdom Pseudomonadati; phylum Pseudomonadota; class Alphaproteobacteria; order Hyphomicrobiales; family Rhizobiaceae; genus Agrobacterium; species Agrobacterium sp. 6Ca8. The sequence goes on from NZ_AP026433.1 coordinate 2,722,740, forward strand.
CGGTCTGGAAAGCGATGTCTCCGAAACCTCGCTGCCGTTTGAGGGCGATGGCAAGGCGGCGCTTGCCGCAAGGGTCGCCGCTTATGAAAAAAGCCTTATTGCGCGCGCGATCGCCGCCCACGGCGGAAATCTGAAATCCGTCTATGAGAGCCTCGGCATTTCACGCAAAACGCTTTACGAAAAAATGCAGAAATATGAGCTGCACCGGCACATGACCGAGGTGTGATGGGTGGATTTCCACCCATGGATGAGCCCGTATGGGTAGAAATCCACCCATTGCTGCCCATGATGGCGATAAAAGCGCGCCTTGCCGCAAGACCGCCGTTGCTGAACGGCAATCCCGGATCGCAAATGGCTCACCCCGGTCGCCATGGAGGAGCATGCGCGGCTGAAGTGGCGAACATTTTCATCCGGGAGGAATCGATGAAAATACTGAAGACAGTTACCGGCCTTGCTGCCGCCGCTGCCGTTTCCCTTTTTGCGCTTTCTGCATCCGCTCAGAACTACCCCGAGCGCAACATCACCATGGTCGTGCCCTTTGCCGCCGGTGGCCCGACAGATACGGTCGCGCGTCTTGTCGCTGAATCCATGTCGAAGGATCTCGGCCAGCAGATCATCGTCGAAAATGTCGGCGGCGCTGGTGGCACGCTGGGCGCTGGCCGCGTGGCGGCGTCGGATCCGGACGGTTACACCGTTCTGCTGCATCACATCGGCATGGCGACGAGCGCCACGCTTTATCGCAAGCTCGCCTATGATACCCTGAACGCTTTCGAATATGTCGGTCTGGTCACGGAAGTGCCGATGACCATTCTGTCGCGCAAGACGCTCGAGACCAAGGATCTCAAGGGTCTGATCGACTACGCCAAGGCGAACAAGGACAAGGTCACCGTTGCCAATGCCGGCATCGGTGCTGCTTCGCATCTGTGCGGCATGTTGTTCATGAGCGCGATCGAGACACCGCTGGTCACTGTTCCCTACAAGGGCACAGGCCCGGCCATGACCGACCTGCTCGGCGGACAGGTCGATATCATGTGCGACCAGACTACCAACACCACCAAGCAAATCCAGGGCGGGACCGTTAAAGCCTATGCCGTAACCTCGGCCAAACGGCTCGACGTGCTGCCGGACGTACCGACAGTTGCCGAATCGGGCCTGCCGAAGCTTGAGGTGGGTATCTGGCACGGTATCTACACGCCGAAGGGTACACCGGCCGAGATCAACGAAAAGCTCTCCAAGTCGCTGCAGGTCGCGCTGAAGGACAAGAACGTGGCGGCCCGTTTTGCCGAACTCGGCACCACGCCTTCCCCGGAAGCCGATGCGACGCCCGCAGCGCTCAAGACCAAGCTTGAAAGCGAAATCGCCCGCTGGAAGCCTGTGATCGAGGGCGCCGGCCAATATGCCGACTGATGGTTGGAGCAATTGCCGGCGGCACCCTGCCGCCGGCTTCTTGCCGTCAATTTAACGCGCGGAACGGTGTGTGACCGGCCGCAGTGGAGGGGCATCTTTCATGAAGTCGTTTTTCATTGACCCTGCCGAGGCAGCCTGTGGGGCAATTTTCATCGGTTTTGGCGCTTTTTTCGCGTTGCAGTCTTTCGGGCTGGATATCGGAACCGCCTTCCGCATGGGGCCGGGTTATTTTCCGCTTGTTCTGGCAATCGTGCTGATCCTGCTTGGCGGGGTGATATTCATTCGCGCCACCCGTGTGCAGGGCGATGCCCTCGGTGCAATTGCCTGGCGGGGGATTTTTTTCATCCTGCCCGCGCCGATCTTTTTCGGTTTTACGGTCCGGGGGCTTGGTTTCGTACCGGCGCTTTTTTTCAGCGCCCTTATCGCAGCCTTCGCCTCGCACAAGATGAGCCCGCTCATGGCCGTCATTATTTCCGCCGCCATCACGGTCTTTTCCGTTGCTGTGTTCAATTATGGTCTCGGCCTGCCATTCCAGCGCTTCGGCCCCTGGCTTAAATTTTGAGGTGCCGTAATGGAATTGCTTGATAATCTTGCTCTCGGTTTCGTCACGGCCACGTCGCTGGCAAACCTGTTCTTCTGCCTGATTGGCGTGCTGCTCGGCACGCTGATCGGCGTGCTGCCGGGCATCGGCGCAACCGCAACCATCGCCATGCTGTTGCCGATCACCTTTCAGCTTGAGCCCGTCTCATCGCTCATCATGCTCGCAGGCATCTATTACGGCGCGCAATATGGCGGCTCCACCACGGCGATCCTCATCAACATGCCGGGGGAGTCCTCATCCGCCGTGACCGCCATTGACGGCTACCAGATGGCGCGCAAGGGCAAGGCGGGTGCCGCACTTGCGATTGCCGCCATCGGCTCGTTTTTTGCCGGCACGGTTTCCACCTTTCTCGTGGCAGTCTTTGCACCGCCTTTGACGGCGATTGCGCTGGAATTCGGCGCGGCGGAATATTTCTCGCTGATGGTCGTCGGCCTTGTCTCATCCATCGCGCTTGCCCATGGTTCCATCGTCAAGGCGCTGGCCATGGTCGTGCTTGGCCTGCTGCTCGGTCTGGTCGGCACGGATATCTACAGCGGCGCGCCACGCTTCACTCTCGGCATCCGTGAATATGCCGATGGGCTGAATTTCGTTGCGGTGGCGGTGGGTGTATTCGGTATCGCCGAAATCCTGCGCAATCTCGAAAACGAGCGCACGCGCTCGGTGCTGATCGCCAAGGTCAGCAGCCTGATGCCGTCGAAGGAAGACTTCAAGGCGATGGTCGGCCCGGTGCTGCGCGGTACGGTCATCGGTTCGGCACTGGGCATCCTGCCCGGCGGCGGTGCAATTCTCGCTGCCTTCGCATCCTACACCGTCGAGAAACGCGTCTCCAAGCATCCTGAGGAGTTTGGACACGGTGCGGTCGCCGGTGTTGCCGGTCCGGAATCCGCCAATAATGCCGGTGCCCAGACCTCGTTCATCCCGCTTCTGACGCTCGGCATTCCCGCAAACCCGGTGATGGCGCTGATGATCGGTGCGATGATCATTCAGGGCATCGTGCCCGGTCCGAACGTTGCGACCGAGCAGCCGGCGCTGTTCTGGGGCATCATCGCCTCGATGTGGATTGGCAATCTGATGCTCGTCATCCTCAACCTGCCCCTGATCGGGCTTTGGGTGAAGCTGCTAACGGTGCCTTATTACGTGCTTTTCCCCATCATCATGGCCTTCTGCGCCATCGGGGTTTACAGCGTCAATTCCAACGTCTTCGATCTCTACGCCGTCGCCTTCTTCGGCTTCATTGGTTATGTGCTCGTGAAGCTGCGCTGCGAGCCGGCGCCGCTGCTGCTGGGCTTCGTGCTTGGGCCGCTGCTGGAGGAAAACCTGCGACGCGCCATGATCCTGTCACGTGGCGATCCGACGACCTTCGTCACCCGACCGATCAGCGCTACCCTGCTGTTTATTGCTCTGGCGGTGCTGATCATCGTCTTCCTGCCCAGCGTGAAGAAAAAGCGCGAAGAGGTTTTCGTAGAAGAAGACTGAGCAGGTCTCGAAATATTCGGAACGCCGGTGATGGAAATGTCGCCGGCGTTTCTGCGTTGATGGGATCGCTGTGAGGAATCCGGTTCACCGAAGCGGCATATGGTTGACTTGAAGCTTTTTAGGGCCAAGGAAGGGCGGGAAAGAGAGGTCGATATGACGTCGGAAACCGAAAAACGGATCATTGCGCTTGAGGAAACGATCGCGCATCAGGCCAAGACTATAGAGGAACTGTCCGACCAGCTGACGGAACAGTGGAAGGTGGTGGAACAGACCCGCGCCAAGCTCGACCGGTTGACGGAAAGGTTCCTGAGCCTTGAGGAGCAGTCGCTGGACGCGCCCGCAATTACCCGGCCGCCGCATTATTGATGAGGGAGACCCGATGAGGAGCGATACAGCCGCACTTGCCGCCGAAATTGTGGATTTCTGGAAGCAGGCAGGACCGGACAAGTGGTTCGACAAGGACGCCGCCTTCGACGATCACTTTCATGACCGTTTCCGCGATGCCCATTTTGCTGCTGCAAGGCGCGAATTGGATGGCTGGCTGGACGGTGCGGAAAGCAGCCTCGCGCTGATGCTTCTGCTGGATCAGTTCCCGCGTAACTGCTTTCGCGAGACAGCGCATATGTATGCGACCGATCCGCTGGCACGCATGTTCGCCAGCGAGGCCATCCGTCGCGGCCACGATCAGGCGGTGACCGAGGATTTGCGGGTCTTTTTCTATCTGCCCTTTTCCCATTCGGAAAGCATCGAGGATCAGGAGCGTGCCTGCACGCTCAACCGGCCGCTTGGCGGGCTTTATCTCCACCATGCCGAAGAGCATCACGATATCGTCGCGCGTTTTGGCCGCTTTCCGCATCGCAACGACATATTGCTGCGGGAAACGACGCCGGAGGAACGGCAATATCTTGATGCGGGCGGTTTTACTGGCTGATTTCAACGAAAAACGCCGCCAGTCCCGAAAGACGGCGGCGCTTTTTTTGGTGGGTAACGGCCGCAGATCAGCCGTCGAAGAATTCCTTCATCCGGGCAAAGAAGCCGGTCGATTCCGGATTATTCTCCTGGGACGAGAGTTGCTCGAACTCCTGCAACAGCTCGCGCTGGCGCTTGCTGAGCTTCTGCGGTGTCTCGATCTGGATCTGGATGTAGAGATCGCCAGTCTGCGCCGAACGCAGCACCGGCATGCCCTTGCCCTTCAGGCGGAACTGCTTGCCTGGCTGGGTGCCTTCCGGAACCGTCACGCGAGACTTCGTGCCGTCGAGCGTCGTCACATCGAAGGTGCCGCCAAGAGCGGCCGTCGTCATGGAGATCGGCACGGTGCAATAGAGATCGGCACCGTCGCGCTGGAAGAACTCATGCGGACGCACGGACAGGAAGATGTAGAGATCGCCCGCCGGGCCGCCACGCATGCCGGCTTCGCCTTCGCCCTGCAGGCGAATGCGGGTGCCATCCTCGATACCCGAGGGAATGTTGACCGAAAGCGAACGCTCTTCCGTCACGCGGCCCTGGCCGTGGCACTTGCTGCACGGATCGGAAATCGTCTGTCCACGCCCGTGGCAGGTGGGGCAGGTGCGTTCTACCGAGAAGAAGCCCTGGGCTGCGCGCACGCGGCCGGAACCCTGACAGGTGCCGCAGGTTTTGGGTTGCGTGCCGGGTTTTGCGCCGGAACCGGAACAGACATCGCAGGTTATCGAGGTTGGAACCCTGATCTGCGCCGTCTTGCCGGCAAAGGCTTCTTCCAGCGTGATTTCCATGTTGTAGCGAAGGTCGGCGCCGCGCTCGCGACCGCCGGAAGAGCGGCGTGCGCGTCCGCCGCCCATCATCTCGCCGAAGATGTCTTCGAAGATATCCGAGAAGCCGCCATTGGCGAAACCGCCGCCGCCCATACCACCGCCGCCCATGCCGCCATTTTCAAAGGCGGCGTGGCCAAAACGGTCATAGGCCGCGCGTTTTTGCGGGTCCTTCAGCGTTTCATAGGCTTCGTTGATTTCCTTGAACTTCCGTTCGGAATCAGCATCATCCGGGTTCTTGTCCGGATGGTATTTCATCGCGAGTTTGCGGAAGGCGCTTTTCAGCTCTTTTTCGTCCGCGGTCTTGCTGACGCCGAGTGTTTCGTAAAAGTCTGCTTTCGCCATTAAGATAACAAGCCTCGCAAATGGATTTCCGGCTGCACTTCGGCAGCCGGATGTCTTGCATGTATCGACAGGAGACGGGAAGTCACGCGATTATGCGGACTTCTTGTCGTCCTTGATTTCCTCATAGTCGGCGTCGACGACGTCGTCCTTGCCGCCTTCTCCGTTAGCGCCGGCTTCAGCCTGCTGCGCTTCGTAGATGGCCTGACCGAGCTTCATGGAAACTTCCATGAGGGTCTGGGTCTTTGCCTGAATGTCGTCGGCATCCGGTTCGGAAGCCTCAACGGCCGTCTTCAGGCTGGCAATGGCGTCTTCGATGACCTTGCGGTCGGTTTCGGAAACCTTGTCGCCATATTCCTTCACCGATTTCTCGGTGGAGTGAACGAGGCTTTCGGCTTGGTTCTTGGCTTCCACACCCGCACGACGCTTCTTGTCGGCTTCGGCGTTGGCTTCAGCGTCCTTGACCATCTTCTCGATGTCGGCGTCGGAAAGACCACCGGAAGCCTGGATACGGATCTGCTGTTCCTTGCCGGTGCCCTTGTCTTTCGCCGAAACCTGCACGATGCCGTTGGCGTCGATATCGAAGGTCACTTCGATCTGCGGAACGCCGCGGGGTGCCGGCGGCAGGCCGACGAGGTCGAACTGGCCGAGCAGCTTGTTATCCTGTGCCATTTCGCGCTCGCCCTGCGAGACACGGATCGTCACAGCCGACTGGCTGTCTTCGGCGGTCGAGAAGGTCTGGCTCTTCTTCGTCGGGATCGTCGTGTTGCGATCGATCAGACGGGTGAAGACGCCACCCAGCGTTTCGATGCCGAGCGACAGCGGCGTCACGTCGAGAAGCAGAACGTCCTTGACGTCGCCCTGCAGAACGCCGGCCTGAATGGCGGCGCCCATGGCAACCACTTCATCAGGGTTCACGCCCTTGTGCGGCTCCTTGCCGAACAGCTGCTTGACGACTTCCTGCACCTTCGGCATGCGGCTCATGCCACCAACGAGAACGACTTCGTCGATCTCGGCAGCGGTAACGCCGGCATCCTTGAGGGCAGCCTTGCAAGGGGCGACGGTGCGCTGCACCAGATCGTCCACCAGGCTTTCGAACTTGGCGCGGGTCAGCTTCAGCGTCAGGTGCTTCGGACCGGAAGCATCAGCCGTGATGAACGGCAGGTTGATTTCGGTCTGCTGCGAGGACGAAAGTTCGATCTTGGCCTTTTCGGCAGCTTCCTTGAGGCGCTGCAGAGCGAGCTTGTCGTTCTTCAGGTCGATGCCCTGATCCTTCTTGAACTCGCCGGCCAGATATTCGACCAGACGCATGTCGAAGTCTTCACCGCCGAGGAAGGTATCGCCGTTGGTGGACTTCACTTCGAAAACGCCGTCGCCGATTTCCAGAACGGAAATATCGAAGGTGCCGCCGCCAAGGTCGTAAACGGCGATGGTCTTGCCGTCCTTCTTGTCGAGGCCGTAAGCGAGGGCTGCCGCGGTCGGCTCGTTGATGATGCGCAGGACGTCCAGACCGGCGATGCGGCCGGCATCCTTGGTTGCCTGGCGCTGGGCGTCGTTGAAGTATGCCGGAACAGTGATGACGGCCTTCTCGACCTTTTCGCCGAGGTAGGATTCAGCCGTTTCCTTCATCTTCTGAAGGATCATCGCGGAAATCTGCGAAGGGGAATAGTTCTTGTCCTGAGCCTTCACCCATGCGTCGCCATTGTCGCCCTTGACGATTTCGAAGGGAACGAGAGCCTTGTCCTTTTCGACGGTCGGGTCTTCATAACGGCGACCGATGAGGCGCTTGACCGCAAACAGGGTGTTGGTCGGGTTGGTGACCGCCTGGCGCTTGGCCGGCTGGCCGACAAGGCGTTCGCCATCGTCGGAAAATGCCACCATGGATGGCGTAGTGCGCGCGCCTTCCGCGTTTTCAATAACTTTCGTGTCCTTGCCGTCCATCACTGCAACGCAGGAATTGGTTGTGCCAAGGTCGATACCGATTACTTTTGCCATGCTCTTCTCTCCTTGAAGCGAGCTGTCGGAACCCCGTGAGGCATTCCATGGACAACTCCTTGACTTGGATTTGCAGTATTCGCTGCTGTTATGCGGCGTATATAAGGAGCGATTTTTCCTGCTGCAAGGCGCAAGAGAGGGTGAAGCGCTGCAAAAAAGCGGATGAAACCCCTGTCTGTGCAGAAGCATAGCCATCAAGGCTTGCAGAAGGGCAAAAACGTGACTTTGACTGCCACGGTCATGCCGATGCGGAGGCGCGTTTATAAAGTCATTGAGGTGAGGTGAAATGGCGGACAGGGTGGGATTCGAACCCACGGTACGCTTTCACGCACACACGCGTTCCAGGCGTGCGCCTTAAACCACTCGGCCACCTGTCCTTTTTTCAAATCTGCATGTTTTGAGGAATGCAAATCACTGGAACGGCGCGATATATACCGATGAATTCGCTGGGATCAACACGAATCTGACAGTTTTTTGAATTGTCGGCAATTTCCTGCCTTCCGATGCGATTGCAAACCGGTTTTCCCGCCTTTATCGATGCAATATATCTTTCAAAACATGGCTGTCGAAACGACGAGCCGCAACCGAGGTATCCTGATGAAAGCTTTTTTGCGGTTTTTGAGCTTTCTTCTTCTCATTGCAGCTGTTTTTCTTGGCGTACTCGATTCGATCCGCTCGGTTTCCACATCCTCGGTCAATATCACCGGCATCCTGTCCGTCTGGAACTATCTTCTTCCTGCCTCGCGCACCATGGTGGAAACGGCCTTGGCTCACTATATTCACCCTGAAGCGTGGCGCTTCATTGAAAATGCCCTGTCGGGACTGCCGGCATTTGCTTTTTTCCTCGCGCTATCCCTGCTTTGCTGGATGGCCGGTTACAGGAAGCGCAAAGTGATGAGGCGTTCGTCAGTCTGAATTTATCAACTGACAGCGCGCGCGCCCCGCAGATGTGAACCCTGAGAAGCGGCATAATCGGCCGCACGGAGGACCGAATGTTCCTGTTCGATACGCTTTCAAAAAAGACGACGATGCCGACCGAAGAGACGGCTTTGCCCGGCCGTGAAGAGGCGCTTGCCGTGCCCGAGACCCATTTCGTCAATGGCCGGCCCTTGAAGGGGCCTTATCCCGATGGTTTGGAAATCATCTATCTGGGTATGGGTTGCTTCTGGGGTGCGGAGCGCCTGTTCTGGCAGACACCGGGTGTGTGGGTGACGGCGGTGGGTTATGCCGGCGGTTTTACCCGCAATCCCACCTATCAGGAGACGACGACGGGCCAGACGGGCCACGCCGAAGTGGTCAAGGTCGTCTACGATCCGGCCGTCATCTCGCTGTCAGGCCTGCTTAAGATATTCTTCGAGGAGCATGATCCGACGCAAGGGATGCGGCAGGGCAACGACGTCGGCACGACCTATCGTTCCGCCATCTATGCCAATACCGAAGGCCAGTTGCAGCAGGCGCAGAAGGCGCACGACGCTTTTCAGCAGGCTTTGGACGAGGCGGGGCATGGCCGCGCCATCACCACCGAAATTGGACCGCTTGAAACATTTTATTACGCGGAAGACTATCACCAGCAATATCTTGCCAAGAATCCGGGCGGCTACTGCGGGCTCAGGGGAACCGGCGTAAGCTGCAATATCGACTAGATTTTTTGCACGTTGCCCAGGTGGAAAGACCAAAAAAACGCCAGAATAAAGTTTTTCCACCGGGTCAAAAAAACCGGATGAATTTTTCATTGAGCCATGCAAGGATATGAGCCAAGCACAGCCGGGATAACGGCTGGCGGTTCCGCAGACATTCCCGGTCAACGGGTTTGCGGGAGGACCCTTAAAATATCAATTGCAACAACAGGGCTGCACAATGAAAAAATCCCTTCTGACGCTTTTTGCGCTCGCCGCCATGTCGGCTTCCGCGCTTGCTGCCGATATCAAGCCGGCATTGGTTTATGGTACGGGCGGCAAGTTCGACAAGTCGTTCAACGAAGCCGCCGCGGCTGGCGCTGAGAAGTTCAAGGCAGAAACGGGCATCGAGTTCCGCGATTTTGAACCGACCAGCGATACGCAGGGCGAGCAGGCTATCCGCAACTTCGCCAGCAAGGGCTTTAACCCGGTTGTTGCCGTGTCCTTCGCCTGGACGTCGGCCATGGAAAAGGTTGCAGCCGAATTCCCTGACACCAAGTTCGTCATCGTCGATTCCGTCGTCGAACTGCCGAATGTCCGCTCGGTCGTCTACAAGGAGCACGAAGGCTCTTATCTCGTCGGTCTTCTGGCAGGCATGGCCTCCAAGACCGGTAAGGTCGGCTTCATCGGCGGCATGGATATTCCGCTTATCCGTAAATTCGCCTGTGGTTATGCGCAGGGCGCCAAGGCTGCCAACGACAAGATCGAAGTCTTCCAGAACATGACCGGCACCACGGGTGCGGCTTGGAATGATCCGGTGCGCGGTGGCGAACTGACCAAGAACCAGATCGACCAGGGCGCTGACGTGATCTACGCGGCAGCCGGTGCGACCGGTATCGGCGTGTTGCAGACCGCTGCCGACAACAAGAAATTCTCGATCGGCGTCGATTCCAACCAGAACCACCTGCACCCCGGCTCGGTTCTGACCTCGATGGTCAAGCGCGTCGATCTGGCTGTCTACAACGCCTACAAGGATGCCAAGGACGACAAGTTCACCCCCGGCATCGTTGCTCTCGGCGTCAAGGAAGACGGCGTTGCCTATGCTCTCGATGACAACAACAAGGCCCTGATCACGCCGGAAATGACCGCCGCCGTGGACAAGGCGAAGGCCGACATCATTGCCGGCACCATCAAGGTTCATGACTATATGGCGGACAATTCCTGCCCGAAATGATATGATATGTGTCTGGGGCGCATGGTGATTTTTCACCTTGCGCCCTTTTCATATCCAGCCTTCGGAGAGGTTTCGGTTTGAGTATGGACCCAGCAATCGAACTCGTGGGCATCGATAAAAAATTCGGTGCCGTTCACGCCAATAAGAATATCAACCTGACCGTTGCCAAGGGTACGATCCACGGCATCATCGGGGAAAACGGTGCCGGAAAATCGACCCTGATGTCGATCCTCTACGGTTTTTACCAGGCTGATGCCGGTGAAATCCGGGTAAACGGCGCGCCGGTATCGATCCGCGACAGCCAGGCTGCGATCAGTGCTGGCATCGGCATGGTCCATCAGCATTTCATGCTGGTGGAAAATTTCACCGTGCTGGAAAACGTCATGCTGGGCGCGGAAGGCGGCGCATCGCTTGCCAAGGGCAGGGCGGCTGCGCGCAAGGAGTTGAAGCGCCTTGAAGACGACTACGGGCTGGAAGTCGATCCGGATGCTGTGATCGAGGAACTGCCGGTCGGCCTGCAACAGCGCGTCGAAATCCTGAAAGCCATGTATCGTGGCGCCGAAATCCTGATCCTCGATGAGCCGACCGGCGTTCTCACGCCTGCGGAAGCCGATCATCTTTTCAAGATCCTCGGTGTCCTGCGTGAGCAGGGCAAAACCGTCATCCTCATCACCCACAAGCTGCGCGAGATCATGGCGATCACGGATTCCGTCTCCGTCATGCGCCGCGGCGAAATGGTGGCGACCCGCAAAACCTCCGAAACCAGCGTTGAGGAACTGGCCGAACTGATGGTCGGCCGTCGCGTGCTGCTACGGGTGGAAAAAGGCGAGACGACGCCGGGCGAGGTTCTCCTTTCCATCCGTAATCTGACCGTCAAGGACAGCCGCGGCGTCACCATGGTCGACGATGTCTCGCTGGATGTCCGCGCCGGTGAAATCGTCGGCATCGCCGGTGTGGCCGGCAATGGCCAGTCTGAGCTCCTCGAAGCGATCGCAGGCATCCGCAAGCCTTACTCGGGCGAGATATGGGTGGCCGGGCAGAAGGTTGATCGGCCCGATCCGTCCATTCTGCGCGAACTCGGTCTCGCACATATTCCGGAAGACCGGCACCATATGGGGCTGGTGCTGAAATTCGAGGAATATGAAAATTCCATCCTCGGCTATCACCATGACGAGCGATACGGCAAAGGCCCTTTCCTCAACCCCGAGGCCATCCGCAAGGATGCGGTCGAAAAGATCGAGAAATACGATATTCGCCCGCCGAACCCGCAGCTGAAGACCGCCAATTTTTCCGGCGGCAACCAGCAGAAGATCGTCGTTGCCCGCGAAATCGAGCGTGACCCCAAGATGCTGATCATCGGCCAGCCGACCCGCGGTGTGGATATCGGCGCCATCGAATTCATCCATCGCCGCATCATCGAAATGCGCGATGCCGGCAAGGCGATCTTGCTGGTTTCGGTCGAACTCGATGAAATCCGTTCCCTTTCGGACCGGATCATGGTCATGTTCGCCGGGCGTGTCGTTGGAGAAAAAACGGCGGAAGCCGAAGAACAGACGCTGGGCCTGATGATGGCCGGCATCGCCGCATGAGGCATGAATGAGCACCGCTTCCGTACCCCTGCCAAACTGGATCACCTACGGCCTCCTGCCGTTTTTAAATGTAGTTACCGCATTTCTGATTTCCGGCCTCGTCGTCTGGTCGATCGGTGAAAATCCGCTCGCGGCGCTTCGCCTGCTCATCGAAGGTGCGTTAGGTCGTGGCGATGCCATCGGCTTCACGCTGTTTTATACGACGAGTTTCATCTTCACCGGCCTCTCTGTGGCGGTCGCCTTCCATGCCGGTCTGTTCAACATCGGTTCTGAAGGCCAGGCCTATATTGGCGGACTGGGCGCGGCGCTGGTGGCGCTGGCGCTCGACCATTATGTGCCGTGGTATGTGACGATGCCCTTCGCCATCATCGGCGCTGCGGTTTTCGGCGCGGCCTGGGCGTTTATTCCGGCATGGCTGCAGGCAAAACGCGGTAGCCACGTCGTCATAACCACTATCATGTTCAACTTCATCGCTGCGGCGTTGATGGTCTATCTGCTGGTGAACGTGCTGATCGTGCCGGGCAAGATGGCGCCGGAAACGCGCACCTTTCTGCCAGGTGGGCAATTGCCGAAGCTCGACTGGCTGATGGCGCTGTTCGGCCTGAAGCTCGGGCCGGCGCCGTTCAACGTCTCCTTCATCATCGCACTGGTCATGTGTTTTCTCGTCTGGGTGCTGATCTGGCGCACCAAGCTCGGTTATGAGATGCGCACGCTCGGCGTCAGCCCCTCGGCCGCCGTCTATGCCGGCATTCCCTATGCGCGCACCGTCATCATCGCCATGCTCATTTCCGGCGGTCTGGCAGGTATGATGGCGCTGAACCCGGTCATGGGGGCTTCCGCCCGCCTGCAGGTGGAATTTGTCGGCGGTGCGGGTTTCGTCGGCATCGCCGTGTCGCTGATGGGGCGAAGCCACCCGCTCGGCATCCTGTTTTCGGCGCTGCTGTTCGGCATTCTCTATCAGGGCGGTGCAGACCTCTCTTTCGAGATGCCGAATATTACCCGTGAGATGATCGTCGTCATCCAGGGTCTGGTTATCCTGTTTGCCGGCGCGCTCGAATACATGTACCGGCCGGCGATCGTCCGCATCTACCAGCGCTTGGCAAAGGGGTGAGCTGATATGGATTTCTTCGATATGCTGGTCAGCATTCTCGGCTCGACCGTCCGTCTCACCATCCCGCTTCTGTTCACGGCGCTTGCCGGGCTGTTTTCCGAACGCGCGGGCGTGTTCGATATCGGCCTTGAAGGCAAGATGCTGGCGGCAGCCTTTGCTTCGGCTTGTGTCGCCTATCTCACCGCAAATCCCTGGGCCGGCCTGCTTGCGGGCATTGCCGTCTCCATCCTGTTTTCGCTGATCCACGGCTTTGCCGTCATCACAAATCGCGGCAACCAGATCGTTTCGGGCGTGGCGCTCAACTTCATTGCCGCCGGTCTGACGGTGGTTCTGGGGCAGGCGTGGTTCGGGCAGGGCGGGCGCACGCCGCAATTGCCGGGCGAAGGCCGTTTCGCACCGATCATCCTGCCCGGTGCGGATGCGATGCGCGAAGTGCCTTTCATCGGCCCGCTCTACGCCAATGTCATTTCCGGCAACAATATCCTGACCTATCTCGCCTTTCTGGCGGTGCCGCTGTCCTGGTGGGTGCTTTACCGCACCCGTTTCGGCCTTCGCCTGCGCGCGGTGGGTGAAAATCCGGGCGCGGTCGATACGGCGGGCATTTCGGTGACATGGATGCGTTACCGCGCCGTCATCGTTGCCGGCTTCCTATGCGGTTTCTCGGGCGCCTATCTCGCCGTTGCGCAATCGGCGGCCTTCATCGCCAACATGTCGGCCGGCAAGGGCTATATCGCACTCGCCGCGCTGATCTTCGCGAAATGGAAGCCGGTGCCGGTCATGTTCGCATGCCTGCTCTTCGGTTTCCTGGATGCTTTCGCCAACTTCATGCAGGGCAAATCCGTGCCGGGTATCGGTGAAGTGCCGGTGCAGATTTTCCAGGCCATGCCCTATATTCTGACCTGCATCCTGCTTGCCGGTTTCATCGGCGTCGCCAAGCCCCCCAAGGCCGGTGGCGTTGCCTATGCGAAGGAGCGTTAAATCCATGTCCCGTGAACCAATGTCCCATCAGTTGTTCGAGGCAGCGGTGGAGGCCATGGCCTTTGCCCATGCGCCCTATTCGAAATTCCCTGTCGGTGCGGCAATCCGCGCTGAAGACGGCAAAATCTACAAGGGCGCCAATATCGAGAACCTCTCCTTCCCTCAAGGCTGGTGCGCCGAGCCTTCGGCCATCAGCGCCATGATCATGGGTGGAGCAAAGAAGATAAGCGAGATCGCCGTCATCGCGGAAAAGCTTGCTCTTTGCCCGCCCTGCGGCGGCTGCCGGCAGAAGATCGCCGAATTCGCCTCGCCAGACACCAAGGTCTATCTCTGTGACGAAACCGGTGTTCAGAAGGTCATGACCATGGATGAACTTTTGCCCTTCAGCTTCAAGACCGAGCTGCCCTGATGCCGGATACGCTGATCGATATTCTGGTGGAGCGTCTGAATGGCCTGATGCCGCGCATCGCCATCGTGCTGGGCTCAGGCCTGGGGTCGCTGGTGGACGAGGTCAGCGATGCGATCCGCGTGCCCTACGCCGAACTTCCCGGTTTCCCTGCAAGCGGCGTTTCTGGCCATGCGGGCGAGTTGGTGGCCGGTTATCTCGGTGGCGAGCCGGTGATGATGCTGTCCGGCCGGGTGCACTATTACGAAAAAGGCGATCCGGCCGCCATGCGCGCGGTCATTGAGGCGCTCGCTGGTCTTGGCGTGCAGTCGCTCATCCTCACCAATTCGGCAGGCTCGGTCAGGCAGGACATACCGCCCGGCTCGGTCATGCAGATCACCGATCATATCAATTATTCCGGCATGAACCCGCTGATTGGCGAAGAGAGCGACAACCGCTTCGTCGGCATGACCACGGCTTATGATCCGGACCTGATGCTCGCCATGCGTAATGCCGCGATCCGCGCGACGGTGCCCTTGTTCGGCGGCGTCTATATGTGGTTTTCCGGCCCGAGCTTCGAAACGCCGGCGGAAATCCGCATGGCGCGGCTGCTGGGTGCGGATGCCGTCGGCATGTCCACCGTGCCGGAAGTCATCCTCGCCCGCTTTTTCGGGATGCGCGTTGCCGCCGCATCGGTTATTACCAATTACGGTGCCGGCATGACTGGCGCTGAACTGAGCCATGAGGAAACCAAGGACATGGCCCCGGTGGGCGGCAAGAGGCTTGCCGCCATCTTGAAAGAAATGATCGCAGGAGGAGCGTGACCATGGAACTCCAGCGTCCGCGCGAAGCGGCTGCCCTGACACTATCCTTGCTGGACCTGACCAACCTCAAGGAAGACTGCACGCCCGAGCAGATTGCTGCTTTGTGCCAGAGGGCTCATACCGAATACGGCAATACCGCCGCGATCTGCATCTGGCCGCGTTTCGTCGCCCAGGCGCGTGCCGCTTTCGGAAAAGACCATGCGATCCGTATCGCCACGGTCGTCAATTTTCCTTCGGGCGATCTGGATGTTGCGACCGTGGTGGCGGAGACCGAGGCGGCTATCCGCGACGGTGCCGACGAAATCGATCTGGTCATCCCCTATCGTAAGTTCATAGCAGGCGATGAAACGGCTGTTTCCGAGCTGGTGGCTGCCGTACGCAAGGTCTGCGTCGCACCCGTTCTTCTCAAGGTCATTCTCGAAACCGGCGAGCTGAAGGACAAGGCTCTCATTCGTCGTGCTTCCGAACTCGCCATTGCCGAAGGGGCCGATTTCATCAAGACCTCAACAGGTAAGGTCGCCATCAACGCCACGCTGGAAGCTGCCGATATCATGTTGCAGGCGATCCGCGACAGCAGGCAGAAGGTGGGCTTCAAGCCTGCCGGCGGTGTCGGCACGGTGGAAGACGCCACGCTTTATCTGCGGCTGGCGGAAACCATCATGGCGCCCGACTGGGCCATGCCGTCCACGTTCCGCTTCGGCGCTTCCGGCGTTCTCGATGATGTCCTGAACGTGCTGGCCGGTGGCGAACCGGCCAAGGCCGCCAGCGGGTATTGAGCTTGATCCCGCAGGAAATCATCCGCCGCAAACGTGATGGCCTGTCTCTTGCGCCGCAGGAGATTGCCGCTTTTATCGAGGCGCTGTCCAAGGACGGCATATCGGAAGGCCAGGCCGCTGCCTTTGCCATGGCGGTGTTTTTCCGGGGTATGAACCGCGACGAGATGGTGGCGCTGACACTCGCCATGCGCGACAGCGGCGATGTCCTGTCCTGGAGCGATATTGGCAGGCCGGTGGCGGACAAGCACTCGACCGGCGGCGTCGGCGACAACGTCTCCCTGATGCTCGCCCCGATCGTTGCCGCCTGCGGTCTTGCCGTGCCGATGATTTCCGGCAGGGGCCTTGGCCATACCGGCGGCACGCTAGACAAGCTGGAAGCGATCCCCGGTTACGATGTGATGCCGGACGAGGCCCTGTTCCGCCGGACGGTCAAGACGGTCGGCTGTGCCATCATCGGCCAGACGGGCGATCTCGCCCCCGCAGACAAGCGCCTCTATTCTATCAGGGACGTGACCGCGACGGTGGATTCCATCCCGTTGATCACCGCCTCCATTCTGTCTAAGAAGCTTGCGGCCGGACTTCAGACGCTGGTTCTGGATGTGAAGGTCGGCAACGGCGCTTTCATGCAGAGTGTGGAGGATGCCCGTAATCTCGCCGTCGCGCTGGTCGATGTGGCAAATGGCGCAGGCCTGCCGACGACGGCTCTTATAACCGACATGAACCAGCCGCTTGGCGATGCCGCAGGCAATGCGGTCGAAATCGTCAATTGCCTGGACTTTCTGGCTGGCCGCAAGGCGGGAACACGTCTCGAAAAGGTGGTTCTTGCCTTCGCTGCGGAAATGCTGGTGCAAGCGGGCAGCGCGGCCACTCTGGATGAAGGTGAGGCGCTGGCTGAGGCCGCCCTTTCCTCCGGGCGTGCCATGGAAGTCTTTGCGAAAATGGTCGCGGCACTTGGCGGGCCTGCGGACTTTGTCGATCATCCATCGCGTTACCTGCCATCGACGCCGGTTATTCTCCCGGTTTCGGCTGAGCGCAGCGGCTGGCTGGCATCCTGTGCGACGCGCGATCTCGGCATGGTCGTTGTCGAGCTTGGCGGCGGCAGAAGAATGCCGTCAGACAAGATCGATCCTTCGGTTGGAATCTCCGATATCCTGCCGCTCGGCACAAAAGTGGAAAAAGGCGAACCAATCGCCTGCGTCCATGCGGCCTCTAAGCAAGAAGCGGAACTTGCCGTCAAAAGGATTACGGCCTGCTATGGGGTTGCTGACACTGCGATGGAAACCAGCACTGTGGTCCTCGAGCGAATTACCTGACCAGCCTCATTTCGCCACCCGATACCTTGAATGACGATAGTTGTTTCAGGAAGCTCATGCCAACAAGCATGTTGCTCAACGCATTATCTTTCAGCACCATGGCGTCGACATTCTGAACGCGGATCGTGCCGATTTCCACCCGGTCGAGCTTCAGATAGGCCGCCATGGTCTGGCCGTTGGCGGTTGAGATCGGATATTTGAAATCGAGGCTGTTGACGCCGAAACCGAGCCGCCGGGCGATCGTCTCATTGATGGCAACCATGGAGGCGCCGGTATCGACAAGCCCGTCGAAAGATTTGCCGTTGATACGGAAGGCTGCGTTGAAGTGGCCGCGTGCGTCCGCTTTCAGATTGACGCCACCAAGCGAAAGGGGTTCCGGTTTGACGGCTTCCGATTTGACTTCGGCTTTTTCCACCTTGGCTTCCGGGCGCGGCTGAAATTTTTCCACCAGCGCCGGAATCTGCGTGGCGCTGACCGAAAGACCGATAAGCAGAAAAATCGTACGCGCCAGCAAGTCGTCGCTCCTGAGAAGGCAGGGTTATCCCTATGCAGAATAGACGCAAAACGTGCTGAAATCTTAAAAGAAAAAGCCATTCGCCGCTTATTGGTCGGCGAATGGCTCAAACGGTTAAGCGATGATGAACGGTGTTATTTCGTGCCGTACATGCGGTCGCCCGCATCGCCGAGGCCGGGAACGATGTAACCCTTTTCATTCAGCTGCTTGTCGATTGCGGCAGTATAGATCGGCACGTCGGGATGCGCTTCACGGAAATTCTTGATGCCTTCGGGTGCAGCCAGCAGACACAGGAAGCGGATGTTCTTCGCGCCCCGCTCTTTCAGCTTTTCAACCGCAGCGATGGAGGAATTGCCGGTCGCCAGCATTGGATCGACGACGATGATAAGGCGGGCATCGAGGCTTTCAGGAGCCTTGAAGTAATATTCGACCGCCTCCAGCGTATCGTGATCGCGATACACACCGATATGCGCAACACGCGCCGAAGGCACGAGTTCGAGCATGCCTTCCAGAAGGCCGTTGCCGGCACGCAGGATGGAGGCGAAAACCAGCTTCTTGCCCTCCAGCACCGGAGCCTCGATGGTTTCGAGCGGCGTATCGATGGTTTCCATGGTCATTTCAAGGTCGCGCGTCACTTCATAGCAGAGCAGCGTCGAGATTTCCCTGAGCAGGCGGCGGAAGCCGGCTGTCGAGGTTTCCTTCTTGCGCATGATGGTAAGTTTGTGCCGCACCAGCGGATGTTCGATGACTGTAACGCCGTCCATGAAACTGGCCTTCCTTTTTTATCCTGTGCCCCTGTAATTCACCGAAAGCAGGCTTTTCGCAAGCCTTCTTCGCGGTTTTACCCCGCCAACCGATGCCTAGTGGCTATCGAGTTTTGCAAGCAGCCGGGCGCGTGTGACTTCATCCACAAAGGCGCTTTCCAGTGCGGTTCGGGTCATGCGGTTAATCTCGGCATCGCTGAAACCAAAAGCATCCGCAGCCAGCGCATATTCCCGGGCAAGCGAGGTAAAGAAGAATGGCGGATCGTCGGAACTGATGCAGACGCGCACCCCGGCATCGTGCAACGCCCTCAGCGGATGGCTGCCGAAATCGGGATAAACGTTGAGCGCGATATTTGATCCGGGGCAGACCTCAAGCACTGTTCCCGCCTCAACCAGCCGATCGACGAGAGCGGCGTCTTCGATGGCGCGCACGCCATGGCCGATGCGCGACGGCTTTACGAGATCGAGCGCATCGACGACGCTTTCCGGTCCGCAGACCTCACCCGCATGGATTGTCAGCCCAAGGCCGGCATCGCGGGCAATGTCGAAGGCGCGTGCATAATCGGCGACGCGGCCCATGCGCTCCTCGCCCGCCATGTTGAAACCGGTCACCAGCGGGTGTTTCGTCCGTGCCGCATATTCAGCCGCCGCGATGACCCGTTCAGGACCGAAATGCCGCTCGCCGGTCACGATGATGCGGGTTTCGATACCGGTCTTTTCTTTCGCGATCCGGATGCCCTCGGCGATACCGGAGAGATAGGCGTCAGCGCCGAGCCCGATGCGGTCGCCATGATCGGGCGAGATGATGAGCTCGCTATAGATCGTATTGGCCTCGGCAAGTTCGGTCAGATAGGTTTGCGTCAGAACCGCATAGTCCTCATCGGTCTTGAACACCTGCGCCACCGCATCGTAGCACTGGATGAATTGCGCAAAATCCGACCAGACGTACTGGCCGTCGCGCAGAAAGCTACTGGTGTCTATGCCGTATTTCTCGGCCTGTTTTGCGACGAGGGCAGGGGGTGCCGCACCTTCCAGGTGGCAGTGAATTTCCGCTTTCAGCAAATGCGATGTCAAATGAAGCTCCTGCCGTGCGAACCGGCCTCGATACCTAGATGGTGGGCGATGCTTTCGCCGATGTCGGCGTAGCTTGAACGAATGCCGACATCGCGGGAGCGGATGCCCGGCCCGAATGCCATGATCGGCACTCTTTCCCGTGTATGGTCCGTGCCCCGCCATGTGGGATCGCAACCATGGTCAGCGGTAAGAATGGCGATGTCGCCCGGCGCCATTTTGCGATGGATTTCCGGAATGCGCGCATCGAAGGCTTCAAGCGCCGCCGCATAACCGGCAACATCGCGGCGATGGCCGTAGAGCATGTCGAAATCGACGAAATTGGTGAAGACAAGATCGCCGTTTTCGGCTTCGTCAATAGCGTGCAGCGTTGCATCCATCAGGGCGCTGTTGCCATTTGCCTTGATGATGCGCGACACACCCTTGTGGGCATAGATATCGCCGATCTTGCCGATCGCGTGCACTTTCCTGCCAGCCTCCACAAGGCGGTCGAGCAACGTCGGTTCGGGCGGCGGAACGGAGAAGTCGCGGCGGTTGCCGGTGCGTTCGAAGGTTGCGACCGTCTCGCCGATGAAGGGACGGGCAATGACACGGCCGATATTCAGCGGATCGAGCAGCTTGCGCACCGTCTCGCAGAGCGTGACGAGCCGCTGCAATCCGAAATGGGCCTCGTGCGCGGCGATCTGGAACACGGAATCGGATGAGGTGTAGCAGATCGGCTTGCCGCTCCTGATATGCTCTTCGCCAAACTTCGCGATGATCTCGGTGCCGGAAGCGTGGCAGTTGCCGAGAATGCCTGGAATATCCGCTTGCGTGCAGATGGCTTCCACCAGTTCGGGAGAAAAGGCGTCGCCCTCTGTCGGGAAGTAGCCCCAGTCGAAGGTGACGGGCGTGCCCGCGATCTCCCAATGGCCTGAGGGCGTATCCTTGCCCTTCGATATTTCGCTGGCAGAGCCATGCAGGCCGAAAATACGCTCCGGCGGTTCCATGCCGGCGGGAATGTCGCCGCTTGATTGTCGTGCAATCTCCAGAAGACCAAGCGAAGACATGTTGGGCAGCTTCAGCGGACCCGCCCGAAGGCCCGGCCTGTCGGCAGCACCTGCCGCGCAGAATTCGGCGATATGACCGAGCGTATTGGCGCCAAGGTCGCCATAATGCTCCGCGTCAGGCGCACCGCCGACACCGAAGGAATCCAGAACGAGAAGAAATGCTCTTGCCATAACTCACCGAAACGAAAATGCGCCGACGGGCAATGTCAGGCCGAACTGTCGTTATAGATCAGCAAAACGTGAAGAAGGAAGTGATTTTATGAACCATCCGGTAAAACCGGCTGTTCAATCCTCTTCCCGTTTCGATTTCGGCGCGTTGAGATTGCGCAGCACATACCATCCAGCGGCAATTACCATGACCGCCAGAATATACCATGTGATGGCGTAGGACAGGTGGTTGTTGGGGAAGGTAAGCATGGTCTTGCCGCCGACCGGTAGGCCGCCCGGATTGGGCGTCGCATCGGCATCGACATAAAAGGGCGCCACGCCGGAAAGGCCGGATGCCTGCGATATCTGCGGGATATTGCGGGAGTACCAGCGCCGATGTGCCGGATCGTTGGTTCGAAGGAAAAGCCCGCCGGTTTCTGACGCGCGCATCAGCCCGACGATCTCGACCTCCCCGCTTGGCTCCCCTTCCCGGCGCGAGGATGGATCGCGTTTGTCGGAAGGCACGAAGCCGCGATTGACGATGATATTCGATCCGTCATCGCGTCTCAGCGGCGTCATCACCCAGTAGCCGGGCCCGAGATCACTGACCGTATAGACCTGGACCTCCTTGTCGTTGAGGAAGGTGCCTGACAGTTTCACGCGGCGATATTCATACTCTGCGGGATCGGCAAGGGCCGGCCATTCGCGGGCTGCCGGTGCATCCACAGGTGCGGCATGGGCGCGAGCTTCGACGCGTTCGATGAGATCGAGCTTCCAGAAGAGGCGTTGAACCTGCCATGTTCCAAGCGCCAGCAGGAAGCCTGTCAGTACAATAGTCAGAAGCAGGACGACGATTGCTGCGGGGCGGATGCGTCGCGTGTGCGGGGCGGTTGTCGACGGATCGGTCATGGTTTCACAGTCCTTGCAAGGCCATGCGGTTTGCTGCGGCAACACTGTCGGCTGTCGGCTGTCGGCATCCGGGTCTTCCAGCAAATAACCCCATAAATCGCGCCGACGATTCATGGGGTTATGCGCTGCGGGGGTCGTGTGCTGGCGCAGAAAGCGGCCCGCCGGAAATCCGGCAGGCCGTTGATCTATGGCTGCTCAGGGCAGGTTTTTCACATCCTCGATGTGCAGCGGCATCATGTTCTTGTTCATGTTGTACATGACCCAGAGTGAGCCGGAGAGCGTGATCAGCAGCACCACGACGGTGAAGATCAGCGCCATGAAGGTCCAGCCGCCTTCGGACTTGGTGTCCATGTGCAGGAAGTAGATCATGTGCACGAAGATCTGGATGACGCCGAGACCCATGATCGCGATGACCAGCAGCGTCTTGTTTTCAAGAACGTCGCCCATGACCAGCCAGAACGGGATCGCCGTCAGGATGACCGACAGGACGAAGCCGATCATGTAGCTTTTGAACGTGCCGTGGCTGGCGCCATCATGGTGATGATGGTCGTCGCCATGCGCGTCGTGGTGTGCGTGTGCTTCGGAACTCATCAAAGAACTCCCATGAGATAAACGAAGGAGAAGACGCCGATCCAGATGACGTCAAGGAAGTGCCAGAACATCGACAGGCACATCAGGCGACGCTTGTTTGCGGCGATCAGACCATGTTTTGCGACTTGGAACATCAGTGTGATGAGCCAGATCACGCCGAAGGTGACGTGCAGACCGTGCGTTCCAACCAGCGCGAAGAAGGCGGAAAGGAACGCCGAACGCTGTGGACCTGCACCTTCTTCGATCAGGTGATGGAACTCGTAAAGTTCCACGGCGAGGAAGGCGAGACCGAAGAGACCGGTGATGCCGAGCCAGATCAGCGTCGTCTTCACCTTCTGCTTTTCCATTTCCAGCATGGCGAAGCCATAGGTGATGGAAGAGAAAAGCAGGAAGGCGGTGTTGATCGCCACAAGCTTCAGATCGAACAGATCTGCGCCCGAAGGGCCGGCCGCGTAGTTGCGGCCGACAACGGCATAGGTGGCAAACAGCGTTGCGAAGATGAGGCAGTCGCTCATCAGATAGAGCCAGAAGCCCAGCGAGGTGCCGTTCTCCGGATGGTGGTCTTCTTTCAGGTAGAAGACCGGTGTTTCCGCGCCCGCGGCGCTTTGTGCAGGTGTATGAGCCATATTCGTTACGCCTGTTCCGCAAGCAGCTTCGTACGTTCCGCCTCGACTGTCGAAACATCGGAGGCAGGAATGTAGTATTCGCGGTTGTAGTTGAAGGTATGGGCGATCGAGACCGCGATGATGGCGAGCATGGACAGAGCCGCCAGCCACCAGATGTGCCACACCAATGCAAAGCCAAGCACGACGCTGATGGCGCTGATGATTACGCCCGCACCGGTGTTCTTCGGCATATGGATCGGGATGAAGCCTTCCTTGGGACGGTCGTAACCGCGCTTCTTCATATCCGCCCAGGCGTCGACGTCATGCACAACCGGCGTGAAAGCGAAGTTGTAGGCAGGCGGAGGCGACGAGGTCGACCACTCCAGCGTACGCCCATGATAGGGATCGCCGGTCACGTCACGGAGCTGATCGCGCTTCAAGAAGCTGACGATGAGCTGGATGACGAAGGAAGCGATGCCGAGCGCGATCAGGAAGGCGCCGAAGGCTGCGATCAGGAACCAGATCTGGAGCGAATTGTCTTCGAACTGGCTGATACGGCGGGTCACACCCATCAGGCCGAGAATGTAGAGCGGCATGAAGGCGAAGTAGAAGCCGATGAACCAGAACCAGAAGGACAGCTTGCCCCAGAACGGATCCAGGCGGTAGCCGAAGGCCTTCGGGAACCAGTAAACGATACCCGCAAGCACACCGAACACCACGCCACCGATGATGGTGTTGTGGAAGTGGGCGATGAGGAACAGCGAGTTGTGGAGCACGAAGTCCGCCGGCGGAACAGCGAGAAGAACGCCGGTCATGCCGCCGATGACGAAGGTGATCATGAAACCGATCGTCCACAGCATAGGAACGTCGAACTTGATGCGGCCCTTGTACATGGTGAAGAGCCAGTTGAAGATCTTCGCACCGGTCGGGATCGATATGATCATCGTGGTGATGCCGAAGAAAGCGTTGACGCTTGCGCCGGAACCCATGGTGAAGAAGTGGTGCAGCCACACGATATAGGCGAGGATGGTGATGACACCCGTCGCATAGACCATCGAGGCATAACCGAAAAGACGCTTGTTGGAGAAGGTCGAGACGATTTCCGAGAAGACGCCGAAGGCCGGCAGCACCAGGATGTAAACTTCGGGATGGCCCCAAATCCAGATGAGGTTGACATACATCATCGGGTTGCCGCCGAGATCGTTGGTGAAGAAATTCGTGCCAACGTAACGGTCAAGGGTCAGAAGGGCGAGCGTGCCGGTCAGGATCGGGAAGGATGCCACGATCAGGATGTTCGAACACAGCGACGTCCAGACGAAGATCGGCAGCCGCATCATGGTCATGCCGGGTGCGCGCATCTTGATGATCGTGACGATCAGGTTGATACCAGAGAGCGTCGTGCCCACACCGGCGATCTGCAGACCCCAGATGTAATAATCCACACCCACGCCCGGACTTCCATCAATGCCGGAAAGCGGCGGATAGGCAAGCCAGCCAGTCTGCGCATATTCACCGATGAATAGCGAGATCATGGTGATGACGGCGCCGGCCGTGGTCATCCAGAACGAGAAGTTGTTGAGGAAGGGGAACGAAACGTCGCGGGCGCCGATTTGCAGCGGCACGACGAAGTTCATGAGACCGGTGATCATCGGCATGGCCATGAAGAAGATCATGATGACGCCATGGGCCGTGAAAATCTGGTCGTAATGGTGCGGCGGAAGATAGCCTTCCGATCCGCCGGAGGCGATCGCCTGCTGGACGCGCATCATTATGGCATCTGCGAAACCGCGCAGCAGCATGACGAGTGCCAGAATGATGTACATGATACCGATCTTCTTGTGATCGATGCTCGTGAACCATTCATTCCAGAGATAACCCCACAGCCGGAAATAGGTGAGGGCGCCGACGACGGCGATGCCGCCAAGAGCCACTGCCGCGAAGGTCGCGACGAGAATGGGCTCGTGAAGCGGGATGGACTCCCATGTCAGCTTCCCGAACAGGAATGACGTTTGATCGGAATTGACGATCATTTTTAGCCTCTTGCGATTCTAAGACATAAGATCGGCGCAGCCATTGGCCGCGCCGCATAATGCCGGGACTTATCCGTCAGCCAGCGACTTGTTTCGTTTCCGGCAGCGCCGCGGGTTCGAAAGTCTGTCCTTCGATCGCAGCCGGATTGGATTGGGGTCCGCTGGCGACACCGTAAGGTGAAAGCGGTGTACAGACGACGGAGTTCAGCGCCTTGGCGATATCGATGCCTTCCTTGCCGCCGCCGCCCTTGGCGTCGATATGCATCATGTCACGCATGCAGAGCTTGTTGGGCTCGACACAGCGGTTGAGGATGGCATCGTAAAGCTGCGGATCGACGGAGGCGAAATATTGCACCGGCTCACGTTCCGAAGGCTTGGCAAAGTCGAGATATTCCTGGCGGCCGAAGCCTTTGCCGCCATCCTTGATCTTCGCAACCCACTGATCGAAGCCTTGCTGGCTGAGACCATGGAACTTGAAGCGCATATGCGAGAAGCCGGGGCCGGAGAAGTTGGCCGAGAAGCCGTCATAAACGCCTTCCTTGTTGATGACCGCGTGCAGCTTGGTCTGCATGCCACCCATGGCGTAGATTTGGCCGGCGAGTGCGGGAACGAAGAACGAATTCATCGCGGTCGTGCCGGTGATCTTGAAGTTGATCGGAACATCGACCGGAGCTGCAAATTCATTGACGCTGCCAATGCCGAGCTCGGGGTAGAAGAACAGCCACTTCCAGTCCATGGCCACCACTTCCACCGTAAGCGGCTTGGTCTCGGCGGTAACCTGACGGTTTTCGTCGATACGCTCCAGCGGGCGGTAGGGGTCGAGACGGTGGGTGGAAATCCAGGTCACCGTGCCTAGCATCAGGATGATGGCGACCGGGGCGGACCAGATCACCATTTCAAGGCGCGTCGAGTGATGCCATTCGGGATCGTAATCCTCGGCCTTCGCCGATTCGCGATACTTCCATGCGAAGAATAGCGTCAGGGCGATAACCGGGACGATGATGAGCAGCATCAGAACCGTGGACGTGATGATGAGGTCGCGCTGCTGGATGGCGACGTCGCCCGAAGGGTTCATCACCACGAGGTTACAGCCGCTAAGCAGCAGCAGTGCGGGGATTGCCAGAAGGGCAGATGTGATTTTCTTGATCATGCGCACGTTCTTTGAACTCGTACAGTTTGGATTATGCCGCGATTAATTGCCGAACATCATTTTTGAAATGAGGTATATTGTCGCGGTGCAGCGAAACCTTCGCGATGCACCATAGGCTTAGCGGAGCCGCGTTTGAAGGCGGAGCGGCTGCATTATCGCATAGGGAGCTTGCGGGGCAAGCCTTTCTTATCAAACTTCAATTGACGTTACGTAGGGTGCGTGTGACAATCCGTCGCATCGTAACGCTAAGGAAGAGGAGCCGGCGCGTTACAGGAAATGGTTCGTCCATGACGCAGGAGGGATATTATGAGTTATACTGATGCTGCTCCATCTTTTGGGCAGGCGCCGGAAGCGAAGGGACATGGGACCGATCCGGTCAAGGTCGATCCGGATCGCATTACAATTGCTGTCATTCTTGCGAGAATGACGGAGTTTTTCGACTTTTTCATCTACGCCATCGCCTCCGCGCTCGTTTTTCCGCATGTCTTCTTTTCCTTCGTCGATCCGCTGACGGCGACGCTTTATTCCTTTGCGGTCTTCTCGCTGGCCTTCATCGCAAGGCCGATCGGTTCATTGATCTTCCTCCAGATCGACCGAAAGTTCGGCCGTGCCGTCAAGCTGATGGCGGCCCTGTTCACGCTTTGCGGTTCCACGATGGCGATCAGCTTTCTTCCGTCTTATGCGGAGGCCGGCATGCTTGCCCCCTGTCTTCTGGCGGTATTCCGTATCGGTCAGGGACTTGGTCTCGGCGGTGCCTGGGATGGTCTTGTCTCGCTCCTCGCCATGAACGCACCGCCGAAGCAGCGCGGCTGGTACGCCATGATGCCGCAAATTGGTGCTGCGATGGGCTTTGGTCTTGCCAGCGCATTCTTCATCGTGTTCGTGACGCAGCTCTCCAGCGCGGAATTCCTGGCCTGGGGCTGGCGTTTCCCGTTCTTCGTTGCACTGGCGCTCAATGTTCTCGCGCTCTTTGCCCGCCTGCGCATGATTGTCACGCCGGAATTCCAGTCCATGCTGGCACAGCATGAGCTGGAGCCGCGCCCCGTGTTCAAGATGCTGCGCTCGCAGTTCCCGGTCGTGCTGACGGGCGCTTTCGTGCCGCTCGCAAGCTTCGCGCTCTTCCATCTCGTCACGGTCTTCCCGCTGAGCTGGGTTTCCCTCAATACCACCCAGCGGGTTTCGGACTTTCTGTTCGTGCAATTCGTCAGCGCGATCATCGCCGGCGGCATGATCGTCGTTTCTGGTATTCTCGCCGACAAAATCGGCCGGCGGAAGCTGCTGGCTTTCGCCGCAGTGCTGATCGGTCTTTTCAGCCTCGTGGCGCCGCTCCTGCTGAGTTCGGGCGATATAGGGCGCTATCTTTTCGTCTTGGTCGGCTTTGCATTGCTTGGCCTGTCCTTCGGCCAGGCGGGCGGTGCGCTCGCCTCCCGCTTCAGCCGCGAATACCGTTATACCGGCGCTTCGCTCACCTCGGATATTTCCTGGCTGATCGGCGCTGGTTTTGCACCGCTCGTGGCGCTCGGATTTTCGTCCAAATTCGGACTGTTTGCCGTCGGGATTTACCTGATGTCGGGTGCAGTCTGTACACTGGTCGCACTGTGGTTCAGCCGAACACTGGACATGCCCTCGGAGTGAACAGGGCAATATAAACACCTCTGCAGCCATCGCGCCGCGGAATCCTGTCGGATTTCGCGGCGTTTTTGTTTTTTTATTGCGTGGGACCGATTTTAATCTTGACTCGGCCCATCATGAAATATTATGTAAGCAATACTGACGTAATTCAATGTGTCTCACTGCCGGAAATGCCGGCCATCAGGGAACGCAATGCGAACGATGACGATCATTATTTGCGAGAAAGCGGCCAATGCCGCCACGCCGTTTGGCGGCCGCAAAACGACCGTTCGCGCCATTAAACGCCGATAAGCAGAAAAGAAGAGGAGCAGCCAGGTCGCCTGCGGCTCCGCCCGCAGAGTGCCGGCTGCCGCGCCGGGTTTCGGGAAAAGGGCGATGCCGCGCGGAATGCGCAACGAGAGGAGAGAACCTTGAGCGTGACGGAGCAAAAATTCGGCCTTTACGATGCGGCTTTTGAGAAAAGCAGCTGTGGCGTCGGTTTCATCACCCGCAAGGACGGCGTGCAGACGCATGATGTGCTGAAGTGCGGTCACGAGGCGCTCTGTGCCGTGCCGCATCGCGGCGGCATGTCGGCGGAGGGCGTGGGTGATGGTGCTGGCGTGTCGCTCGATCTTTCACTCTCATTTTTCCGGAAGCTGACGGACAACGATTCCTTGCAAGCCGGCCGGTTCGGCGTCGGCAATTTTTTCCTGCCGCAGAACCCTGCTTTTCATGACCAGGCGATCGGCATCATCGGCAGTGCTCTGGAGGAACAGGGCTTCTCGATCCTGCTTGTCCGCAATGTACCGGTGAATGACGCGGCCATCCGCGCGGCCGCCATTTCCTACCAATTGCCGATCCGGCAATGGGTCTTTTCGGCCCCAGCGGAATGCGCAACCCTTGCCGAGTTCGACTGGCGTATTCACAAGGCGCTGCTCGCTATCGAGGCGCTTGCCTATACTGCGCCGGAACTTGCCGGTTTTTATCCGCTGTCGCTCAGCGCACGCACGCAGGTTCTGAAAGGGCGTTTGAACTCGCATGAGGTCATGCCCTATTTCTGCGACCTGACCGATCCGCGCCATGAAGTGCATACGATGTATTTCCACACGCGGTTTTCCACCAATACGGATCCGCACCCCTCCATGGCGCAGCCCTTTCGGCTGATGGCGCATAATGGCGAACTCAACACTGACAAGAAGAACCGGCTGTCGGAAGCGGCCGTGGCGCTGGCGAAAAATGCAAGCATCATCCGGCCGAAGGGCCAGTCTGATAGCTGCCGTCTGGACCAGACATTGCAGGCGCGGGTGATGGAAGACGGTCTCGACCTCGTCACCGCCGTCGTCTCGATGATGCCGCCCGCCTGGGAAAACGACGACACGCTCTCGCCCGGCGTCAAGGCGATGCTGGAATATTTCTCGCTCTACGAGGAGAAGAATGACGGCCCGGCTGCGCTGATTTTCGGCGACGGCACCATCATCGGCGCACGGCTTGATCGCCTCGGCCTGCGCCCGCTGCGGACCGTCGAGACAGACGATTATCTCTGCGTCATGTCGGAGGCGGGGCAGATCGCCTTTCCGGCCGAAAGCGTCATTCGTCGCGGTCGCATCGAGGCCGGCGGCATGCTTTATTACGACCACGCCGAACGGCGCGCCTTTTCCACCGTCGAGGCGCTGGAGCTTCTGGCGGCGCGGCGGGACTACCCGTCGCTATTGTCTGAAGCGCGCGTCATGCTTGCGGATTTGCCGGAGGTGCCCGCCGAAAAGCAGGGATCGCCGCTTCGATACAATGGCGATCTGGAACGGCATCAGCGTTATGTCGCCTATTCGCACAATCAGGAAAGCTTCAAGTTCCTGATGGATCCGATGCTGGCGTCGGGTGCTGAAAAAATCTCGGCCATGGGTTATGGCAATGCCATCAACGCGCTCTCCGATCAGGAAGGCGGGGTTGCCAAATATTTCTCGCAACGCTTTGCGCAGGTCACCAACCCCCCGCTCGACAGCATTCGTGAGGCCGATGGCATGACGCTGCGCGTGGCGCTCGGCGCAAAGCCGAATAGCGGTGCGAAAGCGGCCCGCCAGATTGTCGTGCGCTCCCCGATCCTGACCCATCTCGACATGCTGCGCATTCGCGAGCAGTCGGAGACGCCAGTTCGTCGTTTCGAGATGCTTTATACGCCGATCTTTGATGCTGCGAGTGCCAACGAAGCGGCCTTGCGTCAGGCGATAGATGGCCTCTGCGGTGAGGTTGTGGCTTTCGCGGCTGAGGAGGGCGGTATTGCCGTCGTCACTGACCGGCACGTTTCGGCAGGTCGTGCGGCCTTGCCTATGATCATGGTCGTCTCCGCCATCAACCAGCGGCTGATCGAGGAGGGTCTGCGGCTACGCGTGTCCCTGATCGTTGAAAGTGGGCAATTTTCCTCCTCGCATCACATCGCAGCGGGCCTTGGTTTCGGGGCTTCGGCTGTCTACCCACTCGGCGTGCAGTTCCGTGCCGAGGAGAAATTTGGTGCCGATGCTGACAAGGCCTTCAAGCGTTTTGCCAACGCGGCTGAAAAGTCGCTGATGAAGACCATGGGCAAGGTCGGGCTGTGCACGGCGGAAAGCTATATTGGCGGCGAGTTCTTCGAACCGAACTTCCTCGACACCAACGATCCTGTGCTGAAGCGTTATTTCCCAAATGTTAAGACCCCGGTCGGTGGCGTTACCTTCGCTGTCATCGCGCAGGCGGTGTCGGACTGGCATCGAAAGGCGCTGTCGGTAAAGGGTGAAAACGACATTCCGCTGCTCGGTCTCTTCAAGGAGCGCGCCGAAGGTGCGGGCCATTCCTATGGCACGACGGCGGTTCGCGGTTTCGTCGATATGACGGAGGAAAAGATCGGTTTCGACAAGGGAACCGACAACGAAGAGGCGCTGCGTCTCCTGCCGCTCAACCGGCTGGAGGATGCTTTCGGCCTCAACGATGCGGCCTATTATCACAACAGCTTCGACCGGCTGACGCCCGAAGCAATCGACGCTTTCGAGGTAACGCCGGGTTACCGCGCCTTCGCACGCATGATGGCCGAAGAAAGGGCCCGCCGTCCGGCAGCCCTGCGTGATGTTCTGGAATTGCCGGCTGATGTGACCTTTGCCGGTTCGGCCGAAGAATTCCGCCGCGAGATGGGGCGCTTTTCCAGACGTGGCAACAACAGCTTCATGGTGCGCGGATTGCTCTGCGAAAGTGCGGGCGAAGGCGCGTTCCGGCTGGAATTGACCGGGCCGCACGGTCATGAGCTTGCCCGGCTTGCCGCACTAGGACAGTCGCTGCTCGATCGTTTCGGTGAGGATATTGCCGGCCATTGGCTAGAGGGCGGCGCGCTTCTGGTTCAGGCGAAGGGTGAAGCATTCACCTATCTGTCGCTGATCCGCACCGCACCTGACAGCATTGCGCTCGACGCTGTGCAAAAGGCGAGTGAGATCACCAAGACCCTCGCTTCGGGTGCGATGAGCCATGGCGCGCTGGTCGCAGCCGCCCATGAGGCGGTAGCGCATGGCACCAATATGGTTGGCGGCATGTCGAATTCGGGGGAGGGCGGCGAGCATATTTCCCGTTACGGCACCATCCGCGCCTCGCGCATCAAGCAGTTCGCCTCTGGCCGTTTTGGTGTATGGGCGGGTTATCTTGCCGACCCGATGCTGGAGGAAATAGAGATCAAGATCGGCCAGGGTGCAAAGCCCGGCGAGGGCGGGCAATTGCCGTCTCCAAAGGTAACGGTGGAAATAGCCGCGGCTCGTGGCGGCACCCCAGGCGTCGAGCTGGTTTCGCCGCCGCCGCACCATGATACCTACTCGATCGAGGATCTGGCCCAGCTTATCCACGACGCCAAGGCGGCGCGCGTGCGCGTCATCGTCAAGCTCGTTTCGTCGGAAGGCATCGGCACGATTGCAGTCGGTGTTGCGAAAGCGGGTGCGGATGTCATCAATGTTGCCGGCAATACCGGTGGCACGGGTGCGGCCGCTGTCACCAGCCTCAAATATACCGGCCGCGCGGCGGAAATCGGCATCGCCGAGGTGCATCAGGCACTTTGTGCCACAGGCCTTCGTGCCAAGGTGCTGCTGCGCTGCTCCGGCGCGCACCAGACGGCGAGCGACGTGGTGAAATCGGCCCTTCTCGGCGGCGACAGCTTCGAGTTCGGCACCACGGCGCTGATGATGCTGAAATGCGTCATGGCGAAGAACTGCAACATCAAGTGCCCCGCCGGCCTCACCACCAATCAGGAAGCCTTCAACGGCGATCCACGCGCGCTGGCGCAGTACCTCATGAACATCGCCCATGAAACCCGCGAGATCTTGGCCGCACTCGGGCTGCGCTCGCTGCGCGAAGCTCGGGGCCGCTCCGATCTTCTTCACCTCCTCGATCACCCGGCGAGCGTCGGCCAGCTTGACCTGCGGGCGATGCTTTCGGTGGTGGAGGAAGTGAAGATCGACAGCCCTGTCTATATGGAAAAGGACTTCGCGCTGGACGATGCCTTCATTGAACTGGTGCGCTCGGCTCTGATCGACAGCAGACGGGAAAACATCGAGCTTGGCGGCAACCGCTTCCTCAACAATTGCAACAAGAGTGTTGGCGGCCAGCTCGCCGTCGATATCGAGCGCATGCTGAACCACGAACTTTCCGACGAAGAGGCGGATGCGCTTCCGGCTGTGAAGCGGGATAGCCGTGGCCGCCGTTTTCTGGAGGCGGGTTCGGTGCGCATCGACACATCAGGTTCAGCCGGGCAGTCCTTCGGCGCTTTCTGCAATGACGGCATGGTCATGGTCCATACCGGTACCTGCAATGATGGCGTCGGCAAAAGCGCCTGCGGCGGCACCATTGTAGTGCGCTCCCCCGGTGGCGGTTCGCAAGATGCTGATGGCAATGTGCTGGTCGGCAATTTTGCATTGTTCGGCGCCACCGGCGGTCGCACTTTCGTGGAAGGGCAGGCAGGCGACCGTTTCGCGGTGCGCAATTCGGGTGCGACAGCCGTTGTCGAAGGTGTGGGCGACTTCGCCTGCGAATATATGACCAATGGCGCTGTGCTTAACCTCGGCAGTTTCGGCAAGGGTTTCGGCAACGGCATGAGCGGCGGCTTCGTCTATCAATATGACCCTTACCGCGATCTGCCGAAGAAGGTGAGCCATGATTCCATCCTGCTCGGCTCCATCACCGGCGAGGACGAACAGGCATCTATCCACAATCAGGCCGTTCACCAGCTTTTGACCTGGCATGTCGACGAAACAGGGTCGGCCAAGGCCGCATGGATTCTGGAAAACTGGGAAAGCGAACAGCACAATTTCGTCTACGGCATGCCGCGCGCCCTGCTGCTTTATCAGGACAGCGACGAAATTCTGAAAGCCAAGCCCCGCAAGGAGCTGCTGGAGGAACTGGCGTCCGCGCTTGCCGCCCATCAGGTGCGGAAGTTCAAGCTGGCCTATCGCGACCGCAAGGCCGTGTTGAACGGAACCGTTCCTGGTTATGGTGAGACGGATACGGAAGACATGTATGCGCTCATCAACAACTACACGGTTTTGAGTATGGCGCAGGCGATTGCTCTCCAACGGTTGCCGATGGCATCCGGTCCTTCCGATCCCGCCATCGAAAAAGCCGTGCGCAATCTCGTCCTCACGGAGGACTATGCGCTGATGCAGCGGCTGCTGAAATATGCGCGCGAGGCGCTTTCCGATCATGATGACGAGCAGCTTGCGGTGATGATCGCCGCCAAGCGGCTCGACGATTACAAGCAGGCGCTTGCGCGCCGTAACATCTGGTCGGTGGATAGCCCCGGCACCTATGGCTGGATCATTCAGCAGGACCGCAAAAACATCGAGAAGATCGGTCGTCTGCCGGGCTTTGAGGAGCTTTTCGCGGCGCGTGCCATTCCCGATCTTGCCACCGCATCCAGCCAGAACAGGGCAGCATGATGAAGATACCTTACATTCCTCAAGATGCCCCTTTCAATGGCGACCAGCGCGCCTGGCTATCCGGCTTCCTGGCCGGGCTTCATTCCCGCGCAGCAATGGGTATGGACACATCGGTTGCCGCTGCCGCTCCCAAGGCGGCGGCCAGCGTGCTGAACATTCTCTTCGGCACCCAGACCGGCAATGCCGAGGCGCTGGCGATGGATATAGCCGACGCCGCCCGTGCCCAGGGCATGCAGCCTGTGGTGACGGCCTTGGATGATGTTTCCATGGATAGTCTGGGCGCCATGAAGCGCGTCATTGTCGTCACCTCCACCTACGGCGAAGGTGAAATGCCTGACAATGCCCAGCTTTTCTGGGAGGCACTTTCCAAGGAGGCCGCACCCCGGCTGGATGAGATGAACTTTGCCGTGCTTGCGCTTGGCGACACCGGTTACGATGGCTTCTGCCAGGCGGGCAAGCTCATCGATACCCGCTTCGAGCAGCTTGGCGGCAAACGGATGAAGACGCGTATCGATTGCGATATCGATTTCGAAGATGTCGCAGCCAACTGGATCGGCGAGACCCTGCCACTCGCGCTCGCCATCGATGGTGGCAATAAGGCGGCGGTCGTGCCGGCGATCGCCGAGGCGCCCGCGCGGGCAAAACAGGGCTGGAGCCGCAAGAACCCCTATGCTGCGCAGGTGAGCGTCAATCGCCTTCTTTCCGGGCCTGCTTCGTCCAAGGAAATTCGCCACTACGAATTTGATCTCGGCGAAAGTGGTCTCGATTATGAGGCGGGGGATGCTCTGGGCGTCGTTCCCCTAAACGACCCGAAACTGGTGGGCGCGCTGCTCGAACGCTTCGGAGTGAGCGCGGATGGCGAAGTCGTCGGACTCGACCGTCCGGTCGGCGATGCGCTTCTCAATATGTTCGAGATATCGACACCGTCGCGTGAACTGGTCGCCGAGATCGGTAAGCGCGCAGGGCACGATGAACTCAGCCACATCCTTGCGAATGGAGACAGGGAACAGCTTGCCGCCTTTCTCTGGAGCAAGGATATTCTCGACCTGCTTAGTCTCGGTGAAAAACCCGTATTCGACCTTGCTGAATTCGTGACGTTCCTGAAGCCGTTACAGCACCGCGCCTATTCTATCTCTTCCAGCCCTCTGGCCGCGCACAACAGCGTGCATCTGACAGTCGCCAGCGTGCGTTATCGCGCCGAAGGTCGCGAGCGTGGCGGCGTCTGCTCCACCTATCTCGCGGACCGGGTAGAAGCGGGGCAGAGTGCCGGGATTTTCGTCTCTCCGAACAAGGCGTTTCGCGTGCCTCAGGACAATGACGCACCTGTTATCATGGTGGGACCCGGCACGGGCATTGCGCCATTCCGGGCATTTTTGCAGGAACGGCAGGCGCGGGGCGCAAAGGGCCGGAACTGGCTGTTTTTCGGCGATCAGCACCGGCAGTCGGATTTCATCTACGAAGACGAACTTGGAAAGATGAGTCGCGATGGCGTGCTGACCCGTCTCGATCTCGCTTTCTCGCGGGATCAGGCCGAAAAGATCTATGTTCAGACCCGTATGCGCCAAAACGGCAAGGCACTCTATCAATGGCTCGAAGAGGGCGGCCATTTCTATGTTTGCGGCGACGCGACCCGCATGGCGAAGGATGTTGAAGATGCCCTGCACCAGATCGTTATTGACGAGGCGGGCATCTCTGCGGAAGCGGCAAGCGACTATGTAAACCGGCTGAAGCGCGAAAAACGGTATCTGCGCGATGTTTATTAGAGCAAAGCGCTGAGGCGCATCAGCAATTGGAGCAGGTTATCTCAGCGTCGCGCTGTTTGAAGAAATAATCGCGTGCAATCGTGATCGATCTTACGCCGGACGAAGAAATATCTGGCATGAACATCAACAATTCATGCGGCACGGAAAGCTCGACGTGGATGAGGAAACTGTCCGCTACAAGCAAACGTGTGGGAACGGAGACTGGCGATCCCACCACATAGGGCCGCGCGTTTTTCTCGTTCCAGGACCAGGCGATAGTCGCCTGTTTCTGCTTGTCGATCTTGATGCCGCTGATCTTCAGCTGCAGACCCTTGGTGCTGTAAGGCGCAAAGACGGCAGCCGTTACGTCCTGCATGCTTGTCAGATAAGCCTTGTCGACGGAATTTGTTTTGGAGATCAGGTCGTTGATCGTTGCGGAGGCGCTGCTTGCCCGCTTGTAGGTATTATAGCCGATGGTGAGTTCGAAGGACGTCAGATAAAGCGCAAGCAATATCGGGAAGACGATCGCAAATTCTACCGCACCCACGCCACGGCGATCCCTTGCGAAGCGTGCAACGAGCGCGATAAAACGAAGTCGGCCGTTCGTGATGGTAGAAACAAGCCCTGCCATCATGAGCCCCCGCTCGTGGTGTACTTCTCATTCATGAAAGCGTCGGTCGCGACAATGAGGAAATGCGAGGGCATTGACCCGTCGGCTGGTCGTATTTTGGTAAGATATGGTCGGATGATATCTGCGACTACACGCCAGCGATAATAGACGCGCAGCATATTGATCGTGTCAGGTCCACCCGGCTTGAAGCCGAATTGCGCCGTGTCGAGATCGTAATATTCGCCGTTAGCTTTCAAGGGTATCGTAGTTGGAATATCTTTGAAGGCGGTGAAGGAGCGAAGGTCTATATAAAGCTTCTGTTCTTTTTTGATCTCATCATCGCAGGTGATAATCACCGAAACTTCGTTGCAGAAACTCTTGCGAAAATCCTCTTTGGAAATCGAACTGCTGATCTGCCCGGTGCGCAGACGCCTCGCCATTGTGTCGGTAGCATTGACGACCACTTGCTCCGCCATCAAGGCGATGAAAGTTTCGATGATCGCAAAGACGACGAGGAAATAGGGAAGCGCTAGGATCGCGAATTCGATGGCTGCTGTCCCGTCACGCGAGAGCCCGAATTTTTCCAGCAATGGCTTCAATTTGGCCAGTCGCATATGTCGGTGTCGATCTTTAGAATATGCGGCAAGCGCAACCGTTGAATTTGTTGCTGACCATAACCAGCCGGTGTTTAAATTCAGTTACCCCGACGAGTTATACTTTATCAGTTCGCAAAAATGGCACAGGCTATAAACGCAAAAAGCCCGGCATATCGCCGGGCTTTTACTTACTGGAAAAACGATAGCTTATTCCGCATCCGCTTTTGAGAGAACCTCAAGGGTGGGTGTGGAGGTGATGTTGTAGCCGCAATCCACATAGTGGCACTCGCCGGTAACGCCGCGCGACATGTTGGACAGCAGATAAAGTGCCGATCCGCCGATATCGTCGATATCCGCTGTCCGCCGCAGCGGTGCGTTTTTCTGGTTCCACGCATAAATTGCGCGCGCATCGGAAATGCCGGCGCCCGCCAGTGTGCGGACCGGTCCGGCCGAGATGGCGTTGACGCGAATATCGCGCGGGCCATAGTCGGCAGCGAGATAACGCACGGACGCTTCGAGAGCTGCCTTGGCAACGCCCATGACGTTGTAGTTGGGGATGACCCGCTGCGAACCGTTATAGGTCAGCGTCAGCATGGATCCGCCATTCGTCATCAGTTCGGCGGCACGCTTGGCGATTTCCGTGAACGAGAAACAGGAGATGACCATAGTGCGGCTGAAATTCTCGCGGGTCGTATCCGCGTAAAGACCCTTCAGCTCGTTCTTGTCGGAAAAGCCGATCGCGTGCACGACGAAATCCAGCGTACCCCATTTTTCTCGGATTGCCGCAAAAAGCGCGTCAACCGAGGCGATATCCTCGACATCGCAAGGCACGATAAAGTCGGATCCGAGCTCGGCGGCGAGCGGCTTTACCCGCTTGCCGAGCGCCTCACCCTGATAGGTGAAGGCGAGCTCTGCGCCCTGCGCCGCAAGAGCCTTGGAGATACCCCAGGCGATGGAGTGATTGTTTGCGACGCCCATGATGAGGCCGCGTTTACCCTGCATGATGCCGTTCATGGCAATTATCCGTTATGACGCTGGAAGACCAGCGTGGCGTTGGTGCCGCCGAAGCCGAAGGAATTGGAAAGGATCGTGTCGATCTTGGCGTTGTCGATGCGGCTGCGAACAATCGGGACGCCCGCAAATTCCGGATCGAGTTCGGAAATATGCGCGCTCTCGCCGATGAAGCGTTCCTGCATCATCAACAGGCCGTAGATCGATTCCTGAACGCCTGCTGCGCCCAGCGAGTGGCCGGTGAGGGACTTGGTCGACTGGATATGCGGGATCTTGTCGCCGAAGACTTCCCGGATCGCGCCGATTTCCTTGCTGTCGCCAACCGGCGTCGAGGTGCCGTGGGTGTTGATGTAGTCGATATCGCCCTTGACGGTGGAAAGGGCCTGACGCATGCAGCGGATCGCGCCCTCGCCGGAAGGAGCCACCATGTCGTAACCATCCGAGGTTG
The DNA here is from genome assembly GCF_055382765.1 of Agrobacterium sp. 6Ca8. Classification (NCBI taxonomy): domain Bacteria; kingdom Pseudomonadati; phylum Pseudomonadota; class Alphaproteobacteria; order Hyphomicrobiales; family Rhizobiaceae; genus Agrobacterium; species Agrobacterium sp. 6Ca8. Next base: position 2,760,958 of record NZ_AP026433.1, read on the forward strand.
CGCCATAACCGACGATCTCGGCGTAAATCTTGGCGCCGCGCGCCTTTGCATGTTCCAGCTCTTCAAGAACCAGTACGCCAGCACCGCCGGCGATCACGAAACCGTCGCGGTTGACGTCATAGGCGCGGGAAGCGAGGTTTGGCGTCTCGTTATATTTGGACGACATCGCGCCCATGGCGTCGAAGAGGTTGGACATGGACCAATCGAGGTCTTCATGGCCGCCAGCAAACATCACGTCCTGCTTGCCCCACTGGATCATCTCGGCGGCGTTGCCGATGCAATGCGCCGATGTGGAGCAGGCCGAAGAGATCGAATAGTTGACGCCGTGGATCTTGAACCAGGTCGCAAGTGTGGCCGATGCGGTGGAGGACATGGCCTTCGGCACGGCAAACGGGCCAATACGCTTCGGGCTGTTGTTCTTCAGCGTGATATCGGCGGCTTCGACGATGGTGCGGGTGGAAGGACCGCCCGAACCCATGATGATGCCGGTGCGCTCGTTGCCGCTGATGTCGCTTTCCTCGAGACCGGAATCGGCAATCGCCTGCTTCATGGCAACGTGGTTCCATGCGCCGCCCTGCGAAAGGAAGCGCATGGCGCGACGGTCGACCAGCTCGGTCGGATCGAGAGACGGCTTGCCCCATACCTGGCACTTGAAACCGTGTTCAGCAAAATCCGGTGAAAATGAAATGCCGGATTTGGCGTCGCGCAGGGATGCGGTGACTTCGGCGGCATCACCACCGATGGAAGAAACAATGCCGAGGCCGGTGACAACAACTCGTCTCATGAAATGGACCTTTTCTTAAGATTTCGGCTGGACGACCGAAGCCGCCCGGCGTTTGCCAGGACTATTCCGTCCGCTTCAGGCGGTCTTTTCCTTCGACAGCCCCACACGAAGGTCCGTCGCTTGATAAATGGTTTCGCCGTCTGCCTTCAGCCATCCGTCTGCGGTACCCAGGACGAGACGTCCGCGCATCACGCGCTTGAAATCTATGCCGTACTGGAGGAGCTTCGTCTCCGGGCGAACCATGCCCTTGAACTTGACTTCGCCGGTGGAGAGCGCCATGCCGCGGCCTTCTTCGCCCAGCCAGCCTAGAAAGAAGCCGGTCAGCTGCCACATGCCGTCAAGGCCGAGGCAACCCGGCATGATCGGGTTGCCCTGGAAATGGCAGGGGAAATACCAGTCGTCTGGGCTGACATCGTATTCAGCGCGGATGAAACCCTTGTCGAACGCGCCGCCGGTTTCGGAAATTTCGGTGATGCGGTGAACCATGAGCATGGGAGGCAACGGAAGCTGAGCATTTCCCGGACCGAACAATTCGCCGCGTCCGCAGGAAAGGATCTCCTCGTAATTGTAACTTGATTGCCTCGTTGCCATACCGCTTTCACTTCCTCAATCACTGGTGTTTATCGACTTCACTAGAGCAAGTTAGGTTCAAAATGAAGCGCTGCAAGGGCAGAGGCCATTATGCCCCCATTCTTTGTCTTCGAACCTTCTTTAGAGAAGTCATTACCTCAATATGCCGTCCGCATACAGGAACCATCCGGCAGGAACCAGAGGAAATTTGCAAGAATGGCCGGTTTGCAGCCATTTGCGACACTCGGCGACGCTGAAACTATTGAAAGCATTCACCGCAAAAGATATATGCTATTGCAATTGATGGGTTTCACCCCTGTGTTTGGAATGGGATTGCATGGCATTTGACGCCACATTGGATATCGGGACGAGGCTGCGGCGCTCGGGGCTGCGGCCCACGCGCCAGCGCGTTGCTTTGGGCGATCTTCTTTTCGCAAAGGGTGATCGCCACCTGACGGTCGAGGAGCTGCATGACGAGGCGGTGACCGCCGGCGTGCCCGTTTCTCTCGCGACGGTATACAACACGCTGCATCAGTTTACCGAAGCCGGCCTGATCCGCGTTCTGGCTGTCGAGGGTGCGCGCACCTATTTCGACACCAACGTGTCCGACCACCATCACTTCTTCGTGGAAGGAGAGAACGAGGTTCTCGACATCCCCGTGAACAATCTCCAGATCGACAATCTGCCAGAGGCGCCCGAAGGCATGGAAATCGCCCATGTGGACGTGGTCATTCGCCTGCGTCGCAAGCGCGGTTGAAGCTTCGGCTTGATAAACAAGAAAACATGGCGCCTGTGGGCGCCATTTTTGTTTCAGGCAACCTTCGCCGCCTCACTTCAATATATCTTCGGGCCGTCTGCCGGGCTTGCCCTTGTAGGGCGGAAAGGTCCATCCGAAGATCAACGCTCCGGACCGGACACCGAAAGCCGTCAAGACGCCGATGCCCGACGCGACATAAAGCGGCGCGCCGAGGAAATAAGCGCCGGTGAAGATGGATGCCCCCAAAAGCGCGCAGGTGATGTAGATTTCCGGGCGCAGCAGCACGGAGGGTTCTCCCGCGAGAACATCGCGCAATACGCCGCCGAACGTCGCTGTCAAAACGCCTGTCACGATCGCCACGGTTGCGGAGCCGCTTGCAGCCAGACCCTTGGCGGCTCCCATGACGCAATAGGCTGAGAGGCCGACGGCATCGAGCCAGATGAGCACCCGATACCGGGATTCGAACAGGTAGGCGGTGAAGAAAAGCAGAACCGCAACCGATACGCAGACCAGAATATAGGTCGGGTTCAACACCCAGAACACGGGCGCCCTGCCCAGCACGAGATCGCGCACCGTGCCGCCGCCGATCCCGGTCGCGGCGGCGAAAAACAGGAAGCCGATCAGGTCGAGCTGCTTGCGTGAGGCGGCCAATGCGCCGGTTGCGGCAAACACGGCAACGCCGGCATAATCGAGAAAACCCAGCAGTGTCATGGAAAAGGTCCCCCCGGAAATTTGGATGCGTTTGCGTCAGTGTCGCGCAAGCACGGAACTCTAGGCTGGCCGCCCGGATGATCGCAACATCCATAAACGAAACGGATGCAAAGGAAAATGCCGTGCGAATCGCTATCGTTGCCGCTCTTCAGGCGCTGGTCCTCTTGATGTTTCCGGTCGCGCTGGCGGCACAGCAGCAGCTGGTGAACGATCCTGAGATCTATGAAAAGGATCATTTCCGCAAGGAGTGCAAGACGGCTGGCTTCGGCGATGATTTCATCACCAGACTGGATATCAACAATGATGGCCTGACGGATGCCGTCGTCAATCACGGCGTGCTGGATTGCGATGGCGAAAAAGGCCGCAGCTGCGATGACGAAGGTTGCCCTTACAATTTTTACGTCCAAGTCAAAGAGGGCGGATATCTGATGATCGCGACGGCCCGGATTTACGGCTACGATTTCATCAAACGTTTCGGCAACATGGTCTTCGTACTGAAGATGCACCCGCGTTATTGCGATCGAACCGACAAGGAAGCCTGCCTGATGACGGTGCGGGTGCGCGGCACAAAATTCGTCACCATCTCACGCAAGTGACGACGCAGTCCGTCAGGGCGCGATGCGCCTGATCCGGACCCTTTGGTTATAGCGGTGGCGAAGCGAACGCGGAATGACGAGTGTGGCGATGGCGACCGCAAAAACGGTTGCCGCAACCACCCACAGGGCATCGTACTGTAGCATGGCGCCCAACACCGCCCCGCAGATTGCGCCGCTTATCATACCGAGCCAGGGCACGATCTGGATGCCCCAATCGAGGCTTCGCTCCCCCAGAAGATAGCGACCGATGCCACGGCCAAAACGGGAAAGGGCGCCGGTCACGTAGGTGAGGCCAATAGGCAGCCCCTCAATATGCTCGACGGCAGCGTTGACCATCCCCATGGCGAAAACGACAAGATAAAACTGCGCCAGGGCGGAAGCATCGCCGCGCAGCAATGCGGCAATCGCCACCAGCGACCCGACGGCCACGAGAACGGCAAAGATGCTCCGGTCGAATTTATGCGCGACCACGATACCGCCAGCATTGCCCGCCACGAAAGCGATGATCGCGAAGAGTAGTTTCGCCGCATGGGAATAAACGCCAGCTTCCACCGAAATGGCCGCGCGGGTGGTGTTGCCGGTCATGAAGGAAACGAAATCGCCGGAAAGATGAAGACCCACCGCATCTGTCATTCCGGCGATGAATGAAATGGCGGCGACGAGCGCAATGCCGGTGCCGGTGCGCCTTGCCCTGATGATGTTACGGCGTCTCTGTCTGGTCATGGAAAAGCTCGATATGGAAAACAGCGGGCCGATGCGCCGGGCTGTGCTATCCTATGTCTAGAATGCCGGGCGGCTTGTTTGCAATCTTTCTGGAAGCGTTTGAGCGCCTCTATTTTGTCTAGACAAATGTAAAATCCCTGCCTAGCATGCCTCAAATAAAGCGAAAAAAATATCGCACAAAAATAAATCAAAAGGGGTTCCGATCATGAAAAAGACATGGGTTATCGCCGCAATCGCGACGCTTGTTTCATCTGCTTCCGCCTATGCCGAAACATCGGTTACAATAGGCATGTCCGGCTGGACCGGCTTTGCGCCACTGACGCTTGCCAAGCAGGCCGGCATTTTCGAAAAGAATGGCCTCAAGGTCGATATCAAGAAGATTCCGCAGGCAAGCCGGCATCTGGCGCTTGCTTCCGGTGACATCCAGTGCGCCGCCACCACGGTCGAAACATGGATCGCGTGGAATGCCAACGGCGTGAAGTCCACCCAGATTTTCCAGATGGACAAGTCGCACGGAGCCGACGGCATTGCGGTGCGCAGTGATGTTGCAAAGGTGTCGGACCTGAAAGGCAAGACGGTTGCCGCTTCTGCACCGGGCACATCCCCCTATTTCTTCCTTGCCTGGATACTGAAGGAAAACGGCCTGACCCTGAAGGACGTGAAGGTCGTCAACCTTGAGCCGGGACCGGCCGCGCAGGCATTCGTCGCCGGCCAGAATGAAGCCGCCATGACCTATGAGCCTTATCTGTCCACAGTGCGCGCCGCACCGGACAAGGGGAAAATCCTTGCGACGACGCTGGATTATCCAGCCGTCATGGACACGTTCGGCTGCACGCCGGATTTCTTGAAGGCCAATCCGCAGGCGGAAAAAGCCCTTGCGGACAGCTATTTCCAGGCGCTCGAGCTCATCAAGACGGACCCTGCAAAATCCTATGAGACCATGGGAGCGGACGTAAAACAGACCGGCGAGGCATTCGCAGCTTCGGCGAAATTCCTGGAATGGCAGGACAAGGCCGCCAACCAGAAGTTCTTCGACGGTGAATTCAAGACATTCTCCGAAAAATCGGCTGATCTGCTTCTGGAAATCGGCGTGATAAAATCGAAACCCGATCTTTCGACACTCGCCGACACGTCCTTCATCAAGTAACAGAAGCAAACTGCTGCTTTTCCTTCGGGGATTATTGCAGCCAGTGAGAAGCCTTACAGCGCCTGTGCGTCATGGACGACGCACGGCGCTTAGATGGTGCGGCGATAGAGTGCCGCGCCCGTTTTCCGGACAGGCGACAGAATGCAACCTCTTCAACCCATAAAGAATAGCACGCGGATTTTTCTCGGCATTCTGTTCTTCGTGCTTTTTTTCTCCGCCTGGGGCTTTGCCACGCTCGGCGGTTTCGTATCGCCGACCTTTCTGGCTGACCCGATCACCATGCTGAAGGACGGCATCTATCTGCTGACCGATCAGGGATTTGCCAGCGATATCGGCATGACGATCTGGCGTGTTGTCGGCGGCTTCGTGCTGGCCTCGCTCGTTGCTGTACCGGTCGGCATCGCCATGGGCGCTTACAAGCCGGTCGAGGCGCTGCTTGAGCCCTTCGTCTCCTTCGCACGCTATCTTCCGGCTTCTGCCTTCGTGCCGCTGCTTATTCTCTGGGCCGGCATCGGCGAGATGCAGAAGCTGCTGGTGATCTTCATCGGCGCAGTTTTCCAGATCATTCTTATGGTTGCCGTGGCGGTTGCCGGCACAAGACGCGATCTGGTGGAGGCTGCCTATACACTTGGCGCAAAAGACCGGGGCGTGGTCCGCCGCGTTCTCATTCCCGCCAATGCGCCCGATATTGCGGAAATTCTCCGTCTCGTCCTCGGCTGGGCCTGGACCTATGTCATTGTTGCCGAGTTGATCGGCGCGTCGTCGGGCATCGGCTATATGATCATCAACAGCCAGGCGCTGATGGCGACCGGGCAAATCATCTTCGGCATCATCGTCATCGGTGTCATCGGACTTATTTCTGACTTCGCGTTCAAATCGCTGAACCGGAAGCTTTTCGCCTGGAGGCTTGCCTGATGAGCGAACTCGTTATCAAGGGCGTCAGCCGCACTTTCCCCGGCGTTCAGGGCGGCCAGCCAACGCTGGCCTTGCAGCCCACGGATCTGGAAATCTCCCGCAACGATTTCGTCACCATTCTCGGCCCGTCCGGATGCGGAAAGTCGACCTTGCTGCGCATCATCGCCGGTCTTGACCGTCCAACGACGGGTGAAGTCCTTTTGTCCGGCCGGGCAGTGACAGGGCCGGGGGCGGATCGCGGCATGGTGTTCCAGTCCTACACGCTGTTTCCGTGGCTGACGATCCGGGAAAATGTCGCCTTCGGTCTGCGCGAGCGTGGTGTGGCCGAGAAGGAAAAATGGGAGATCGTCGATAGCTATATCGACAAGGTTGGCCTGCGCGGCTTCGAGAACCATTGGCCGAAACAGCTGTCCGGCGGCATGCAGCAGAGAACAGCCATCGCTCGCGCTCTGGCAAACGGCCCGAAAATCCTGCTGCTGGACGAGCCTTTCGGCGCACTCGACAACCAGACGCGCGGGCTGATGCAGGAATTGCTGCTCGGCATATGGGAGCGTGAGCAGAAGACCGTCATTTTTGTGACGCATGACATCGAGGAGGCGGTATTCATGGCGTCGCGGGTTGTGACGATGACAGCACGGCCGGGGCGCATCAAGTCGATCATGCCGGTCGACCTGCCGCATCCGCGTCACTACACCGTCAAGGCCAGCCCGGAGTTTTCGCAGCTACGCGCCAAGTTGACGGAGGAAATTCGCAGCGAGGCGATTGCCGCCGCTGCCCATGGATAGTTGATCCATAGAACCGGGAGGAAGGAAGCATCGGTATGAGGAGTACAGGCGCCGATCTTCAGGAAAAATCACTGCACGAGCGCATCCGCAACGATGTCGAGCGCCACATCATGTCGGGCGAGTGGCCGCCGGGGTACCGTATTCCCTACGAACACGAGATGACCCGGCAATATGCCTGCTCGCGCATGACGGTGAACAAGGCGCTCGGCGAACTGGTGCAGCGCGGCCTTATCGAGCGCCGCCGGCGTCTCGGCACCTTCGTTCGCCAGCCCCATGCGCAATCGGCCGTGCTGGAAATCCACGATATCGAGCGGGAGGTGCAGGCCCTCGGCCTCGTTTACGGTTACCGTCTCGACAGACGGCGACTGCGCCCTGCGGGGGAAGAAGACGGCGCGGCCATGGCGCTTGCCGCGGATGCCCCGGTTCTGGAACTCACCTGCACGCATTTTGCCGGCGGCGTTCCCTTTTGCCTCGAGGAACGCATCATCAATGTCACCGCCGTTCCGGAGGTTGAGGCAGCGGATTTTTCACAGATCGGGCCGGGCACTTGGCTGCTGAAAATGGTTCCCTGGAGTGCCGCGGAACATCGCATCAGCGCAGTTTCCGCTGATCGCAAAAATGCGACCGCGCTCAGCATTGCTTCCGGTGCGGCGTGTCTGGTCATCCACCGCCGCACCTGGCACGGAGCGGATTATGTCACCAGTGTTCGGGTCACCTATCCCGGCGACCGACACGCGCTGGTGGCGCAGTTTTCGCCTTCGCAAAACACCTGAAGACCGCAGGTCGGTCAATTTTTTGTAAAGAAGAGTTTACGGGTCGTCTTTTGGCAATATAATAGTTGTCAAAAGAACTCAGGTTTATTATCGGAACGTCAAGCTTTCACGACGGCATCCGTTCATGGCCCCGGTTTTAATGAACCGGTCAATCTGCGGATGAGTTCATCGACGGAAATCCGGGATAAAAATTATGTCAGCTGAGACCTCAACTTCTTCCGCGTGCTTCACCAGGGCAAACAAAACACGGCATATCTCACTTGCCATGACGGTCACTTTGCTGGCCGGCTTGAGTGCCGGAGCGGTTTTTGCTCAGTCGGCATCCGAGACCCCGATCCAACCAGCACCTGCACCGGCAACGGAAACGATGCAGCCCGCGCAGTCGCCTGAGACGCCGAGCGCTCCGGCAGTCCAGCCTGTGCCGCCTTCCGCTGCCGCGCCCACACAGCCCGCGCCGGCCCAGCCTGCGCCCGCCGCAAGTAATCCCACGCCGGCAGCCGAAGGTGTTTCACCGCAGCCGACACAGACGGAGCAACCCGCTCCGACGAACGGTACGGCAGCGCCGAACGAGGTCTCCACCCCGGTTGAACCGGTAGTCGCCGAACCCGCAAGTGCCGGACATCGTGCGGACATTCCGCACAACCTGTCTCCCTGGGGCATGTTCATGGCGGCAGACTGGGTCGTGAAGGGCGTGATGATCGGTCTTGCCTTCGCATCGCTCGTCACCTGGACGGTCTGGGTGGCGAAGTCTATCGAACTTGCCGGTGCACGGGTGCGCGCCGGTGCGACGCTCAAGGTCATCCGCCGGGCGAAAACCCTGAACGAGGCGACTGAGGCCGTCGAAAAGAAGGGCGGGCCGGCAGCGCTGATGTTGCGCATGGCAACTCACGAAATGCAGCTTTCCGACGCGGTGGTCGAACACACCGACGGCGGCGGCATCAAGGAGCGTGTATCCTCGGCCCTGTCACGCATTGAAACCCACGCCGGTCGCCGCATGTCGCGCGGAACGGGCGCCTTGGCGACCATCGGCTCCACCGCTCCCTTTGTCGGTCTGTTCGGTACCGTCTGGGGCATCATGAATTCCTTCATCAGCATCTCGGAATCGCAGACCACCAATCTTGCCGTCGTGGCACCCGGCATTGCCGAGGCGCTGCTTGCCACGGCAATCGGCCTTGTTGCTGCTATTCCAGCGGTGGTGATCTACAACGTCTTCGCCCGCTCGATCACGGGATACCGGCATTTGCTGGCGGATGCCGCAGCCGGCGTGGAACGCCTCGTCAGCCGCGACCTCGATTTCCGCCGCATTCCGCCGGGCAGCAGCAAACCCGCTGTGTCGTTGGTTGGGCGGTGATCGGTCATGGCTGGAGGTATTCGCGAAAATAGCGGAGACGATCTCTCCGAAAACCACGAAATCAACGTCACGCCTTTCATCGACGTGATGCTGGTTCTGCTCATCATCTTCATGGTGGCCGCACCGCTGGCGACCGTGGATGTGAATGTCGATCTGCCCGCATCCACCGCCAAGCCAGCGGAGCGCCCGGAAGAGCCGCTTTATCTGACCGTCAAGGATGATCTGTCGCTCAATCTCGGCAATGATGCGGTTGCCCGCGAAGCCCTGGCAGCGGCGATCGACCGGCAGACGGGCGGCAAGAAAGATACGCGAATTTTCCTGCGCGCCGACAAAGCCGTCGACTATGGCCACTTCATGGAAATCATGAACCTGCTTCGCGATGCCGGATATCTGAAAATCGCTCTGGTAGGGCTGGAAAATGCCGCTGCGGCAACGCAGCCAGCCAGTGCCGTTCCGCCCACCGCGCCTGCAGTGCCAGGAACCGCGCCATGACTGAAAACGGCTACCCGCAGTCCCGACATTCCCGCCTCGGGGAAGCGGCGTTGTGGTCCGCCGCAGCACTGCTCATGCTGGGCGTTCATGCGGGTTTTGCCTATTACCTGATGCAGGAACCAGAAGAACTGGATGCCGGCGGGCCGCCGCCTGCCGCAATCATGATCGAAATGGCGGCCATACCGGAAGCCGTCAACACCGAGGAAACGACGCCTGCGCAGGACGTTGAAGATGCCGAAGAGGTAAAGAGCGACAACAGCCAGCCGGTAGAGGAAGTCACCCCGGAGGAGCCGCCGCCGCCTGAGCCGGTTGTGGAAACGCCGCCGCCGGAACCCGTGCAGCCGCCGGAACCGCCGGTCGAGGAGATCGTCGAGCCGCAGGAAATTCCCGAACCGGTGGAGCCGATCGATCCCGTGCAGGAACAGATGATGGCGGAACTCGAAAATGTCGAGGTTCCCTTGCCCGTCATCCGGCCACCGCCGCCGCCGGTCGAAAAGAAGGTGGAGAAGAAAGAACCGGACGACAAGAAGAAGGTCGAGCGCCAGCGCCCCAAACCGCAACAGGCATCGGAACTGCGCGAAACGGCCAAGGCCGAGACACAGCAATCCGACCGGACGGCGGCATCGCGCAACAATGCCGGTTTCTTCTCTTCATCCTCCGCCTCGCCGGCAAAATGGGGATCGAAGGTTCGCTCGCATATCCAGCGGCGTAAGCCCCGCTCGCTTCGCAGCGATGCGATGACAGCGACCGTGCGGTTCCGGGTTAACGATACAGGCGCCATCAGCGGTGTCAGTGTGGTGCAGTCCACTGGTGATTCCTCCATCGACCAGCAGATTGCGGCCTGGATCCAGAGCGCGTCACCCGTGCCCGCGCCGCCACCGGACGCAAACAAGACAATCACCTTGCCGATCAGCATCCGCTAGATCAATTCCAAGGCCACGTCGCGGTTCTGCTGGAATAAGCTCTTGCCTGGCATGACGCCCTGCCGAAGGGCGAATGCGTGCCCGACCGTTATTCTCGATAAGATATCCATTTGGGCCTGAATTGCATTTCGCGAATGTTTTCGATGGTGTAGGTCTTGTCGACTTAACACGCAGAGGCATTCCGGAATGAAATTCTCAATCGCAGAGGCGGAGGATCTCGTATCCTCTATCTTTGAGCGTAACGGCGTTCTGCCGCAAAACGCCCGCTCCGTGGCGAAGGCGCTTGTGGCATCCGAGGCTGCAGGCCAGGGCGGCCACGGTTTTCGGCGCATCCCCGTTTATGTCCGTCAGGCGCGGGTTGGCAAGGTCGATGGCAATGCGCGGCCGGTGGCAAGTCGTGTCAAACCGGGTGTGCTTTCAATTGACGCTAACAACGGTTACGCCTATCCCGCGATCGACTGCGCCGTAGACGAGTTGCCGGACATGGCCCGGCAGCAGGGCATCGCGCTCGCCGCGATCCATCGCTCCCATCATGCAGGCGTCATGGCACTTACAGTCGAGCGTTTCGCGGAAATGGGCCTCGTGGCGCTGATGTTCGCCAATGCGCCTGCATCCATGGCGCCTTGGGGTGGCACCAAACCGCTCTATGGCACCAATCCGATTGCTTTCGCCAGCCCTGTTGGCGAGGCAGATCCGCTGGTGATCGATCTGGCGCTTTCCAAGGTTGCGCGCGGAAAGATTATGGCGGCCCGCCAGAAAGGCGAAACCATTCCGGGCGACTGGGCGCTTGATACGAATGGCCGGCCCACGACCGATCCCGAAGAAGCCCTAGCCGGAACGATGGTGCCTGCGGGCGAGGCCAAGGGTGCTGCCCTGGCGCTGATGGTGGAGATCATGGCCGCTGCGCTCACCGGTGGAAGCTTCGCCTTCGAGGCCTCTTCCCTTCTGGACGACAAGGGTGCGCCACCCTCTCTCGGCCATACGATCATCGCCATAGACCCCGTATCGTCGGGCGGTGCGGCCTTTACCGAGCGACTGGCGCTTATCGCCGGAGAGATAGAGAAGCAGGAAAACGTGCGTTTGCCCGGTCGGCGAAGCCAGGGCATTCGAAGGCAGGCGCTGGAAAGCGGTATCATCGTCGAAAGCGATATTCTTGCCGAGATTCAGTCACTGTGAGGAACTGAAAATGAAAACCCGGCGGACCGGAAAGTCCGCCGGGTAAACCGTGTATGGCTGCCTTACAGTTGCGCCGATAGGCCGGAAGTCATTTCCGACCCGCCTTTTGGTCCGCCGTCCCGCCATCGAAATGGTGGGTTTTGGCGCAGAAAGCAACACATCCGGTTTTGGCTTACGGGAAGGGGACGATTTCGCGTAAGCTTTTGGAGCGAGAGGGAAGCTCTAAATATCCTGTTCGATCAGTCCACGCAGCAGGGCGATGCTGACGGCATTCAGCAGATTGGCCGCACCCAGCCTTAGGCGGACCCGTTCCAGAGTATCTTTAACATCCGCTTCGTCCGCTCCCGTTATCAAGGCAATGTGAGAAGGATGTCGGCCCCGCGCAACGAGCCCCAGATATTGCCGCTCACGATCCGAAAGGACGATTTCACGCGCCTGATGACGTTCATGCTGCGTTTTTGACGACATAGTCTTTCAGCCTCAAAAGAGATTGACCTTCCCAAAGCGGGATGTGGCCTCAGGAACCAGGCAATAAGCAGCTGATCTCGCAGCCAGCCGGTCCCGGCATGGGCATATCCTCGGCGATGAAAGAATGACTGCATCGTCCTTCCCAAAAACCTGAAATCGGTTCTTGTCCAGAACAATGTAAAATTCAAAGCTTTGGAATATTTTCCGTCATGCCCGAAGGCATATTGCGGCGTTCTATTAGGCGGTCTGCCATCTCAAGAGAATAACATCTCACGCCAAGTTTTGCGTTTTTATTGTTATGTTTCGATGCATAATCCAATGAACGCCGACATATTTCCTAATTTTATTTTGGATATATGGAATATTGATGCTGGGAATGCGCCCTATACGGCGGAATGATGCGCGTGTTTCTTGCGAATATCCGTGGGCGTTGCCCCGAACCAGCGGGAAACGGAACGCGAAAACGCACCCGGCGTGGAATAGCCGAGCCTGTAGCTGATATCGGAAACCGGAAGATCGCTTTCCACGAGGAGCTTGAAGCCGGCATTCTTGCGAATGGCGTCCTTTATCTCGTTGAGATTAGTCCCAAGCTCGGCAAGCCGTCTTTGAAAACTGCGTTCCGACAGGTTGAAATAGGGGGCGATCTCGCTCAGCGAAAGCTCGGCATCCGACAGCCGCACCTGCATGTAACGCTTCACCTGATCGATGAAATGCGTGGCGTCTGCCGATGTCTCCGGCCGCAGCATCCGGCATTGCAAGTTCATCAGCTCGAACAGCCGCTCATCTGCATTTGGGTTGACCACGTCCAGAAGCGATGTGGGAAGACGCATGGTGTGGATGGGTTGCGAAAAGCTGACGCGCTTGGTCATTCTTTCTTTAAATAGCTGAATATTAATCGGTTTCGGCCGTTCCAGACCGATCTCGATCAGGTTCACGCGCTCCCCCAGAATATCGCGAAGGCGCTGGATCAGAGCTGTCAGCGACAAATCCACATATTGATCGCGTTTGGCGATGACAGGCGCAAAGGACCACGACAGGGTTACGTGCGCGGCATCCGTGACCATGGTGAAATTACTGTTATTCGTCGCGTAATAAACGTGATCCTGAAGAAAACGCAGGAAAGCCCGCACTGTCGGCGCGCTGATCAGGCCATATCCGAACGCGCCGGATGCGCCGGCGGGAAAGGTGGACGCGCATTGCAAACCAAAGGCGTCGTCGCCGGAAATCAACGCACATGTCTCGAGCAGGCGGCAAAATCGGTCGAGGCTGATGCGCTCCGTCACGCTGCCGAAAGTGGCAGGATCGATATCGAGAGCCTTGCAGATGGGGGCAATGTCGATGCCCCGCGACCGTGCATAATTGGCGACGCCGGCGGCCAGACCGGCCACCACTGTTATCTCGTCGCTGACCCTCTTTTCAGGCATCCCTCGCCTTGGCGTACCATGTTTGGAAATTGTCGCCTGATGGTAAGCGTTGGGAAGCCATTTGTCGAGCAGTTCGGCCTATGGAGTTTAAATGTGGCGACGGCAGGCGCTCTGCTCCAGCACCTGCATGATGGTTTTGCCCGCATCTTCCATGGAACCGCTATTGTCCACGGTCGTCACATCAAAATCTCCGACGACCGTGAGCGAACTGCGTTCCAGCCGCCGGAGAATATCCTCCCGGCTTTCCCGCCCGCGCTGCTCCAGCCGCTTCGCCAGCACGTCCGGCCGTGCAACGATGTTCACGACCTTGAGGCGCGCAAAGGCGGTGCCGAACTGGGGCAGGGCCGAGCGGGAGCCGTTGGCGATGACCACGTCTCCCGCATTAAGATGACGATAGACGGCGGCCGGAATGCCATATTTCAGCCCGTGCGCCTGCCAGGAAACGGCAAAAGCACCTTCGTCTTCCAGCCGGTTGAACTCGTGCATGGAAACGGCATCGTGATTTTCGCCGCCGGCATCGCCGCTGCGGGTAATGACCCGGCGGGTGAAATGAAAGCCCGGCCGCCCGGACAGCTGCGCTGCCGCATAATCCATCAGCGTGTCCTTGCCGGCCCCACTCGGGCCGACAATTACGATCATGGTTCCGGGCACAGTACCCAGTGTCTGGCCGTCAAGCCGGCTATCCTGTCCGTTGCCGGTCATGCCACACGTTTGCCCTGACGCCAGACCGAGCGGGCGACGGGAACGCCGTCCTCGCGGTGAACTCGGACCAGATCGGCCCGCAATCCCGTTGCGATGCTGCCGCGATCGCGAAGGCCCACCGTTCGTGCCGGCGTGGAGGTGACCATGCGCAACGCTTCCGGCAGAGTGATGGCTTCCACCTGGTCGGCGAGCAGGAACGGCGCGTAAAGCAGGCTGAACGGCACATAGTCGGAAGAGAGAACATCCAGCACGCCAAGTTCGGCAAGATCACGCGCGGCGATGTTGCCGGAATGGGACTTGCCACGAACGATGTTCGGTGCGCCCATCAGCACGCTCATGCCGGCGCTGTGCGAAGCCTTTGCCGCCTCGACGCTGGTGGGGAACTCCGCGAGTTTCACGCCGTGTCCGATCGCTTCGCCCACATGCGCTTCTGTAGCGTCGTCATGGCTTGCAACAGTTATGCCGCGCTCGGCGCAGCGGGCCGCCAGGTAATCCCGGTGCTTGGCGGAAAACTCCGCCGATGCCGTCTGCCGGCGTCTGACGAACTCGGCGAAAGCCTCGTCGCTCAGTCCGCGCTTCTTCTGGTAATAGAAGATATATTGGTCCATCGACTGGAACTGGCGCTGCCCCGGGGAGTGGTCCATCATCGAAATCAGCCGCACACGCGGATCGGTCTCGAAATCTTCGAAATGCTCGAGCACATCGGCGGAGGCGACTTCACAGCGCAGGTGCAGCAGGTGATCTGCCCGCAGGCGGTTCTGATCGGCAGCGGTTTCAATGGCATCCGCCATTTCCCGCATCTCGCCCTTCTTGAACCCGCCATCTTCGTCGGAGCCGAGCCGCAGGCAGTCGAAAACAGTGGTAATGCCTGATGACGCGACCTGCGCATCGTGAGCCTGAATGGCGGCGATCTTATCCCAGATAACCCCGGGACGCGGCGAATAGTGCTGTTCCAGATGGTCGGTGTGCAGTTCCACCAGACCCGGGATGAGGAAATCGCCTTCGAGATCCTCACCGGTTTTGGAGGCGCCTTCGCTGATATCGGCAATCTTGCCGTCACGGATCAGAACGGATCCCAGAATAATATCGTCTTCCAGAACGATACGGGCGTTGGAAAGGGCATGCTCGGTCATGGGTCAGCATCTTTCTTTGGCGGCTGGCCAAGCGGGTGCCAGCGATGAACGGTAAATGGTGCGCCGCGCGTTTCCTCAACGAACAAAGCGAGGCCGGAAATGGTGAGAGGCCGGTCGACGAACTCGGAAAACTTGGTCGAAAGCACATCCTGGATAGCGGGCGCGTCGCTTTCGTCGATGCGGCCCGTCAGCGTCATATGAAAGCGGAAGTCGTCCATGACATACGGATAACCCCAGAGCGACAGATTTTGCCGCTGGCTTTCGGTCAGGTTTTGCGGGCGCCGGCGGGCAATGTCGGTCTCGGACAGGGGCGCGCGAAAACGGTCGAAATGGTCAACGATCTCAGCGGCAAAATCCTGCAGCGGCTGGTAGGTGCGATCCGGAACGAGCGCGAAAAACGGCCCGAGTGCACCGATGACAACACGCGGAATATCGAAGACGGACTGGCTGGCCGCAAACTGTTCGAGGGCGGCGACGAGATCCGCTTCGCTGTATTTTTCGGAAAGCTCGAAGGGGGCTTTCAGCGTCGCGTGGAAACCGTAACGGCGCGGCTCCTCGGTCATCTCCGCATAAGCGGCATGGTCATCATGCTGCGCGCCGGAAAAGGCATTGCGTCCCAGCCAGCGCGACGCCGCTTCAGTCAGTGGATGATCTTTAGCCGGAGAAAAATAGATGGCGTAGCGCACGGCAAGCACTCTTCGGTGTCATGGAAAACCTGGATGAAAAGCTATTTGGCGTGACTCGCCCGCTTCCCGCAAGGTCAGGAGTGCGAGGTAATCGCTTTCCGTGACAGAATGATGATGCCCCAGGAAAAAAAGCGCTTGAAACGCCGCGTGTCTCTCGAATGTCCGGAAGACGGATGCTGGCGCATTGAGGGGATGTATCTGACTTTGCAAAGAGGTTCCGGTTTTGCGCACGTCTCGGGAAGCGGGATAGCCAAACCCCGCTCCTGCTTTATGAATTAATGCTGGGTTTTCCCGATCAGGCGCGACCGCAGGGAATTCGAGATGTGGTCGAACAGGAAAACCACGAAGAGAATGAGCAGCACCATATAAGCGACCTTGTCCCAGTCGGCATTGGTACCCATCGCTTCCAGCAGTTTCAAACCGATGCCGCCAGCACCAACCGCACCGATGATCGTGGCTGAACGGGTGTTGCTTTCCCAGAAATAAAGCGACTGGGAAATGAAGACCGGCAGGACCTGCGGAAGCACGCCGAAACGATTGACGGCAATGGGGGAAGCGCCAACCGATTTGACGCCCTCGCGCTGCTTGTCGTCAACATTCTCCAGCGCCTCGGCATAGACCTTGCCGAGCGCGCCGGTATCGGTGAAAAAGATCGCGGCAATGCCGGGGATCGGCCCCGGACCGAAGCTGCGGGTGAAAAACAGCGCCCAGATCAGCATGTCGATCGAGCGCAGGAAGTCGAACAGACGCTTCATGCCCCAGTTGGCGGCCCTGTTGGCGGTGATATTGCGTGCGGCGAGAAAAGCGAGCGGCAGGGCAACGAGCGTGCCGAACAGCGTGCCCACAAAGGCCATCACCAGCGTCTGCATCAGCTTGGAAAGAATATCGGCGTGCTGCCAGACACCATTGTCGAGGAAATCATCGACCATGTGGCTTATGTTTGAGCGCGTGGGATCGAGCCTTTCCCCCCACAGCGCCAGTGCGGCAAGGTCGCCGTAGCTCTTGCCCCAGAATTCCGATTTGGTATCGAACAGGAAGTTCGCCCACCCGAGGAACCGCCGCTGCACGTAAACCTGGCTGGTGCGGATTTCCGCCTGTCCGGCAAAACCGTAGTGCACGAGAACCTTGTTGCCGTCCTGCGTGATCTCTTGCGGCAGGACCTCAGGCGCCAGAGCCTTGTCGCCATTGATGATGACGGGATAGTTCTTGCCGTCCACATAGACGTCCACCCGGGTCGGCGTTACGTCCAGACGGTTTTGCGTACCCGCATAAACGACGCTGTAGCCACCATCCGGCAAGGGTTGCAGCCAGTCGATCGGCGCATCGGCGGGATATTGCATCCGGCTTGACCACTGCGGGTTCACCTTGCCGTCTTCGAAACGAAGGCGTGGCTGGGCCCGCCAGGAATACCAGTCCTGAATGTAGCTCGAAGCGCGATCCCATCGGCCCTGCATGAAAGCGGGGCCGACATTGAAGAAGAAAAAGCAGGCGGTGAGATAGACGAGGACGGCGACAATACCGGTCAGCAAGCCGTATCGCTGCATGAATCCGCGATTGAAAATTGCGGGATGTGCGGCCGTCAGCCTCTCGCGGTCTGCGGTATTGAGAATGAAGCTGGACGACATCAGGCCGCTCCCCGTCCGAATTCGAAGGATTGATGGCCGATCAGCCTGCGGCGCAACCAGCTTGAAAACTGGTCTACGGCGATGATGGTGATCAGCAGCAGGATGATGATGGCATAGGTCTTGGAGGCGTGATCGTTACCGATCGACAGCCGGAAGACCTCGCCAATGCCGCCACCACCAACGGCGCCGATGATGGTCGAGGCGCGTACGTTGATTTCGGCACGCAGCAATGCATAGGACACGAAATTGGGCAGGACCTGCGGCACGATGGCAAAGCGCACTCGCTCCAGCCAGTTGGCACCCGCGGCACGCAGCCCTTCATCCGCCTTCATGTCGGCATTTTCCACGACTTCGAAGAATAGCTTCCCCAGAGCCCCGATGGTGTGCACGGAAATCGCGATGATCGCCGCGATCGGCCCGATCGATAAGATGGCAGTCAGCAATCCCGCGACGACGATCTCCGGAAAGGCGCGCAGGATCTCCATTACCCGGCGTACCACCCAGCGCACGAGGCCGGCACCGATAAGGTTGGTGGAGGCAAAGAAGCACAGCACAAATGCGAAGGTCGTGCCTATTATCGTCGAGACCAGCGCGATGTTGAGCGTGATGATCAGCTGATAGACGAAATGCGGTATGTAGAAACCGTTGGTGATGTAAACGCGATCCGCGACATAGTTGTATTTCAGCGAACCGTTGTCATAGGGCGACGGCAGGTCGAACATCGCCCGGAAGACCTCGAGCGGGCTATCCGGCACGAATGTTTTCATGAAGTCGAAAAAATATGGCAGGCGCTCGAAGAACTTGCCCGAATTGGCCTCATTGGCGAAATTCAGTGAGGCGGCAAGGACGATGAGGAAGATAACGAGCGACATAACGGTATAAATCCGCCGTGTCCTAAGCTGCTGTTGATAATGACGCATCACCGTTCGGGACGATGCGCTCAATCCCTCGGGCGTGAGGGTACCATGTTGCAGTGTGGTCGCCATGCCGCTTTCCTTTATTGGCAAAAGCGGCGGTGCCGCAAGGCACCGCCGCTTCCGGATATGATCTGAGGATCAGCCGCCGATAACGGACTTACGAGCGTCGATGATCGTCTGGTAGAAAGCCGGGTCGACCTTGATGTAGGCAGTGTTCTTGCCCTGGGTGTAACCCTGGAAGCAGGCGAGATCCTTCTTCGGCAGTTCCATGAAGAAGTCTTCGACCTTCTGCTTCATGCTGTCACCGATCTTGTTCGCAACGAGAAGCGGACCGTTCGGGATCAGCGGGGACTTCCAGACCTGAACGATATCGTCCATGTCGAGGTTGCCCTTCTTGACCATCTGGTGAAGGTTGCCGCCGGAGTAGCCTTCTTCCCACTTGCCGACGCCCGAACCGAATGTCGTGCCGACGTCGAACTTTTTGTCGAGAACGGCGAGAACGAGGTTCTCATGGCCGCCGCCGAAGCCGGTTTCGGAGAAATATTCCTTGACCGGAACGCCGGTTTCCTTCGGGATCGATACGTTCGGGACGAGGAAGCCCGAGGTGGAGTCAGGGTCGGCGAAGCCGATCTTCTTGCCCTTGGCGTCAGCCAGAGACTTGATGCCGCTGTCCTTGCGGGCAACCATGATCGTGTAGTAGCCGCTGGAACCGTCAGAGCCGGTATAGGTCAGGATCGGATCGACGGCCTTGGGATCGGCAATGGCGATCTTGGCGTAGGAAGAAGCGCCCATGGATGCAATGTCGATGGTGCCGCCGAGCAGGCCCTGGATAACGCCGTTATAGTCCGGCGACGGGAAAACCTGAACTTCGGAAACGCCGGTTGCAGCCTTGAGGCCATCCGCAACGCACTTCGTGTTGCGGATCTGGTCGGCTTCATTTTCCGAACCGTCGAGGCCGATACGCAGGACCTTGACGTCCTGAGCCATGGCCGAACCGGCCAGAACGCCAAGGGCGACTGCCGAAAGAAGGATTTTCTTCAACATGGACTTTCTCCTGTTTCCCGGCGAGCCGGAGTTTGTTGTGAAGTATCGGCCCTTGACGCGGGCGCAAACGATGCTGAGCGGTTCCTCAGAGCCCGGCGAGAGCCAGCGGTTCGGGACCGGCAGATTGCTGAACCGGACGCGCGGCAAGCTGCGCGCCGGGAATATTGATGCTGGTCGAGGTCATGGTCTCGTCGATGCCGGCGCCGTGTGAATCCGTGCCGTAAATCTCGGTGACCGCCGCCGCCGTCAGTTCGGCGGGTGTTCCGTCGAAAACGACTCGACCCTGCGACATGCCGATAATGCGTTCGCAATAATTGCGCGCCGTATCCAGCGTATGCAGATTCGTTATGACGGTGATGCCTTCACGCTCGTTGATGTCGCGCAGGGCGTCCATGACGATCTTGGCGTTCAGGGGATCGAGAGAGGCGATCGGCTCGTCGGCGAGAACCATCTTCGGAGACTGCATTAGTGCCCGGGCGATAGCGACGCGCTGCTGCTGGCCGCCGGAAAGCGTGCCCGCCGCCTGCATGGCTACGTGCTCGATGCCGAGCCACTCGAGGGCGGCAATCGCCATCAGGCGCTCTTCATCCGTGAAGATGTTGAACAGGCTGAGCACGGTCGAACGGTGGTTCAGGCGGCCGAGCATGACATTGGTGAGCACGTCGAGACGCGGCACCAGATTGAACTGCTGGAAGATCATCGCGCAGTCGCGCTGCCAGTTGCGCAGGGCGGCACCCTTCAGCGAAGAGACTTCCGTGTCGTTGAAGTGAATGGAACCCGAGGAGGGATCGACGAGGCGGTTGATCATGCGCAGCAGCGTTGACTTTCCTGCGCCAGAACGTCCAATCACGCCAACCATCTGGCCTTGCGGAATTTCCACATTCACGGAATCGACCGCAGTGTGGTTGCCGAAACGGCGCGTGACTTGCTTCAGGTGAAAGCTCATTTCCCCGTCCAATCTTCTTCTGATGGGGTTCGACCTAACAGCGGTGCGTGAAGCGTGAATGTCAGTTTGATGAAGAAAATATTACAGAATGCGCAGATAAGGCGTGCGCGTGGTCGCCTGCGAACCTTTTAGTAGTCGTGCCACCGGATTGAGGCCGGCGGGTGTCTCGCAGACATTGTTAGGGAGACCCCGGAGCATGACCCCGGAATCTGCAGTTTCTTCGGTGTGGGGCGATTTTACCCGGCGTATTTCGCCACGAAATCCTCGGCGGCGAGGGTGCGGAAATCGTCCAGTGCGCCGCGCAGCGTTGCGTGGTCCCAGTCCCACCATTTGAGATCGTCCATGCGCTGGCCAAGGTCCGCCGGGAAGCGGTTCCTGATCAGCCGGGCGGGTACGCCGCCGACGATGGTATAGGGCGCAACGTCTTTCGACACGACCGCACCGGCCCCGATTACCGCACCGTTTCCGATTGTGACGCCAGGCAGGATGGTCGCGCCATGGCCGATCCAGACATCGTGGCCGATCACCACGCGCTTGGCGCGGCGGGCGGCGAAGAAGTCATTTTCATCATCGGCGTCGTCCCAATAATTGCGGGCACGGTAGGTGAAATGGTGAAGTGTGGCGCGCGACATCGGATGATTGGTCGCGTTGATGCGGACGGATGCGGCGATGTTGACGAATTTGCCGATGGTGGCGCACCAGATCGCACCGTCCTGCATGACATAGGAATAGTCGCCCATCTCCACTTCCTCGATGCGGCAGCGTTCCGAGATTTCGGTATAGCGGCCGATCGATGAATTGGTGACACGGGCACTTTCGTGGACAACAGGTTCGAGACCGACCTTCACACTCATGCCGCTGCCTTCCGGGGGGAGAATTGCGAGACATCCAGAACGCGATCGGCCACGGCTTCCCGCACTTCCTCGTCATGGAAAATACCGAGCAAGGCCGTCCCTTTGCGCTTCTTTTCCGCGATCATCTCCACGACCACCCGTCGGTTGGCGGCATCCAGGGATGCGGTCGGTTCATCGAGAAGCAGGATCGCGTGATCGGTGATGAAACCGCGTGCGATGTTGACGCGCTGCTGCTCGCCGCCGGAAAAGGTTGCTGGCGGCAGCGACCACAATTCCCGCGGCAGGTTGAGTTTCGAAAGCAGAACGGCTGCCTGCTCGCGGGCCTCTTCTGCGGCAACCTTGCGCGCAAAAAGCGGCTCGGCGACGACGTCGATCGCCGGAACGCGCGGCACGGTGCGCAGAAACTGGCTGACATACCCGATGGTGCGATGGCGAATCTCGAGGATGGTGCGCGGCGAGGCGCTGCCCATGTCGATGACCTGATCCTCGTGGCGGATGAGGATCTGGCCGCTGTCGATGGCATAATTGCCATAGAGCATTTTCAGGATCGAGCTTTTGCCGATGCCGGACGGGCCGCCGAGCACGACACATTCTCCGCCGGACACGGAGAAACTGACATCGCGGACAACAGGCAGTTCGATGCCATCGCGAAGATGCATGGTGAAGCTTTTAAAGACTTCCGAAACGATGAGGGGTGTCGGCATGGCGTCAAACCTGCAAAATGGAGGAAACAAGCAATTGCGTGTAGGGTTCGCGCGGATCATCCAGCACCCGGTCTGTCAGACCGTGTTCGATGACGTCACCACCCTTCATCACCATCATGCGATGGGAAAGCAGCCGCGCGACCGCCAGATCATGGGTGACGACGATAACGGCGAGGCCGAGATCGTTGACGAGACCACGCACGAGATCGAGCAGGCGTGCCTGCACCGAAACATCGAGGCCGCCGGTCGGTTCGTCCATGAAGACGAGGCGCGGTGAGGTCACCAGGTTGCGGGCAATCTGCAGACGCTGACGCATGCCGCCGGAAAAGGCGCGAGGCTGGTCGTCAATGCGGTCTGTGCCTATTTCCACCCGTTCCAGCCACTCGCTGGCTGATTGCCGGATATTGCCGTAATGCCGGTTACCGACAGCCATAAGCCGCTCGCCGACATTGGCGCCCGCCGAAACCGCCATGCGCAGTCCATCCGCTGGGTTCTGGTGCACGAAACCCCAGTCTGTCCGCATCAGGAAACGCCGTTCGGCCTCGCCCATATGATAGAGGTCTCGCACCGAGCCATCGCGCATGCGATATTCCACGCTGCCAGCCGTCGGCACGAGCCGTGTGGAAATGCAGTTGAGAAGCGTGGTCTTGCCGGAGCCGGATTCGCCGACGATTGCCAGAACCTCGCCCGGATAAAGCTCGAAGGAGACGTTGCGGCAACCGGCGCGGTCGCCGTAATATTTCGAAACGTCCCTGACTTTCAGAAGCGGTGCGTCGCTCATTCTGCGGCCTCCTTCACATCCGCCAGCAAATGGCCCTTGTGGCCATGGGCGCGGCGGTCTTCGCAATGGTCGGTATCGGAGCAGACGAACATCCGCCCGCCCTTGTCGTCCAGCACCACCTCGTCCAGATAGACATTCTCCCCGCCGCACAGCGCGCAGGGCTTGTCGAAGCTCTGGATTTCAAACGGATGGTCCTCGAAATCCAGGCTCACGACATCCGTGTAGGGTGGCACGGCATAGATGCGCTTTTCGCGCCCGGCCCCGAACAATTGCAGGGCGTCCGACAGGTGCATTTTCGGATTGTCGAACTTCGGGGTTGGCGAGGGGTCCATCACATAGCGCCCCGCAACCTTCACCGGATAGGCATAGGTGGTGGAGATACGGCCGTTGCGGGCGATGTCCTCATAAAGCTTGACGTGCATCAGACCGTATTCCTCCAGCGCATGCATGACGCGGGTTTCGGTCTCGCGCGGCTCGAGGAACCGCAAGGGTTCAGGAATGGGAACCTGATAGACAAGCACCTGCCCCGAATGC
Organism: Agrobacterium sp. 6Ca8; assembly: GCF_055382765.1. Classification (NCBI taxonomy): domain Bacteria; kingdom Pseudomonadati; phylum Pseudomonadota; class Alphaproteobacteria; order Hyphomicrobiales; family Rhizobiaceae; genus Agrobacterium; species Agrobacterium sp. 6Ca8. Next base: position 2,784,479 of record NZ_AP026433.1, read on the forward strand.
AGTTCTTCTTCGGGAATGCGGTGCCGCGTCTGGATGATGGTTGCATCCTTGGTGCGTGTGGTGACGGCGACATCAGCGACTTTCTGGAAGAAGGCGCGGATGGAAACGGCGTTGGTGGTGTCGTCGGCGCCCTGGTCGATAACCTTCAGGACATCGTCTGGACCGAGGATGGCGGCGGTCACCTGCACGCCGCCGGTGCCCCAGCCGTAAGGCATGGGCATTTCACGGGAAGCGAAGGGAACCTGATAACCGGGAATGGCAATTGCCTTAAGGATCGCCCGGCGGATCATCCGCTTGGTCTGTTCGTCCAGATAGGCGAAGTTGTAGGCAGCCAGCCCGTCGTCGAATGAAACTTCTTTAAGCATTGCGCGTTAACCTTGCGAAAAAAGGAGTACAAGCTCATGGAGATTGGAATTCTTGCAGCCGTGTTCTTTGCCGCTTTTGCAGCATTGACCGTCTTTTGCGCCTATTGGTTCGGCGAGCAGCACAGTCGCTGAGTCATTCGGCGGCATCGCTCATCCATTCCCCGGCATCGGTGTCGGTCGCATCGAAATCTGCGCGCATTTTGCGCACCAAGCCCAGTTCGGCCTGAAAATCCACGTAGTGCGGCAATTTCAGATGTTCGACAAAGCCCGTCGCCTGCACATTGTCGGCGTGCGAGATGACGAATTCCTCGTCCTGCGCCGGGGCAACCACATCCTCACCGAATTCAGCGGCGCGTAGCGCACGATCAACCAGCGACATGGCCATCGCCTTGCGCTCGCTCTGGCCGAACACCAGACCGTAACCGCGGGTGAATTGCGGAGGTGCCTTGGCAGAACCCTTGAACTGGTTGACCATCTGGCATTCAGTGACCTTGATGTCGCCGAGCGAGACAGCAAAACCGAGCTCCGGCACATCCAGTTCGACCTCCACCTCGCCGATGCGGATTTCACCGACGAAGGGGTGTGTGCGTCCGTAACCGCGCTGCGTCGAATAGGCGAGCGCCAGAAGAAAGCCCTCGTCGCCGCGTGCAAGCGATTGAAGGCGCAGGTCGCGCGCCATCGGAAACTCTATTGGTTCGCGTGTCAGATCGCCGGCAACGTGGTCGTCTGGCATGTCGCCGTCACTTTCGATCAAGCCTTCTTCGGCGAGAATGTCGGATACGCGCATGACGTATTCTGTCTCGCCCTCACGGATGGCAGGGATCTCGACAGCTCCGTCCTCCAGCAGCGAGGGATCGAGCAGGCGGTGGGTGTAATCGAAGGTCGGTCCCAGCAATTGCCCGCCGGGCAAATCCTTGTAGGTTGCCGAAACGCGCCGTTGGACCGTCATATTCGCAGTATCCACGGGAACAGAGTAGCCGAAACGGGGCAGGGTCGTGCGGTAGGCGCGCAGCAGGAAAATCGCTTCTATCATGTCGCCGCGAGACTGCTTGACGGCAAGGGCGGCCAGCGACTGGTCGTAAAGCGAAGCCTCCGCCATCACCCGGTCAACGGCGAGCGAAAGCTGCGAAACGATCTGCGCCACCGTCATGGCGGGCAGGTCGCGGTCTCCGCGCCGCTTGTCGGCCAGAAGCCGGTGGGCGTTGGCGATGGCGGTTTCCCCGCCTTTGACAGCAACATACATCTTATGCCTCCACGGGTTGAATGCGCGTCGTGCGCGGCAGGCAGACGAATTTGTCGCCAGCCGTCAGGATGACGTCGATGCCGCGCGGGAAGATGGCGTTGTTTTCCGCCCATAGCCTCGGGAATATGTCCGGCAGGCCGGATGGGCTAATGATGTTGATATGGCGGATGCCGGGGCCGGACAGCAGCAGTTCCCGTCCGCCGTCAAGATCGGGCAATTCAATGATGACCGTCGTGGAACGGTCGGGGTATTCCTGACTGCCTTGGGCAAAGAGACCGAAGGAGGCAATTGCGCTTCCCGCCTCAATGACGGCGAAATGCGCCGCGCTTTTTTCCTCTGTTGTAACCGCCCCGGTGTGAAACCCGATCCATCCCGGCACCGTGGTTTTGCGTAGCGCGCCGCTCAGCCAGACCGGCGTGTCATGATCGCAAAGTGCAAGAAGAACGGCGCCGCTGGCCGCACCAAGCGGCAGCGGCGGGGCAACTGTTGTTTCAATCGTTTGCGCTGTGCCTGGCCGGGCCATGCCGTCCATGAGCTTCTTGAAGATTCGCTGTGAATCGAAAACGGCGTCGGAAAAACCGCCCGTCAATGCTTCGGCTTTCACGCCCATCAATCCTCTCCTCGAACCATGGTGAAGAAATCCACACGAGTTGCGGTTGTTTCTTTCGTTTTCCGGTCTTTCTCCTCGGCCAGTCTTTTTTCGACCGGTGAAAGAAGCTCGGTCTCGATGAAGCCGCGTGTCGGGTTTTCCTGCCAGAGCGCATCGAAAACCGCAGCGTACCAGGCCTTCTTGCGACCGGTGCCGAGCACATGCGCATGGCCGACGGTGCCGGATGCGAGCTTCACGGTTGCCCGGGTCACGGTGGTTTCGCCCAGATTAAAGGGCGCACCGCCACCGCCGATACGGCCCTTGACCATCACGAGGCCGGTTTCAGGCCCCCGCACGTTTTCCGTCTGCGGGCTGGCATCCTGCCGGCTCCAGACCGCCTCAAGTTCCTGAACGGTGGCGCGGGCAAGAAGTGCTACCACCCGTTTCCTTTCCGCATGTGAATTCGCAGCTTCGTTATTCATCGCTTGACCTCTAATGTATATTGATATAGACAACTATACAATATAAGTTACAATTAACGTCGATGAATGACAAGCGTGTGACATGAGCCCTTCGGCAGCGATGAAAAGAAAGAACGGCGTGGCGCTCTGGCGACAGATCGCCGACAGGATCAGGGGCGAGATCGCAGCGGGCGATCACGACGAAACCGGCATGTTGCCGCCAGAAATGACGCTGGCCGAAAAATTCGGTGTCAACCGCCATACCGTCAGGAGCGCCATTGCCGCGCTGGCAAGCGAAGGCATTCTCGAGGCGAGGCAGGGGCGCGGCACGATGATTGCGCGCAAGGAACGACTGAGTTTTCCGATTTCACTGCGCACACGGTTCACGGCCGGTATCAGCGATCAGGTGAAGGATATGCAGGCGCTGCTTCTTTCCCACACCACCGAGCCGGCAAATGCCGACCTGGCGGCACGGCTGCAATTGCAGCCGGGTGCACCGCTTGTGCGTCTGGAAACCCTGCGAAAGGCCGACAGCCGGCCGGTTTCGCGCTCGACCACGTGGTTTCCGGCGGACCGTTTTTCAGGGATAGGGGAAGCCTATCAAAAAAGTGGGTCGATCACCGCCGCCTTCGAAATGCTGGGCGTCGCGGATTATGTGCGCATCTCTACCGTCATTTCCGCGAGCCACGCCGATACGCAGGATCTGGCCGATCTCGAATTGTCGCCGGGCGCAATACTGCTCGTCACTCAGGCGCTGAACGCGGATATGGACGGCATTCCCGTGCAATATGCCATCAGCCGGTTCTCGGCAGATACGGTTGAGTTTACCGTGGAAAATTAAGGCGCAGACATAGACTGAAGCGTTATTCTGCCTGCGAAAGGCCGAGAACATCCAGCATCGAGTAGAAGCCCGGCTTCTTGTCGAAGGCCCAGACCGCCGCCGCAATCGCGCCGCGTGCGAAGATGGAGCGGTCGCCGGCGTAGTGGGAAAGCTCGACGCGCTCTCCCTCGCCAGCGAAGATCACCGAATGTTCTCCGATCACCGAGCCGCCGCGCAGGGTCGCAAAACCGATTGTGCCCGCTTCGCGGGCACCCGTATGCCCGTCACGCACGCGAACGGAGGAGGTGGCGAGATCGACCTTGCGGCCCGCTGCCGCCGCTTCGCCGAGCAGCAGCGCTGTTCCGGAGGGCGCGTCCACCTTGTGTTTGTGGTGCATTTCAAGGATTTCGATATCCCAGTTCTGCGCATCCAGTGCCTTGGCGGCCTGCTGCGTCAAAACGCTGAGCAGATTGACGCCGAGGCTCATATTGCCCGATTTGACGATGCGGGCATGGCGTGACGCTGCCTTGAATTTTTCCTCGTCGCCCAGTGAGCAACCGGTGGTGCCGATGACGTGTACGATGCGGGCCTGCGCGGCGAGACCGGCGAAAGTGACGCTGGTTGCAGGCGAGGTGAAGTCGATCACCCCTTCCGCATGCAGGAATGCCTGCAAGGGATCGCTGGTGATCTTGATGCCGATTGGTCCGAGACCGGCAATCTCGCCGGCATCGCGGCCAACAAAAGCAGACCCTTCGCGTGCGACGGTGGCATGCAGCGTTACACCCGGTGTCTGGTGAATAAGGCGGATCAGCGCCTGTCCCATGCGGCCCGCCGCACCAACCACCACCAGTTTCATATCGCTGCCGCTCATGCCTTCACTCACTTTTCACGTGCTGCCGTTCAAGGTCGCCATTCAATTGACTGACCCATACCTCACCGACGTTAAAGACCGCCCGCCCGCTTCGCAAGTCTGTCCCAAGCGCAGATCAGGCTCTCCAGCGCCGCCCGTCGAGTGAAAGGCCGAAATCCGAAGGGGTGCGCGCGTAGGTGGCGAGACCGGAAAGGGCCGCCTGTGGATGGGTAACGACGAAGGTGGGAATGCTGCGCATCAGGGCACTGTGCGGCGCCTTGTCTTCGAACGCCGCCCGGAATTCAGGGCTTTTCAGCGCGGGAACGATTTTCTGCGAAATGCCACCTGCGAGATAGACACCGCCCTTGGCCATGAAGATCAGGGCAAGGTCACCCGCCACACGGCCGAGATAGGTGCTGAAAAGCGAAAGCGTCTCTTTCGCCTGCGGGTTCTGGCCCGAAAGCCCCTGCGAGGTTATGTCGGCCGGATCGGAAAAGATCGGCTCGATGCCATCGGCGGTGCAGATGGCCCGGTAAAGATTGACCAGCCCGCGCCCGCAAAGGATCTGTTCGCCGGCGATACGGCCCTCGATGGTCTCGATATGCGGAAAGACCGCATAGTCACGCGCGCTTCTGGGGCCGATATCGATGTGGCCGCCTTCGCCGGGTACGGGAAACCACATATGCCGGGCGTAAACCAGACCGGCAACGCCAAGGCCTGTGCCTGGTCCGAGAACGACGCGCGATGCCAGCATGTCTTTTTTGCCGGAGCCGATAGAATCGCGGTTGTCGTCGTCGAGCGCGGCAATAGCCAGTGCCTGCGCCTCGAAATCGTTGATGACGATGACGTCCTTCAGGCCGAGTTTGGCCAGCATATCCTTCGGCTTAACGACCCAATGGCAGTTGGTCAGCGGAATCTCGTCGCCTTCGATGGGGCCGGCGATCGCAAGGATGGTCGACACGGGCTGAAGCGAGGTCTTGTCCAGAACCGCCTGCTGGATGGCGTCGTCAATTGTCGGATATTCCGCTGTTTTCACGGTGCTGAGGTGCACCGGTTCCGCAAAGGAATCGATCAGAATGGAAAAGCGGGCATTGGTGCCGCCGATGTCGCCAAGAAGGATCGGAAAGGAAAGATATTCGGTATCGGACGTCTTCGGCATTACCTGTTCCATGTTGGCGCGTCATTCGGCGAGGTTGAAGTCGATCAGGTTTTCTGCGGTGGCGCGATTGAGCGCCATGGGAATATCGTAAACCGTGGCAAGCCGCGTCAGCGCCTTCACATCCACATCATGCGGCATCGCCGTCAGCGGGTCGGTGAAGAAGATAAGCATATCGACCTCACCGGTGGCGATCATCGCACCGATCTGCTGGTCGCCGCCAAGCGGGCCGCTTTTGAGGCGAATGACGCTGAGGCCGGGGCAGGCTTCCTGAACGCGCCCGCCGGTGGTGCCGGTGGCGACGATCTTGAAGCCGGAAAGCGCCTTTTGGTGATGACGCGCAAAATCCGCCATATCGTCTTTTTTCTCGTCGTGAGCGATGAGTGCGATACAGCGTTGTCCTGCCATGTCCCCAGCCTGTTCCCATAAAGAATTAAATCGATTTGAAGCCTTCTATAACAGCTTGTCCCCATTTGAAAAGGGAAGCTGTTTAATGCCGCATTTCTGTTTCAGTTCAATGTCGGGCGCTGGGTCGGAAGCGGAATATCCGCAGGTGGCTGAATGGCCGGAGCGTTCTGGATTATCTGTTCCACGCCTTGCTGGCGCACGGCCTGCGCCGGGGAATATGCCTGGGCAGCAAAACCTTCCGTATTGGCGGATGGGGCGGCGGCCACGGCGGCACAGGCTGCGGGCAGATCGGAGACCATGACCTGACGGGGTTTCACCGGCTTGGCATTGGGGTCTTTTTTCGGCGGCGCCCATGGTTCCTTGGTGAACCACCAGGCCAGCGACTTGTCGCAACCGTCACCTTTGCCAACTTCTGCCTGAGGTTTGCAGTTGGGCGCGCCGGGCGGGCATTCCAGCCGGATGTGGAAATGTTCGTCGTGACCGTAGATTGGCCTGATCTTGCCCATGAAGGTGCGGTCGCCGGTCCATGTCTGGCAGAGTTTCTGCTTGATTGCCGGGTTAACGAAGACCCGCTCCACCTGCGGATAGCTCGCTGCCATCATTACCAGCCGTGCATTGAGCGGCGACCATTTGCGGTCATCGACCGTCAGGAACTTGGACTTATCAAGCATGGAAATGAAAGGCAGCGTCTCGCGCTGCTGCACCGTCAGCCTCGGGTTCGGCATGGGCCGCCACCACACATCGACATCGAGGCCGATCTGGTGCGAGGCATGGCCTGTCAGCATCGGTCCACCGCGCGGCTGTGAGATATCGCCGAGCAACAGGCCCGGCCAGCCGATTTTCTGTGCATCCTGCGAAAACCGCTCGAGGAAGGAAATGAGCTGCGGTTGGCCCCAGTTGCGATTGCGGGAAAGGCGCATGGCTTGCCACGTCGGGCCATCTGCGGGCATTGCGATGGCGCCGGACTGACATCCCTTTGCATAGGAGCCGATCGGCTGGGAGCTATTCGCAGATGGCAGGTCGATGTGGCCGAATACTTCTTTCGCGGGCCTGTCCTCGGCCGATGCGATTTGCGTCTGCAACTGGAGCGCCGAAACGACCGAAATCGCCAGCATGGCCGCCTTGAAAACTCTGGATGATCCCGCCGTCATATATTCGTGCCCGTTCCGACTAAATGATTCTCTCGCCCCTCAGGATAAACTGGATCGGGATTTTGTTGAAACCATGTTTCAAGTCGCCCGCACCAAGGCATGCGAATAAAGGCCTCAATAAAGAGCTTGTGAGCCGGAGCATCTGTTTTTTGCCAATGTTTGTTTTATGCTCTCTTCAACAAACACGAAAACAGGGAACGTCCCGAATGAAATTGGCACCGTTGAAATCCCGGCTCCTCGTCGCTCTTGCGGCCTCCGCCATGCTGATGCCGGCGGCCGCCTCCGCACAGTCTGCGGATGTCTGGCGAAAGGGAATCTCGACGGTCGGTGAATTGAAACATCCCGATGGTTTTGATCATTTTGACTATGTGAACACCAAGGCGCCGAAAGGCGGCACGCTACGCCTGTCGACGTCGGGAACCTTCGACACGCTCAATCCGCTGCTCGCCAAGGGTGAGGCGGCTACAGGTCTTTCACTGGTTTTCGACACTCTGATGAAATCGACTGAAGAGGAACTCTCGGCCTCCTACGGTCTCCTGGCAGAGGGCGTGAGCTATCCCGACGATATCTCCAAAGCCACCTTCCGGCTGCGCGCAGAAGCGAAATGGGCCGACGGCAAGCCGGTGACGCCGGAAGATGTCGTCTTCAGTTTTGAAAAAGCCAAAGATCTCAGCCCGCAGCTTGCGACCTATTACACCCATGTCACCAAGGCAGAGGTGACGGGTGAAAGGGACATCACCTTTACCTTCGATGAAAAGAACAATCGCGAATTGCCGCAGATCGTTGGGCAGTTGCTGATTGTTCCCAAACACTGGTGGGAGGGCGTTGGTCCTGATGGCAAGCCGCGCGACATATCGCGTGGCACGCTGGAGCCGGTGATGGGGTCTGGCCCGTATAAAATAGCGTCGCTGTCTCCCGGATCGACGATGACCTATGAGCGACGTGACGACTATTGGGGCAAGGACATCAATGTGAATGTCGGCCAGCACAATTTCAAAACAATCACCTATACCTTCTTTGCCGATCAGGACGTCGAGTTCCAGGCTTTCAAATCAGGCACAGTCGATTTCCGGCAGGAAGCTTCTTCCAGCCGCTGGGTCACTGGTTATGATTTTCCGGCCGTCAAGGAAGGCCGCGTCACAAAGGAGGAATTGCCGAACATCTATCGCGCCGTCGGCATCATGCAGGCCTTCGTGCCGAACATGCGGCGGGAGAAGTTCCAGAACCCGAAACTGCGCAAGGCGCTCAACTATGCTTTCGACTTCGAAGAGCTGAACAGGACGCTGGCTTACGGTCAGTTTCAGCGCATCAACAGCTTTTTCATGGGCAGCGAGCTCGCCTCTTCCGGCCTGCCGACCGGTCGTGAACTCGAAATTCTTCAGGAGTTGAAGGATCAGGTGCCGCCGGAGGTCTTCACCACCGAATATAGCAATCCCGTCGCGGGTGAACCCGCCAAACAGCGTGACAATCTGCGCGAGGCGGTAAAGCTGATGAAGGAGGCCGGTTATGAGCTTCGCGGCAACCGCATGGTCAACGCGGCGAGCGGGCAGCCGCTGGATATGGAGTTTCTGATCGATTCCTCCGGCATGGAAAGAACCATCCTGCCCTATGTCCAGAACCTGAAGAAGATCGGCGTCAATGCGACCATCCGCACCGTCGATGCCTCGCAATATACCAACCGTACCCGCAGCTTCGATTTCGACGTTGCGGTCAAGCTCTGGGCGACGTCGGCAAATCCCGGAAACGAACAGGCGGATTTCTGGGGTTCGGCGGCGGCCGACCGGCAGGGTTCCAACAATCTCGCCGGCATCAAGAACCCTGCCGTCGACGCTTTGGTCAGGAAGGTCATATTTGCGCCCAACCGGGATGAGCAGGTGGCCGCCGCGCGGGCGCTTGACCGGGTGCTTCTGGCAAACAGCTACGTCATACCGCAATTTTATCGCGGCGAGATGTTCGTCGCTTACTGGAACACGCTCATCCGTCCGGAAAACCTGCCGCAATATGGCATCGGTTTTCCGGAAGCATGGTGGTCCAGCCAGGCCGCGAACTGACGCCCCGCTTGCTTTCGCGCCGAAGGCTTGATTCACATAGGGCGAGACGAATCGCTTGGATCGCGCAAGGCAGCGCTTTCAGGAAAGGACCGGGTTTGACAGAAACGAAAACCGCTGACGTATCAGCCGGGAGCAAAAGCTGATGGGCGCCTATATTCTCAGACGTCTGGCGCTGATGATCCCGACCATTATCGGCATTATGGGCATTTCGTTTCTTGTCATCCAGTTCGCGCCGGGCGGGCCGGTGGAACAGGTCGTCGCGCAACTGACTGGGCAGGGCGACAGCGCCTCCGACCGCCTCTCCGGCGGCGGCGATCTTATGGGCCAGTCCGGCGGTTTCGATGAAAGCGGCTCGAAATATCGCGGTGCGCAGGGCCTTGATCCGGAGCTGATCGCCAAGCTTGAGAAACAGTTCGGTTTCGACAAGCCGCCGCTCACCCGTTTTCTCGAAATGATGTGGAATTACATACGCTTCGATTTCGGCGACAGCTTCTTCCGCAATTCCTCGGTCATCGATCTCATCATCGACAAGCTGCCGGTCTCGATGTCGCTCGGCTTCTGGATCCTGATCATCTCCTACATGATCTCCATTCCACTCGGCATCAAGAAAGCCGTTTCCGACGGCTCGACCTTTGATATCTGGACATCAGGCATCATCATCATCGGTTATGCCGTTCCAAGCTTCCTGTTCGGCATTCTTCTCATCGTGCTTTTCGCCGGCGGATCGTTCTTCGACTGGTTCCCGCTGCGCGGTCTGGTATCGGACAATTTTGACCAGCTGAACTGGTGGCAGAAGATCATCGACTATTTCTGGCACCTGACCCTGCCGCTGATCGCGCTATCGCTTTCGGCTTTCGCGACGACGACGCTTCTGACGAAGAATTCCTTCATCGACGAGATCAAGAAGCAATATGTCGTGACCGCCCGCGCCAAGGGGCTCAGCGAACGCAAGGTTCTTTATGGCCACGTCTTCCGCAATGCTATGCTGATCGTGATCGCCGGTTTTCCGGGCGCCTTCATCTCGGCATTCTTCACCGGTTCGCTGCTGATCGAGAATATCTTCTCGCTGGATGGCCTAGGCCGCCTCGGCTATCTCTCGGTCGTCAATCGCGACTACCCGATCGTGTTCGGCACGCTCTTCATCTTTTCGCTGATGGGCCTCGTGGTCAGCCTCCTATCCGACCTTATCTACACATGGATCGATCCGCGAATCGATTTCGAGCGGAGGGACGTGTGATGACGCTTGCCCATACCGCCGCAACGGAAACATTGGTAAAGCCGAAGCGCCCGTGGTTTTCACCAACCACCAAGCGCCGCTGGCAGAATTTCAAGGCAAACCGGCGCGGTTACTGGTCCTTCTGGCTGTTCCTGATCCTGTTTTTCCTGAGCCTGATTGCGGAATTCATCGCCAATGACAAACCCATTTTCGCTTCCTACAAGGGCGAATTTCTGGTGCCGGTCATGGTCGATTATCCGGAGGAAAAGTTTGGCGGGTTCCTTGCCCAGACTGACTACAAATCCTCCTTCATTCAGGACGAGATCAACGCCAATGGCTGGATGATCTGGCCGCCGATCCGCTATTCCTATCAGACGGTCAATTCCAACATTCCGCATTCCGCCCCCACGGCACCATTCTGGCTGATGGATGAAAAGGACCGTTGCTCGGCCTATCCGCAGGGTAATGCCGATCCCGGCTGTACGCTCGGCAATCTCAATTGGCTCGGAACCGACAATCAAGCGCGCGACGTCACGGCGCGGATGATCTATGGCTTCCGTATTTCCGTGCTTTTCGGCCTGACGCTGACGATCGCATCCGCCCTCGTTGGGGTGACTGCCGGCGCCATCCAGGGTTACTTCGGCGGCTGGACGGACCTGCTGTTGCAGCGTTTCATTGAAATCTGGTCATCCATGCCAGTGCTTTACATCCTGCTGATCATCGCGGCTATTCTGCCGCCGGGTTTCTTCGTGCTGCTTGGCATCATGTTGCTGTTTTCATGGGTCGGCTTCGTCGGCATCGTGCGCGCGGAATTCCTGCGTGCCAGAAACTTCGAATATGTCCGCGCCGCCCGCGCCCTTGGTGTCGGCAACTGGACAATCATGTTCCGGCATCTTCTGCCAAACGCCATGGTGGCAACACTGACCTTCCTGCCGTTCATCCTCTCCGGCTCGATCACCACTTTGACCTCGCTCGATTTCCTCGGCTTCGGCATGCCGCCGGGATCGCCATCGCTGGGCGAGATGATCGCGCAGGGCAAGAACAATCTTCAGGCGCCCTGGCTTGGCCTCACGGCCTTCTTCACCATGTCCATCATGCTGTCGCTGCTGATCTTCGTCGGCGAGGCGGTGCGAGACGCCTTCGACCCACGCAAGACGTTCCGGTGATCGCCATGATGGAAACAAAGACCCAGCCGCTTCTCTCCGTCCGTGATCTCTCCGTTGCCTTTCATCAGGGTGGAGCGACCAGCGTCGCCGTAGATCATGTTTCCTTCGACCTGATGCCGGGCGAAGTTGTCGCCCTGGTCGGGGAATCCGGCTCCGGAAAATCGGTCACGGCGAACTCCATTCTCAAATTGCTGCCCTATCCGGCGGCGAGCCATCCTTCGGGCAAAATCCTGTTCGACGGCAAGGATATGCTGACCCTGCCGGAACGCGCGTTGCGCGCTGTTCGCGGCAACGACATCACCATGATTTTCCAGGAGCCGATGACCTCGCTCAACCCGCTCCACACCATCGAGCGGCAGATCGGCGAGATTCTGGAGCTGCATCAGGCAATCACCGGCGCTGAAGCGCGGGCGCGCACGCTGGAACTGTTATTGCAGGTGGGCATCCGCGAGCCGGAAAAGCGCCTGAAGGCCTATCCGCATGAATTGTCCGGCGGCCAGCGGCAGCGCGTGATGATCGCCATGGCGCTTGCCAACCGGCCGAAACTGCTGATCGCAGATGAACCCACGACCGCACTCGATGTAACCGTTCAGGCACAAATCCTTGAACTGCTGAGCGACCTCAAAAACCGGCACGGCATGTCCATGCTGTTCATCACCCACGATCTCGGCATTGTCCGTAAGTTTGCCGATCGTGTCTGCGTGATGACCAAGGGAAAGATCGTCGAGACCGGCACGGTGGAGCAGGTGTTTACCGATCCGCAGCATGCCTATACCCGCCATCTTCTGGCTGCCGAACCCAAGGGCGAGCCGCCGCTTTCCGATGCCAGCAAACCTGTCGTCATGCAGGGCGACGACATAAAAGTCTGGTTCCCGATCAAGGCGGGGCTGATGCGCAAGGTGGTCGACCACGTGAAGGCGGTTGACGGTATCGATATTACCCTGCGCGCAGGACAGACGGTTGGCGTCGTGGGCGAATCCGGCTCCGGCAAAACGACACTCGGTCTCGCCCTATCGCGTCTTATAGCGTCTGAGGGGCGTATCAGTTTCATCGGTCAGTCGATCGACAGCTATTCCTATGAAATGATGAAGCCCCTCAGAAATCGGCTTCAGGTGGTGTTTCAGGATCCTTACGGTTCGCTCAGCCCACGCATGTCGGTGGGCGAAATCGTTGCCGAGGGTCTGAAGGTGCACGAGCGACAGCTTTCCGCCGATGAGCGGGATACCCGCGTCGCCCAAGCGCTGGAAGAAGTCGGCCTCGACCCGGCGACGCGCTGGCGCTATCCGCATGAATTTTCCGGTGGCCAGCGTCAGCGTATCGCCATTGCCCGCGCCATGGTGTTGAAACCCCGCTTCGTCATGTTGGACGAGCCCACATCGGCGCTCGACATGAGCGTGCAGGCACAGGTGGTTGATCTCTTGCGCGATCTTCAGGCCCGCCACGAAGTCGCCTATCTCTTCATCAGTCATGACCTGAAGGTAGTTAAAGCGCTTGCCAACGACGTAATCGTCATGCGCAACGGCAAGGTGGTGGAGAGCGGCCCGGCAGCGGAGATATTCGCCGATCCGCAACAGGAATATACCAAGGCCTTGCTGGCTGCTGCTTTCAATATCGAGGCAGTCGAAACTAAAGCGGTGAGCCAGTAGCAGGCGCATTGCTGTTTCTATTAAGACGATGATTTTTCTGTTGCTTTGCGCAAAATGCCGACCCATGTTGCGGGGACGAGATACGCAAACGGATTGAATGCCATGGCAGCGGATGTGATCGTTTTGGGCGCGGGGATCATCGGGGTCTCCGTCGCTTTGCAACTGGCCCGCAGGGGCAAATCGGTGGTGCTGGTGGACCGGCGGGGACCGGGTGAGGAAACCTCCTTCGGCAATGCCGGACTGATCCAGAGAGAGGGTGTCGTTCCCTACGCCTTCCCGCAGGAAGTTAGCCGGCTTCTCCGCTATTCCCTGAACAACAGCATCGATGCCCGTTATCATCTCTCTGCCCTGCCCAGGATCGCGCCTTTTCTTGGCCGCTACTGGTATAATTCTGCGGCCACGCGCCACGCAGCAATTGCCCGCGCCTACGCGCCGCTGATCGAGCACTCGGTCTCCGAACACAGCATCCTGATCGATGAAGCCAAGGCAGGCGATCTAATCGTAAAAAACGGTTGGATGGAGACCTACAGGACCGCCGAAAGACGGGATGCAGACTTTGCTTTCGCCGAACGTCTGGCGCGCGACCACGGCATCTCCCACAGGAAACTCGATGGGGCGGAACTCGCCGCGGCGGAGCCGCATCTCAGCCGCGATTTCGTCGGCGGTTTGAAATGGAACGATCCATGGTCGGTGCGCGATCCACATGCGCTGACGCTCGCCTATGTCAAACTGTTCGAGAGCCTTGGCGGAACCTTTGTCCGGGGTGACGCATCCACGCTCAGCCAGACGACAAATGGTTGGACGGTACGCACCGAAACCGGGGCGGTGGAGGCTGAACATGCCGTTGTCGCACTGGGCCCCTGGGCGGATACGGTGACGGAACGGCTCGGTTACCGCTTTCCGCTCGGCGTGAAACGCGGCTATCACATGCACTATGCGCCGCAGGAGGGAACCAAGCTCAACAACTGGTTGATCGACGCCGAGCGCGGTTATTTCCTCGCGCCAATGCGCAAAGGCATCCGCCTGACGACCGGCGCGGAATTTGCCGAACGCGATGCGCCGAGATCCCCCGTGCAGATCGAGCGGGCGGAACGGGTGGCCCGCACCGTCTTTCCTCTGGGCGGCAGGCTGGATGCGGAACCCTGGATGGGCGCGCGTCCCTGCACACCGGATATGATGCCGATCATCGGCAAGGCGCCGCGCCACAGGACATTGTGGTTCTCGTTCGGTCACGCCCATCACGGCCTCACACTCGGGCCCATCACTGGCCGTGTGCTGGCGGAAACCATGCTGGGAGAAACGCCGGTCATCGCCATCGATGCCTATCGACCCGAAAGGTTCAATCCCTAGATCCTGATGAACTGAAGTCATCTCTGGCGAAAACCGTGTACACTTTTCGCCATCCCGCTCTGATGGCCGAATCCGCTGGCCTTCCCGCGGCGGGCCACGTAACATGGGCTTATAAAAAGGGAAAAGGGGCAAGCGTCATCATGACGGCGAGGTTTCTCATCTATCAACAGCAGGACGATTTTCGTTAGCGAAGCGCTTCTGCGCGCGAAACAGAAGAGAAACGGCCTGCTGGTGCATGATGGATGATATTGAAAAAGCAAAGAAATTTTTCGACGATAACCCCGATATCGAAATTCTCGAAGCCTTCGTCATAGATGCGAACGGCGTGCCGCGCGGCAAATGGATTCCGCGCGAAAGGGCGATCGATGTCCTTGAAAAGGGAATGGCGATCCCACGCTCGGTCTATGCGCTGGATATCTGGGGCCGCGATGTGCATGCCGCAGGCCTCGCCGAAGGGACGGGCGATCCGGACGGGTTCTGCTTTCCTGTTCCCGGCACGCTGTCTCGGGTGACATGGCTTGGCCGGCCGACCGCGCAAGTCCTGCTCGCGATGAAAAATCCTGATGGAACCGGGTTTTATGGCGATCCGCGCAATGTTCTGGCAAGGGTGCTGGAAGCCTACAAAAAGGCCGGCCTCACGCCGGTCGTGGCGACCGAACTCGAATTTTACCTGATCGACCCGGTTCGCTCTGCGCTCGATCCGGTGCGTCCGCCGCACAGCCGCGAAGGCCGGTGGCACACGGGCCAGACACAGGTTCTGTCGATTTCCGAATTGCAGGATTTCGAGGATGTCTTCCATGATATCGCAACCGCATGCAGGGCGCAGGGTGTTCTTGCCGATACGACGCTGCGGGAAAACGGCCCCGGCCAATATGAAATCAACCTCAATCATGTGCCGGACGCGTTGCGGGCCGCCGATTTCGCTGTCTTCCTGAAACGTATCGTCAAGGGTGTGGCGCGGCGGCACGATCTCGACGCCACCTTCATGGCGAAGCCGTACGGGTTACAGGCCGGCAATGGCATGCATGTGCATTTTTCCGTTCTCGATAGTGACGGCAGGAATATCTACGCCGGGGAAAACGGACCATCGGACGCGCTGATGCATTCGGTCGGCGGCCTTCTGGAAAACATGGGGGAGAGCATGGCAATCTTCGCTCCCCATGCCAATTCCTATCGCCGCCTGACGCCCAGCGAACATGCGCCCACCTATGCCTCCTGGGGCATAGACAACCGCTCGGCGGCGGTGCGCGTTATCACTGCCAGCAAGGCCGCAACCCGCATCGAACATCGTGTCGCCGGCGCCGATACCAATCCCTATCTTGTTGTGGCGATGATCCTGAGTGCTGCCCTTGCCGGCATGAAGGAAAAACGCCAGCCGGGCGGCGCGATTTCCGGCGACAGCCACGCCATCAATCACGAACCTCTGCCCACCAACTGGGATTATGCATTGCAGCGTTTCACGCGTTCGAGTTTCGCCTATGCGACGCTTGGCCAGCGTTATCGCACGCTGTTTTCTGCCTGCAAACAGCAGGAACTTTCCGAATTTTCCTTGCGTGTAACCGACGTCGAATATGACGCCTATATCAGGACGGTGTGAGATGGCTGAGGTGACGACTATTCCCAATCCCGGCCACACATCCTCCTGGTATGCGGCCTCCGCCAATGTCAAATCCGTGCGGCCAACGCTTGAAGGCGCAATGGAAGCGGATGTCTGCGTCATCGGTGGCGGGTTTAACGGGATTTCCGCAGCACTCGAACTTTCCGAACGCGGCTATTCCGTTATCGTGCTGGAAGGCGTGCGGGTCGGCTTCGGCGCGTCGGGGCGCAATGGCGGCCAGATCGTCAATGGCTATAGCCGCGACCTCGAAACAATCGCCAGTCGTTACGGCCACGACAAGGCGGTGAAACTCGGCGAAATGTCGCTGGAAGGCGGGGAGATCATCCGCAGCCGCATTTCGAAATACGCTATCGATTGCGATCTCGTCGATGGCGGTTTCTTTGCGGCCTTCACGACGAAACAGATTCGCGAGATGGAGGCCCACAAGGCCCATTGGGAAAAACACGGCCATGGCGGGCTTGAGATGGTCTCCAAAGCCGATGTCGGAAAATACGTGCGGACCGATCGTTATGCCGGCGGCATGATCGACCGTTTCGGCGGCCACATCCATCCGCTCAATCTGGTGCAGGGGGAAGCCGCGGCGGCCGAAAGTCTCGGTGCGCGCATATTCGAAAATTCGAGGGTCATTTCGCTGGAGCAGGGCGTAAACCCTGTCGTGCGCACGGCGACGGGCAGCGTGAAGGCGAAATATGTTCTCGTCTGCGGCAATGCCTATCTCGGCAAGCTGCTGCCGGAAATCGGCGACCGGATGATGCCGGTCTCAAGCCAGGTCATGGCGACAGAGCCGCTTGATGCCGATCTGATCGAGCAACTCCTGCCAGCCAATTATTGCGTCGAGGATGCCAATTATATTCTCGATTATTATCGCCGCACCTCCGACAACCGCCTGCTTTATGGCGGTGGTATCGGTTATGGCGGCAGCGATCCGGCGGATCTGACCGGGGTAATCCGTCCGAATATGCTGAAGACTTTCCCGCAACTGGAAAAGACGAAGATCGATTTTGCCTGGAGCGGCAATTTCGCGCTGACGCTGACGCGCATCCCGCATATGGGCAAACTGTCGGACAATGTCTATTTTTCGCATGGCGACAGCGGCCACGGTGTCACCACCACGCATCTGCTCGGCAAGATATTGGGCGAGGCCGTTGCAGGCCACGCAGAGCGTTTCGATGTCTGGAGTTCCCTGCCGAATTATCCGTTCCCGGGCGGTAAGACGTTCCGCGTGCCGCTGACCGTGCTTGGTGCATGGTGGTACGGCCTGCGCGACAGGCTCGGATTTTAAAAAATCACCGCTTTCAGGCCCGAAAGTGCGTTTGCGGTAATTTCCTCCGGCGTGGCGTCGATGCTGACGCTTACGACGCCGGGTTCGCCCGTCGGCACTTCCAGCGTGGCAAGCTGGGTCTGGAGCAGCGAGAGCGGCATGAAGTGGCCCTTGCGTTCGCCCATACGCCTGCTGAGAAGTTCCAGGCTGCCGTCCAGATAGACGAAAGCGAGCGGGCCACCGGTAGCCTCGCGAAGGCGGTCGCGGTAGATTTTCTTCAGCGCCGAGCAGGAAACGACGACACCGTTATTTTCGTTTCCCTTGCGCAGTTCTGCGCCAATCAGATCGAGCCAAGGCCAGCGATCTTCGTCGGTCAGCGGAATGCCCTCTGACATTTTGTCGACATTGGATTTCGGGTGAAGCTTGTCGCCCTCAATAAAGGCAATGCCCAGTTTTTCCGCCAGTTCCTCTGCGACCGTGGACTTGCCAGAGCCGCTCACTCCCATCACGACGATTGCCTTTGTCACCCGAACCTCGAATGTTTCTGTTTCGACGGTCAGCCCCTAACATGCGCGGCGGATGTCGGGAACATAAAAATGAGGAGCTTGCATTTGTCAGTGCCCGGTTTTGCGGGCCGCTGCCTTTTCCAGTGCAGAAAAGCTGGCGTGGATCAGGATTGCCAGCACAGCGACGATCAATCCGCCCTGAAGGATGAAGGCGAGATTGTTGGATTGCAGGCCGGCGATGATCACCTCTCCGAGCGTGCGGGCCGCGACCGTGGAACCGATAGTTGCTGTTGAAAGGCTGATCACCGCCGAAAGCCTGATGCCTGCGAGGATCGCCGGAAGGGCAAGTGGCAGCTCCACTTTGACGAGCCGTTGCCAGCCGGTCATGCCGGCGCCCTTTGCGGCATCCATGACGGTTGGCGGCAGCGTGGTCAGCCCTGTCAGCGTATTTTCGAAAACCGGTAGAAGCGCATAGAGAAACAGCGCAATGAGCGTCGGTTTCTCGCCAAAACCGATCATCGGCACGGCAAGCGCCAGCACCGCCACCGGGGGAAAGGTCTGGCCGATATTGACGATGCTGCGCGATAGCGGCAGAAAATCCGCGCCGAAAGGGCGGGTGACGAGAACCGCAAGGGCCCCCGCCACCAGCGTGGCGAGCCCCGTTGCGATTGCGACAATGGTCAGATGCGACAGTGTCAGGGAAAGCAGATTGGCCTGCGTGTAGATCGCAGGCGCATTGGTCTGCACAAGAGGGCGGAATATCGGTGCGAAAACCTGCGGCGCCGCGAGAAAGGCGATTAGCGCCAGCACCAGAAGCCCGGGGGCGAAAAACGAAGCGGCATTTTTCATGGGGTTCCGGCAGCCCGCTGGAGGAGAACATCGCGCCGTACGATACCTGCGGGTTTGCCATCGTCTTTCAGCACCGGCAAGGTATCGCAGCCCGCCCACAACATTGCAGACAGGGCGTCGCGCTGGCTGGTATGTTCATTCAAAGGTTCGCCTTCGGCGCTTCCCGGCTCCACGACGTCTGCAACCGACAGGACGGATAGAAGTTTCAGGGCGCGCTCGTTTTCGCCGATCATGGTGCGGACGAAATTCGTTGCCGGTTTCAGCACCAGCTCGGCCGGCGGGCAGTCCTGAACGATACGGCCCTTGTCCATAACGGCAATACGATCCGCCAGGTGAAAGGCCTCGTCCATATCATGCGTGACAAGAACGATGGTGACACCGAGCTTCTTCTGGATATCGAGAAGATCGTTCTGGGCCTTTGCGCGAATAACCGGGTCCAGTGCACCGAAAGGTTCGTCCATCAGAAGAATGTTCGGCTCGGCCGCAAGCGCGCGCGCCACGCCGACACGCTGTTGCTGGCCGCCTGAAAGCTCATGCGGAAAGCGGTTGGCATAAAGCGCCGGATCCAGCTGGAAGAGCTGCATCAGCGCGTCGATTTTCGCATCGATGCGCTTGCGGTCCCAGCCGATGAGCTGCGGAACCGTCGCGATATTCTCCGCCACGGTGCGATGCGGGAACAACCCATGGCCCTGAATGGCATAGCCGATCTGACGGCGCAGCTTGTAGCCCGGCATGGTGCTCACATCGTCTCCGTCGATGCGGATAGTGCCGGAAGTCGGCTCCACCAGCCGGTTTATCATGCGCAGCAGCGTGGTTTTTCCTGACCCGGAAGTGCCGACGATGACGGTGACGGTGCGCGGCGCCACAGTCAGGGAGACCTGGTCGACCACGACCGTATCGCCATATCGTTTCGTGATGGTGTCGATCTCGATCATGCCTTTTACCTTCCGCCTGCGCTGAAGAGATTGCTGTCGATAAGGGCGTCGAGCGTAATCGCGGCGGCGAAGCCGAGCAGAACGGTCGGCACGGTGCCGAGCAGTACGAGGTCCATCGCGGTCTGCCCTATGCCCTGAAACACGAAAACGCCAAATCCACCGCCGCCGATCAGCGCTGCGATGGTCGCAAGACCGATATTCTGCACCAGCACGATACGGATGCCGGTGAGGATGACGGGCATAGCGAGCGGAAACTCCACCCGCAGCAGCCTTTGCAGTGGCGTCATGCCAAGCCCGCGCGCGGCTTCCCGCACTGCCTGCGAAACGCCGGACAGGCCGACCACCGTATTGGAGACAACCGGCAGCAGCGAATAGAGAAATAGCGCCACGAAGGCCGGCGCCATGCCGATACCGGCGATGCCGATCTTCGCCGCACCCGGCACATTGGCTGCCATCCATCCGAGTGGCGCGATCAAAAGGCCGAAAAGCGCGATGGAGGGAATGGTCTGGACGATATTGAGAGCGTTCAGTACACCGGAGCGCAAACGCTCGACCTTGTAACAGAGAATGCCGAGCGGGATACCGGCGAGGGTGGCTGCAACCAGCGACCCGATGGCAAGTTCCACATGCCGCAGTGCTTCGGTCCAGAAGATATCTGCCCGGCCGTTATATTCCTTGATGATGGAGAGATCGTCCCAGAGGCCGCTTGTCAGGACCGCTGCAAGCGTCCCGGTTGCCACCAGCAACAGCAAAATCCGCAAAGTGGGTTTCGGCTGGAGACGTGCAATGCAATCGGCGGCAAGCAGTGCAAGCCCTGCAAACATCAACCAGAAACCGCTGGCGGGCGAAACGCGGGCAAAACTGTTGCCCTCAGGTGTCAGCGCAGACGCCGCCTGCCCGACGAAGATCGCCAGTGCCGCGAGACCGACCAGCGCAGCGGCGAGTTTCAGGTGCGCTGGAAACCGGAAAAAGGCGATGAAGGCGGCGACAATAATGATGGCGACGAGGAGGGTAGCAGCAGCAACCGGAAGCGCTTCGAAGATCGTTCGCGTTTCACCCTGAATGATCCGGTTAGCTCGGAATGTCATGAAGGGGGACGCTGCAAGCGCGTAGAGAAGCAGGCACGAAATCAGCACGCCTACCTTGTCAGGCCATTTCGTCAAATTCCGCTCCCCGGATCATAGGTTCGGACGGGATGGTTAACCTCACATGGTTTCCGATATCCCGCCCCAACGGTTCTCTGGCAATTACTTGAGGAAACCGTTTTTCGTCAGGAAGTCGGTCGCAACTGCCTTGGCCTGTTCGCCCCCCACCTGCACGCGGGCGTTCAGCTCCTGCAAGGTTGCCAGATCCAGCTTTTCGAAAACGGGTTTCAGCAATGTCTCGATATTGGGGTTCTTTTTCAGAACTTCCTCGCGAATGATCGGCGCAGGCTGGTAGACGGGCTGCACATGCTTGTCGTCCTCAAGCACGACAAGGCCGGACGGCGCTATGCCACCATCGGTGCCATAGACCATGGCAGCATTGGCATTGTTCGTCTGGTTTGCGGCGGCAGCGATAGTGGCAGCCGTGTCGCCACCGGAAAGCGTGATCAGCTGGTCCGGCTTCATGGTAAAGCCGTAGGTTGTCTGAAATGCCGGCAGGGCGGCTGCGGAATTGACGAATTCCGAGGAGGCGGCAAGAACCACCTCACCGCCATCGGCAATGTATTTGCCGAAATCCGAAAGCGTCTTCAGATTGTTCTTGTCGGCAACATCCTTGCGCAGCGCAATCGCCCAGGTGTTGTTTGCGGGCGATGGTGTCAGCCAGACGATCTTGTTGGCGTCATAGTCGAGTGTCTTGGCTTCCTGGTAAGCCTTGGCGGCATCTTTCCAGAGCGGGTCGTCCGCCTTGGAGAAGAAGAAGGCGGCGTTGCCTGTGTATTCCGGATAAATGTCGATCTCGCCAGCCGTGATCGCTTTTCTGACGACCGGGGTAGCGCCGAGCTGGATGCGATCCGTCGTCTCGATATTATTCTTGTTCAGCACGGCAAGGATGATGTTGCCGAGAACGCCGCCCTCCGTGTCGATCTTAGACGACACCACCACCTGCGCCTGAGCGAAGGAAACAGAAAGGGCGAGCGCAAATCCGGCGCCTGTCAACATCATCAAGCGGTTCATGAATAGTCCTCCGGTGGGTCAGCCTGTCGAACACGCGAAAAATCGCCGCCGCAATTGCGGAGAAACGTAAACGGCCAGAGGAACAAATGGTTGCAACGCCATTGGCGTTTTTTACCTGAATGGCGAGGGCGATGGCCCGGCTTAGATTTCGCCGTCCCGCTTGCGTGCATCCTTGCCCATGACGAGCGGCATGAGAACCGACAGGAACAGGAGCCGTAAGACGTGATGTGACCCGACATAGGCGGTATCGGCATGCATCATCACGGCCATCGCCGCCATGGTTTCAAGCCCGCCCGGCGAATAGGCGATCATCACCGCATTGAGCGGAACGCCTGTAATGTTGGAAATCATCCAGGCGATACTTCCGGCGATCACCATCACAGCGATGGTGACGACGAAACCTGCCAGAAAGCCTTTTCGCACATCCATCAGCGACACATTCGAAAAGCGCGTGCCAATGAGACAGCCGATCAGCACATAGACCGGCAGGCTGAGCCAGCTCGGAACGCCGCCCTCGGTAAGGCCGGTAATATGGGTGCCGATGGAAACCGCGACGCCGCCCAGCAGCAGGGCTGCGGGAAATCTCCAGCGAAGGAACAGCC
The DNA here is from genome assembly GCF_055382765.1 of Agrobacterium sp. 6Ca8. NCBI lineage: Bacteria > Pseudomonadati > Pseudomonadota > Alphaproteobacteria > Hyphomicrobiales > Rhizobiaceae > Agrobacterium > Agrobacterium sp. 6Ca8. Next base: position 2,806,881 of record NZ_AP026433.1, read on the forward strand.
ATCCCATCGCAAGCGACGCGCAAATAGTCAGGGCCAGTGTGAACAGGCCCATCGGTGGATTGGCGATGAGCGGTTCCGTACTGACGAGATCGAAATATTCAACAATCAGCGGCACGGAAAGCGTCAGCGCCAGCACTCGCACGCTTTGCACGATGCTGACGGTCGCAAGGTCGCTTTTCGTCTCGGCGCCGAGGCTGATGATATAGCTGAGGTGCCCGGGCGAAGCGCCCAGCATCGCCGTCGTCCTGTCGTATCCGAAGCCGTAATGCAGGATCCAATAGGCGACATACAGCATGATGACGACAGCAACGAGCACGATGACGAAGCTCAGTGGCCATGTCTTGGCGGCATCGATCACCGACGGCGTTACGCTCGTTCCCATCGAAATGCCGACTACAACGAAACAGGCATTGCGGATGAAGGCGGGAATCCCAAGCTTCACGCCCGCCAGTCCCGTAATCGTCACGGCGAGCGCCGGACCGGACAGAAACGGCGCTGGAACGTTAAGGAGACTGGCAAGCAGCGCACCCATGCTGCCGACGAGCGCGGTAAGTGCAAATGTATGGAATTCAGGCTTGATGATCATTGCGACGCTGGCTGATTGCTTCAAAAAAGCTCGCGACCAAATGCGCCGCTTCGTCTCCTGGCGTCAACACGCTCGACCAAAAATATTGCATTTCCGAAGTATTCTATAAAAGAAAAGCCCGTGACCTGCGGACACGGGCTAGCGCAATTGTTGCTTGGGCAATGGGATGATCAGGCGGCCGGCAAGGCGGCGATCTTTGGCATTTCCGTGTCGATGCCGAGCAGGAAGTTGATCTGCGGCCGCGCCTTGACGAGATCGTCGATGGAATATTCCGCCAGCACATCGAAGAAGGCATTGAGCGCCTTGCGAAGCGCCGAGTTGAGGCCACAGCTATCCACAAGCGGACATTCGACGGCACCGTCCTCGAAGCATTCCGCCATGGCAAAACTGTCTTCGGTCACCTTCACCACGTCAAACAGGCTGATTTTCTCAGCGGGTTTGCCAAGACGCACGCCGCCGTTACGGCCGCGCACGGTTTCCACCAGACCGGCCTTGTTGAGCGGCTGCAGAATTTTGAAAAGGAACAGCTCAGATACGCCATAAGCCCTGGCGATCTCCGGAATGCGGCTCAACTTGCCTTCATTTGCGGCGCAATACATCAACATGCGAACGGCATAGTTGGTCTGTTTGGTCAAACGCATGCTGGTCTCCTAACTCTCAATGTGGAGTTATATAGTCTCTTTTTCAGTTTAGAACAATTCCAGAAACTGAAAAAACTGGCAGCCATTCGATATTTCTCGGACAGCCTTGTTGACCGCTTTGATGATTCATGAACAAACAAGTCAAGAATCTGAATGTAATGGAGGCATTCTTAATGGCAAGCTTGAAATCGTGTTTTTCCGCTGCCGTTTTTTCGGGTCTGACGATCCTCTGGGCCGCGCCCGCTGCTTTTGCGGGCGGCGAGGTGAACGTCTATTCCTACCGGCAGCCCGAGTTGATCCAGCCGCTGCTCGATGCCTTCACGAAAGAAACGGGCATAGAGGCCAACGTTCTCTTCCTCGACAAGGGTCTGGTGGAGCGTATTCAGGCAGAAGGCGTCAATTCGCCGGCCGACGTGCTGTTGACGGTCGATATTGCCCGGCTTGTCGAGGCAAAAGAAGGCGGTGTCACACAGCCGGTGCTGAACGATCCCGTCATTGAAAAGGATATCCCGGCCAATCTGCGCGATCCGCAAGGCGAATGGTTCGGCCTGACGACGCGTGGCCGCGTGGTATATGCCTCAAAGGAGCGGGTCACCCAGAAAGACATCACCTATGAAGAGCTTGCCGATCCGAAATGGAAGGGCAAGATCTGCATTCGCGACGGCCAGCATTCCTACAATATCGCGCTGATCGCCTCGATGATCGCCCATCATGGCGTCGATTATACCCGGACATGGCTGACCGGCCTTAAGAACAATCTTGCCCGCAAGCCTGATGGAACAGACCGCAGCCAGGCCAAATCGATCTTTTCCGGCGAATGCGATATCGCGCTCGGCAATACCTATTATGTCGGCCTGATGCTGACCAACGACCGCGAGCCGGAGGAAAAGGTTTGGGCGGGATCGGTGCGGGTGATCTTCCCCAATGCGGGCGACCGCGGAACGCATGTGAATATCTCCGGCATGGCGCTGACCAAATACGCACCCAACAAGGACAATGCGCTGAAGCTGATGGAATTCCTGGCATCGCGCGAGGCGCAGGAAATCTATGCCAAGCAGGTCTTCGAATACCCGGTGCTGCCCGGCGCGGAGCCTTCCGATGTCGTGAAGGGCTTCGGCCCCATCAATCCGGACAAGCTGCCACTGACGGATATTGCCGCCCACCGCAAACAGGCATCCGAGCTGGTGGACGAAGTGGGTTTCAACGACGGCCCGACCAATTGACGCCGTTTACACGCCTTTGACCGGTTAGGATACCGGCGGGTCAATCGCCCGCCGGTTCATTGTTTAGAGACGCATTGCTTACTTCATCGTCGGCATGACGAATTCGGCACCCGATTTGATGCCGGACGGCCAACGCGAGGTGATCGTCTTGGTCTTCGTCCAGAACTTGATTGAATCCGTTCCGTGCTGGTTGAGATCGCCGAAGCTCGAGGCCTTCCAGCCGCCGAAGGAGTGGTAGGCGAGCGGAACAGGGATCGGAACGTTGATGCCGATCATGCCGATATTGATGCGGCTGGCGAAGTCACGCGCAGCATCGCCGTCACGGGTGTAGATCGCAACGCCGTTGCCATATTCATGCTTCATCGGCAGTTCCAGCGCGTCTTCGTAGTTCTTGGCGCGAACGACGGAGAGAACCGGTCCGAAGATTTCCGTCTTGTAGATGTCCATGTCAGGGGTGACGTGGTCGAACAGGCAGCCACCGACGAAATAGCCGTCTTCATAACCCTGGAGCTTGAAGTCGCGGCCATCGACCAGCAGCTTTGCGCCCTGCTCGACACCGCTGTCGATCAGACCCTTGACGCGCGTTTGCGCTTCCTTGGTAACGAGCGGGCCCATATCAGCCTTGTCGTCGGTGTAGGGGCCGATCTTCAGTGCTTCGATCTGCGGGATGAGCTTTTCAACGAGACGGTTGGCCGTTTCTTCGCCAACCGGAACCGCAACCGACACAGCCATGCAGCGTTCGCCGGCCGAACCGTAACCGGCGCCCATCAGGGCGTTCACGGCCTGATCGAGATCGGCATCAGGCATGATGATCATGTGGTTCTTCGCGCCGCCGAAGCACTGTGCGCGCTTGCCGTTCATGGCGGCAGTACCGTAGACGTAGCGGGCAATCGGCGTCGAGCCGACGAAGGAAACCGCGCCAATATCCGGATCGGTCAGGATGGCGTCGACAGCGCCCTTGTCACCATTGACGACGTTTAGGATGCCGGCCGGAAGACCTGCCTCGATCATCAGTTCGGCAAGGCGGATCGGCAGGGACGGATCGCGCTCGGAAGGCTTGAGGATAAAGGCGTTGCCGCAGGCGATTGCCGGCGCAAACATCCACATTGGGATCATGCCGGGGAAGTTGAACGGCGTGATGCCCGCACCGATGCCGACCGGCTGGCGGATCGAATACATGTCGATGGCGGGACCTGCGCCCTCGGTGAACTCACCCTTCTGCAGATGCGGAATGCCGCAGACGAATTCGCAGACTTCGAGGCCGCGCACGATATCGCCCTTGGAATCCTCGACGGTCTTTCCGTGCTCGCTGGAGAGCAGCACCGCCAGTTCATTCATGTCGCGGTTCAGAAGTTCGACGAACTTGAAGAAAACGCGGGCGCGGCGCTGCGGGTTGGTGGCGGCCCACTTCGGCTGTGCCGCTTTTGCGCTTTCCACGGCAGCGCGCAGCTCGGCGTCGCTGGCAAGCGCGACAGTCGCCTGCACTTCGCCGGTTGCCGGGTTGTAGACGTTAGATGTGCGGCCACTGGTGCCGGACACATGCTTGCCGTTGATGAAATGACCGATTTCCCTCATGGGGCTTTCCTCCGCGATTTTTTGATGGGTGCAGCATTGCACTTGAATTTGTACAAATCAATGAACTCAGATAAGAAACCGTTGTGCGTAAATTGAAGCAAGGCGAGCATTTTGAGGGTAGCGGCGGATTTCCGACACCCACACGTTCGCCGGTCAACAGAAGGTCAGAAGCTTGATGAGCGATGAACCGGTCGTGCGGATGGCTGAAATCGAAATCGATCCAACCCAGCTGGATGCCTACCGCAGACTGCTTGCAGAAGAGATCGAAGCTTCGGTCAGCCTGGAAATTGGTGTGCTTGCATTAAATGCGGTGGCAATTAAAGGCAGCCCGGAAAAGATTCGCATCCTCGAAGTCTACGCGGACCGGGCGGCATATGAAGCGCATCTGCAAACGCCGCATTTTCTGAAATACAAAGAGGGTGTGGCAGGAATGGTGACGTCGCTGACCTTGCTTGACGTCGAACCCATAATGCTGCGCAGCAAACCATGAATTGGGATGACGTCCGCATCTTCCTCGCCGTTGCCCGCTCCGGGCAGATCCTTGCCGCATCGAAACGGCTCGGACTCAACCACGCTACGCTTTCGCGGCGATTGACGTCGCTGGAGCAGGCACTGAAGACCCAATTATTCATCCGCCGGACGAACGGTTGCGAACTGACCGAAGAAGGTCAGCTGTTTTTGGGCGCTGCCGAGCGCATGGAAACCGAAATGCTGAATGCGCAGGCAAATCTCGGTCGTGTCGATACGGCAGTGGCGGGAACGGTGCGCATCGGCGCGCCCGATGGTCTCGGGGTTTCTTTTCTTGCGCCACGGCTTGGCCGGCTGACCGCGCGTTATCCCGACCTGAAAATCCAGCTCGTGCCGGTGCCGCGCTCCTTTTCCCTGTCGCAGCGCGAGGCCGATATCGCCATCACCATCGAGCGGCCGGAACAGGGTAGGCTGATGTTTTCCAAGCTCACCGACTATTCGCTGGGGCTTTACGCATCGAAGTCCTATCTCTCCGAATATGGAACGCCGGCGGATGTGGAAACACTCAAGCGCCATCGGCGCATCGGCTACGTCGAGGATCTGATCTTCTCGCCTTCTCTGAACTATACCGGCGAGATCATGCGCGACTGGGACGCCGCCTTTGAAATATCCAGCGCCACCGGTCAGACCGAGGCGGTGCGCTCGGGCGCCGGTATCGGCATCCTGCACAATTACATTGCCGGACAATATCCCGAACTTCTGCGGATCATGCCGCATATGAGCATAAGTCGGTCCTATTGGACGGCCTATCACGAATCCGCCCGTCAGTTGGTCCGCGTACGCACGGTGGTCGATTTTCTCCAGGAACTCGTTGCCGAAGAGAAGCGCATGTTCGCGTGACATCGAAATTGCCGATTTATTAGTACTATTAATACGCGACTCCTCCCGCTTCGGGCTTGACAAACGAGGGCTGGCTGAACGACCAATGCAGCCATTGGGAGAGAACGGAACCTGACATGCCGAATATATTACGAAAGCTTTCGCCGACTGGCCTCGGCGTGGCCGTCATGCTGCTTGGAATGCTGCTTTTCGCGTTGAACGACGCTATGGGAAAATGGCTGGTTTCGACCTACAGCCAGGGGCAGGTGATCCTCATCCGCAGCGTCGCTGCCCTTGTCATTCTGGTTCCGATCGTGTGGAAAGGCGGTCTTTCCGGCCTCATGAAAATCGAGCGACCGTCTCTCCAGGTGGCGCGCGTATTCTTCTCCACCGCCGAGCTTTTCTGTTTCTATTTCGCAGTCGCTGCCCTGCCGCTGGCAGACGTGATGACCTACTGGCTCGCCGCCCCCATTTATGTGGCGGCTCTATCGCCGTTTCTCCTGGGAGAAAAGGTCGGCTGGCGTCGCTGGACGGCCATCGCCATTGGTTTCGTCGGTGTTCTCATTGCCTTGCAGCCAAGCTCGGCAAGCCTCACCTCGGCCGCACTGTTTTCCATTCTCGGCAGCGCCGCCTTCGCCTTCATGATGTTGTCCGGACGCCAGCTACGCAACACGCCCGATACGGTGCTCGCTTTCTGGCAGATCATCGGTGCGGGGCTTGCGGGCCTCGTTGCGGTGTTCGTCACGCCGTCGGGCTGGTTGCCGGTCCAGTCCGGTTTCGATCTCGCTTTCCTCGGCCTGCTTGGCGTGGTCGCCATGGCGGCGCATGTGCTGGTCAACCGCGCTCTGAAGCTCGCGGACGCCGCGACCGTCGCGCCGCTGCAATACACATTGCTGCTCTGGGCGGTGGTCTTTGGCTGGCTGTTCTTTGGTGATGTGCCGCAGACCAGTATCGTCGTCGGTGCGGGCCTGATCGTTCTTTCCGGCCTTTATATTTTCTTCCGTGAAAATACGCTCAAACGCGGTCGCGAAAAGGTGGATATACTGGCTGCGGACTAGGCATTTCCTCTGTTTACCCGTGATGTTGCCGCCGAAATCATCACGGGACTTGACGAAGAGGTGATCTTCGAGGAGTAAGAGAAGGTCCTGCGATCATATGTCTCGCAAGGGCAGAGGAAACAAAGGTGCCGGGCCCCTCTGGCGAGAGTTTTACGGCGCTCTCGTGATGTCGGTACCGCCTGCAAAAATTGGCCGGCGGATTAAAAACTATGAAAAACCTGAATGTGCTTCGCGCGCGTGCTTTCTGCGTGCGGCCCGACGTCCTGCGTCGTTCCGCAATCGCTCTCGTTACCGGAGGTAACCGGACATGAGCGCCGCCCAGAAAACCACACTTTCCTACTTCAAGTGGGCTTTTATCGTCACCATCGTCGGTCTGATCCTTGGCGGCTATCTCGGCTGGGAAATGACCGGAACTGTCAGTGGAACAGCGACGATCTTCTTCATTTGTGCGGTGCTTGCCGTGCTGGAAATTTCGCTTTCCTTCGACAACGCCATCGTCAACGCCAACAAGCTGAAAGAGATGACGCCAGTCTGGCAGCATCGCTTCCTGACCTGGGGTATTCTGATAGCCGTTTTCGGCATGCGTATCGTCTTCCCGCTGCTGATCGTGGTCGTTGCCGCCAATGTCGGCCCTTGGACGGCGCTCGTCATGGCGGCCACGCAGCCGGAACGTTATGCAGAAATCATGCGTGACGCCCATCTGCCAATCGCTGCTTTCGGCGGTACCTTCCTGATGATGGTCGGTCTCAACTTCTTCTTCGACCATGAAAAGGACGTGCACTGGGTGCGCTGGATCGAGGAAAAGGCTGCGGTCTATTCCTCCGTCAAGGGTATCGAGATCGCCTTCGTGCTGGTCGTCATGCTGGCCTTCTCTCGTATCATCGGCGCTAGCGACAATCCGGAGCTTGGTCCGGTTGCGGCCAACACCTTTTTCCATGCGGCAATCTGGGGTCTTTTGACCTTCCTGCTGGTGGAAGTCGTCGGCGGTATTCTCGATCGTAGCCAGGAAGTGCTCGAAGGCGCTGCAAAAGGCGGCTTCGGTGCGTTTCTCTATCTCGAAGTGCTCGATGCAAGCTTCTCCTTCGATGGCGTCATCGGTGCTTTTGCGCTGACGCAGAACCTGTTCATCATCGCCATCGGCCTCGGTATCGGCGCCATGTACGTGCGCTCGATGACGATCATGCTGGTGGAAAAGGGAACGCTCGCCGAATACCGCTATCTGGAACACGGCGCTTTCTACGCGATCCTCATCCTGTCCGTCATCATGTACGTGCAGACGATGTTCCACATTCCGGAGGTCATCACCGGCCTTGGTGGCGCGACCCTGATCGGCATTTCGCTCTGGTCGTCGATCCGACATAACCGGCGGCACAATGCAGATGCGACCGATGCCGCACGCGGTGCGGAAATCTGATCCATCCCGATCCCAGCCTTCCGCTGTTACGGCGGAAGGCAGTTTTTAAGCACTGAATTGCTGATTGCCTGTTTTTGTTGCTGTTTCTGCCTTGCGGAAAATTTGAACATAACATCGGAATTACACCCCAAGTACCTGTTTTTGCTCGTATTTGTGCACTGCAGTAAAACTGGCACGCTTCCTGCATCTCATTTTGCAAGTCCAGAGGGGACATTAAAGGCCCGACAAACGGGTTTAAACAACACCGCCGCGCCGCGCGATCTTTTATGGTCTGTGAAGGCGCGGCGGTTCTGTTTGTGCGGTATGCTTCTTGAGTTTTCCGCTCCGTTGAATGAAAACGGTGAGATAACGACTGGAAGGTTACCGGTTTGCCTGCAGAACTTTCGCCTACGGAGGCCTTGGGGCTTTGGCATCGCGTATCTACTGCGCAGGTCACGGCCGATGCGCCGGATTTGACCTTGCGCCAGACTACAATCCTGCTGCAGATATACCTCGTGCCGCCGCCACATACAGTCCGGGGCCTCGCCGCCTTGCTGGGCGTGACCAAACCGGTCATCACCCGCGCACTCGACAGTCTGGGAGCGCTCGGGCTGGTTGACAGGGTGCGGGACGAACGGGACAAGCGCAATGTCGTGATAAAACGCACCGTGGCAGGTGCGCTCTATCTGGAAAAATTCGGCGATCTGATTATTGATCAGGCACGCAAGATCTAACCTCTGGATGTGAAACCATGATGCTCGACCGCCGCCTGAATGTCTTCCGCTCCGATCTGGCCGATGAGAAACTGCAAGGCGTGGTTCAGGCCGAGCGTTTCGTCAGCGGTTCGCCCGCCCAGATCGCAGTGCCGGTTATTGGCCTGCGGCCAACGCCTGACCTTGCCGCCGGCATCGATACGGAGCTGCTGTTTGGTGAAACCGTGCGCATTTTCGACCGGGCGAATGGCTGGGCCTGGGTGCAGGCGGATGCTGATGGTTATGCCGGTTACGTGCCGGAGACGGCAATCGGCGATGTCGTTGCCGTTACCCACCAGGTGGTTGCGCCACGCACCTTCCTCTATCCTTCCGCCGAATTGCGCAAACCGCCGGTCGCAGCCATTTCCATGGGCAGCATGGTCCGGATCGTTGGTGAGGCCGAGACACGCGGCACCCGCTATCTGCTGACCGAAAATGGCGAAGGCATAATCGCCGCCCATTGCCGCCCAGTCGATGCCGCTCTCGAAGAGGACTATGTTGCGGTGGCCTTGCGCTTTATCGAGACACCTTATCTCTGGGGCGGCCGCTCCGGCTTCGGCATCGATTGCTCGGGCCTCGTGCAATTGTCCATGGCGATGACGGGCCGACGGGTTCTGCGCGATACCGACATGCAGGTGAAATCGCTCGGCGTGGAAATAGAGCGCGATGAATTGCGCCGCGGCGATCTGGTTTTCTGGAAGGGCCATGTCGGCCTTATGGAAAACGAAGAGACGCTGCTGCATGCCAATGGCCACACGATGAATGTTGCACGCGAAAATCTCAATGAGGCCATCGAGCGCATCGGCTGGCTTTACGAAAAGCCGACGGCTTTCCGGCGTCTGGAAGGCTGAGGCGGCGGCTTCACGAAATTGTGCCTGCCTCGCCCTTTGTGCGACCACAGCCGAAAGCCTACATCGGTTGAATGATGGTACGGGACCGGCATCGATGAACACAAAAATGGCAACACGATTGGCAGCGATCCTGGCAGCGGTGTTAATGAGCGCTTCCGCGCAGGCGCAGACCGTTTTTCAGAATGGTTTTGCTCCGGCTCCAGATGCCTATGCGAACCTGCCGGGTGTCAAGGACCCGCGAACGCTACAGCCCAAGGTGCGTTACAATTGCCATAGCGAACTTGGTGTAACTGGATATGCCCGCGGCCCATACCGGGATGTTTTCGGTAGCCGCGGTCTGCCGGTTCAGGGCTATCGCTGCACCGATGAGAACGGCATCTCCAGCTTCGGTGGCAGAAATCCCATCTCCAAGGACTGGTATCCCGGCATCAATCCTGTCGACCCGACCTTCTGAAGTAATATGACTTAAAGCGGCGTTTGCGCCGCCCGCACTCTGGACTTGTTGTTGCTTTTTCAGATAAATCTTTGACATGACAGGTTGATAATACCTGCCGAGGTGCGGGGTGACGTCGGCCCTGCCGATGTTCTGGGCCGATGCTGGGGAATGCAAGCATGACGAAGACCGATATAGCAACCCGTGTCCACAATCACACCTGGAAACTCGATCCGATCGTCCGCAGCCTGATCGATACGGATTTCTACAAGCTGCTGATGTTGCAGATGATCTGGAAACTCTATCCGGAAGTCGACGCGACGTTTTCGCTCATCAACCGCACGAAGACGGTGCGGCTGGCGGAAGAGATCGACGAGATGGAACTGCGCGAGCAGCTCGATCACGCTCGTACCCTGCGCCTCTCCAAGAAGGAGAACATCTGGCTTGCGGGTAACACCTTCTACGGCCGCTCGCAAATCTTCGAGCCGGAATTCCTCTCCTGGCTTTCGAGCTACCAGCTGCCCGAATACGAGCTTTTCAAGCGCGACGGGCAATATGAGCTGAATTTCCACGGCCGCTGGATGGATACGACACTCTGGGAAATCCCGGCGCTGGCGATCATCAATGAGCTACGCTCGCGCAGCGCAATGCGCTCGCTTGGTTATTTTACGCTGGATGTTCTCTACGCCCGCGCAAAGGCCAAGATGTGGGAAAAGGTCGAACGGTTGCGGGAACTGCCGGGCCTGCGCATTTCCGATTTCGGCACCCGTCGCCGCCACAGTTTTCTGTGGCAGCGCTGGTGCGTCGAGGCGCTGAAGGAAGGCATCGGCCCTGCCTTCACCGGCACGAGCAATGTCCTTCTCGCCATGGATTCCGACCTTGAGGCGGTCGGCACCAATGCGCATGAATTGCCGATGGTGGTTGCGGCGCTGGCGCAGACCAACGAGGAATTGGCCGCAGCACCCTATCAGGTTCTGAAGGACTGGAACCGGCTTTACGGCGGCAATCTGCTGATCGTGCTGCCCGATGCTTTTGGCACGGCGGCCTTTCTGCGCAACGCGCCGGAATGGGTGGCGGACTGGACGGGCTTCCGTCCCGACAGCGCGCCGCCGATCGAAGGCGGGGAAAAGATCATCGAGTGGTGGCAGAAGATGGGCCGTGACCCCCGCAAGAAGATGCTGATTTTCTCAGATGGTCTCGATGTCGATGCCATCGTTGATACATACAGGCATTTCGAAGGCCGAGTGCGCATGAGCTTCGGCTGGGGCACCAATCTGACCAATGATTTCGCCGGTTGCGCGCCGAAGACCATCGCCAGCTTGAAGCCGATTTCCATTGTCTGCAAGGTCAGCGACGCCAATGGTCGGCCAGCCGTGAAACTCTCCGATAATCCGCAAAAAGCGACAGGCGAACGATCCGAGGTGGAGCGTTATCTGAAGTTCTTTGGTGAGGAAGATCTCAAGGAACAGAAGGTTCTGGTTTGAGTAAGGCCGGGCGCTCCGCTTAACGAAGCGCCCGTGGGCCAGTCAGATCAACCGTGGTACCGATTTACTTCGCAAACTGGTGTGTGATGTAATGGAAGAGTGCTCTGATACCTTGAGCCTCGCCGCCGATCGATGAATGGTGCCTTTCGCTCAAGGACCAGCCGTAAATATCGAAATGTGCCCATTTTTTCGTATTGGTGACGAAACGCTTCAGGAACAAAGCGGCGGTGATCGATCCTGCCATGCCGCCTGATGGCGCGTTGGTGATATCGGCCGCGCGTGAGCGGATATCCTTGTCGTACCCCATGTAGAGTGGCATGCGCCACAGGGGATCGTCGGTATCGATGCTTGCTTCCGCGATATCGTGGGCCAGATCGTCGTCATCGGTATAGAAGGGCGGCAGATCCGGGCCGAGAGCAACGCGGGCGGCACCCGTGAGCGTTGCCATGTCAATCATCAGGTCCGGCGCATCCTCGTCTGCATAGGCCAGCGCATCGGCCAGAACGAGACGGCCTTCCGCATCCGTATTGTCGATCTGTACCGTCAGGCCCTTGCGGCTCCTGTAGATGTCACCGGGACGGAAGGCGTTGGCGGAAATGGAGTTTTCGACGGCGGGCACCAGGACGCGAAGATTGACCGGCAGTTTCGCGTCCATGATCATCAGCGCGAGACCGAGAACATTGGCCGCACCACCCATGTCCTTCTTCATCAGCGCCATGGAGGCGGCTGGCTTGATATCGAGACCACCAGTATCGAAGCAGACACCCTTGCCAACGAGGGTCAGGCGGGGATTTCCCTTCTTGCCCCAGTTCATTTCCAGAAGGCGCGGTGCGCTTTCGCTGGCGCGGCCGACGGCATGGATGAGCGGGAAGTTTTCCTTCAGCAGATCGTCGCCGGTAATGACGCCCACCTTTGCCTTGTAGTGTGCGGCAAGGCTGCGGAAGGCGATCTCAAGCTCGTCCGGTCCCATATCGTTAGCCGGAACATTGATGAGATCGCGGGCGAGGAAGACGCCGGCCAGAACGCGCTTGATCTCGCCATCTTCGGCATCCTGCGGAATGAGAAGCTTGGCCCCGCTGGTTTTGGTTGTCTTGTATTTGTCGAAGCGGTAGCTGCCGAGGCCGAAACCGAGAGCCAGCCGATTGGCCGTCAATGGCGCGGTTTCAATATGCCACTCGCCTTCGGGCAGCTCGCGGGCCAGTTTTCCGGTTATGAACGGGATTTCTGAGGGATTGCCGCCAAGGCCGAGAAGAACGCCACCCAGCGAACCATCGGAAGAGGGAACAAGCAATACGGCGCCTGCTTCGGCCTTGAAACCCGCTTTTTTCGCCCAGTCCAGAGCAACAGGATCGATGGCACCCTGTTCGATATGGGCTGGCGTCACGGCGAAAACCGGCAGGGTGCTGCCAGCCTTGGAGCTGAAAGGTGTCGGGCGTTCGATGAACTGATAGGGCGCCATGGTCTGCTTTCGTAACTGTCGAGAATCGGTGCGATTAACGCTCTGTTAGGGTTAACAGATTATTGCTTAAGCGAAAGTTGCGTCATGTGAGTCTGTCGTATGTCGGGCGCAAGATCGATAATTCTTGGGCGGGGGCACTGCCATGACTGCTTTTTCTTTGAGCGAGACAGGTCGGACAGGCTTACTGCGGGGAGCATGTCTCGCAGCGCTGGTTTTCGCCGTTTCCGGATGCGCGAGTACCAACAAGCCGGATCGCATGTCCACCGGCTCCATTCCTGCGGCCACACGCTCCTATGACCACATGAACATGGACCAGCTCCGGCAGGCGGAAGAGACGGCCGGCAAGGCCTATGAACGCAGCCCCAAGGACAGGTCCGTCGGCATGAATTATGCCAACGTGCTGATGATGACCGGCAAGAACACGCAGGCGCTCGCGGTCATGCAGCAGATCGCCATCGCCAATCCGGCCGACCGCGAGGTGCTTGCCGCCTATGGCAAGGCGCAGGCAGCATCAGGCCAGCTCGAACAGGCCCTTTCAACCATCCAGAGAGCACAGACGCCTGATCGTCCAGACTGGCGGCTGTATTCTGCCGAAGGTGCCGTGCTCGACCAGCTTGGCAGGTCGAACGAGGCCCGCACCAAATACAGGCAGGCACTCGATCTCAAACCGAACGATCCAAGTGTGCTCTCGAACCTTGGCATGTCCTATGTCCTGTCGAGCGATCCCCGTACCGCCGAGACATATCTGCAATCGGCCATCGCCCAGCCGGGCGCCGACAGCCGCGTTCGCCAGAACCTCGCGCTCGTGGTGGGTCTTCAGGGACGGTTTGCCGAGGCTGAGCGCATCGCGGTTCAGGAACTTTCGCCACAGCAGGCGCAGGCAAATCTCGGTTATCTGCGTGCAATGCTATCGCAGCAGAATTCCTGGCAGCAACTGGCGAAGAAGGACAACAAGCCAGCAGGCTGACGCGGGTTCAGGCACGTCCATCAATGCCAGATCGCAGATAATTTCACAGCTCCGCCTCATCACGCGCTACCGCCTATAGGGCGGGCGCGTTTAGCGTGTCAGAACGTATCGGCGACGCGAATGCCGGCTGGTCCGAGAACGACTGCGATGAGCACCGGCAGGAAAAATATGATCATCGGCACGGTCAGCTTTGGCGGCAGGGCGGCGGCCTTCTTTTCGGCTTCGTTCATCCGCTCGTCGCGGCCTTCCTGGGCCAGAACGCGCAACGCCTGAGCCAATGGCGTGCCGTATCGTTCCGCCTGGATAAGCGCTTGCACCACGCTTTTGACGCCGTCCAGCTGCGTGCGCATGCCAAAATTCTCAAGTGCGATGCGCCGGTCCTGAAGGAAGGAAAGCTCCGCTGTCGTCAGCATCATTTCCTCCGCCAGTTCGGGCGACTGCTCACCCATTTCTTCCGCAACACGACGCATGGCGGCCTCCATGGACACACCGGATTCGATGCAGATCAGCATCAGATCAAGCGCATCCGGCCAAGCGCGCCTGATGGAGGCCTGCCGCTTGTTCATGGCGTTGGAAACATAGATATTGGGTGCGTAAAAACCCAGATAACCGAAAATGAGCACTGCCATCAGCCGGACGACGAAAGCCTTATCGGCGAGGTTTCCGAGAACGAAAACCCAGGTAAAGGCCAGGGCCAGAAAAACGAATGGCAGCACGAACCGGGCGGCAAGAAATGTGTTGAGCGCATTCTGTGAACGAAAACCCGCAGCGCGCAGCTTGTTCATCGTGTTCTTGTCGGCAAGCGCTTCCTGAAGGTTGAATTTTTCGACGATGCGGCGCGCCGATTTATTATTATTGCCACGCAGGGAGGCCTTGCCGTCCCTAGTGGCGGCGGCCAGGCGCTCACGCTCGCGGCTGCGAATGAGATCGCGCTCCGATGACACGGCTTTCATGCGCTTGGCGAAGTCTTTTCGCTCAAAGAGTGGCATGATGAGCGTATAGAGGGTCGCGAAAACCGCAAGGGTGACGAGAATGGCAATGATCGTTTGCGGGTCCGTCAGGCTGGAAAAGAGGCTTCCTGTCATGGTCGTGCCCTCATATGTCGAAATTGATCATTTGGCGCATGATGAAAATCCCGATCAGCATCCATAATGCCGACACCCCCAGAATGATGTGCCCACGCATGTCGGTGAAGAGCACCGACAGATAGTCGGGCGAGGTGAAATGCACCAGCAGCATGACGATGAAAGGCAGCGCGCCAATAATAACTGCCGAGGCCTTCGCCTCCATCGATAACGCGTTGACTTTGGCACGCATTTTCCTGCGTTCACGCAGAACTTTCGAAAGGTTGGAAAGAGCCTCCGAAAGATTGCCGCCCGCCTGCGCCTGAATGTTGATCACGGTGCTGAAGAAGCTCACTTCGAAAAGCGGCACGGTCAGCATCATGCGCTCGATCCCCTGCGGAATGCCGATGCCGACCTGTAGCGCGTCGATGACGCGCTGGAATTCCGTCTTGACTGGTTCTTGACCGTCTGAAGCAATCAGTCGCACGGCGTCGTTCAACGGTAATCCGGATTTGATCGACCGGCACATGACATCCAGCGCATTTGGAAATTCCTCGAGGAATTTTTTCTGCCGGCGCTTGAGTATAAATGCCAATACCCATCGCGGCAGTCCCAAGGCCACGACGGCTCCTATGAGCAGAGCGATAAGCATCGACAGGCCATAAAGAAGCGCAATGACGACGGAGAAAGCAGCCGCGCCTGCGCTCAGAAGGTGGAACTGCCGGACAGAAAGTTGCAGTCCCGCTTGAACCAGCTTTTCGCGCAGACCGACATTCTTTGCTTTCTTCGCCTTTTCGCTTTGTTTCTTTTCCATTTCCCGCAGGCTGTCCTGCATGGACTTGCGGCGTTTGCCAAGTTCCTGGACCCGGTCCCGCGCGGCCTTGATGTTTGCGTGATCCGTCTCGGCGGCCTTGACCCGCTTGACGCGACTAGTGGTCTTTTTCTCGACCTCGATCTGCTGGAAGAGGAAGGCATAAGCAAGCGCCCCTGCCGAAATAGCGACAAGTGCGGCCAGTAACAGGATTGTGGGGTCCATGGCAGTCGCCTTCCTTAGAGCATTTCCGGTAAAATTGCGTAGTGGTTTTCCGTCCGGAAAATGCGTAGAAACAAAGAGTTAGAGCACGTCAGACGATTCCGTTTAAACAAGACTTGCTCTAGGATGTCTTTTCCATCTCGTCGAGCGCGGTGGCCAGGCGTTTTTCCTCGCCATAATAGCGCGCGCGATCCCAGAAATGGGGTTTGCTGATGCCCGTGGAGACGTGCTTGCCGATCAGCTTGCCATGCGCGTCTTCGCCGTCAATTTCGTATCGCATCAGATCCTGGGTCACGATGACGTCGCCTTCCATGCCGATCACTTCGGTGATCTGCGTTATCCGGCGTGAGCCGTCGCGAAGGCGCTGGGCCTGAATGACGATGTCGATAGAGCCCGAAATGATTTCACGTACCGTCTTTGCCGGCAGGGTAAACCCGCCCATGGCGATCATCGATTCGATACGGCTGAGGCATTCCCGCGGCGTATTGGCGTGGAGCGTTCCCATCGATCCGTCATGGCCGGTGTTCATCGCCTGAAGAAGGTCGAAAACCTCCGGTCCACGCACTTCGCCGACGATGATACGTTCAGGCCGCATACGAAGGCAGTTCTTGATCAGATCACGCATGGTGATCTCACCTTCACCTTCGATATTCGGCGGGCGCGTTTCCAGCCTCACCACATGCGGTTGCTGCAGTTGCAGTTCGGCGGTGTCCTCACAGGTAATGACGCGTTCATCCTTGTCGATGAAGCTCGTTAGGCAATTGAGAAGCGTGGTCTTGCCCGAGCCGGTACCACCAGAGATGACGACATTGCAGCGGACGCGGCCGATGATCTTGAGCAGGGTCGCGCCTTCAGGCGTGATCGCGCCGAAACGCACTAGCTGGTCTAGCGTGAGCTTGTCCTTCTTGAATTTTCGGATCGTAAGCGCCGGACCATCGATGGCGAGCGGTGGTGCGATGACGTTGACACGCGATCCATCGGGTAAGCGGGCGTCGCATATCGGGCTCGATTCGTCCACGCGTCGGCCGACCTGGCTGACGATGCGCTGGCAGATGGAAAGCAATTGACCATTGTCACGGAACCGTATGTCGGATTCGATGGTCTTGCCGCCGACTTCGATGAAGGTCTGGCCGGAACCGTTGACCATGATATCGGCAATATCATCGCGTGCGAGAAGCGGCTCCAGCGGCCCATAACCAAGAACGTCGTTGCAAATGTCTTCGAGCAACTCTTCCTGCTCGGCGATGGACATGGCGAAATTCTTGATCGTTATGATATCGTTGACGATATCACGGATTTCCTCGCGTGCGCTCTCCGCGTCGAGCTTGGCGAGCTGCGAAAGGTCGATCGTATCGATGAGCGCGGAAAAGACCTGGCCCTTGGTATTGTAATAATCTTCCGTGCGGGCACGCTTTTTCTGCGGCGATTGCGTGGGAGATTGCGTCTGCCGCGTTGCAGGCGATTGGCCGGGCTCCAAAGTGTCGATCGCCAGAGATCGCGGCTCAGGTGTTGCCTTCACCTGCTGTATGGCAGGCGCGACAAAATCCGGCTTTATGGTTCTGGCTGGGCCTTCTGGCCCGCGTTTTCCGAACATCGGCGTTTCCGTCTAAAGGCCCAGAAAGGGAGCCTATTTGCGCTTGAGAATATTCTTGAGCTTGTCCAGACCGCCGCGCTTGTTTTTGCGCAGAATGGTACGGCCTGTAATGGTATGGGCAATTTGCGAGAACGTTTCCGCGATCTGGGATTTTTCGTCCATCTCGCTGATCATGCGACCGCTGTTGGCGGCATTTCCGAACAGCTGGGTGTCGAACGGAATGATGGCGACCGGCTCGATTTCCAGTGGGTCGAGAAAATCCGCAGGGGCGATCTCCGGGCGTTTCGGCATGCCGACCTGATTGAGAACGAGATGCGGTAACTTGTCGTTGGGTCTCAGTTTTATCAGCGCGTCGAACAGGTTCTTCGTATTGCGCAGGTTTGCGAGATCCGGAACCGCCGTAATGACCACCTCGTCGGCTTCCGCAAGCACCGCCCGCGTCCAGTCACACCATTGATGGGGAAGGTCGAGAACCGCGACGGGCGCACTGCGCTGCAGGACCTCAAGAATCGGCAGAAACGCCTGACGATCGAAATCATAGGTCCTGTCGAGAAGAGAGGGTGCGGCCAAAAGTGAGAGGTGGTCGGAACATTTCGTCAGCAGACGGTCGAGGAACACCTCGTCCAGCCGTTCCGGCGAAAACACCGCTTCCGCCATGCCCTGAGCGGGATCCTGATCGAAATCGATGTTGGCCGTGCCATAGGCAAGATCCATATCCGCCAGAATGGTTTCGGTGGAGAAGAGGGTAGAGATGCCGAAGGCGCAATTATGCGCGATCGTCGACGAGCCCACCCCGCCTTTGGCACCGATGAAGGCTATGTTGCGACCGAGCGGCTCCGCTTCCGGGTCAACGAAGATCGTCGCGATCGAGGCCAATAGATCGGCCATGTTGATCGGTGCGACGAGATATTCGGAAATGCCGTTGCGGATGAGATCGCGATAAAGCGTTATGTCGTTGTGCCGGCCAACGATGATGACACGGGTGGTGGGGTCGCAAACCTCTGCCAGAGGAGCGAGATCATCCAGCAGAGAAGACGGTGAGCTTGCTGTTTCGAGAACGATGAGGTTGGGCGTTGGTGAGGCGGAAAACATCGTCGCCGCCGCGTTGATGTCGCCCTTGGTTACCCGCAGGGTGACCTTGCTCATCCGCCTGTCACTGGATAAGGCATCCATCACGCGCTGCATGTTTTCGCTGACGCAGAAGGCATGGACGGATATGCGGGGCAAGGGCCGCAGGCGATCCATATCCGAGGCACGCGGCGCCGGCTGTTCGGCTTCCGCGTCGCCGCTTGACTTGATATCGTATTCTACAGCGCTCATCGTCTTTCCTGCCCTGACAATTGTTGGAACCGCGTCAATTTGGCGTCGCCGTGTTTTTGCCGCTGCGATAGGCGTCAATCACCACTGCTCGGCGCTCCGCGTCGATCGGACTCATGCCACGCGGGCCAACCAGATCCATGGGATTGGCAACCTGTGCCGCGAGATTGCTCTGGGAGGCACATCCGAAATTGTACCAGTTCTTGTTGGCAAAGGTATTGTCGGAAAGGTCTTCGGGCCATTGGCCGCATTGCCCGGTCATGGCGGTAACGGCCACATAACTCAGTCGAATGGGGGCGGCGTCGCCATTCGGGGATGCAGCGTAACGTGTTTCCATGATCTTGCCAGAGGGCACACCAGCGCCGGAAAGCGCGGAGCGGATTTGTCTCGCCATTTTTGAAGCCGCTGCCGAGTTGGCTGATCCCGATGGCATCTGGATATTGACGATTCCCGTCGACATCGAGGCGTAATTCTGGGCGAAACCACGGACATTATCCGCCATTGCCGTGGTCAGCCGGCTATCGCCTGCTGAAACCGGAATATCCAGCGAATGCTCGGCTTCCGAGAGGGTGATCGGATGGCGCGTGCGGTAGTCGTCAGGAATGGCGTTGGTCGTCATCGGGTCGCGTGCGCAACCCTGCAACAGGCCGGCGGCAAGCGCTACCATGGCGACGAGACCTGCCCGTCTGCCCGGCAGGCTTGAGGAAAAGGAAGAAGGGTTTTCCTGCATGACGTTTCCTGCCCGGACCGGGCTTGCTCTGAGGACGAGATTTCGTGCGTGTGTCGTCATTTGTAGATGAACCCCACTGATCCCTGATAGGGAGCCGCCTGGACCTGATCCTTCCGGCCATAGACCTTGTTGACACGGTTCATGAAATACATCGCGGCATCGTTTTCCGGGTTGAAGTTGTCATCCGGCCGGGCAATCTGATTGCGCGCAACAGGACGTACCAGATAGGGCGTTGCTATGATGACAAGCTCCGTCTCGTTGCGGATGAAATCCTTGCTGCGGAAAAGCGTGCCGAAGATCGGGACTTTGGAAATGCCGGGAAGTCCTGACATGGCCTGGCGAATATTGTCCTGGACCAGACCTGCGATCACAATCGAGCCGCCGGACGGAAGTTCGACTGTTGTCGATGTCTCGCGTTTGCGGATCGACATGTAGGTAGAACCTGGGATGGTGCGGCCCGCATTTCCGGTTACAACGTTGCCTTCATATGTCGGCTCGGAAACATTGGTCTCGATTTTAAGGCTGATCCGTCCCGGTGAAAGCACGACGGGCCTGAAGTTCAACGTGATGCCGTAGTCGACCGTGTTGGTGGTACGCGTTATGGTTGGCTGGCCCGTATCCTTGTCGATGGTAACTTCTTGCTCTGCAGGCAGACGGAAATCGCCCCCCACGTAGAACTTGGCCTGTTCGCCGGAGATGGCGGTAAGACTTGGTTCGGCCAGAGTGCGCACGACACCCGCCTGTTCCATGGCGTTGAGATAGGAAGCAAAGTTGAGCGAGCCGGAGCCAATCGCGCCACTGGCTATTCGCGACGCACCGCTAATTGCATTTCCGAGATTGGACGGATTTGAAAATTCGAAACCGTTATTGCTTGTCGAGCTGCTGATGGAACCATTGAAGCCAAGCTGTTTCAGCACCTGCCGGCTAACTTCAGCAACGGTGACTTTCAGCGTCACCTGATCTTCGCCCTCAATCGTCAGCATATTGACGATCTGCGATGTCTGGCGGTTTTCGGCAAATATCGCCGCGTCACCGCCATTGTTACCGCCCGTCAGCGATATGTTGCGGGTGGTGGCTTCGCCGCCTTTCAGAAATGCTTCGGCAAGCTGGACGGCGCGTGCAGAATCCTGCGGCGTGCGCACTGATCCAGTGAGAACGATGTTGTCCGAAACGATCTCTACCTTGATGTCCGATTCGGGAATGAAACGGCGGATATTGGCCTCAAGCCCAGAGATATCGCGCTCGACCTCAAGATCAAGACTGACGATTTCGCGCCCGCCATCTCCGAAAATGAAGATATTGGTCTGGCCCACCGTTTTTCCGAACAGATAGATGCGCTTGGACGTACGGGTTACGGCATCGGCAAGGCTCGGATCGGCGACGAGAATATCATGGGCATCCTCCGGCAGATCGATGACCAGTGCCTTGTTGAGACCGAGCTTCAGGCGCTTGCGAATGCCACTACCGCTTTCGGTGATCCGCACGATGCTCGCGCTTTGAGCCTCGGCTTCGCTGATACGCAAAAACGCGGGAGAGTGCTGACCCGGAAAACCTGAAAAAGCCAAGCAAAATGCAAGGCTGCCCGCCATTGAGGAACGCAGGTGTTGTTTAATGCGCTTTGCCATGGAACTCCCGGTCATTGCGATGCTCCTTGTCCGGCTTTGACGATCGAACCGGATTTGATCACCTGAATCTCCGGCTGCCCGGAGCCGCCGTTGAGAAGGTAACCTGCTGAAAGCGTGTCGTTTTCCTGCGCATCGGCGACTGAGCGCAAAGCCAGCGTAAGGCGATCCGCCATCTGTTGCGCCACGGTGATGATTTTGGCCTGTTCGGGTGTGAGTTCGAGCGTTGCGGTTGCACCCACGACGGCTGAGGTGCCGTCCTCGCCTTCCTTGATCTGCTGGTCGATCGCCAGAACACGGACATTGTTCAAAACATTTTCAGTTAAAAAATGACCTGAATCGCCCTTGCGGACCATGATGACATCGACTCGGTCATTCGGCAGCACGAAACCGCCAGCACCTGTCGAGACGGAAATTTCCGTGGCGACGGCGCGTTTGCCGGCCGGCAAAAGCGAGGACATGATGCGGGTGCTTGAATCGACCACTTTTTCAGGCCGTACCGGCTCGCCCTGAAACAAAGGCAGCCGCACGACAGCGCCGGATAGTTCGGTTATGGCGTTCGGGTTTTTCGCTTCCGTTATGAAGCTGTCGATGACGTTACCAGTGGGCCAGGGCGTCCAGTGTACCGAACTATCGTTCAGGCGGCTGCCAACGGGTAGGTTGACCGAGGAAACGAGAACGTTAACCGTCGGTTCCTTCTCTATGATCGTTTCCGCTTTTTCGATGACCTGCTTCGCGCCGGAAATCTGCATGGCAACGATGCCGGCAAGACCGGCGGCGACTAGGGCAACGGACAGAATGACGATACGCGACGGTTTCATGCTCGATCCTTGAGGGAATCAGATTCTTCTCCCGTCAGGATGGCCGGTCATTGGTATAATTATGGTTAATATTATGCTTGGATTTCTGGTTAACAGGCCTTTAACCTGCAGTGAACGCAGATTTCTCAGGAAAGACTTGCGATGGCGGCTTTTACAAGCGGTGTTTCGCCATAGGTCAAAAGCCCGGCAATAGCGATGCCTATGCCATAGGGGATTTTCTTCGCAACCAGCAAGGAATCCGGAATGGGAATGCCGGCCGCCATGATTTCCCGCGAGCGCGATCGCAAAAGCAGGATTCCAAGCGTCAACACGCCGCCGATGAAGGTGACCGCAAGTAGAAACTCTATTAGGGAGGCATTGAAACCGTACCAGACAGCGGCAGCTGTGAGAAGTTTGGCATCCCCACCGCCCATGACATTGGCAGCGAAGAGCGCAAAACAGGCAAAAAAAACGGCTGCGGCGGCTGAAATGCTCATTGCGAAGGTTTGCCACTCCATACCCGTAAAGGGCGCAACCACAATGAAGGAAAGCAGCAATATAAGCGGTATTCTGTTGGGTATGGTCATGCTCGCTACGTCATTGATGGCAGCGAACACCAAGCAGAGAGGCAGTATAAGAAAAATTGCCGCAACTGCCATTTTTATCTCTTCGAAGTTGACGGAAGATTGTTATAAAAATGCCACCCCGTTTACGGGGTGGCATATGCTTTGGTGCGTATAATCACGATGTCTTCGCGGTCAAGTTGAGGTAAGTCGCGAGGTTCGTGAACTGGAGTCCGATTTTGGAGCCCAGCGACGATGCGCCGCCGATGATGGCAACAGAAATAAGCGCAGCAATCAGGCCGTATTCAATTGCAGTGGCGCCGGACTCATCCTTCAGGAAGCGAGCGAAAATCTTAGTCATGGGTCTCTCCTAACTCTTGTGTTGTGTTCAGCACGCCGACAACTGTTTTCCGTTGTTCGGTTGCGTTCAAATTACAGGTGAGCGATTTCCAAGCGCTTAAAGAAGAGGATTAATCCAAAGTAAACGACAGGATGAGTTTCTCTTGGTAAACAAAACAAAAAAGTATTGTCTCTATTTTTATAGTTCCTGATAAACAAATATATTCCAGAGACTGTCAGTTTCTTATTTCCGGCAAAGTGTCCTCCCGGTGAGACATAGATGTTCAGTTTTGGTGCGGGACAGCGAGAGCCTCGAAAATATTGCCATGTCAGGCATGGTTACCGTTCACATTAGGGGCCTCTATCATTTAACGCTTCATTCACTAAAAACCCGCATTCTGCTGCACAGTAAGTGCGGGTAGTGAGCAGGGGCGAAACGCGTGTCATCCGGAAAACTGGCGAAAATCGTGGTCGGCTTGTCCGTCATCCTATCGGGTTCGTTACAGCCTGTTTTTGCTCAGGAAGACATATTGCGCGTTTCGATGAACCACGCCCGTGTCCTTCGCCTCGACCGCCCCGTGAGCAAGGTTATTGTCGGCAACTCGAAAGTCGCCGATGCGACGGTGGCCGATGCCACCACGATCGTGCTGACCGGGCGCAGTTTCGGCACGACGAATCTTGTTCTTCTCGATGCCGAGGGCAATCCAATCGTCGATGAGCGCATTCTCGTCTCCATCGATGAGGGCAATACGGTTCGCGTTTTTCGACAGACGGAACGGACCGTGCTTTCCTGTACGCCGAATTGCGAACAGCATTCGCAAAACAGTGGCGACAAAGACGCCCAGCCTTAAGCGAACTGCAACCCAATACCAGGTCTGAATATATCGGAATTCCGCGCGCGGGAATGGCTGGCATTTTGTCAAAGTGACAAAGGCTTAGTGCTCGTCCTGGGCAGTATTTTTATGGGAAAAATCGGGGTTGATCGCCAGCAAAACGAAAAACCGCAACATGTTCCCCTGCCTTTTGCAGGAGGACTGAATGTTGCTGTTTTTTCGTCTAAGTGTTTGATCTGGCTAAGATCAAAAATGGAATGGTGCCCAGAAGAGGACTCGAACCTCCACACCCTTGCGAGTACCAGCACCTGAAGCTGGCGCGTCTACCAATTCCGCCATCTGGGCGACGGAGAGCGATGTACGAGGGCAGCCGCCCGGTGTCAACAGACTTTTTGAACTTTTATGACGATCATTGATTTTAAAGGGAAAAAACTTGGTTAGACGCTGTTGAAACATGTTGCCGCGTCAATTGTCGAGCCCTTCATGCTTCGTCCTGTCGACATGACCGAGGTCACGTTCCGGGTCGATGACATCGCGGATTCTCTGTTTGAGCTCTTTTGGACCGGGGAAACCGCCATCGCGCTTGCGCTCCCATATGGTTTCACCATCAACGGTGATCTCGAACAGGCCACCCGTTGAGGGAATGAGGCTGACTTCGCCGATATCAGAAGCGAAGGTTTGCAAAATCTCCTGCGCCATCCATCCCGCACGAAGCAGCCAGTTGCATTGTGTGCAGTAGCGGATGGTTATGCGGGGCTTGGTCTCGGCCATGATCACGTCTCCTTCAGCGCCCGGTGACAATAATGCTCACGATAATGTCAACTATAATACTCATGTTTTTACCTGCGGCATGCTTGTTCTTATCATGCTGCTTTGCGAACAGATAAGCCATCGAAGGCTAAAACGCGGAGATCCCATGGCCCAGTTCGACAATAATCGTCAGCGTCTTTTCGTTCCGGCGGTCGCACCTCTTTATAATTCGACACATGATCTGGTGGAGACCGTTCTGCGCGTCGTGGCCGGGCTTCTTCTTGTCACCCACGGCTTCGGCAAGATCGCCAATCCGTTCGGGGCTGTCGGCATGGTGGAGAGCCTCGGCTTTTATCCGGGTGTATTCTGGTCACCTCTCCTGGCCGCCACCGAATTTTTCGGTGGAATTCTCGTGGCCATTGGGCTGTTCACGCGGCCGGCATCCTTTGCCGCAATGATCGTGCTTTTAGTAACGGTCTATTTTCACGGTATCGTAAAAGCGGAAGGTCTGGGTGGCGCGGAAAAATCAGTTCTCTGGGCAGCCATTTTCCTGTTCTTCGCTGTCCGCGGCGGCAACCGGCATTCCGTCGACGCGAAGCTGTCGCGGGAATTTTAAGGTGCCACAGGCCGGCTTTTCCGCTTATTGCCTTGCTGACGATATTGCGCCTCTTGAAAATCCGTTTTTCTCGTGGTGAAGCTGAATTCGATCGGCGATACCGGCCGATCGTATTCCCCGTTGTCGGCAAGAGGCCCCATGCGCGTTGCAATTATCGAAAACATGGCGGGCACGCCGCATGGACAGATCGGCGTCGCTCTGCAAGAGGCAGGGGCTGACGTGCATGTCATCCGCGCCTATGCGGGTGAGCCTCTTCCTCTCGATGCAGCTGCACACGATGCGCTCGTCGTTTTGGGCGGGGAGCAGAACGCTCTTGACGACGTGCTTTATCCCTATCTTCCAGACCTCGCACTTTTGATGAAAGCGTTTGGCGATGCGGACAAGGCCGTGATGGGCGTCTGTCTCGGCAGCCAGTTGCTGGCGCGCGCCTATGGCGGAGAGAATATTCTGGCCGGCCCGCCCGAATTCGGCTGGGAAGACGTATCCCTCACGGAAGAGGGCGTGTCCGATCCGCTATTGGCGGGACTCGACAAGACATTTCCCATTTTTCAGTGGCATTGCGACACATTCACGCTTCCTCCCGCGGCGACGAGACTTGCGACCAATGGTGCAACGCGAAATCAGGCTTTTCGCGTTGGCCGGGCCGCCTATGGCACGCAATTTCATTTTGAGGCATCCACGGCCGTGGTAGACGGATGGTGTGAGGCATTCCCGGCTTCCGTCGAGAAAATGGCGCCCGGCTGGATGAACAATTACCACGATCACCGTGGCGGGCGTGCCGATGTGGCCGATGCGACCGGTCTGGAAATTGCCCGTGCCTGGGTACGGCTTGTGTGATCTGGCAATTATCGGTTGCGAATATGGCCAAGGCCGCTCAGAATTGAGTGTGTTTCACCGACGTTTGCCAAGGAGGCACCAAGATCATGTATAAATTCGAAATCTATCAGGACAGGGCCGGGGAATATCGCTTCCGCTTCAAAGCATCCAACGGGGAAACGATGTTTTCGTCCGAAGGATACAAGGCCAAGGCATCGGCCATCCACGCCATCGAATCGATCAAGAAAAATTCCCCCGGCGCCGATACGGTCGATCTGAGCACGATGACCGCCTGAAGCTCTCCGTTTCGCGAAACCTCGAGGCATTCTCCTGCCAGAAATGACGGGCGCGTTGGAAGGTGTCGGCGTAAAGATAAGATTCAGTCTTTTTTGATAATCTTCCGTTAGCAATTGTATTTCGAGGTTCCCGGGCGGCGTCAGAGTGCCCCTGGATTGTTTTGCGTACGGGTTCTCATGCGTTCATCGGCTGTGCCAGCACTTCTCTTCGGTTGCCTTCTGCTTGGTGGCTGTACGTCCAGTTCCGGGCCGGAAAGCCTGATGGCCGGCCTGCCGTCGAAGGAAACCACGAGTTCGGTTACGCCATCCGCGCCGGTGCCGCAGGCAAGCGTGGGCAGCCAACCCATCACGGCGCAGCCGCGACAGGAAGTTTTGGCATGGGGCGGGCCGGTGCCCGAAGAGCCAAAGGCCTTTTCAGCCGTTACCCCACGAGCGCCCGTGCCGCAGAACGCGCTTGAAACCCGTTTGCCGTCACCGTCACAGGCTGGAATGGTACGACCGGCAGAGCGTCCGGTACAATTGGCCATGGCTGCAGCCCCGGCGGCCAGTGCCGGTGCGCAGATCCGTTCGCGCATTTTCCGCTCCAGCTTCAGCGATGCCAAACCCATCAATTTCGGCAGGGTCCAGCCGCGCCATTTTCAGGTCCACGGGGTGGATGTCTCGCGCTGGCAGGCCAATATAGACTGGCCGCAGCTGCGCACACGCGGCGCCAACTTCGCCTTCATCAAGGCGACGGATGGCGGCGATCATCTTGACCCGATGTTCCGCACCAACTGGCAGCGTGCAAAGGAAGCGGGCATCCGTCGTGGCGCCTACCACTTCTTCTACTGGTGCCGGTCGGCCGGCGAGCAGGCGGATTGGTTCATTCGCAACGTACCGCGCGATCCGGATGCGCTGCCGCCGGTGATCGACGTGGAATATAACGGCGAATCGAGCTGCAAGATGCGCCATTCCCGTGAGCGTATTCTGGAAAAGATGCGCGTGTTCATGGACAAGCTGGAGCGCCATTACGGCCAGCGTCCGATTATCTATACGGCGCCCGATTTTTATAAGGACAATCTGACCGGCGAGTTCCAGGACTATCCCTTCTGGCTGCGCGCCGTTGCCCAGCATCCGTCCGTGGTCTATCCCGGCCGCAAGTGGTTGTTCTGGCAATATTCCGGCTCCGGCCTGTCGCATGGTGTCGATGGACGCATCGATCTCAATGTCTTCAACGGCAGCGAGGATGCCTGGCATCGCTGGGTAGACCGCCGCTCGAGTTGACGGGGCGGGCGTCAGCGCGAAAATTTTCGCGCGCCGGCAACGCAGAGCACCACCACGAGCGTGATGGCGATCATCGCAGGGCTGACCTCCTCGTGAAGCAGGGTTGCTGCAAGCACCAGCCCAAAGAACGGCTGCAGCAATTGCAGCTGGCCCACCGCGGCAATTCCGCCAAGCGCCAGCCCGCGATACCAGAAGATGAAGCCGATCAGCATGCTGAACAGCGAGACATAGGCAAGGCCGCCCCAGGCCTGCGGGTCGATGCCTGCGAGGGTTTGCGGCCCTGTGAAGAAGGAAAGCGGCAGCATCAGAGGCAGGGAGAGGACCAATGCCCATGAGATGACCTGCCAGCCCCCCAGTTTGCGGGAAAGGGCAGCACCCTCGGCATATCCCAGCCCACAGACGATAATCGCGCCCAGCATCAAGAGATCGCCGGCAAGTGATGCTCCGAGCCCGGAGGCCAGCGAATTCGACAATGAAAAGCCGGCAACGAGAACGCTGCCCAGGCAGGAAAAGAACCAGAAGGCGGGCCGCGGGCGTTCTCCCCCACGCAGCACGGCAAAAACCGCGGTAGCGAGCGGCAAAAGCCCGACAAAGACGATGGAGTGGGCCGAGGTAATGTGCCGCAAGGCGAGGGCAGTCAACAGCGGGAAGCCAACCACCACGCCGAAGGACACGATGAAAAGGGATGCCATATCATCGCGCGCCGGGCGTTTTTGCCGGAACACAAAAAGCAAAGCGAGCGCCAGAAGGCCGGCTATGCTGGCGCGGGCGAGGGTCAGGAACACTGGATCGAAACCCGTTACCGCAACCCGCGTGGCGGGCAGCGAGCCGCTGAATATCACCACGCCGATAAGGCCGCTTAGCCAACCGCTTGTCGTCTTGTCCATGACCGTCTCCTGCAATTTCCCTTACTTGATCCGGAACGGCTGGTGAAAACAGCGACAGTCATATACAATTTCAAGAAACTGTTATGGTTGTTTGGGTGGCACGGTTGGAGAGAAATGTGGACGGACACCTCGCGACGGGAACGCGCATAGAACAGGTGATGGCCAGCATGCGGCAACGCATCGCTTCGCGAAGCCTCGTTCCCGGCGCCAGGTTGCCATCCGTTCGAGCGCTTGCGAAGGCCATGCAGGTCTCCACATCAACCGTCGTCGAGGCCTATGACCGGCTGGTTGCCGATGGCACTATAAGCTCACGACCGGGTTCGGGATTTTATGTGGCGGGTCCGCTCGCGCCCCTGTCTCTGGCCGATATCGAGCCTCGGCTGGACAGGGCGGTGGATCCGCTCTGGGTGTCGCGCCAGGCGCTGGACGAGGGGGCGGCGCTTGCCAAGCCCGGCTGCGGCTGGCTTCCAGCGTCATGGATGCCGGAGCAAGCGCTAAGGCGGGCGGTGAGGGCGCTTGCCCGTGCGGATGCTTCCTTGCTGACGGATTATGCGAGCCCAATGGGGCTGTTGCCGCTACGCCAGCTTTTGTCCCGCAGACTTGCCGAACATGGCGTACAGGCGGGCGCCAGCCAGATCATGCTCACCGATTCCGGCACGCAGGCGATCGATCTCCTGTGTCGTTTCCTACTGCAGCCAGGGGATACGGTGATTGTCGATGATCCCTGCTATTTTAACTTCCGCGCTCTCTTGCGGGCGCATCGGGTGAAAATCGTTGGTGTGCCCTATACGCCGGCTGGACCGGACCTGCCGCTTTTCGAGCAGGCACTGAAAGAGCATCAGCCGCGCCTTTATATCACTAATTCCGCGATCCATAATCCGACAGGCGCAAGGCTTTCCGCCGTTTCCGCCCATCGCCTGCTGATGCTGGCCGAACAGGCGGGCCTCACCATCATCGAGGATGATATTTTTGCCGATTTTGAAACGCAGGCGGCACCACGGCTGGCTGCTTTCGATGGTCTGAACCGGGTCGTCCAGATCGGCAGTTTTTCTAAAACCCTGTCTGCTTCCGTGCGGTGCGGTTTCATCGCAGCGCCTCCGGCATGGGTGGAAGCCCTGACCGATCTCAAGATTGCCACTGCTTTTGGTGGAGCAAATTTTTCGGCTGCATTGATCCTGTCGCTTTTGACTGACGGTAGTTATCGCAAGCATGTCGAGGCTCTTCGACAGCGTCTCGCGGCGGCGGTGCCTGAGGCGGCGGCGCGTTTGAAAGCGCTTGGATGTGTGCCGTGGATCGAACCGCAGGCGGGCATGTTCTTATGGTGCCGCCTGCCGGAGGGGGTCGACGCCGCCGATGTTGCACGTCGGGCACTGGCGCAACAGGTGGTGCTGGCACCCGGCAATGTTTTCAGCTCCGCGCAGAACGCATCCGCTTTCATGCGTTTCAATGTGTCGCAAATGGCCGCTCCTCAGGTCATGGCGGTGCTGGCAGATGCCCTCAGGCAGAGCGCGTAATTGTCGCCCAATTGTGCTGGCCGAGGAGAATCGGAACAAAATCCCGTGAACGCCGTTTTCTTCTCAGAATGAAGAGGAGGAAATACCATGACATTCGATCCAAACAATCCGCGCCCGGACCGCGATCTTCGTCCGGAACTGAATATCAGCAATGAACCGCTTGCCCGCAAGTCTCCGTCCTGGATGCCATGGCTGGCGATTCTCGTTGTCGCATTGGTGGGCGTTTTCGCCTGGTCGCAGATGAGCGGCCCGAACACTGATCCGGCCACGACATCCTCGACCATGCCGCCTGCGGCAACGCAACAGGCACCGGCGCCCGTGACTCCGACTGTCCCGGCAACACCGCCTGCCAACAATGCAGCACCGGCAAGCCCGAATACCGGCGGCACGCAGACGCAGCCGTAATGGGTTAGATAATATGACAAAACCGCCTGCCTTCCGGCAGGCGGTTTTTTATTGCGCCAACTCTGCGGCGTTAGAGCTGATCCATCGCGGAGGGGTGGTTGGACAATCTGGACCAGCGGCTCATCGATTCCTCCGCCAGCGCGGAAAGCGTAATGTTTCCGAAGCGGGACAGGAGAATGGTCTCCGCCTCGCTCATGGCGTCGAAAAGGGCAGCATTGACGGCCTGCTCTATGACGCAGTTAGGATTATCTTCTGCCAGCCCAATCGAGAACAATTCCGGCGCGCCAAGCGCCCGGTAAATATCGAGCAGCGTGATTTCGCTGAGCGGTCGCGCCAGAACCCAGCCACCGCCATGGCCTTTTTCCGACGACACGTAACCGTGCTCCCGCAAGCCCGCCATGGTTCTGCGCACCACCACCGGGTTCGTCTGCAACATCGCCGCGATGCTTTCCGAGGTCGCCGCACCCTCGTGTTTCTCCATATGGATCAAAATATGCAGCAGCCGTGAAAGGCGCGTGTCGTGTCTCATCGGTGAAATCCGTCTGGTTTTCGCGACATTACCAGTTAGCATATGACGTAACAATATAAGTTGCGTGACTATTGACTCTAAAATTCATGTAACAATATAAGTATCGTGAAACGAACGGGCGCTTCCGGCTCTGTGAACGATAGGTCCATCATGAAATACGAAGTCATCATCATCGGCGGCAGCTATGCGGGCCTGTCCGCCGCCTTGCAGCTCGGGCGCGCGAGAAAAAACATCCTGGTAGTGGATGCGGGTGAGCGGAGAAATCGCTTCGCCAGCCATTCCCACGGTTTTCTCGGACAGGACGGCAAGGCGCCGGGCGACATCATCGCCGAGGCACGCCGCCAGATCGAGTGCTACCCGACGATACACTGGGCAAAGGGCAGGGTAACGAATGCCGAAGGATCATTCGATGACTTCGTCATCGAGATCGATGGCAATCGCCGCGAAAGGGCGGCCAGACTAATCCTTGCCACAGGCGTTACGGATGAACTGCCTGATATAGCCGGGCTGAAGGAACGCTGGGGCAGCGCCGTCTTCCATTGCCCCTATTGCCACGGATACGAACTGGATCAGCGCAGGATCGGCGTCATCGCGGCCTCACCGCTGGCCATCCACCATGCACTGATGCTTCCGGACTGGGGTGAAACGACCTTTTTTACCAACGGTATATTCGTGCCGGATGCCGAACAGAGTGCGCTTTTGTCAGCCCGGGGCGTTCGGGTGGAAAAAGAGCGTATCAGAGAGATCGCAGGGCATGCGGATGTTGTTCTTGCGGATGGGTGCAGCATTGCTTTGGCCGGTCTTTTCACGCAACCGAAATTGCGGATTGCCTCGGATTGGATCGAAAAGCTCGGTTGCACCGTGGAAGAGGGGCCGATGGGTTCAAGCATCGTGACAGATGCCGTGAAACAGACAACAGTGCGCGGAATCTTCGCCTGCGGTGATGTGGCAAGGCCCGCCGGCTCGGTCGCTCTTTCCGTGGGGGATGGCGCCATGGCTGGGACTGCGGCTCACAGGTCGATCATGTTTCCGGAATGATCAGTGCGAAACAAGGCTTAGCCAGCGCCCCGGAGGCATTCCGAAGGCATTCTTGAAGTGGCGGGTAAAATGCGCCTGATCCGCAAAGCCGCAGGCAAACGCCGTTTCCGCAAGACCCGCACCCGCCCGCATCATGTCCTTGCATTTTTGCAGACGCCGCATGATGAGATAACGGTGCGGGCTCGTGCCAAACAGGGAGCGGAAGTGCCGAAAGAGCGTGAAGCGATCTAACCCGCTTATTTGCTCCAGCTTCTCTGAGCTGACGGCAAGCGCGCTGTTCTCCAGCAGGTAATCCCGGCAACGGAAAACGGCGATCCGGTCAAGCCGCTTGATTGTTCTCTGGTTTCCGTTCGAATGCTTCCAGAGCAGATCCGAAAGTCTCGATTGCCAGTCGGTCAGGAGCAGATTGTCCGGCTCGCCTTCGAGATTGCCGAGAGCCTCTATCAGGCATTGCCGGAACTCATCGTCTTCGATGACGGGGTTTTTTGCAAATGGCAGCGCGTGAAATCCGGTCGCCACCTCCATGGTTTTTTCCGGCGGAAGGTAGAGCATACGGTAGCGCAGGCCTTCGTCGGTGCCGGCACCACCATCGTGAACTTCGTCCGGATGCAGCACGATAACCTTTCCGGGCGTGCTGAAATGCGATGTGCCACGATAGGAAAAGGTCTGGACGCCGGAAAGCGTCACACCGAGCGCATAGGTGTCATGGCGATGGGGGGCATAGGCGTTGCCGTGAAAGCGCGCTTCGATGCGCTCGATCCCTTCGCTGGAAGGGGCCTGCACGATCCCTTCGAATTTGCACGAACGTTCAAGATCGCTCGTGCCCTGAGGGGCTAGGGTCGCTTCTCTTTCGTAACCACAGCCAGATTGAGTTCGCATGTTTGATACCAAGATCGCCGTCATCCTTCGTGATGACCTTGCCGTGTGGCAAAAACTGAATGTCACCGCATTTCTCATGTCCGGCATCGTCGCCCAGACCAGAGAGATCATCGGGGAACCATACTGCGACGGGGCGGGTAACGTCTACAATCCCCTGTCCGTCCAGCCGATAGTCGTCATGGCCACGGATCAGGAGGCACTGCGCAAAATCCATCAACGATCCCTGGAACGCGAGGTCACGACATCGCTCTATATCGAGGAAATGTTCGCAACCGGTCATGATGTTGCCAACCGCCAGGTGTTTTCGGAATTTTCTCCCGACAATGCAAAGGTCGTCGGCATGGCGCTTAGGGCGGACAAGAAAATCGTCGACAAGATTACCAAGGGCGCGAAGCTGCATGCCTGAGCAGCTGCCGTGAAAGTAAAAAGGGAGGCCGTGAGCCTCCCTTGTCAAATCAGCGACGATTTAGCGGCCGCTTATTCGTCGTTCATCTTCAGCGCAGCGATGAAAGCTTCCTGCGGAATCTCCACCTTGCCGAACTGGCGCATGCGCTTTTTGCCTTCCTTCTGCTTGTCCAGAAGTTTGCGTTTACGCGTCGCATCGCCACCGTAGCACTTCGCCGTCACGTCCTTGCGCAGCGCGCGCACGGTTTCGCGGGCGATGACCTTGCCGCCAATGGCCGCCTGGATCGGGATCTGGAACATGTGCGGCGGAATGAGTTCCTTCAGCTTTTCGCACATGCCGCGTCCGCGCCGGTCAGCCGCCGAGCGGTGGACCAGCATGGAGAGTGCGTCCACCGGGTCGCCGTTCACGAGGATCGACATCTTGACGAGATCGCCTTCGCGATAGTCGATGATGTTGTAGTCGAACGAGGCGTAACCCTTCGAGATGGATTTCAGGCGGTCGTAGAAATCGAACACCACTTCGTTGAGCGGCAATTCATAGGTGATCATCGCGCGGTTGCCGACATAGGTCAGCTCCGTCTGCAGGCCGCGCCGGTCCTGACAGAGTTTCAGGATACCACCGAGATATTCGTCGGGCGTCAGGATCGTCGCCTTGATCCACGGTTCGCGGATTTCCTTGATCTTCACGACATCAGGCATATCAGCCGGGTTGTGCAGCTCTTTCTCGGTGCCATCCGTCAGCGTCATTTCATAGACGACCGAAGGTGCTGTGGCGACGAGATCGAGATTGAACTCACGCTCGAGGCGTTCCTGAATGATTTCAAGATGCAGCAGACCGAGGAAGCCGCAACGGAAACCAAAGCCGAGAGCGGCAGACGATTCCATTTCGAAGGAGAAGGAGGCGTCGTTGAGGCGAAGCTTGCCCACCGCCGCGCGCAGATCTTCGAAGTCGGCTGCATCAACAGGGAAGAGGCCGCAGAAAACCACGGGCTGCGCTGGCTTGAAGCCGGGCAGGGCCTGCGCCGTCGGGCGCTTGTCGTCGGTAATGGTATCGCCAACACGCGTATCGGCGACTTCCTTGATCGAGGCGGTGATGAAACCGATCTCGCCGGGGCCGAGGCTGTCGACATTGACCATCTTCGGGGTAAGTACGCCAACGCGCTCGACGCCGTATTTCGCGCCGGAACCCATCATGCGGATCTGCTGGCCCTTGGTCAGCACGCCGTCGATGACGCGCACGAGAACCATGACGCCCAAATAGGTGTCGTACCAGCTGTCGACGAGCAGCGCCTTGAGCGGCCCGTTCTCGCCGACTTCGCTCTTGGGCGGTGGCAGGCGGTTGACGATGGCTTCGAGAACATCGGGGATGCCAAGCCCGGTCTTGGCCGAAATCAACACAGCTTCGGAAGCGTCGATGCCGATTACTTCCTCGATCTGTTCCTTGATGCGGTCGGGTTCGGCGGCCGGCAGGTCGATCTTGTTCAAGACCGTCACCAGCTCGTGATTGTTGTCGATCGCCTGATAAACGTTGGCCAGCGTCTGGGCTTCCACACCCTGAGATGCGTCCACCACCAGTAGCGAACCTTCGCAGGCCGAAAGCGAGCGGGACACTTCATAGGCAAAGTCGACGTGACCGGGCGTGTCGATGAGGTTCAGCACATAGGTTTCGCCGTTATTCGCCTTGTAGTGCAGGCGCACGGTCTGGGCCTTGATGGTGATGCCGCGCTCGCGTTCGATATCCATCGAATCGAGAACCTGTTCCGACATATCGCGCTCGGCAAGGCCGCCTGTCGACTGGATCAACCGGTCGGCCAGCGTCGATTTGCCGTGATCGATGTGGGCAACGATCGAGAAGTTGCGGATATGGTCCAGGGGTGTGCGGGTCGAATTTGTGCTCATGCCCCGCGCTATAGCAGGGGCTTCTCATGCCGCAAAGCGGGAATTTGGTTAAAAGCCCTTTAAAATGGGCTTTTCAGATCGCAAACTGCTCCGGCCAGTCGCGGCGGGTGGCGACTTGTCCTTCGGTTCTAAGCTTGGCCACGGCAGCAAGGTCGATATCGGCGATCAGCAACGTGCTGCGTGTCACCGCATCGCTTTCGCTTTCCGCGACGATACCCGATGCCGGCATGCCATAGTCGGATGGCACGTAAAGTGCTGCGCGGCCACGATTTTCATCGACGGCGGGAGACCATGGAGCCTCACCCGCCGTGGGGGAGGAGAGAACTGCATATTGGTTTTCCAACGCCCGCGCCTGCGCGCCGATGCGCACCCGGTAGGCGCCGGCCAGCGTATCGGTGCAACTGGGAGCGAGAACCAGTTCGACGCCAAGCTCGGCCAGCTTCCGGCCAAGCATCGGGAACTCGTTGTCGTAACAGATGAGGATGCCGAGCCTGCCGATCGGCGTCTCGAAGGCTTTCAGGCCCTCGATGCCGGCATGGATGTTCCATTGCTCCCGCTCGAAGCGCGTCATGATCTGCTTGTCCTGATACCCGATCAGTCCGTTGGGGCCGAACAGCCATGCGCGGTTGCGGAACTTGCCGTCCTTGTCTTTCACTGGCGCGCTGCCCGGCTGAAACAGGATTTGATGTTGCCGCGCCAGCTCTTCGCAAAGCTCGACCCATGAGGGGATGAGCGGCTGTATCTCTTCGATGGAGCGGTGCAGGTCCGAGCGCGCATCGGGCGGCAACTGCCCGGTTAGCGTCATGGCCGAATATTCCGGCAACAGCAGCAGCTCGGCGCCTTTTTCTTTCGCCTCGCGCACGATGGCGGAAAGATGGGCGGCATAGCCTTCCCATGTCTCGATGAGTTCGATGGCATATTGGCTGGCGGCGAGTTTCGTCATCTGTTTTCCTCTTCGGCAGCAATGGTCTTCATCCAGAACGACAGGGGCTTTGGGCTTTCGGTGCTCTCGTCTAGATCCCGCCAGGTGAAGCTGGTGTGCAATTCCGGGTGATGGCGATAGCCGCGTTTTTCCCAGAAGGTATTCAGCGGCACGTAATCCAATGGCCGGCGCGGGTGGTCGGCGGGGCGCTCGACCGCGCAGAAGGTGCAGCAGTTGAAGCCGAGCTTGCTCGCATGCGCCTCCCGCTCCACAAAGAACCGCACCCCGATGCCATGCCCGCGATAGCTGGGCAGAAGCACGCTTTCGCCGAAGTAAAATATCCGGTCCAGATCGTAACCCGCCTTCAGGAAGGGCGCCTTCACCTCGTCGGTCTCGGCCGCCATCGGCATGCCGGTGGACATGCCCACCACGTGTGCGCCATCCAGCGCCAGCACGAAAACCGCGCCTTTCGTGTCGGCATAGGTGGCGAGATATTTGCGCTCGTAATCCAGCGATCCGTCATAGAGATAGGGAAAGGCGCGAAACACTTCGATCCGCAGGCGCGCAAGGTCATCGAAATAGGGCGCGGCCTCGATGCCGGAAAGAGACTTGATTTCGACGGTCATGGGCATTTTCACTTTCGGTTGCACTGGTTATACCGTCATGGAAACCCTGCGCAAGCATTGAACGGAGAAGACGATGACCGCCACTGAGACCATCCGCGCCTACTACGATGCCTTCAACCGTCAGGACATGGATGCCTTTCTGGCGCTTCTTCACGACGAGGTGGTACATGACATCAATCAGGGCGAGCGTCAGACCGGAAAGCCGGCTTTTGCGTCCTTCATGCAGCACATGAACCGCTGCTATAAGGAAAACCTCACCGACATGGTCATCATGGCGAGCGAGGACGGTAAGCGCGCCTCTGCGGAATTCATCGTGAACGGGGAATATCTCGCAACCGATGAAGGCCTGCCGGAAGCCGATGGCCAGACATACGTCCTGCCGGCTGGTGCATTCTTTGACCTGAAGGATGGAAAAGTTAGTCGAGTAACGAACTACTATAATCTGAACGATTGGATCGCCCAGGTCGGTGCCTGATGCATCTTTGCCGCGCGCCGAACCCGCGGTAAAAAAGCGATCGTAATTTCCATTATGGTAGATATTGACTCCATCATGTGAGAATGTATTCTCGCATGATGGAAAACGAAGATCATATTCTCGAACGCTCTATCGGCGACCGCATCAAGACGTTGCGCGCTGAAAATGGTTTGACCCTGGACCGGCTCGCCGCCGAATCCGGCGTCAGCCGCGCCATGATTTCCCGCATCGAACGTGGCGAGGCGAGCCCCACAGCCTCGCTTCTTGCCCGCATCTGCGCAGCGCTAGGCCTGTCGCTCTCCGGCTTTTTCGCCGAAGACGAAGAGGCTGTTTCACCGCTGGTGAAAAAGCGTGACCAGCAGCTCTGGAAAGACCCGGAGACCGGTTATGTGCGCCGTGCCATCTCTCCGCCACGCGTCGGTTCCGATGTCGATATTGTCGAGGTCGAGTTCCCGGCGGGCGCACTTGTCGGTTTCCCGCCGCATGCGGCAAGCCGCGGAATGACGCAATATGTCTGGCTTTTTGACGGTGTGCTGGAGATGACGAGTGGTGGAGACGTGCACCGGCTGGAACCCGGCGATTGCCTTTTCATGCCGGTGGGTGAGGGACATGTCTTCCACAATCCCTCAGAAAAACCTGCCCGTTATGCCGTCGTGCTGGATCAAAGACAGCGCTGATTTTCCCCGACAGGAGTTATTAATGGCCACCATCCGCGTATTGAACCGGGCAGAGACGATCAATGCCTTGCCCGA
Organism: Agrobacterium sp. 6Ca8; assembly: GCF_055382765.1. Classification (NCBI taxonomy): domain Bacteria; kingdom Pseudomonadati; phylum Pseudomonadota; class Alphaproteobacteria; order Hyphomicrobiales; family Rhizobiaceae; genus Agrobacterium; species Agrobacterium sp. 6Ca8. The sequence goes on from NZ_AP026433.1 coordinate 2,844,617, forward strand.
ACTTTGTGACGTTATCGCCGACTGCGTTAATGGCGGCGCGTCTGTCGGTTTCATGCTGCCTTTCTCCCCAAAAGATGCCGAGCCGTTCTGGCGGGAGGTAGCCGATGCCGTGGAAGCAGGCGGCACCATTCATGTGGTGGCGGAAGTAAACGATAAAGTGGTGGGCACGGTGCAGGTCGGTCTGGCCTCCAAGCCCAACCAGCCACATCGCGGTGATCTGATGAAGCTTCTTGTGCATCGGTCGGCACGCGGGCTGGGACTTGCACGGAAGCTCATGGAAAAGGTGGAGCAGGAAGCGACAAAACGTGGCCGTACCCTTTTGGTGCTGGATACGGCCACGGGTAGCGATGCGGAGGCAATTTATCCCCGTCTTGGTTGGGAACGCGTCGGCGTCATCCCCGACTATGCGCTTTTTCCTGACGGGCGTTATTGCGGCACGACCCTGTTTTACAAAAGGATCGGCTAGGTTCTTCTGGTTATTGACCCGGCTTCAGCGTGCGGTTGAAGGCGTTGACGATCATCGTTTCCAGCTGTGCATGAATATCCTTACGGTCGCGGGGCCCGGCCGGTTCGCAGATCGGATCGCGCTCGCCAACGGATTTGAGAAACGCATCGGCATCCGGCTTGCAAAGGGGCAGGAAGCTAAAATGGTTGGCCTCGTCGACCTGTCGGTAAGTAGAGGCAGGCACTTGTGCTGCAAGCTCGTCGGCAAGGACAGCGGGCGGTATTTTACCTTCGCTGCCAAGATTGATGAAGGTCAGCGGAATATCGATTTGTCTCAGGCTGTCCGGCTGGAAAGCCAGTGCCAGACCCGGATCGACCAACACGGCGGAACGGATGCGTGGATCGCGGTTCTGCTGCTCGAAACGGGCCTTGTCGATGGTTCTGAGATCGAGCTTCGGTACGCTGACCGGCTCGTTATTGACATAGGCCCGGCCGCCGGCAAACCACTGGCAATCCATCATTGCTGCATTCTCTTCACAATAGCGCACATAGGCGTCAAGATCGGCGCGTGCACCTGCAATCTCCATCGCTGCGCTACCGCCCAGCGAAAAGCCGAGAACACCGATGCGTTGCGCATCGATTGCACCCGACCACGTGCCGTCCGTCGTCAAGGCCGTGACGATTGTGGATAGATCGTTCGTCCGTTCCCAGATTTTCGGCGTATCGGCAGGCGTCGAGTCACCACTGGTCGTGCCGGGATGATTGGTTCCGGCGACGATGAAACCTTCGCTGGCGAGTTTCGCGGCGATCCAGGCCATGCCTTCAGCGCGCGAGCCGGACCCGTGCGAAATCAACACGAGGGGGAAATGGCCGTCTTTGATGGTCGCGTCCTTCCGAACCGCCGTTCCCTGAAAGATACGGTTCTCGGAGGAAAGCGCCGGTGTGCCGTCTCCGCCTTTGGCCGGATACCAGATCGTAACGTCAAGGTTTGTGTTGCGGGCCTTGGAAGGAACAGGGATGCTTGTAAGCCCGACATCCTCTGCGGCAAATGCCTGCGGGGAAAAAGCCGCGCACATAAGAAGTGCGACAAGGGTGTTTTTCAGTGTCATGAGAGCCTCTCCGTTTGACAAGGTGGATGCTCCCGTTTTTCTTTTAGGGTGAATAAATGCGTCCTTGATCGCGTTAAAGGTCGTGCCGAAACGCGATCTGGTCCATGAATGGGTGGTAATTCCTCGCTTCGGGATCGTTATCCGTGCTTTTCATTCCCTTGCCTTTTGTCGTCGCACTTCTGCTGGTCGTCATGTTCATCGTCTTCTTTCGAGGCGCAGAGGATATGCGAACCAACCGGGCGTTTCTGGCGCTCATCGCGCTTTGCGCCGTGCAGTCCGTTCTTGTCGGCTTGCGCTGGGGATATGGTGTGAGCGAAGCGCGTTATGTTTTGCCTGTTCTGGCTGCCTGCTTGCCGCCTCTCGTCTACATCGCCTTTCGCGGACTGATGGGCGTTGGAGTTGAAAGCAGGAGGGCGATGTTTGCCAGTCTTGTGCTTTCACCTTTCTTCGTCGTCTTTCTGGAATTCGTCCTTCCTGTTGCGATCGATTTTGCGCTGATCGTGATTTTTGTCGGGCACGCCATTGCCTTGCTTCTTTTGGCAAGAAAAGGGCCGGATGGGCTGGACGAGGCGCAATTTGCCAGCGTCGCATCTGCGCATAAGGCGCTCATTGTCGCCGCGGTCGCTCTCTGCGTTTCCGCGTTCTTCGATCTTCTGGTGTTTTTCGATTTCGAGTGGGCGCATGGAGAAAATGTCGCCGCACTTGTCAGCAATGCCAATCTTCTCGGGCTTCTGCTGATCGGTCTCATGGCTGCACTTGCCGGCAAAAGCAAAGCGCCGCAAACGGCTGCCCAGCCTGCTGCGGAGTTGTCTTTGCCGGCGCCTTCACAACAGGACCGGGACGTTGTCGAAAGGCTTGATCGCTTGATGGAGACCCACACGCTCTACCGCGATGAGAACCTAAACCTGTCACGGCTCGCAAAACGTCTCGGTCTGCCGAGTCGGCAAATCTCGGGCGCCATCAATCGCTCGCTCGGCGTTAACGTCTCGCAATATGTCAACCAGCTGCGCATCCGCGAAGCCTGCCGGCTGCTGGAGGAGACGGATCAGTCGGTCACTGCGATCATGCTGTCTTCCGGCTTTCAGACCAAATCCAACTTCAACCGGGAATTTCGCCGCGTCACCGGCATGAGCCCGGTGGACTGGCGTGAACGCGAGGTGTGGAAGCTGGTATCGAATACAAAAACGGCCACCCGGCAGATGCCGGATGGCCGTTTGAAGATACTGAAATGAGGATCAGAGCGTGCCGTTGCGCTGCTGGATCATCATATAGGTGTCATAGGTATATTCGGCGATCTGTGCCCAGAGATAGGCGTCTTTCTTGAACGCCTGCTGGCTATCGTAGATCTTCTTGAAGCTCTCGTTCTTGGCCGAAATCTCGGCATAGGTATCCTGCGCCGCCTTGTGGCAGACGTCGAGGATTTCCTGGCTGAACGGCCGCAGGATGGCGCCCTGCGCCACGAGTTCCTTCAGAGCCTTCGGATTGCGCGCGTCATAACGCTCCAGCATGCTGGCGCTGCCGGCGGCGCAGGCGTCTTTCAGAATACGCTTGTAGTTCTCCGGCAACTCGTTGAACTTCTGCAGGTTCACGAAAGCATGAACGGCTGGGCCACCTTCCCACCATGCGGGGTAGTAGTAATATTTCGCAACCTTGTAGAAGCCGAGCTTCTGGTCGTCATAGGGACCGACGAATTCGGTTGCATCGATGGTGCCCTTTTCGAGAGCGGCGTAAACATCGCCGCCGGCGATCTGCTGCGGTGTCACGCCAACCTTCTGCATCACCTGGCCGGTCAGGCCGGCAATGCGCATTTTCAAGCCCTTCAGGTCATCGATGGTGTTGATTTCCTTGCGGAACCAGCCGCCCATCTGGGCGCCGGTATTGCCGAGCAGGATCGAGTAGATATTGTGCTGGGCAAGAAACTCATTGAGCAACTCGTTGCCGCCCGCCTGGTTGAACCATGCATTCGTCTGGCGTGCATTGAGACCGAAGGGAACCGAGGTCCCGAGCGCAAAGGTCGGGTCCTTGCCGACATAGTAGTACGAGCAGGTATGCGCCATTTCGACGGTTCCGGCGGTCACCGCATCCGCTGCCTGCAGCGCCGGCACGATTTCGCCACCGGCGAAATGCTGGATGACGAAGTTGCCGCCGGATGCTTCCTTGACATGATCGGCGACGATCTGGCCGGCACCGAATAGAATGTCGAGGCCCTTGGTGAATGACGACGTCATGCGCCAGGTGATTTTGGGGTTTTCCTGCGCAATGGCCGGAGCGGCCAGCACGGTTGCGGTAACACCGGCACCAACAGCGCCCGCCTTGCGAATAAATGATCTGCGATCCATGTCGATAAGCCCTGATATGTCTGCATATTACAGGCGAACCGTACGGTACGCCTCCCACTGGCTACTAAACATTTATCCTTGCGGCCATCAAGGGGAATATTTGAACTTGCCGGGCCTGCTATCATCGCCCGGATGGGACTAAGGATGCATGCGTTTTAACGCCGGATCATCCATTGCAGGATTATAAAACAGCGAAAGCGTCAGGCTTTTTGCGATGCGTTCCGCAGTTTCCATGAACCAGCTATGGGCTTGTGGGCTCGGCGCGATATCGTCAAGGGTGGCCGAAAAAAGCGCCAGCCATTGCGGGAACAGTTCCGCCGACATGCCTTTTACGCCAAGATGCGCCTGCACCGGCTTGCCGCCGTAGCCGCCATTCTTGAAGGCCACGGCGGCCCAGAACTGTTTCATCCTGGCCATATGCTCCGGCCAGCGCCCGGAAAGCCGCGCATCGAAGACAGGGCCCAGCGTGGGATGTTCCAGAACGCGGCCGTAAAATGTCTCGACCAGCAGGTCGACGAAACCGGCGTCGATGCCGATAGCCGCCATGGCCTTTTCCGCCCTGTTCTGAATTTCCGCGTTGTGGGCGGCCTTTGCCGCGATCTGGTCCTGCATTGTGCTTCCTTTTGCGGCAGAACCTACGTGGCTCTTCGACACTCCGCAATGCGACCCTTTGGCATATTAGAATAATTCTAAAAGGCTTGATTGTGACATGACCAGGATGTATTTAGAATTATTCTAAAGAGGTTCCAGCCATGTTCCGCAGTCTTTTTTCCCTGTCCAAACGCCCGTTCTCCTCGCTTGGCGAACAGGAAATCCTCGCACTTGCCATCTCGTCCGAAGAAGACGATTCCCGCATCTACCGCTCTTATGCCGATCATCTGCGCGCGCAATATCCGCAATCCGCAAAAATCTTCGATGATATGGCCGAGGTGGAGCAGCAGCATCGAAACGTGCTGATCGACATGCACCGCAGGCGATTTGGGGAAACGATCCCCCTGATCCGCCGTGAGCATGTGCGTGGCTTTTACGAGCGCACGCCGGACTGGCTGGTGAAGAACCTGTCGCTCGACAAAATTCGTGCGCAGGCGGAATTGATGGAGGCCCAGGCGATCCGTTTTTACGACGAGGCTGTCAAGCGAACCAGCGATGCCTCGACCCGCAAGCTGCTCGGCGATCTGGCCGAGGCGGAGCGTGGTCACGAAGACATCGCACAGATGCTGGAAGAGAAACATCTCGACGAAAACGGCAAGACAGAAGAGGCGGAAACCGCAAAGCGGCAATTTCTTCTGACCTTCGTGCAGCCGGGTCTTGCGGGACTGATGGATGGTTCCGTATCGACGCTGGCGCCGATCTTCGCAGCCGCCTTCGCCACGCAGGATACGTGGCAAACCTTCCTGATCGGCCTTTCGGCCTCCGTTGGCGCGGGTATTTCCATGGGCTTCACCGAGGCGGCCCATGATGATGGCAAGCTTTCCGGTCGTGGCTCTCCGGTAAAGCGCGGTCTCGCCTCAGGCATCATGACGGCCGTTGGTGGCCTTGGCCATGCGCTGCCCTATCTCATTCCGCATTTCTGGACAGCAACGGCCATCGCCGCGGTCGTCGTCTTCGTGGAACTCTGGGCCATCGCCTTTATTCAGAACCGTTTCATGGAAACGCCGTTCCTGCGGGCAGTGTTTCAGGTAGTGCTCGGCGGTTCGCTGGTGTTGGCCGCCGGTATCATCATCGGCAACGCCTAGTGAATAAGAAAGCCCGCAGCGTTTGCTGCGGGCTTTCTGCATTGAGCCTATAATATCTGTCGATCAGCGCAATGCGCCGACCAGAACGTCGCGGCCATCCTCGATGGAAACCCAGCGGCCCGAATTGAAGGACGCCTGCCGCTTCAGATAAGTGTAGTTGGTGTCGGTCCAGAGCTTCACGTCGTCTGTGAGATTGTCGAGAATGTAATCGCCATCCGTGGTGCGGAGCGTCAGCACGGCGTGGCCCTCGCCATCAGGCTTGCGCACGACAGTAATTAGCAGGTCAGCAACGGAAAACCCACGCTCGATCAGCTTCTTGCGCTTCAGCAGCACGAAGTCCTCACAATCGCCAGCGGTCGTGGGATATTCCCAGACTTCTTCCTTGCCGTAGATTTCCATGTCGGTCATGGCGACGATCGAGGTGTTGACGGATGTGTTGATCTCGCGAACCACACCCCAGCCATACTCGGTGACGCGTGGCGGCGGCGTCAGCTTGCTTCGAATGTTGCACTCGCTCGCGTATTTCTGACAGAACTCATAATGGCCGATTGGCTGGGATGTGATCCCGCCCGTCACCATGGAAGGGCTTCCCTTGGTTTCCGCCACGGCGGAGGCAGCAGTCAATAGCCCGGCGGCAACTGCAAACAGCAGCGCACGCGCCAGCGGTGCGTTCATCATGAAACCCGTCCCTTAATTCTTAATGAAAAGTTAAGAGGGTTGGGGGTCAGGAGTCAATCACTAGCCATCGGCGGCGCGCAAGACTCGTTAAATATGGTTAAGATCGTTGCGCAAATGCCTATGTTGCAAGGGCTTTGACGGCAGCCAGCATCCTGTCGATATCCTGCGGCCGGGACAGCCGGTGGTCGCCATCGCGGATCAGCGTCAAGACGACGTCGTCGGCAGGAAGATGTTCGAGGAGCTTCAGCGCATGCTGATAGGGAACATCGGGATCGCGCATTCCCTGCAGGATGTGAACCGGGCAGCCCGTGGTAATGATGCCGGTGAGGACGCGGTTCTGCTGCCCGTCTTCCATCAGCGCGCGCGTAAAGATGTTTGGCTCGGGGCTGTATTCCGAATGTTCCTCGAAATAACCTTTTTCTTCAAGCGACCGTTTTTCCGCATCCGTGAGGCTCGGCTCTATCAGGTCCGCCGTGAAATCGGGGGCTGGCGCAATGAGGACCAGACCAGCGACGGACGGCGTGCCGCCAGCCTTGCGCAGTTCCTCGACCATGCGCAGCGCAATCCATCCACCCATCGACGAACCGATAAGGACGACGCGCGATGGCGCCTTTTCGCGCACGACGGCAAGTGCCTCTTCCAGCCATCTTGAAATCGTGCCCTTTTTAAAGTCTCCGCCGGAAGCGCCGTGCCCGGAATAATCGAGCCGCAGGCACGCAATGCCGTTTTCCGCTGCAAAGCGGTCGAGTTCCACCGCCTTGGTTCCCGTCATGTCGGAACGGTAACCGCCGAGCCAGACGAGCGTGGATGCATCTTCTCGTGAAGTTGCCGGGCGATGAAGGACGGCGATGTCGCGGGCGTCGTCGCCCATGCCTACACGCAGGAATTCAGCGGCTTGTTCTGTCATGTATATGCAATTCTCCTGAATTTCGCGCAACAAAGGCGGCGTATTTGCAAAAACCGTGACAACAGGTGATCTTTTCGGGCAGATATGCTATTGACTTCGCCACGGCAATAACGACATTTCCGCCGCTTGTACCAAACAAGCTGTTTTTTGCCGATGTGATCCAGAAACAGATCAGGAGAATACGACCATTCGCAGACCTTTCAAAGCCGATGCCCCCGTCAAGGAGGGCCCGCGCTCCAACCGGGAAATCCGGGTTCCCAGAGTTCAGCTTATTGATGAAGAGGGCCAGAACCTCGGTAGCATGCCGACGGACCAGGCTTTGAAAATGGCGGAGGATGCCGGTCTCGATCTCGTTGAGATTTCGCCGAACGCTGAACCGCCGGTATGCAAGATCCTCGATCTCGGCAAGCTTAAATACTCGACCCAGAAAAAAGCCGCTGAAGCGCGCAAGAAACAGAAGATCGTCGAGGTCAAGGAAATCAAGATGCGCCCCAACATCGACACGCATGACTATGACGTGAAGATGAAGGCGATGAACCGTTTCTTTGACGAAGGTGACAAGGTGAAGGTGACGCTGAAGTTCCGCGGCCGCGAAATGGCCCACCAGGAACTCGGCATGAAGCTTCTCCTCCAGGTGAAGGAAGATACCCAGGCGATTGCCAAGGTTGAAGCCGAGCCGAAGCTGGAAGGCCGTCAGATGATGATGGTTCTCGCGCCGAAATAACTCTTTCGCGCACGCCGCCCGGGCGGCATGAAGCACCACCGCAAGGGGAAGTTCGTATTCCCCGTTGCGCTTTTAACCGACTGCGGTTATAAGCGCGCGTCCGAACGGTCCGGCAGGGCATGCCGAGGCCGTTCCTGAATAGCTTGAAATAGGCCTCGTCTGCCTGTTTCGATACAAAAACACGGAGTAGCAAAATGCCCAAGATGAAGACGAAGTCCGCTGCAAAAAAGCGGTTCAAGATCACCGCCACCGGCAAGGTTGTTGCAGCCGCCGCCGGTAAGCGCCACGGCATGATCAAGCGTACCAACAAGTTCATTCGCGACGCGCGTGGAACCATGGTTCTCGCCGAAGCTGACGGCAAAAAAGTCGTCAAGAACTACCTGCCGAACGGTCTCTGAGACTTTTCCGCACTTTTGGACACTTTAAGGAGATCATGACATGGCACGCGTAAAACGTGGCGTAACTTCCCGCGCCAAGCACACCAAGACACTCAAGGCAGCCAAGGGCTTCTACGGCCGCCGCAAGAACACCATCCGCGCAGCAAAGGCTGCTGTGGATCGTTCCAAGCAGTACGCTTACCGCGACCGCAAGGTCAACAAGCGCAACTTCCGCGCTCTGTGGATCCAGCGTATCAACGCTGCTGTTCGCGAATTCGGCCTGACCTACGGCCGCTTCATCGACGGCCTTAACAAGGCTGGCATCGAAGTTGACCGCAAGGTTCTGTCCGACATGGCTATCCATGAGCCGGCAGCATTCGGCGTGCTCGTCGAGACCGCGAAGAAGGCTCTTGAGTACCTCAAGGAAGCTGGTACGACCAACGAGTTTGAAACCGCTGTAAAGTAATTACGGCGCGGACAATCTGTTGTTCATTTGAAACCCGCGCCGGTCCTCCGGCGCGGGTTTTTCGTTTTCAGTTTCTGATACAGCTCTATCGGCGTTTTTTAATTTAGAAATTTAGAAGAGTTGGAGTATTCACGCCGTTTGAAGCGAAATCCTTGGTGGACGGAAATGCTGGTCAATAAAATTGAGGTTGTGGAAGCAGAAGGCTTTCGCGTTCATCTCGACGATGACGACATCGCAACCCTGATGCGCGTCCTCCTGAAAAGTGACCGGCGCATTCAAAAGGTCGAGCTCTCGCAATTGACGGTGTGGATCAAACGGCAGGGCACGGAACGTGTGACGTGGTGGATGAAAATGCAGAAGCTGCTGTCAAAACTTCTGCCTTATGCTTTTCTTCGCCCTTCTGAACCGCTGGACGGCGCCGGCCTCATGCAGCGAGAGCTGGAAACGTTGCAGCAGTTCCAGCAAGGCGGTTTCCCGGTTCCGCCGCTGATCTACTCGTCGCGCACAGCAATGGTGTTGGGAGATGTCGGTCCGACGCTCATGGAGCGGATGGATGCGCTAAAGGCGTCCGATCCGGTGCAACATGACGCCTTGCTTGTGAAATCCGCAGAAGCGCTTGGCGAGCTGCATGCGGCGGGCCTCTGCCACGGCCGCCCGCATGTGCGTGACTTCTTTTTAAAAGACGACCGTATCGGTTTCATGGATTTCGAGGAGCGCCCTCAGGAGGTCATGCCGCTGGAGACGGCGCAGGCTCGCGATATCTGGCTGCTGTTTTTGCAGATCGCGACCCGCGCCTGCGATGCGCCGAAAACCTGCGACGCCGCCTTTGCCCGCTGGCGTGAAAACGCCCCGCCGCGGGCGCTTGAAGAATTGTGCCGTCTGATCGGCATTCTGGGGCGATTTTTACCGCTTGCCCGGTTGATCGGGCGCGTGCGGATGGGTAGTGATCTGCGACGCTTTATCATGGCGACCGACTATCTGATGAATGCTGTGAACCCCGAAGCCGCTGTTAAAAATACCGGCAAGGCAGGAAAAGATGACTGAACTTGATACCTTGAAATCGCAACTGATGTCGGAGATCGCCGCCGCCGCCGATGAGCCGGCCATCGAAGCCGTGCGCGTCTCCGCGCTTGGCAAGAAGGGCTCGGTTTCGGAGCTTCTGAAGACGCTGGGGTCGATGACGCCGGAAGAGCGCCAGACCCGAGGCGCTGCCATCAACCAGCTCAAGACTGAAATCACCGACCTGATCGGTGAACGCAAGAGTGGCCTGAAAGATGCCGCGATTGCCGCCCGCCTGAAGGCGGAAACACTTGATGTCAGCCTGCCGGTCCGCCAGTCTCCGACCGAGCGCGGCCGCATTCATCCGATCAGCCAGATCGTCGATGAAATCACCGCGATCTTTGCGGATATGGGCTTCTCGATCGCCGAAGGTCCGGATATCGAAACGGACTATTACAACTTCACGGCGCTGAATTTCCCCGAAGGCCATCCGGCCCGCGAAATGCATGACACCTTCTTCTTCCAGCCGGATGAAAACGGCGAGCGCAAGGTGCTGCGCACGCACACCTCGCCGGTGCAGATCCGCACCATGGAAAGCCAGAAGCCGCCGATCCGCATCGTCATTCCGGGCAAGACCTATCGTCAGGATTCCGATGCCACCCATTCGCCGATGTTCCATCAGGTCGAAGGTCTGGTGATCGACAAGAAGGCGCATGTTGGCAATCTGCGTTGGGTACTTGAAGAGTTCTGCAAGACCTTCTTTGAGGTGGATAGCGTTGTCATGCGCTTCCGCCCGTCGTTCTTCCCCTTCACGGAGCCGAGCTTCGAGGTGGATATTCAGTGCGACCGCTCCGGCCCGATCGTCAAGTTCGGCGAAGGCAACGACTGGATGGAAATCCTTGGCTGCGGCATGGTGCACCCGAATGTGCTGCGCGCCGGCGGTCTGGACCCGGATGAATATCAAGGCTTTGCCTGGGGCATGGGCCTCGACCGCATCGCCATGCTGAAATACGGCATGCCGGACCTGCGTGATTTCTTCAACGCCGATGTCCGCTGGATGAACCACTACGGCTTCCGCCCGCTCGACATGCCGACGCTGTTCGGCGGTTTGAGCGTTTAATCCGGTTAGCCAAGGAGCAAAGACATGAAATTCACTCTTTCCTGGCTGAAAGAGCATCTCGAAACGGATGCGACGCTGGACGAGATTTGCGAACGGTTGACGGCGATCGGGCTTGAGGTCGAGGACGTCGACGACAAGGCGGCCTATAAGCCTTTCGTCATTGCCAAGGTCGTCTCCGCCGAAAAACACCCCGAGGCCGACCGCCTCAAGGTGTTGATGGTGGATGCCGGTGACGGCAAGCCAGTGCAGATCGTCTGCGGCGCACCGAATGCGCGCGCCGGCCTTGTCGGTGCGCTGGCGCGTCCTGGCGTTTACGTGCCGGGCATCGATGTCACGCTTGCCGTCGGCAAGATACGCGGTGTCGAAAGCCACGGCATGATGTGCTCCGAAAAAGAGCTGAACATTTCCGACGATCACGACGGCATCATCGATCTGCCGGAAGACGCGCCGGTCGGCACTTCTTTCGCGACCTATGCCGGACTTGACGATCCGGTCATCGAGATCAATCTGACGCCAAACCGCCCGGATTGCACCTCGATCTATGGCATCGCGCGCGATCTCGCCGCTTCCGGTCTCGGCAAGCTCAAGACCAAGCCAGCGCCGTCCTTCAAGGTCGAAGGCTCAACCCCGGTCGACGTGAAGCTGGAGCTGGATGACGCGGCGCTCTGCCCCGGCTTTTCGCTGCGCATCGTGCGCGGTGTGAAGAACGGCCCGAGCCCGAAGTGGATGCAGCAGCGTCTGATGGCGATCGGCCTGCGTCCCATCAATGCGCTCGTGGACATCACCAACTACATGACCTTCGATCAGGGCCGGCCGATGCACGTCTTCGATGCCGCCAAGGTCAAGGGCGACCTGACGGTCCGCCGTGCGAAAGAGGGTGAGACGATCCTCGCGCTTGATCAGCGCGAATACAAGCTCGGCCCGAACAATGTCGTCATCGCCGACGAAAAGGGCCTCGAGTCCATCGGCGGCGTCATGGGCGGTGAACACTCCGGCTGTGATGAAAACACCGTTGACGTGTTGATCGAGTCCGCTCTCTGGGATCCGATCAACATCGCCAAGACCGGCCGTTCGCTCGGCATCATCACCGATGCCCGTTATCGCTTCGAGCGCGGCGTCGATCCGGAATATATGGTTCCGGGTCTGGAACGCACCACCGAACTGGTTCTGGAACTCTGCGGCGGCGTTGCCGGCGAAGCCAAGGTCGTCGGTTACAAGGGGCATCAGCCCAAGGTCGTGGATTTTCCGCTCTCGGAAGTGAAGCGTCTGACCGGCCTAGAAGTTTCGGCGGAAGAAAGCCTGGCCATTCTAAAGGGTCTCGGTTTCGGCATCGAGGGAACGGGCGAGCGTGTTTCCGTCACCGTGCCGTCCTGGCGCCCGGATGTCGACGGCAAGGCCGATCTGGTGGAAGAGGTCATGCGCATTCATGGCGTCGACAACATCAAGCCGGAACCGCTGGAGAGCTTCGGTGCCGTCAACGGCCGCATCTTGACGACGCTGCAGGTGCGCACCCGCACCGCGCGCCGTGCGCTTGCCAGCCGTGGCATGCTGGAGGCCGTCACGTGGTCCTTCATCCCGGAAGCTCACGCGAAGCTTTTCGGTGGCGGTTCGCCCGCTCTGAAACTGGCCAACCCCATCGCGGCCGATATGTCGGATATGCGTCCTTCGCTTCTGCCGGGCCTTCTGACCGCAGCACAGCGCAATGCCGACAAGGGCCATGGCGATGTGGCAATCTTCGAGGTCTCCGGCACCTATGAGGGTGACACGCCAGACACCCAGCGCCGTGTTGCCGGCGGTGTACGCCGTGGCACGGCCTCGCTCGCAGGAAGCGGCCGCATGTGGTCCAATGCCACAAAGGGCGGCGGCAAGCCGGTGGATGTCTATGACGCCAAGGCCGATGCGCTTTCGGTGCTCGAAGCCTGCGGCCTGCCGATGGCCAATGTGCAGATCGAGGCCGGCGCTCCCGGCTGGTATCACCCTGGCCGCTCCGGCACCATCAAGATGGGTCCGAAGGTCGTGCTCGGCTATTTCGGTGAATTCCACCCGAAGACTCTGTCAGAGCTGGATGTTTCCGGTGTCTATAGCGGTTTCGAGATCTATCTCGACGCCATGCCGGAGCCGAAGAAGAAGGCGACCCGCACAAAGCCGGCCCTTGAGCTTTCGCCCTTCCAGGCGGTCAAGCGCGACTTCGCCTTCGTGGTCGACAAGTCGGTCGAGGCAGGCGCCATCATCAAGGCTGCAACAAGCGCTGATCGGAAGCTGATCACCGGCGTCAATGTCTTTGACGTCTTCGAAGGGGCATCGCTTGGCGAAAGCCGAAAGTCCATCGCCATTGAAGTTCAGATCCAGCCGGTCGACAAGACGCTGACGGACGAGGATTTCGAGGCGCTGACCGCAAAGATCGTCGGTAATGTCGAGAAATCGACGGGCGGCGTGCTGAGAGCGTAAAGCTCTGTTTCCATGAATTGAAAAAGCCGAGGCAGTCGCCTCGGCTTTTTTGTTTTTAGCGGTTCGCCATCTGGGACATACGCTCGGGATATCGTTGGCCGGCAACCTTTGCTGGAGAAAGCAACGCGCCAAGGCTGGCGACTTCTTCTGCCGTCAGCGATACATCCGCTGCCGCCACGTTTGTCTCAAGATTGGCGATTTTCGTCGTACCGGGGATCGGAACGATAAAGTCACCCTGCGCCAGCACCCAGGCCAGCGCCAGTTGCCCGGCGGTAACACCCTTTTCGGCAGCCATATCTTCCAGAAGCTTGATGAGCGCCAGATTGGCATCGAAGTTTTCACTTTGGAAGCGCGGCAGGCCGCGGCGGAAATCGTCGGATGCAAGTCCGTCGAGCGACTTCAGCGCGCCCGTCAGGGCACCACGCCCGAGCGGGCTGAAGGGGACGAAACCGATACCGAGTTCCCGGCAGGTTTCCAGCACGCCGTTTTCCTCCACATCGCGGGTCCACAACGAATATTCGCTCTGTATGGCAGCGATCGGGTGAGTGGAATGCGCCTTGCGAAGTGTTTCGGCACTCGCTTCCGAAAGGCCTAGATGTTTCACCTTGCCCTGCCGCACCAGTTCCGCCATGGCGCCGACCGTATCTTCGATTGGAACATCCGGATCGACGCGATGCTGATAGAACAAGTCGATGGTGTCGACGCCTAGGCGTTTGAGAGAGGCTTCGGCGACGGCGCGCACATTTTCCGGGCGGCTGTCGGTGCCCACCATCATCTGGCCTGCGGGTTTGCTAGCGTCGATTTTGAAACCGAACTTGGTAGCAATGACCACCTTGTCGCGATAGGGCTTCAAACCCTTGCCGACGAGGATTTCGTTGTTGTAAGGCCCATAGACCTCTGCCGTGTCAAAAAAAGTGACACCGAGTTCGACGGCGCGGTGCAGCGTCGCTATTGCACTATTTTCGTCGCCGGTCGGGCTATAGGCATGGGTCATGCCCATGCAGCCGAGGCCAAGCGCCGAAACGGAAAGGTTGTTTCCGAGAGTTCTTTTTTTCATCTGTTCGTCCTTCCATGAGGAACCGCCCGTTGTCAGGGGCGTGATGAGAAGATAGCGCCCTAAGACGGCAAAAATAATCGCTGCAAATCGTTGCGGGTTGTTCTATTATTTAGAACAATGAACCGTGTGCAACTCTCCCAACTCGCTGTCCTCGCTGCCGTTGCCGAAGGCCGCAGCTTTCGTAAAGCTGCCGCCGAACTTGCCATTGCGCCTTCCGCCGTCAGCCATGCAGTATCGTCGCTCGAAGCAAGCCTTGGCCTGCGCCTGCTGCATCGTACCACCCGCAGCGTTTCGCCGACAGAGGAGGGCAGGCGGCTTCTCGAGACGCTTGGGCCGGCCCTTGCTGAAATCGATGCCGTCATCGATACGCTTGCCGAGCATGGCGGAAGGCCGGCCGGACCGTTGCGGATAACCCTGCCGAGACTTGCGGCGGAGGACCTGATCATGCCCCGGCTTGGCGAGTTCCTGCGGCTATATCCAGATATCTCGCTGGAGATTTCGACCGATGACCGCTTCGAGGATATTGTCGCAAAAGGTTTCGATGCCGGTCTGCGGCTCGGCGAGAATCTTGAAGCGGATATGATTGCCGTGAAGGCGAGCGGCCCATGGCGTGGCGCGATCGTCGGCGCCCCCACCTATTTCGAAGAAAATCCCCCGCCCCGTGAGCCGAGGGATTTGATGGGGCATCGCTGTATTCTCCGTCGCTTCTCCAGTGGTCTGCTCTACCGCTGGGAGCTGGAAAAGGACGGCAGACCTTTGGTGGTCGATGTGCAGGGGCCGCTCATCCTGTCGGACCAGAGCCTTATTCGCCGGGCGGCGATTGACGGCGCGGGTCTGGCTTTCGTTTTCGAACAGCGCGTAGAAGACGACATCAAGGAAGGCAGGCTGGTCCGGGTGCTGGAGGACTGGTGCGCGCCCTTTGATGGTTTTTATATCTATTACCCCTCGCGCCGGCAGATGCGCCCGGCGCTAAGGGCTTTCGTGGATTTCTTCCGCTTCAGAGGGTGATCAGAACTTGATGCGATAGCGGATATGGCCGTCGCTTTTGACGTAGCTGTCGTAAAGCTTCTGGGCACGGTGATTGTGCTCGTCAGTGTTCCAGTAAAGCCGGGACCAGCCCTTTTCCTTGCATATGGCAATGAGGTCATCCATCAGCGCCCGGCCTGTTCCCTTGCCACGGATCGCGCCGTCAACGAACAGGTCTTCCAGATAGCAGTCGGGCGTTTTCACCCAGGTGGAATCATGGAAGTGATGGATGGCGAAACCGGCCATCCTGTCGCCCAGAAGAGCCACGCGCATGGAAACGCGTGATGCCGGATCGAGGATACGCGCCCATGTATGGTCCGTAACTTCCTCGGCAAGGTGTACGTTATAGAAGGCGAGATAGTCGTTCCACAGGCGCAGCCATTCTGCCCGGTCTTCCGGCTCCGCGTCGCGAATTACAAGATCCATGTCACGCGCCCGCCTTGTCGAGCAGCGTCATCATCTCATCCGTCAGCTTGAGATTGACGGCGCGTTTGAAGCTTTCGAGTTGCGACAGGCTGGTGGCGCTGGCAATCGGTGCCGTCACGGCCTTCTTCCGCAATAGCCACGCCAGCGCGATATCGGCAAGCCTGGCTCCGGTTTCCACGGCAACCGCATCCATGGCGCCCAGAACGGCAAGGCCACGGGCGTTGACATATTCACCCACCCGGTAGCTGCGGGCGACGCCTTCGGTATCCGCCTTGGCGCGATATTTCCCGGTGAGGAACCCGGCCGCGAGGCTATAATAATTGATGACACCAATTTCCTGGGCGACGCAAAGATCGGCAAGCGGGCCTTCGAAATCCGCACGGTTGTAGAGATTATATTCGGGCTGCAGCACATCGTAACGGGGCAGATCGTTCTTCGCGGCCGTGTCCAGCGCTTCCTGAAGCTGGCTCACCGAATAGTTGGAGCACCCGATGGCGCGTATCTTTCCCTGTTCCTTCAGCTTTGCAAAGGCTGCAAGCGTTTCCTCCAGCGGCACATCCGCGTCCGGCTTATGGGCGAGGTAGAGATCGATATAGTCGGTTTGCAGCCGCTTCAGCGAGGCGTCGACAGCCTCTGCGATCCATTTGGCGCTGAGGCCTGTCTTCTGACCGCGATTGTCGAAACCAACCTTGGTAACGATCACCGCGTCCTCACGCTTGACGCTCGACTGTTTCAGCCATTTTCCGATGATGGCTTCCGACTCTCCGCCCTCATGCCCGTCCACCCAGGCGGAATAGACGTCTGCCGTGTCGATGGCGTTGAACCCGGCGTCGAAAAATGCATCGAGCAGGGCAAAGGAAGTCTTCTCGTCCGCTGTCCAGCCGAACACGTTGCCGCCGAAGACGATCGGGGCGATGGAGAGGCCGGTGCGGCCAAGGCTTCGTTTTTCCACGGGGAATGCTCCTGTTGCTGTCTTTGGCGGCAAGGTTATCAACTGCTTGCCGGCATAACCATTCAATTCCTTTGATGGCATTCATCAGGCAACGGGCAAAAGCGGGTGAGATCAGGCCTGAAAGCCGCGATAGTGGCTGGGCGGGAGGTGATTGTGCTGTTGCCACACGCGCCGCAAATGCCGGGCGGAGGCAAAGCCCGCCCGCTCCGCAATTGTCTCCATATCCAGACGGCTGTTTGCAAGGATGTCGCGGGCGAGATTGACCCGCATCAGGTTGACGTAGTCGATGACGCTGATGCCGGTATGCTCGCGAAACAGGCGGGACAGGTGCCTCTCGCTGAGTGCGGCAATATCGGCCAGCCGTTCCAGCGACCAGTCCTGAGCCGGCTCAGTCATCACCCGGTCCTGCACCCGGTGAATGGCGGGGTGAATGTGGTTGCGGCCGGTAAGCCAGGGGGAGATTTGCGGATCATTGCCGCTGCGCCTGAGATAAACGACCATGTTTTTGGCAATGCGCGCCGCGACCGCAGGCGATGTCAGTCGGGAAACGACATGCAGCATGAGGTCGGTGCCGGTGGAAATACCAGCGCTGGAGAAGCGGTTGCCATCCTCTACGAAAAGACGGTTTTCGGCCACCTGCGACAGCGGTGCGGTGCGGCGCAGCGCTTCGACGCAATCCGCATGTGTCGTACAGCTCCGCCCGTCGAAAAGTCCGGCTTCGCCCGCCAGCAGTGCGCCGGAGCAAATGGAAATGACTGTGGTGTCCGCGCGCACTGCGCGGCGCAACCATGCCACCAGCGCCTGCCGCTCCCGTCGCATCTCGGGCGCGTTGTCGAATCGGGAGATGCTGCCGGAAATCAGCAGGAAAGCATTGTCCGGCAGGCTCTCGGGCAAGGCCTCCAGCCCGCAAAGCCCAAGGCCGATGGAGGATTGCTGCTGGTCATGTTCCGCGATGTAACGGCAGTCGAAATGGATGTCCCGCTGTTCCGCGTTGGCATAACGGATCACCTCCAGCGGGCCGGCAATGTCGAGCAACAGCGCGTGTGGCGGCACAAGCGTAAAAAAGGGAATGGTCCGCGTGCCGCCATTGTCCATCAGGCGGCCTTTCGTACCGTTTCGAGAACGTCGCCGACGGTTGCGATACGCGCAAAGCGACCGGCCAGCACCAGCTCGGTTCGGGTGCGAATATCATCAGGGCTGAACACGGTGCCCGAGGCGTGCGTCATTGGAAAGGTAAGCGTCGCCTCGGTGACGTAATCGACTGTGTAACCGAGGTCCGATGCATGCCGTGTGGTCGTTTCGCAGCACTGTTCGGTGCGGATGCCGGATACGATCAGCCGGTTGATACCCTTTTGCGTCAGCCAGATATCGAGGCCGGTGCCGGCGAAAGCAGAGTGGCGGTTCTTGCGAAAGGTGACGTCAGGGGTAATGCGCACACCTTCCAGCGCGCGAATATAGCCGCTCTCCTCTGCAAAGGCCCGGTCGCCATCGACATGAAAGATTTGCACGATTGGAATGCCAGATGCCTTGGCGCCGTCGATCAGTGCCTGCTGTTTTTCCAGATAGGCGGGAAGTTCGCTTTCCTCGAAATAGGGGGTGTGCCGGAAGGATTCCTGAACGTCGATGACAAGGAGTGCTGTGTGAGAGGAGGACATTTCATGATTCTCCATTGGGTTCATGCATAGCATAATTCACCTTTGAAAGGCTGGATAAAAGCATGGAAACCGACAAAGGAAGGACGAATCCGGCCATAGCGTTTGCAGTTACGTTTCGTGCGACTTGCCAGGCGTCGCGACAATGGTAAGTTTCCCGGAATTACAGAGTGGGAGAATGAGATGCTGCGCTTCGGAATAATTTCAACGGCGAAAATCGCTCAGGATCACGTCATTCCGGCGATACAGGATGCGCGGAACTGTGTGGTCAGCGCCATCGCCAGCCGCGATCATGCCAAGGCGCGCGCGGTTGCAGATCGTTTTTCCGTCCCGCATGCCTTCGGCTCCTATGAGGAAATGCTTGCGTCCGATGTCATCGATGCCGTCTATATTCCGCTTCCCACCTCGCAACATGTGGAATGGACCATAAAAGCTGCCAATGCCGGCAAACACGTGCTGTGTGAAAAGCCGATCGCACTCAAGGCTGAAGAGATCGACGCCATCATCGCGGCGCGGGACGACAATGGCGTTGTCGTGTCGGAGGCTTTCATGGTCACCTATTCTCCTGTTTGGGCCAAGGTGAAGGAATTGCTGGCATCAGGTGCAATCGGAACGCTGAAGCATGTGCAGGGCGCTTTCAGCTACTTCAACCGCGATCCCGGCAATATGCGCAATATTCCCGAACTGGGCGGCGGGGCCTTGCCGGATATCGGCGTCTACCCGACCATCGTCACCCGTTTTGCCACGGGTGCCGAGCCGAAGCGCGTACAGGCGAGCGTCGAGCGTGATAAGGAATTCGGCACCGATATCTATTCCAGCGTCAGGGCCGATTTCGGCGGCTTCGAACTGAGCTTTTATCTGGCAACCCAGCTTGCCGCCCGCCAGCTGATGGTTTTCCATGGCACGGACGGGTACATCGAGATCAAATCTCCCTTCAATGCAAATCGCTGGGGCGCGGAGGAAATCGAGTTGACCAACCAGGGCCATAACCAGTCGCAAGTCTTCCGGTTTCAGGATAGTCGCCAGTACAAGCTGGAGGCGGAGGCCTTTGCCCGCGCGGTGAAAGGTGAGGGCGAGGTCGTCACCCTGGAAAGC
Organism: Agrobacterium sp. 6Ca8; assembly: GCF_055382765.1. Lineage (NCBI taxonomy): Bacteria > Pseudomonadati > Pseudomonadota > Alphaproteobacteria > Hyphomicrobiales > Rhizobiaceae > Agrobacterium > Agrobacterium sp. 6Ca8. The sequence goes on from NZ_AP026433.1 coordinate 2,864,172, forward strand.
TCGAGGAAGAACCAGCTTTTCATCGATGCCATCTACCGTGCGGCGGAAAAGGACGGTTGGGAGACGGTTTAATCCTGATCCGCACGCTGCTTTTGAAGCCGCCTATAGCCGTAAAGCGCCAGCACCAATGCCGCGAGTGCCGAAAAAGCAAGCGGGACCAGCGGCTGCACGAGTGGATTGCGCCATTGCAGCAGGGCGAACAGCCCGACGCCAACCATGCGGGAGATAAGCGTGACGGCGTTCAACAGAAAGCCGTTCAGCTCATTGCGGCCATCGCCATTCGAATGGTTTAGCCTCCAACTCGTCGCAAGCCCTGCCAAAGCGCCCGGAAGACGGGCGGCAAGCGGGTCGATGCCGATATAAAAAATCAGCAGAAAAGAGATGGAAAGGTCTACAGCCAGTCCGTAAACCTCGCTCAGGGCGAAGTGGCGAAGCCGCAAGGCCGTGTGCTTTAAAGCGTCGGCTGGGTGGAGCGCGGACGTTGCAGCACGAGAAGGCCGATGACCACACTCACAACGCCGAAATTATAACCGGCAAGCGCCAGGAGCAGCGACATCAGCGGCACGGCTGTTGCAGAAATCGCCAGTGCGACACCATAGGCGCCGATAACCATCAGGCAGATGAAAATGATGCTGAATACCGAACGCAACGCAACTGCGGTTACGCCGAGCAATGTGGCGGTAAGAAAAATCATGAATGCCGCCTCCTCTTTGGTTGCCGGGTCTGGGATAAGACGTAGCGTCCTCTTCCCTAACGAACCCTTGTTTTCTCCTCCCTCACCCATTTTCCTAACTCGTTAGTTGAGGATATGGTTTCACCGCCGTTAAAATAGACCCGGCCAGTACCGGCATTTCCGAATCGACGGGTTTTGGTTACAAACGGGCATGAGCGATATTTTCTCCAATGCCGCATTGAGCAATCTTGCCGAGTTCTCGGTTTCCGAACTTTCGGGTTCCATCAAGCGAACGGTGGAGACGGCTTTCGATCAGGTGAGGGTGCGCGGCGAGATTTCCGGCTACCGGGGTCCGCATTCGTCGGGTCACGCCTATTTCTCCCTGAAGGACGATCGCGCCCGCATCGATGCGGTTATCTGGAAGGGTACTTTCTCGCGGCTGAAGTTCCGCCCGGAAGAGGGCATGGAGGTCATCGCCACCGGCAAGGTCACCACCTTTCCCGGCTCCTCGAAATATCAGATCGTCATAGAAAGCCTGGAACCGGCCGGAGCGGGCGCGCTGATGGCTTTGCTGGAGGACCGCCGCCGGCGTCTGGCGGCGGAAGGACTGTTCGATGCGGAACGCAAACGCCGCCTGCCGTTCATGCCGCGTGTCATCGGTGTTGTCACATCGCCCACGGGCGCAGTCATTCGCGATATCCTCCACCGCATTTCGGATCGTTTTCCGGTCCATGTCGTCGTCTGGCCGGTCAAGGTGCAGGGGGAAGGCTCGGGTGAGGAAGTGGCGAACGCCATTCGCGGTTTCAATGCGCTTCAGCCCGGCGGTGAGATTGCACGCCCCGACGTGCTGATCGTCGCCCGTGGTGGCGGCAGTCTAGAAGATCTCTGGAGCTTCAACGACGAAATCGTCGTGCGCGCCGCTGCAGAGAGCGAAATCCCGCTGATTTCCGCTGTGGGGCATGAGACGGATACGACCCTGATCGACTACGCCGCCGACGTGCGCGCACCGACACCGACGGGTGCCGCCGAAATGGCCGTGCCGGTGCGTGCGGAACTGGAGGCGCAGCTCTCCGGCCTTGCAGCGCGCCTTTCCGGCTCGGTATCACGCCAAATGGACAATCGCCGACAGGGCGTGCGTGCTCTGGTGCGTGCGCTGCCATCGCTTGACCAGCTTCTGGCTCTGCCGCGCCGTCGTTTCGACGAGGCCGCAAGCGGTTTGGGTCGCGGGCTTGAAATGACGACGCTGAACAAGCGCCGCGCGTTCGAACGCTCTGCTTCGGGTCTGAGGCCGGAAATCCTGCTGAATGGTCTGCGGCAGCATCGCCAGCGTGTTACGGAACGCATGCAGAGGGCCGAGGCGCTTGTGGAGCGCCGCCTGTTGCAGGCACAGTCGAGAATTTCCTCGACCGATTCCGCGCTGCGTTCGTTGCCAGCCCGCTTGCTCGGCCAGTTGGAGAGGCAGAAGGAACGGGTCGTCACCGCAACGCGACGTGCCGATACCGCCGTGCTTCACCGCATGGCGCAGAACCGCTCGGGCCTTGCTGCCCATGACCGCATCCTGCAGTCGCTGTCCTATAAGAATGTGTTGAACCGCGGTTATGCTGTCATCCGCGACGAGGAGAACCGGCCCCTGACCCGGGCTGCTGCCATCGCGTCCGGCGCTATGGTGTCTATGGAGTTCGCCGACGGTCGCGTGGCCGCCCTGACGACAGGCGAGGCTACTCCAACATCTGACGTTCCCACGCCTGCCGCTCCCAAAAAGAAGCCGGTGAAACCGGCCTCTTCGGACCCGGGAAATCAGGGCAGTCTGTTCTGATCAGATCGACGCCGCGTCTGAAAAACGACGGCTGACGGTGAAGGTCTTTTCAATATCGGGATGCAGCTCCATGCCAAGGCCGGCACCCGGCGGCACGGTGATCATGCCGTTTTTAACTTCCGGCAATGCGGTAACGAGATCGCGGTACCAGGTCTTGTAGAAGGCGCGCACGCTTTCCTGAACCAGCGCATTCGGTGCGTTGAGCGACAGATGCGTGGAGGCGCAGAGTACCACCGGGCCGGTGCAATCATGCGGCGCAATCGGCAGATGCCAGGCTTCGGCCATCGAAGCGATCTTGCGCGCTTCGGAAAGTCCACCACACCAGCTGATGTCAAGCATCACCACGCCGGCGGCGCCAGTTTCCAGGAGATCTCGGAAAGCCCATCGTGAGCCGAGCGTCTCCGATGCGGAAATCGGCGCGGGTGAAACGGCGGCATAACGCGTCAGGCTGGAAAGGCTGTCCATCTTGATCGGATCTTCGTGCCAGAAGGTCTGGTAAGGGGTGAGCGCCTTGGCGATCTGCATGGCGGGCAGAAGCTGCCACATGGAGTGAAACTCCACCATGATATCCATCTTGTCGCCGACTGCCTTGCGAATTTTCTCGAACGGCTCGAGCGCGCTTTTCAGGTCAGGCATCGAGATATATTGGCCGCGCGTCTTTTCCGCCGCCGCATCGAAAGGCCAGATCTTCATGGCCGTGATGCCGTCTTCCAGCAGCGAATGGGCAAGCTCGTCCGCCCGGTGCAGGAAGCCGTTCAGATCGTCATAATCCTTGCCGCCGGACAGGCCGTAATTGGCCGTCTGCTGGCCGGTCGCCTTCTTGATATATTCCGTGCCCGCGCAGGTATTGTACGTGCGGATTTCCCTGCGGCTGAAGCCGCCAAGCAATTGCGCAATAGGCTGGTTGGTGGCCTTGCCAAAAATATCCCAAAGCGCGATATCGAAGGCCGAATTGCCGCGTACTTCCGCACCCGATGAACGGAAGCCGAGATAACCGACAAGGTCCTGTGCCAGAAGGTCGATCTGCAGCGGATCGCGGCCGATCACGCGGGGTGCGATATATTCGTGCACATAGGTTTCAACCGTCTCGGCGCCGTAGAAGGTTTCACCAAGTCCGGTAATGCCCTCATCCGTGTGGACCAGAACCCAGAGCAGGTTTGCCCGTTCCGCCACGCGGACGGTTTCGAGTTTCGTAATTTTCATGAAGTGTCTCCTCCAGAGGCAGGCAGTTTTCGGTCTGGAACTGCGTTTGAAAAATCAGGCGATGCCGGCGGCCAGAAGCGCATGCACGCTTTCATCGAAATGCCGCGCCATAAGTGTTGAGGCCGTTTGCGGGTCGCCCGCGGCAATGGCCTGTCCGATGGCGATATGAAGTTCAGTCGCGGCATGACGCTGCGCGTCGGATTTGCGGCTCTTCCAGCCGATCGGCCATGTCTGGCGCGTCACATTCTGAAAGGCGCCGAGAATGAGTTCGAAAACCGGGTTCTTGGAGGCTCTGGCAACGGCAAGGTGAAAGGCAAGGTCGTGTTCCATGACCCTGTCACTATTACCAAAGTCCCGCTCCATATTGTTGGCGTGGTCGAGAACGGTGAGCGCCTCCGCATCCGTTCGCCGCAGCGCCGCCAACGTCACGGTTCTGACTTCGATGGTGCGGCGCACGTCGTAAATCTGCTGGATGTTGATCTGCTCGGTGTGAATGCCATGTTCGAACATCAGCGACATCGCGCCATGATCCAGCGTCGCCACCGTGGCGCGCTTGCCGACGCTGACATCGATCAGCCGCATGGCCGACAAGGACCGGAAAGCCTCGCGAACCACGGTGCGCGAGACACCGAGCTGCTGCGAGAGCGAAAGCTCGCTGGGCAGCTTCGCTCCGGGGGCAAGTTCGTTTTCGCGAATGTGGCGCGTGATTGCGCCAATCGCGCTGCTGACGAGATCGGTTTCCTGCGAAATGGGCTTATACAATCGTTCCTCCAACCTGTAGGACAGGTTAACGGAAAATTGCTTATAGGATTTTTATCGCCGAAACAAGCGCCATAGCCTGCGCGATTGCTGGTTCCTGTCCGCTTTTTAGGGAACCTAAGCTTCAAATCCCTGTAGAAACCGCTTCACAAGCTTGTTCAGCGCGTTGCGCTCTTCTTCGCTGAGCTGTGCGACCAGCCGTTGCTGGTTCTCGACATGGGCGCTGACCGCGTCCTCGACAATGGCAAATCCCCGCTCCGTCAATGATATCAACACGCTGCGACGATCCTGCGGGTTGTGGATGCGCTCCACCAGACCCGCTTTTTCCAGCTGGTCGATCCGGTTGGTCATCGTGCCGGAGCTTACCATTGTCATGGCCAGCAGATCACCGGGCGAAAGCCGGTAGGGCGCGCCCGCGCGCCGTAATGTCGCCAGCACATCAAAAGCGGAAGAGGAGAGGCCGTGTTTCAGCAGCACCGCCTCCACCTCGCGGCCGAGATGCGTGGTTAGCCGTTTCAAGCGCCCAAGCAGCCCCATGGGCTCGACATCGAGATCGGGCCTCTCCTTGTGCCATTGCGCTAGAATGTGATCGACGTGATCAATCGGTTCTTTGTTCATCACCAAGGCATAACAACTGATATCTTGACGTCAAGATAAAATTGGCTAAGTTGTATTTATCTTGATGTAGAGATTCTTGAAATGAAGAAAAACACCACCTATGCCGCCGATGTGCTGGTGACGGCACTTGCCCCCGCCATCTGGGGGACGACCTACTTCGTCACCACCGAATTCCTGCCGCATGGATATCCATTCCATGTTGCGATGCTGCGCGCCTTGCCGGCCGGCATATTGCTGCTGCTTCTGGTCAGAAAACTACCGGAGGGCATCTGGTGGTCTCGCAGCCTTATTCTAGGTGCGCTGAATTTCTCGTTTTTCTGGGCGATGCTTTTCGTTTCGGCTTACCGGCTGCCGGGTGGAGTGGCTGCGACTGTGGGTGCGATCCAACCCCTGATCGTCATCGGCCTTTCGCGGCTGTTTCTCGCCGCTCCGGTCCGGCCGCTGGCCATTGTCGCTGGTCTTCTGGGTATTTTAGGCGTCGCACTTCTGGTTTTGGCGCCGGGTGCTGCCGCGCTGGATGCCGTCGGCGTGGCTGCGGGTCTTGCAGGCGCCGTATCCATGGCCTTTGGAACCGTGCTCACCCGCAAATGGCGACCGCCGGTGTCGAACCTCACCTTTACGGCCTGGCAATTGACGGCTGGAGGCATTCTGCTTCTGCCGGTCGCATATTTACTGGAACCGGCCCAGCCTGCACCTACCGCGGCCAATATTCTCGGTATGGCCTATCTCGGCATTATTGGTGCCGCCTTGACCTATTTCCTGTGGTTCCGGGGTCTCGCCCGCATCGAACCCTCGGCTGCAGCCTCGCTCGGTTTCCTAAGCCCCGTCGTTGCGACCCTGCTCGGCTGGCTGGCGCTCGGCCAAAGCCTCACGCCAGCGCAAATCGTCGGCTTCGTTGCAGTGCTTTTCAGCATCTGGCTCAGTCAGCGGAGCCAGCTGCCGAAATAGCTCAGGCCCATTCGCCCTTGCGCATCACCGGAACTGTGGAGCCATCCGGCTTCACGCCATCGATATCCACCTTGTCGGAACCGATCATCCAGTCGATGTGGATCAGGCTGGAATTGCCGCCTTGCGCCTTGATCTGGTCCTGCGACAACGAAGCACCATCAACGAAGCATTTCGAATAGCATTGGCCGAGCGCGATGTGGCAGGAGGCGTTTTCGTCGAACAGCGTGTTGTAGAACAGGATGCCACTTGCCGAAATCGGCGAGGAATGCGGCACCAGCGCCACTTCACCCAGACGCCGCGCACCCTCGTCGGTATCGAGCACCTTGTTCAGCACGGCTTCGCCCTTCGAAGCCTTGGCTTCCACGATGCGGCCGCCTTCGAACTTCACCTGGATATCGTCGATCAGCGTTCCCTGATGTGAAAGCGGCTTGGTGCTGGACACGTAGCCATCCACGCGCAGCGCATGCGGCGTGGTAAACACTTCTTCCGTCGGAATGTTCGGGTTGCAGGTGACACCGTTCTTGGCGGTGGAGGCGCCCCCATGCCATTCGTGGCCGTCCGCCAGGCCGATTTTCACGTCCGTGCCGGGACCGGTGAAATGCAGCGACGGGAAACGTTCACCGTTCAGCCATGCCGAACGCTTGGCGAGATTGGCGTTATGCTCCGCCCATGCCGCGACCGGATCGGCGAGATCTACACGCGAAGCGGCGAAGATGGCGTCCGCGAGCTTGCGAACCGCTTCGTCTTCCGTCACGCCGGGAAAGACCTGTTTTGCCCAGGACGGGTTTGGATAGGAGATGATGTTCCAGTTGATATCGAAGTTGGAAATCTTCTCAAGCGCCGGCTTATAGGCCGTGGAATTGGCCTTGTTGGCGCGCGCCACCTTGGCGGGATCCTGTTCGGCCAGCAGCATGGGGTTGTCGCCGGCAATCGCAAGCCGCGCCGCGCCATTGGCATAGGCCTTGGCCATGCCGTCATAGAGCCAGCCGGAAGCCCGGTCGAAATTGGCGTCGCTGGCGTGGCGGTAGCGGGAAAGCGTGGTTTCTTCGTCGGAATAGAAGGTGGTGACCAGCCCGCCGCCGGCAAGATAGGCGTGTTTGGTCAAAAACCGCACCAGCGGCAACGCCGCCAGCGGAGCGGTGATCACCAGATCCTGATCCTTCTGCAATTGCAGGCCGACCTTGACGGCGACTTCAGCCAGTTTCTCGAGTTTGACGGGATCGATGGGGGAAACAGTCATGATCTGCCTTCGTATATTTCAATCGGAGGCGCCGACCATAGCCCATTCGCTTCGAAAGCCAAATGCTTTCAAAGCTGTGTCGAGATGTCAATCGGCCACCAAAGGTGCGACAACGGCTTTCAGCGCCGCCTGCGCGTCGCCGGGGGAAAGCCTTACCTGCAAACCGCGCTGGCCACCATTCATGTAGACATAGGAATGGGTCATGGCCCCAGCCTCTATGGCGGTCGGAACCTGTTTCTTCTGTCCAAAAGGGCTGATGCCGCCCACATGATAACCGGTTGCCCGCTCCGCATCGGCGGGCTTCATCATGCTGGCAGATTTCCCCCCGAAGGCAGAGGCGAGCTTCTTCATACTCACTTCCCGGTCGGACGGGACGACGACGCAGACCGGCTTGCCATCCAGCTCGGCCATCAGTGTTTTCAGAACCAGATGTGGCGGTTCGCCGATAGCTTCGGCCGCCTGCAGGCCGATCCGGTCGGCATTCGGGTCGTAGTCATAGGTAACTGTGGTGAAGTTCACACCGGCCTTGGTTAGCATCTGCGTAGCGCGGGTTGTCTTGGACATGGTGGCCTGCGCTCACGCAAAGAGGGACTGATAGGTTTCCGGCTTGAAACCGACGGTTATCGTCTCCTTTACCTCCAGTACCGGTCGCTTGATCATGGAGGGCTGCTCCAGCATCAGGCCAATGGCCTTTTCGCGGGTAAGATCGGCTTTCTGGCTATCGTCCAGTTTTTTGAAGGTGGTGCCGGCCCGGTTCAGAACCGTTTCCCAGCCCGCGGCATCGCACCATGTTTCGAGATGAGCCTGGTCGATGCCGGCCGTCTTGTAGTCATGGAAAGAATAGTCGACACCGTTGGCTTCCAGCCAGCTTCTGGCCTTTTTCATCGTGTCGCAGTTCTTGATGCCGTAAATGGTGACCGTCATGTTGCCGCCTCTTTGTCTTGAACTTCCGGCATAACAAATAATGCGCCGTATTCAACCCGCAGCCTGAAGCACGGAATTCTAGCCATGCAAAAATGCAGTGTCTGACATTCAAACGAGCGCGAGCAAAGCTGCATGGCTTCCCTGCTACATCATGAGTTGTAGCAGCGGCCAAAAATGCCCATTATCTGGGCATCAAAGATGGAGAGAAAAATGCGTCAGGTTGCAAAGACATCGCGTAACTTCTTTGGCGAAACTTTCGCCGTTCTCGGTGCCGCACTTTCGGTTTCGGCCGCTGTTCGCGCGCATCGCAAGCCGGCCCGCGCCGACCTCGAAGCGCTTGGCATCGACGGCAAGGCTTTCGACAAGGTTCAGCTCTAAGCTGATTATCGTTTGCAGCGAGGCGACATCGCCTCGCTCGTGCGTATATGTTGGCGGGCCTTAGCGTTCCGCCTGCTTTCGGTTCGGCCGTTTTCTCGGACCGATCAGTTTATCCGGTAAATGCAGCTGGCTTTCGAGCGGCTCATAACGATCTGCTTTTGCGGAGAGTGCGAAGCGTCCAAGGGACTCATGTCGCGTTTCGCCATTATGGCTGAAAACAAGCTCGAAATTACCCGCAAGCCAGCTATAGGGTTTTCCGGCCGGCATCGGCTCTATCTTCCCACAGCCATAAATCATCGTGATATGCGGCGTGAAGGATGGTGCCGCGATATAGGGAAGGTTTGCCTGTCGAAGCGCGCGTTGCAGCAGCTTCACCAGAGCGTTGATCTCCGGCAGATCACCACCGTTTCGCAGCACCAGACTATTGCGACTGCCGAAAAGCGCGCTTCCGTCCAGGGTGACCGGAACAGGCCGCGCGTTTACAGCACCCATTGCTGCCTTCAGCCTGCTTGTCAGTCCGTGAGGGATTGTCTCGAAACATCCCAAACACAGCAGGGTTATGTGCAGAAGCTCGGCGGGATATGCCTCGCGGGTTGTCCGACCCATGGCATGATGCGACGCATCGACAAAAATTCTTTCCGCCAATTGCCGTGGTGGCTTCAGCAGTAGCAGGAGCTTGTTTCGAAAGCGCGGATTGATGCGCCGTATTTTCTGCGGCTCCAGCCCATCAAAACAAAGCTGCCTTAAGGCTCTTTCGTCCGCCAACTCGCACTCCATGACGATGCTCCACAGCCTTATACCAAGGCCGGAAACCTATCATTGCGCGGTGATAAAATAAAGAACAAAAGAGGAACAAAAGGCGGAATTGCTCCGCCTTCGTTTTATTCCCACTCGATCGTGCCGGGCGGCTTGCTCGTCACGTCATAGACGACACGGTTGATGCCGCGGACTTCGTTGATGATGCGGGTCGCGGCGCGGCCGAGGAAATTCATGTCGTAGGGGTAGAAATCCGCCGTCATGCCATCCACGGAGGTCACAGCGCGGAGCGCACAGACGAAGTCATAGGTGCGGTAGTCACCCATGACGCCCACGGTCTGCACCGGCAGGAGCACTGCGAAGGCCTGCCAGATGGTGTCGTAAAGACCCGCCTTGCGGATTTCGTCGAGATAGATCGCATCTGCCTTGCGCAGAATATCGAGCTTCTCGCGGGTGACCGCACCGGGGCAACGGATCGCCAGACCCGGGCCGGGGAAGGGATGGCGCCCGATGAAGCTATCCGGCAGGCCAAGTTCACGGCCAAGCGCACGCACCTCGTCCTTGAAGAGCTCGCGCAGCGGCTCCACCAGTTGCATGTTCATGCGCTCGGGAAGGCCACCGACATTGTGGTGGCTCTTGATGGTGACGGAAGGACCGCCGGAGAAAGAAACGCTCTCGATGACGTCAGGGTAAAGCGTGCCCTGCGCGAGGAAATTCGGAGCACCCTTGCCGTCTGCTGCGATCTTGGCAGCTTCCGCCTCGAAGACCTCGATGAACAAACGGCCGATAGTCTTGCGCTTCACTTCCGGGTCGGAGACGCCAGAAAGCTGGCCCAGGAACATGTCTGCGGCATCCACATGTACCAGCGGAATATTGTAATGATCGCGGAACATGCCGACGACCTGCTCGCTTTCGCCAAGCCGCATCAGGCCATGATCAACGTAAACGCAGGTCAGCTGGTCACCGATCGCCTCATGGATGAGGATCGCCGCAACCGAGGAATCGACGCCGCCGGAGAGTGCGCAGAGCACGCGCCCGGTGCCGACCTGATCGCGGATCTTGCGGATCATCTCGGCGCGATAGGCTGCCATCGTCCAATCGGATTTAAGACCGACGATCTTGTGCACGAAGTTGGAGAGCAGCTTGCCACCATCTGGCGTATGCACCACTTCCGGGTGGAACATGGTGGTGTAATAGTGGCGTGTCTCGTCGGCAGCTATGGCGAAGGGTGCGTTCTCAGAGGTTGCGATAACCTCGAAACCCTCCGGCAGTTTCGTCACGCGGTCGCCGTGGCTCATCCAGACGGGATAGCTCTTGCCCTGTTCCCAGAAACCGTCGAACAGAGGGCTTGCCTTTTTGATGTCGATATCGGCGCGCCCGAATTCCGCCGCGTGACCGCCCTCGACAACGCCGCCAAGCTGGGTGCAGAGCGTCTGCTGGCCGTAGCAGATGCCGAGGATCGGAACCTTGCTGTCGAACACCGCCTGCGGCGCACGCGGGCTGCCTTCCGCCGTTACAGATGCGGGGCCGCCGGAGAAGATCACGCCCTTGGGCTGGAGCTTCTCAAACGCCTCTGCGGCATTCTGAAACGGGTGGATTTCGCAATAGACCCCGGCTTCGCGGATGCGGCGCGCAATCAGCTGCGTCACCTGGCTGCCGAAATCGATGATGAGAATGCTGTCGGGATGGGCTATCTGGGTCATGGCGAGCCTTTAAAGAAAATGGCGGCTTTAGGCAACCCGGAAGCGGGCATCTAACAGCGGAAATTTACTAAAATCGCGAGGTTCAAAGGGTGATCGCACCGTCTTCGATAGCGCGGCAAAGCCTGTCGACGGCGTCTGCGAGCTTTTCATCGATGATATGCAGGTATTCCGTCCAGTCGTCCACATGGTTCACATCTTCCCTGCCATCGGAAATACCGCGCAGGCCGATGAGCGGCACGCCGAAGCGCTGGCAGGCCCGTAGCACGGCATAGGTTTCCATTTCCACCATATCGGCATCGATCGACCCATAGGCGGCACCAGAGACGACGTTGGCGCCCGTGGAAAGCCGCGCCTCGGCAATATCGGGTATGCGCAGGGGCAAGGCCACCTCGGCCGGCAGATCGAGAAACGGCGTGCGACCCTTTTCAAAACCGAAGGCTGAGGCATCCATGTCGCGATAGGCAACAGAAATCGCCTGATAGATGCCAGTCTGGTCGAGCGTCCGCGAGCCGGCGGAGCCGAGCGAAACGACAAGGTCAGGCAGATGGTCCGCCGCATCGAGACCGGCAAGAATTGCCGTGACCGAAATCGCTGCCTCGACCGGGCCGACGCCGGTCATCAAGGGCGCGATGCGCGCCTGCAGGTGGGGGCCGTATTCGGCGGAAGCCGCCATGACGAAAAGTATGGATTTGTCTGCAACATGCAAAAGCCGGTAGCTCATCCGGTAATATCCTCGCGGCCCTTTACCACCATCATCGTGCCTGTCATGGAGGCGATGAGCTTCGCCGGCCCGTCGGAAAGGGCGTAAGCGCGGCCATCGGCAACGATCAGGTTGTTGCCCGGCTTGATGATTTCGCCACGAAACAGGAACCGCTCGCCGCGCCCGGGCGACATGAGGTTGACCTTGAACTCGATTGTCAGCAGCGAGGCTTCCGGCTCGATGATCGTATAGGCGGCATAGGTGCACGCGGTATCCAGGCCGGCGGCAATGACACCGGCATGCAATATGCCGTGCTGCTGTGTCAGCTTTTCATGAAACGGCAGCTCGATTTCCACCAGACGGTGTTCGATGCGGCTTATCTGCGCACCGATTGCCTGCACCACACCCTGCCGCGCAAAGCTTGTTTCTATCCGCTGACGAAAATCGCCGGGATCCGTGATCTCCATTGGCTTACCTGCCTGCTTTTGTCCTCACCGCAAACTGACATGGCGTGTGGCGGCAGGCAAGGCAAGTGCCGCAGGAGCAATTAGTTCAGCACGGCGATGCTGGCATTCAGCAGCGTGGCAAAGGCGACCCAAAGGGCGTAGGGCACGAAAAGCCACATGGAGATGCGGTCGCGACTATAGGTGAGCGCAATGAAAGCCAGAATGCAGATCAGCATAGGCACGATGATGACGAGCGCGCCTGTCGGGCTTTGCATGCCGAAAAAGATGGGCGACCACAGGAAATTCAGCACCAGCTGCGTGAACCAGAGACGCATGCGCGTGCCCGCCGGTCTCACGATCCATGTTCGCGCGCCTGCAATGCCGATCATCACGTAGAGCGTCGTCCAAACGGGGCCGAATATCCAGTTGGGCGGGTTGAAGGGCGGCTTCTGAAGCGACTGGTACCATTCGCCCGGCACGTTGTTGATGCCGATGAGCGCACCCAGCGCAACAACCACAACCACGAAAATGATATACACGGACAGGTTTTTCATGACGCCTCAAATGCTTTTTGGTCTTTTTTGTTCCGGTGCATTTTCAGTATTTTAGCTTGAAATACGCACGATATGCTGGTCCCACGCCACGTCGCTGCGAATAGCCTCGAAAAATCCGTCATAGGAAGAAACCGCAATGCCCTTTATGGCGGGGGCAACGCCCGCAGCCTCCCGCACGGTCGTCTCGGATACAACACGCCCGGTTTTCGCATCCAGCGTCACGGCCGCGTTGCCATTGGGTGAGTTCAGGCCCACCAGGCCATCGCGCCGGTTGACCGCGATGGCACCGACATAATTGGCAAGGCGCACCGTCGTTTGCTCTGGTAGATCGACGAAGGCAAGGTCCTCGCCCTTCGAGAAATGGCCAACAAGCGGCGGAAGATCGTTGCGTGGTCCCTCATATTGGCAGGCGAACCAGACACGCCCGTCATCGCCGAGATCGACATGGCGGGTGGAAAGCTGTCGCAATTGGTCTGGCATCGTATGTTTCTGGATCAACTGGCCGCTGGCGGCGTCCAGAAGCACGAGCGACGGCTGCATGCTGTCGACATTGAGTTTGGTTCGGCCGAAATCCGGGTGGGTCTCGATGCCGCCATTGGCGATCACGATCAGCCTGCCATCGTCGCTCACGGTCATGTCATGGGTGCCAATGCCGTGGGCGTCGTATTCACCGATGCGGGCAAATCCGTTGCGGGCATCGTAAAGCCCGATAACACCGCGATTGCCATCGAAGTCGTTTTCGCTGGCGTAGAGGATCGCACCGTCGGGAGAAAATTGTCCGTGGCCGTAGAAGTGGCGGTTTTCCGGCGTGTGCATCACGACAGGTTCGCGGCGTCGCGCGGGGTCAAAGGCCATGAAGAAGGTGCCGGGCCGGCGCGCAAAGGCCACTGTCATGCCGGTCGCATGGCTCGTTGCCATTCCATGGGCGCGGGCTGGGAGCGCAACACGGTCGATGATCTCGCCGCGTTCGCTCACAGTCGCAATGCCGTAGGAACCGTCATGGGCGCGAAAAGCGGAAGCGAAGACAGCGTCGGCGCGTTCAAGCGCATGCAGCGAGCCGGGAGCGAGCGTCGCAAGGAACGGAATGCCCGCCGCCTTGATGAAGCTGCGCCGGTCTATGAGCGTCGGCTTTTTGCCTGATGTCACCGCCTCAGTCTCCGTCGGCGAAGGAAAAGCCGGAGCTGAGACCGATTGCGCCGCCATACTGGTCGTTGAGGCGGTAGATCAGGTCTTTGCCGTTCAGCAGCAGGTAATCCACCTTGGCGCGTTGCTGGTCGTCATCAAGCGCCTTTTCCACGTTGGTATCAATCGTTCCGGCAATGCGGATCATCGATTTGGCGATGAAATCGATGGAGTTGACGATGGAGCGCTGGTCGGGTGGCACGAGTTCTACCATATCGGCCGTGTGCAGGAGGGTCTGAACGGCCTTGATGTTTGCGGCAATGCTTTTCCACGTCAGGCCGGACCGCCAGTAGATCGCCGTGCGGGGAAACTTCGCCTTGTCCGGCCCCTTGTAGAACGTCTCTATGCGCTGGTCGCGGATTGCTTCGGCGCCGTGTACGAGAATGCCAAGCAGCGCAACCAGCGCCTCACGCTCATCGCGAAAGACGGGATTATCCGCGCCGGGCTGCGTCCAGTTTTTCTGCGCGCCGTCAGGTGCGTTCCAGCTGTCGGAAAGCTCCGCCGCCACATTGGCAACGTTGCCGGCAATCGCCGCGCCATAGCGGCAACGGAAATCGCCCTTCTTGTCGAACAGGTCACCCGCGTCGGTGCCATAGAGCACGAATTCCAGCGCGCCGAGGCCCTGCGCTGCGACACTCTTGCCCTTCAGGCTCTCGGCGCTGGTGACGCTTTCGTCCTTTTCCGCAAGGTAACGCTGTACCTGTTTCAGGCCAAGACCCTTCTTGTCTGGGTAATAGAGCACACGTTCGAAGCGGTTGTGCTCGATCACCGGACCGACCCGAACGATCTCGATGGTTGACCAACTGGAGACCGTATCGGCAAAGGCCGCTTTGGCCGCCTCATCCGTCGTCTTGGAAGGGGCGGCGCAGAACGCCTTCATGCTGCCTTCCAGCTTCTCTGCTGATTGCCGGAAGTGCTCATAGCCGGGACGGATGAAACCGTTCACCGCTTTTTCCATCACGCCCCGGACCTGTACGGGGTCGAGTGGTGGCGGCGGCATCAGCTCCACATCCTGCGCCATTGCGGGCCGCATGCCCAAAAGCAGCAGCACGGAGATGAGACCGGGTATTTTTCGCATGGCATTTTTCATCAAAGGGACTCCAGAAAAGCCAGCAAAGCCTGCCGGTCGGATTTTTGCAAGGCGGCAAAGGCATCGCGCGCTTTTTGCGCTTCGCCGCCGTGCCATAATATCGCTTCTGTCAGGCTGCGCGCCCGCCCGTCATGCAGGTAAAAGCCGTTGCCATTCACGCTTTGCGTCAGACCGATACCCCAGAGCGGCTGGGTTCGCCATTCCTGCCCGTTTGCTTCGCCCACCTGCTGGCCATCGGCAAGCTCCTCTCCCATGTCGTGCAGCAGAAAATCCGAATGGGGCCAGATCAGCTGGAAAGACTGCATGGGGTCGGCAGCGTCACGGCGGGTGACGAATTTCGGTGTATGGCAGGATGTGCAGCCAGATGCGTAAAAAAGCTGCTTTCCCCGCAACACGGTGGGATCACCCACATCGCGGCGCTGCGGCACTGCAAGGTTTTCGGTGTAAAAGGTCACGAGATCGAGGATGGGGTCCGGCGCTTCCACTGGCCCAAGCCGTGGCTGCACGCCGGTCGGCATGGCAAGACAGTCTTTCTGAACGTCGGTGCAATCGCCATAGGCGTTCGGTGTATCCGGCGTGGAAATGCCGATATCGTGGGAGAAGGCGCTGGCGCTCTGGTCGCGGACGCTGGCGTTCTGGGCTTTCCAGCCAAATCGGCCGAGCTTCACTTCGCCGGTCCGGTGATCCCGTACAAAAGCAGGGCGCCCGGAAATGCCGTCGCCATTTTTGTCATCCGGATCGGCGCCGGCCAGAATATCGGCATCGGCAATGGCCTCGATCAGCCCAAGCCCAAGGGTTGGCATTGCAATCCGCGCCGACAAAGTCGTATCGACGCCCAGGGGGCCATAGTGCAGGCCTGCCACGGCATAGTCTGGCTTGCGCAGCATCACCACCTCGCCGTCGGCCAGCCGCACGGGCTTTTCGATATAGGTGACGACAGGTTTGCCCTCTGCGGCGAGGCCGGGAATGGCAACGTTCTGAAGCTGCCGGCCATAGGTCTCGTCGGGAAAATTCAACACCTCGTGGCGCGCAATCGCTGCCCGTTCCGCCTCGTTGCGGGCAGGCCGGGCCAGCCGCAAAAACAGGGAGACGGCATCTTCGCCGACAAGTGGCGGTCGGCCTCTGCCGTCCTTCACATGGCAGGCCTGGCAGGATCGGGCGTTATAGAGCGGCCCCAACCCGTCTGAGGCTTGCGTGGAGGAGGGGGAAGACACCCAGAGCTTCTGGAACAGCGCATTGCCGAGCTTGAAATCCTGTTTTCGCTCAAACGGCATTGTTGCGGATGGATGCGAAAACGCGCCGCTATCGGCTTTATGGGTGCTGGTCGTTGCCCCGCCGGACATGGCCTCGAAGGGCTCCGGCATGGTAAAATCCATCGTCGGCGCGGTGACAACCTGAACGCGGCTTTGGTCTTTTTCCGTCAGATCGTCACGAAGCGGCGCGGCAAGCACCATCGATGCCACAAGGCAGGCTGCCCCGGCGAAGTAGAACGGCTTGCGGATCCGCGGCAGCGATGACTTCATGGAAAGCATGGGAATGGCGGGCCGCAGCGATCTGCGGCCCGCATTGGCTCTTATTTGAAGACGGCGTTCGGATTATCGAGGCTGGCGGAACCCTCAAGTTCGATCTTGCCGAGATCGAGTGCCGCAATCACGCGTTCGACGGTTTTCGTCTGGTCGAGAAGGCCGTCGATGGCAGCCTGAACCACGGCGTTGCCTTCCTTGTTGCCTTCGCCGATCATCTGGTCGTAGGCCTCGACCGTCTGGGCACGCTTTTCCATGGCATGCATGGCGTCGAGCGTCTTGTTCAGCTTCGCCGTCATCTCGTCGTTCAGCGCCTTGTCCTTGGCGCCGACCAGCTCCGACAGCGAGGCGCCGGTCATCTTCGTTCCATCCACACGGGTATATTCGCCGGTATAGGCAGATGCGATGCCGATGGCGTCGTTAAGATGCGAATTATAGGTATTGTCTGAGAAGCAATCATGCTCCTCCTCCGGATCGTGCAGCAGAAGGCCGAGCTTCATGCGCTCCCCTGCCAGCTCGCCATAGGAAAGAGAGCCCATGCCGGTGAGAATGGCGGTCAGGCCGGCTTTCGGGTCGGCTTCCACTGTCTTGGTGGCTTCGCCTTCCGGCGCCCAGGCGTCCACCATTTCCTGAAGATCCTTGATCAGCAGGGTGGAGGCGGACTTCAGGTAATCGCCGCGGCGGTCGCAATTGCCGTTCGTGCAATTCTTCTTGTCGTAGTCGGTATAGGGGCGGTTGCCCGCACCCGGTCCGGTGCCGTTCAGGTCCTGGCCCCAGAGCAGGAATTCGATGGCGTGGTAACCGGTCGTCACATTGGCTTCGACATCGCCCGCCTCGTGCAGGCTTTCGATCAGTTCGGGGGCGATCTTCGAGGTATCGACATCTTCGCCACTGATCTTGATCTTCGGATTGGCGATGATGTTTGCGACGTAAAGCTCGTTCTCGTCGCTCTCGGTGCCGTAGGAACCGTCGACATAGTCGATCAGGCCTTCATCCAGCGGCCAGGCGTTTACCTTGCCTTCCCAGGCGTCGACCACAGGGTTGCCGAACCGGTAGACTTCCGATTGCTGGTAGGGAACGCGCGCCTTGATCCACGCTTCACGTGCAGCTTTCAGCGTTCCTTCGCTCGGTGTTGCGATCAGCGCATCGATTGCCTTGTCCAGCGCCTTCGCCGTGGTCAGCGAATCCTCGTATTTCGCATGCGCGACGTCGGCGTAATGCTTGACGACAGCGGCGGCGTCGGTCGCAGCGCTGGCGGGAAGCGCGGTGAAGGTCGCGGATGCGGCCAGAAGCGCGAAAGACGCGCTGAGAATGGTTTTGCGGATCATGATCCCTCTCCTTGGGCAGGCGTGAAATAACCTCACGCTGCGGCAAGCGAGTTCTGACCCAATCGCAAACTTGTGTCAAATATTCTAGTTTAGAATGCTTTGAAACAAGCTACTCGGTATTTTTCGAAGTAAAATCAGCGCGTGCAAAACCTGTTTCACGCTTTGCGTTTCATTACGCAGAAGAAGAAACCATCCGTATCTGTAGTTGCAGGCGTCAGCGTCACTGTCTTGCCGTCAGAGGAATGCGGTTTGTTTGCATTGCCGCCAAAAGTCGTCTGCCAGCGATCCAGTGCCGAACCGATATAGAATTGCGGATTTTCTTCGCAGAAGCGCGTGACCTGCTGCTCGTTTTCCTCGGGCAGAACCGAGCAAGTGACATAAAGCAGCTCGCCGCCGGGGCGTACAAAACCCTTGGCCTGCGAAAGGGCCTCGCCCTGCTGCTGTACCCGTTCTTCCAGATTGCGTGTCGTCAGCCGCCATTTGGTGTCGGGCCGCCGGCGCCATGTTCCGGTGCCAGTGCAGGGGGCGTCCACCAGAACGCGATCGAATTTTTCATGAAACGGGACAAGTCCGGCTGCGCGGTCATGAACCTGTACATTGCGCGTGCCGGCTCGTTTCAGCCGCTCGATAATCGGCGCGAGCCGCTTGCGATCCGCGTCGAAGGCGTGAACCTGACCCTTGTTGTTCATGCTGGCGGCCATGGCCAGCGTCTTGCCGCCGCCACCGGCGCAATAATCGAGTATCTGTTCGCCTTCATGCGCGCCGGCAAGATCGGCAACGATCTGTGATCCCTCGTCCTGAACTTCGAACCAGCCTTTCTGGAAGGACAGTTCTGCGGTCACATTCGGCAGGCGGGAAGGGCCTTCGCCGGCGGGGATGCGGACACCCTGACGGGCGATATGCGTTGCTTCCGCACCGCTCTCTTCCAGCGCCTTCAGCACCTTGTCGCGAGTGGCCTTCAGCGTGTTGGCCCGCAGATCAAGTGTCGGGCGCTGGTTCAGCGCCTGTGCCTCGGCAAGCCAGCCCTCTCCGAACGCCGTCTCGAAGGATGCTTGAACCCATTCGGGAATGTCGCCCTGAATATGGGCTGGTGCATCGGCGAGAGAACGGGAGAGAAAGGCCTTCTGCTTTTCTTCATCAGGCGCGGCAGGGGCAAATTTGTCGCCGTCGAATTCCGCCGCAAGTTCCGAAAAGCTCTTGCCCCATTGGCGCAGCAGAACTGCATAACCAAGCGAGGCGGCGCTGTCGTCATCCATCAGCCAGGCGTGTGACAGTTTCATGCGCAACGCGTCATAGACGATGTTGCCGATCGCGGCCCTGTCACCCGAACCTGCGAAACGATGGGCAAGTCCCCAGTCCTTCAGAGCATCGGCAACGGGACGCCTGCGTCCCTCAATATCCGCCAAAACTTCGATTGCTCCGGCCAAACGCCCGCCCAAACGCATTGTCTACCTCATTTTGCTGATTAGCCCGGTTGGTAGACGCGAATGGCGGCAAGGGCAAGGCTCAATCGGCGCTGACGACCTCGTAGCAGACCTTGGCGGTGCCGGAACTGATCATGCCGATGTTTTTGGCAGCGGCCTTGGAAAGATCGAGAACGCGACCCTTGATGAACGGACCGCGGTCATTGATGCGTACCACAACGGCCTTGCCGTTACGGGCATTGGTAACCTTGACCTTGGTGCCGAACCGCAGCGAGCGGTGAGCGGCGGTCATGTTGGCGGCGTTCATACGCTCGCCCGAAGCAGTCTTGGAGCTCAACGCATACCACGATGCCCCTCCACAACCATTTGCCGCATTCGCCTGAAGAGGCGCAATGATGGAACAGGCGGCTATAGTTGCGACGGTGAAAGTTATACGACGGATATTCAACAAACTGTGCTTCCCTGAAAATCGGCCCCGCGCCGATTGATTGTGCCCTTGCTAAACGGCCATTGTCTGGCCTGAACGCGTTTGAATGCGAGATTGTAGGGCGAGGGAAAAATGGCGAAAAAAAGCTGATCTCAAATCACGAAGTGTTACAGGTCGTAACATTCGTGATCGTTAGCCGGAAAGGTGTCGTCGGTGCCTTATTGTTGAAAAGTGGAAAAAATGACGCAGAATCAATGCTCAATGGAAATGCTGTTACAAGTCACGCCTTCGTGAATCCAGTTCACGAAATGTGAGTGAAATATTTTTCTAATGGCTATGATTTTAGCGATTTTTGCATGGTTAATAAAAGCTTAATTGACTGAAAAACCACCAAAACCATCCTCAAAAACGGGTTTGGAAGGATTTTTCATCGCTTTTAAATGGGGGATTTTTAGCCCCGCCAGAGGCCGCTTTCCCACAATTGTGTCAGGGAGATTGTGTACTCCGGGAAGCTGAAATCGAAACCGAGGCCACGTATCCTGGCGTTGGAAACGCGCTTGTTCTCGCCGTAGAAGGAGCGTGCCATCGGCGTCAGATCGGCGGTCTCGAATGCCTGTTCGGGAGGCGGCTCGACGCCCATCAACGTGGCGGCGAAGCTCACCACATCCTGCGGCGGGGCGGGTTCATCATCCGTCACGTTGAAGACGCCGCGTTCATTTCTCCGCGCCAGAAAGGCGTGGGCCGCACCAATATCCTCAACCCGGATGCGGTTGAACACCTGGTCTTTCTTTACCAGCCTGCGCGCCGTTCCCTTTTCGAAATTCATGAAACTATTGCGTCCGGGGCCGTAAATTCCCGAAAGGCGCAAGATGGCAAGCGGCACCCCCGCTTTTTCAGCAGCCGCAGCCCAGGCGGTTTCGGCAGCAACGCGTTCCACTGACCGGGCGGACACCGGGCGGCACGGGGTTTCCTCATCCACCCATGCGCCGTCATGGTCGCCATAGACGCCAACGGTGGAAAGATAAGCGATCCATTCAAGCTTGGGCAGAAGCCGTTTCAGGTCGTCGCCCAAAAGCGCAAGCAGTGGATCTCCATCCTTCCCCGGCGCGATGGACTGCACGAGATGGGTGACATTGGCCATTGTGGCGATGAGATCGTCATTAAGATGGGCACCGTCGAACAGGAAGGGTGTCATGCCAGTTGCAGCAAGGCTTGCGAACTTGTCCGTGCTGCGCGTGGTGCCCGATATCGTTGCAGCTTCGGTTTTCAGCGCGTTTGCGATGGCCTTGCCCGAATATCCTGCGCCGAAAATCATCACATGCATGGGTCACGCCTCTGCCAGTTGCCATTCCATTTCAGCCTCCGGATCAGGCTCCGGGGCGCGGCCGGCAGAGTATGCACGGAATTCCTCGCTGTCCATAAGCTGCGACAAAGCCCATGCGGCCATGCCGCGCACCTCCGGTGCCGGGTCTTTTTCGGCGAGAGACTTGCATTGCTGCACGAATTGCCGGTCGCGCGAGTTTCCAGCAGCTATCAGAACGTTGCGGATGAAGCGGTTACGCCCGATGCGCTTGACCGGTGAGCCGCTGAAGAAGCTGCGGAAGGCAGCGTCATCCAGCGTCAGCAGGAAGGCGATGGAAGGTTCCTTCAAATCCTCGCGCGCCTGCAGCTTCATCTCGGAGGCGCTGGCCGCGAATTTGTTCCAGGGACAGGCGGCAAGGCAATCGTCGCAGCCATAGATGCGGTTGCCTATCATCGGCCGGAACTCGTGCGGGATGACGCCTTTGTGCTCAATGGTGAGGTAGGAGATGCAGCGGCGGGCGTCCAGCTGGTAGGGGGCGGGGAAGGCGGCCGTCGGACAGGCATCGAGACAGGCGCGACAGGAGCCGCAATGGTCCTTCTCGGCCTCATCAAGAAAAAGCTCGGCGGTGGTGAACATGCTGCCGAGAAACAGCCAGGAACCATGGGTGCGGCTGACCAGATTGGTGTGTTTGCCCTGCCAGCCGAGCCCCGCGGCTGCGGCAAGCGGTTTTTCCATCACCGGCGCAGTGTCAACGAAGACCTTCACGTCCTCGCCGGCGCGCGCGGCAAAACGGGTGGCGATTTCTTTCAGTCGCCCTTTTATGACGTCGTGATAGTCGCGGTTGCGGGCATAGACCGAAATGGCTGCCTTGTCGGCTTTGGACAGAACGCCGCGAGGATCTTCTTCAGGCCCGTAATTCAGCCCGAACATGACAATGGAGCGCACGTCGCCCCACAGCGTTTTCGGCTCGGCGCGACGGGCCTCGGTCTCCTCCATCCACGCCATCGTGCCATGATAGCCCTTATCCAGAAACTGCCTCAGCCGTCCTGGTGCCAGCGGAATGCTGTCCGGCGCGGTGATACGACAGAGATCGAAGCCGAGCGAAAGCGCCTCCTGACGAACGAAGTCCGTCAGTTTGCGAGCGCGTATCCGCTGCTTGTCGCTGGCAACGTCGATGGTCGTTTCTCCTGCGGGTTACTCTGCGACATATATATGCGTAGCTACACGCCGCAGCAAATAACCGGGAGGCCGAAACTTAGAAATCCAGATCGGCGTAGTGGGAGGAGGGGGCAAGGCGCGGAATGCGCTCGCTGAGGAACGGCCGGAAGGACGGGCGCGATTTCAGCCGCTGATACCACTCCTTGGCAATGGGCGCTTCAAGCCAGTTGATTTCGCCGAGATAATCCAGCACCGAAACAGAAGCAGCCGCGGCCAGATCGGCATAACTCAATCGGTCGCCGGCGAGCCACGTCCGCGAACCCGCCAGCCATTCCAGATATTTGATGTGCTGACGAACATTGTTACGCGCGGTGCGCAGAAGCTTGGAATCCGGGGGGCCACCACCCTGCGCCGCCGTCATCTGCAATTTATAAACCCGCTCCCGCACCAGCGGTCGGGTCACATCGTTTTCCATCTTCTGCAGGAACCACTCGGTCAAGCGGCGGATTTCCGCCCGCTGAAACGGGTCTTCCGCCAGCAATCGCCGGTCACGCTTCAAAACCCCGTGCGTTTCGTCGAGAAACTCGGCGAGCACGTAGGGACCGCTGAGAGAGCGCATATTGTCATCGAGATAGACCGGCAGGGTGCCCGCCGGATTCAGGGCCAGAAACTCCCGCCTTCTTTCCCACGGCTGCTCCTCCACGAGATCGGTCTGGAACCCGTATTCCGAAAGGATCAGACGAACGAACCGCGATGCGGTCGACATGGGAGAGTGATAGAGAGTTGGCATCGGTACTCAATTTTTACGATTGGTTGTCATGATCGACAATTGACGGAAAACTTTTTCAGTTTCGCTTCATCAAGACGCTATAAGAGCTTGGCTACTTTAAAACAAGTTTAACGCAATTGCTTTCCATTCCCGCTTCCCCCTGAAAAAAGGATACCTCATGGGTGACCAATCGATCATCAGCGCGCTTTTGCTGGGCATTATCGAGGGTCTTACGGAGTTCATTCCCGTTTCCTCAACGGCGCATGTGCTGCTGGCCGGGCATTTTCTCGGCTTCAAATCGCCGGGCAACACCTTTGCCGTTCTCATTCAGCTCGGCGCGATCGTTGCTATCCTTCTTGTTTATTTTCAGAAGCTTGTGTCGATCGCCATGGCGATGCCAACAAGTGCCAAGGCGCGCCGCTTCGTGCTGGCCGTCGCTGTCGCCTTCCTGCCAGCGGCGGTGATCGGCGCTCTGGCGCATGACTTCATCAAGACGGTGCTGTTCGAAACACCTGTCCTCATCTGTATCGTGCTGGTTATCGGCGGCGTCATATTGCTGGCCGTCGACCGGATGCCGCTGAAGCCCAGATATACCGACATCATGGATTATCCGCCGTCGCTTGCCTTCAAGATCGGTCTGTTCCAGTGCCTTGCGATGGTTCCGGGCACCTCCCGGTCCGGCGCCACCATTGTCGGCGCGCTGTTGATGGGCACGGACAAGCGCTCCGCTGCCGAATTCTCGTTTTTCCTGGCGATGCCGACCATGCTCGGCGCGTTTGTGCTCGATCTCTACAAGAACCGAGATGCCCTGAGCTTCGATGACAGTGCGCTGATTGCCGTAGGCTTCATCGCCGCTTTCGTCTCCGGCCTGTTCGTCGTACGCTCGCTGCTAGACTTCGTCTCGCGACGCGGTTTTGCACCCTTTGCCTGGTGGCGCATCGTCGTCGGCTCGCTGGGTCTGGTGGCACTTCTGCTCTACCGTTGAGCCGAGCTTTACAATAGCCGTTCGTTTCCAATGCACGGACAAAATAAAAAGCGCCCCGGAGAATCCGGAGGCGCTTTTTATTTGAGACTTGTGAAAGCTGATCAGTTCGTGCTGATCGAAGCCGTTGCGCAAGGGTCGACACCGTAGGCGGGAGCGCAACCGCTCTTGCCCGCTGCAACCGTGCCCGGCGCCATGAAAGAACCCGCCAGAACCACCAAAGCCGCACACGCAAAAAAGAGTGCGATAGATCTGCCCATTTTATTATTGCCTTTCAGACGTTCGTTCGCGCGGATTACGCCGCCGTGTGTGAAGTGAGGGTTCTGGATATGTTAGGAATGTGGCCATTATCAATAAAGCGGCTTGCTGAATACCGGGTTAATGCGAAGTCTTTTCCACAGTTGCGCTTGTGCCACGCTTGGCTGTGGAGGCCACTTTGCCGTTAACTTTTACCCGGCTGTTCAAAACAGCTTCAGTCGATGGTGCACCTCCCCTGCAGTTGAGGGGGAAATGCGCCAATAGCGGTTTGGTTGCGATTGAATTGCGCAAAAACAAAAAGCGGGAATGGTTCCCGCTTTCGTTCAGATCGTTAATGCGCGACGGTAGGCTTATGCTGCTTTTCCGGCGTTCGAGAACTGTCCGTGCGGGCGATAGTGCACCATGTAGGACGGCAGGACGGAAGCAACGCGAACGGGCGTAATGCCGATGCCTTCCAGGGTCAGGCCGTTCTTTTCCGCGTCAGCGGAAACGACATTATCCTTTTTCAGCATGGTCACCTGATCGACAGTCAGCGGCGGCGTAATCAGCGGCACCAGCGAAGCGATTTTGCCGATCATTGAGGCGACGCCAAAAGGCAGGTTGACGAAAGGACGCTGACGGTAGGTTGCGGCAAGAACCGCCTCAAGACAGTCGCGGAACGTCATGACGTCCTGGCCACCCAGTTCATAGATGGCGCCGGGCTTCAGCTTGCCATCCACGCTGCGGGCAACGGCTTCCGCTACGTCTTCGACATAGACCGGCTGAAACTTGGTTTTTCCGCCGCCGATCAGCGGCAGGAACGGCAGGCTGCGGGCCATCTTGGCGAATTTATTGAAGAAGTCGTCTTCCGGTCCAAAGATGATCGAAGGGCGCAGGATCACGGCGCCGGGCAGAACGGAATGGATTGCTGCCTCGGCGCGGCCCTTTGTGCGGCCGTAGCCGGTCGACGAATTGGCATCGGCACCGATGGCGGAGATGTGCGTCAGCGTTGCACCGGCGTTGCGGGCTGCCTCGGCAATGGCTTTCGCGCCGAACTCCTGCACGGCGTCAAAGGTGTTGCGGCCGCTTTCGGCCAGAATGCCAACGCAATTGACCACGTGGTCGGCGTCTTCGATGGCTTTGACGATGGAGTCGCGATACCGCAGGTTCGCCTGGGCAAACGAGATCTGGCCGACATTGCCGAGCGGCTGCAGGAAACCAGCAAGATCGGGACGGCGCACGGCCACGCGGATGCGATAACCGCGCTTGGCGAGCATCCGCACGACATGCCGCCCGACGAAACCCGAACCGCCGAAAACGGTGACGAGGGGTGGAAGGTTGGCCAAGGTCATGGGAGGCTCCTCAGAAGCTGTCGATAAAGCGTTTTTCAGTCTCTTAGCCCAAAGCCGTGCGCGCGTGAAGAGACGTTGTCACAAGGCCCGGGACTAGTTTTGGAAATGCGGTTGACGACCGTCAAATTCCTTCGACGATCATCATCTCCGCGTCGGCGACTTCCTGACGGATTTTGGCCGCCGCCTGGTATTCGGGCGAGTTGTAGCAATCGATCGCGTGCTGCACCGAGGGGAATTCGATGATGACGTTGCGTGCGCGTGCCTTGCCCTCAAGTTCGGTCAACGCACCGCCGCGGGCGAGAAAGTTGGCGCCGAACCGCTCGAAAGCGGGCTTCGCAGTCGACACGTAGTCCTTGTAGCGTTCGTTGTCGCGTACATCGACGCGCGCGATCCAGTAGCCCTTTGCCATTTCGTCTCCTCCTGGTCCTTATTGATTTGCCGGAAAGCTGGCGCGCAGCATGTCGTCAAGAATGGCGCGGGCTGCTGCTTTCGGCTCTTCTGCTCTGACGATGGGGCGGCCGACAACCAGATGGCTCGAACCGGCTTTGATGGCGTCAAAAGGCGTCATCACGCGCTTCTGGTCTCCCGCCTCGGCACCGGCCGGGCGAATACCAGGGGTGACGACGGCAAGGTCGGGGCCCAAGATTTCACGCACCGCCGTCGATTCCTCTGCCGAACAGACGATGCCGCCCATGCCCGCCTCGCGCGCCTGTTCCGCACGGCGCAGCACCAGCGAACGGGCATCCGATGCATAGCCGGCTTCCGCAAGATCGGCATCATCCATCGAGGTTAGCACGGTGACACCAAGCAGGCAGAGGCCGGAGCCTTCGGCTGCCTTGACTGCGGCGCGCATGGCTTTCGGGTAGGCATGCAGGGTCAGCATCGACATGCCCATGCGGGCGATGTTTTCGACACCGGAGGCGACGGTGTTGTCGATGTCGAGCAGTTTCATGTCGAGAAAGACTTTCTTGCCGCTCTGGGCAAGGTCGCGGGCGAATTCGAGACCACCGGCAAAAACCAGCTGATAGCCGATCTTGTAGAACAGAACCTCATCGCCAATCTTCGACACGATGTCTTCAGCTTGTTGCACAGTCGGAACATCGAGCCCGACGATCAGTTTTTCGCGCGCGGTCATTGTCTTATCCCTGCCATGTTTCCATTGCCGTCCAGTCGCATGTGGGGCGCTGAGCTGCAAGTGAAAATTCGGCGATCGGGAACCGGAAAAGATTGCCGCCGCCGGGTGGCTGGTCCTTGCTGCGACTGATGCCGACGCCTTCGATATGGCATTTCAAAAGCGTGCCGACGCCGCCATGGCCGACAAAGGCAATCGGCTGTTGCGGGTCGTGCCGGTCTAGAACGGCCCTGACGGCGTCAACAATTCGCGCCTGCGCATCGATTGCCCGTTCCCAGCCGTGAAAGCTTTCTCGCGGATGGGCAAAAAACCAGTCGGCGGCCTTTTCAAATTCCGGCGGCGTCAGGAAGCCTGTTGCCGACCGGTCGTTCTCATGCATCGCCTCGATGATCTCAATATCCGCGCCGGATGTTTCAGCAAGGATTCGGGCGGTTTCGATGGCTTTGGTTTCCGCGCTCGACACGATCCGGCGCAATGCGCGTGCCCATGGCAGGCGGCTTGCCTCAAACGCCCGCTGTGCACCCAAGTCCGAAAGTCCCCATTCCGGAACCGGAACCGCCGGATCGATCCGGACCTGGGGATGGGTAATGTAAAGGGCATGCATGGGAACGGTCCTCAATGGCGATGGAAGGGCAAATCAGGACCCTAACCATCTGTCACGACCGGGAAATGACGGCCCTTGCCCACTCTGCCGTGTGATCAGGCCCGGGTATAGGTCCACAATTGCGCCGGAGGAATGTTGCGCACGATGAAATCGAAATGGCGGATGTGGTAGAGATGCGGCTGCGCAACGATCGGGGAAATCGGACCGTAGGATATCTGTATGACGGGGCGACCATGCGGCACGCGTTTCAGCAATTCGTCGAGAAGCTTGATGCGGGCGGCCATCGGAAAATTCAGCATCGGTACGGCGGAAATGACGCTGTCGAACATCTGGCCCTGGTGCTCGCCAAGTGTCGCATTCAGATCGAAGGCATCGCCATTGATGAAGTTGACGCCTGGATAGCTTCTGAGAAGCTGATTGTAGAAATCGGTCGAATATTCGATGGCCGTCAGGCGCTCCGGCTTGATGCCGCGTGCCAGAATGGCCTTGGTGATGACACCGGTACCGGGGCCGAGTTCCAGAACTGGCAGGTCGGAATGCGGGTCGATGACACTCGCCATTTTTCTTGCCGTGATGGAGGATGTCGGGACGATGGCTCCGACCTTTTTCGGCTGGCTGACCATGCCTTTGAAAAAGCGGATTTCTTCCTCAAATTTTCTTTCAAAGCGTTGCTTCAGGTTGAGTGCCATAATTCCCCTCGGATGTATTTTGGTCATTGTCAAAAAAATGTTACGCACTGTTTATCTCATTTGGCGCTAAAACAAGGCAAAATGTCGTAATTGGAAAAATTCGTTTAGCGTTAGAAATCTTTCTGCGCCGAATCAAAAAACGCCGGTGGAGCGATCCACCGGCGTTTTTTGATTGATTTGAAGAAAAAAAGTCCACTTTAAACGCGCATCGGCATCAGAACATAAAGCGCATCGTCGCCGGCGGTGTCGCGAACGAGCGTTGGCGAGCCCGCATCCGCCAGAAGGAAAATCGCGTCTTCACCGGAAAGCTGCGAGGTGATGTCGAGGAGATATTTGGCATTGAAGCCGATTTCCATCGAATCATTGTCGTAACCGACAGCCACTTCTTCCGTCGCACTGCCGGAATCCGGATTGTTGACGGTCAGCGTCAGCTGGCCGTTGGTCAACGCCAGCTTCACGGCGCGGCCACGCTCGGAAGAGATGGTCGACACGCGATCGACCGCACGGGCGAAGGTCTGGCAATCGACGCGCATTTCCTTGTCGTTGCCGGTGGGGATGACGCGCTGGTAATCCGGGAAGGTGCCGTCGATCAGCTTCGAGGTCAAAACGACCGAGCCGATGGTCAGGCGGATTTTCGCGTCTGATACCTCAACAGTGACATCAAGTTCGGGATTGTCCATCAGCTTCTGCAATTCGCCGACGGTCTTGCGCGGAATGATGATGCCCGGCATGCCTTCGGAGCCGGAAGGCGCATCCACATCGGCGCGCGCAAGGCGGTGACCGTCCGTCGCGACTGCGCGCAGCTTGAGGTCGCCGTTGCTTTCGATGGTGTGGAAGAAGATGCCGTTCAGATAATAGCGTGTCTCTTCGGTCGAAATCGCAAATTGCGTCCGGTCGATCAGCATCTTCAGGTCGGTCGCCTTCAGTTTGAAGGTGTGGCTGAAGGTACCGGCGGTCAGATCCGGGAAATCGGTTTCTGGAAGGCATTGCAGCGAGAATTTCGAACGGCCGGAAGCAACCGTCATTGTGGAGCCATCCGGATTGGTGGCCAGAAGCACTTCGGAACCATCCGGCAGCTTGCGCACGATTTCATAAAGCAGATGCGCCGGCACGGTGGTCGCGCCCGCCTGCTCCACCATGGCCGGCGTCGCTTCGGTGATTTCGAGGTCGAGGTCGGTCGCCTTCATATCCAGATTGGCGCCGGATGCGCGCAGCAGAACGTTGGACAGGATCGGGATCGTGTTACGACGCTCGACGACCCTGTGGACGTGGTTCAGCGATTTAAGAAGGTTCGACCGCTCAAGAGTAATACGCATGGACGCTACCGCTTTCAACCGTTGCGACCCGGCCACCGCCGGATCGGTAAGAAGAGTCTTGACCGGCCGGAACGCCGGATAATGTGGACGGGCAAAATGGCAGAGTTATTGCAGAAAATGCAAGAGCCGAGTGCATCTGCCGCCGGTCATTTTGCTGCTATACAGCATGATCCACAGCCTGTGACCGCCCGTGGACCTTGTTCGCCGGTTTTCTATTGCCCATAAAGGGGTAAAACTGGAGCGACCGGCCGGGAATGATCGGCCAGAATGATTGGAAGCCGTGTGACGGAAGAAATATCGAACAGCGACGCCGGACAGGCGACCAAGAGCTTCAGGATCGGCACGGCCACTATTCCGGCGCGGCCGTTGGAGCCGGCGCTCTATCTCGTGGCCACCCCCATCGGCAATCTCGGCGACATCACCATCCGGGCGCTGGAAACGCTGGCTTCGGCTGACGTCCTTGCCTGCGAGGATACCCGCGTCACCCGCATTTTGCTTGAGCGTTACGGTATCCGCACACGTCCGCTCTCCTATCACGAGCACAATGCGCAGGAAGCGGGACCAAAACTCATCGCCGCTTTGGAGGCCGGAAAATCCGTGGCGCTGGTGTCGGATGCCGGAACGCCACTCGTCTCCGATCCCGGTTATCGCCTTGGTCAGCTCGCGCTGGAGGCCGGTCATCGCGTCGTGCCGGTGCCGGGAGCATCTGCGCCGCTTGCTGCCCTTGTCGGTTCTGGCATGCCGAGTGACGCCTTTCTGTTCGCGGGCTTTCTGCCCGTAAAGGATCGCGGCAAGCGCGACCGATTTGCCGAACTTGCGAAAATTCCGGCCACCCTCATGTTTTTTGAATCGCCACGCCGCATTGGCACCTCCGTAAAGGTGGCATCGGAAGTCCTTGGCCGCGATCGCCGCGCCGTGGTGTGCCGCGAGCTGACCAAGACTTTCGAGGAGTTCCGGCGTGGCACGCTGGGCGAGCTTGCGGAATATTACGACGAGGACCGTGTGGTGAAGGGCGAGATCGTGCTCCTGATAGAGCCGCCCTCCTATGACGAAATTCCCGATATTGAGGATGTCGAGAGACTTCTGAAGGATCTTGTCACAACCATGCCTGCCGCAAGGGCCGCAGCAGAGGCGGCAAAGCTGACGGGCCTGCCGCGCAAGGAGCTTTATCAACGGCTGCTGGATATGAAGGATGCGGATGGCCGCTGACGGGCAAACGAACAAAAGACGAAAGGCCGAGCGACGCGGCCACGCTGCGGAATACTGGGCAGCACTCTATCTGCTGTTTCGAGGATACCGCATCCTCGCCATTCGTTATCGAACCCGGCTGGGGGAAATCGATCTCATTGCCCGCAAAAAGGATGTCGTCGCCATCGTCGAGGTCAAGGCGCGGCCTTCCGGTGCAGGGGCTGTCGATGCGGTCGGCTTCCGTTCGCAACAGCGCATTCGGGCGGCTGCCGATATTTGGCTCTCCCGCCGCAAGGATGCCGCGCGGTTTTCGTTGCGTTTCGATATCGTCGCAGTCCTGCCACGACGCCTGCCGCAGCATTTCATCGACGCTTTTTGAGGGGGGAGGCAATGTCCACTGAGCGGGAAAAAATGGCTGCGGGCGAATGGTACTGTTGCATGGATGCCGAACTGGACGTGCTGCGCGCCCGCGCGCGCCGTGCCGTTCACCAGCACAACACCGCGCCGCCGGATGAGCGTGAGGCCATGTCGCCTTTGCTGCGGGCGCTCTTTGCCTCCGTTGCGGAAGGAGCCTTTATCGAAGCACCGTTTCATTGCGCTTACGGCTTCAACATTACGTTGGGTGCGAACGTCTATCTCAATACCGGCTGCGTCATTCTTGATTCTGCGCCCGTGCGGATTGGCGATGGCGCGATGTTGGGGCCGGCCGTGCAGATCTATTGCGCCGAACATCATCTGGACCCGGCTCCGCGTTCGCAAGGCATTGAAATCGCAAAGCCAGTCACGATCGGTCGCGATGTCTGGATCGGCGGCGGCGCGATCCTTCTGGCCGGCATCACCATTGGCGATGGCGCGATTGTTGGGGCCGGTTCGGTAGTGACGCGGGATGTCTTGGCCGGGACGACGGTGGTCGGAAATCCGGCTCGCCCGATAAAGCGCAAGGACGCTTGAGACATCCTTTTCTGGAAGAATGGAGTCCCTATCGCAGGGACTGTAATAAATCTGACATAAAACCGTTAAAGAGGCGTCACGGAACGTCTCTATTCGCATCCTCATCCCAATAAATGGTGGAGAGGATTTAGTAATGTTGAAGAAGATTTCCATGGCCGCAGTGGCGGTCAGCATTTCGGCAACGTCTTCCATGGCTGCGACCAACATCACCTGGTGGCACGGCATGGGCGGCCGTAACGGCGAAGTCATCAACGAAGTTTCGCAGAAATTCAACGAAGCCCAGAAAGAATGCGCTCTGACGCCGGTTTCCAAGGGCTCATACGAAGAAGCGCTTGCAAGCGGCATCGCTGCTTTCCGTTCGGGCGAACAGCCGAACATTCTCCAGGTTTTCGATGCTGGCGCTGCCACCATCATCAACGCCAAGGGCGCTGTCATTCCTGCGGAAGACCTCATCAACAAGGCCGGTTACAAGTTCGACCGCGAAGCCTTCATCAACGGCGTCCGCTATTTCTACGCTGCCGCTGACGGCAAGTTCGTCGGCATGCCTTTCAACACTTCCGCGCCGATCATGTATGTCAACGACGAAGCCCTGAAGAAGGCTGGCGTCGAAGCTCCGAAGACCTGGGAAGATTTTGAAAAGGTCGCACCGAAGCTGAAGGAAGCCGGTTACATCCCGCTCGTCCAGTCGCAGCTCACCTGGCAGTTCACGGAGAACTTCTTCTCCCGCAACAACATCCAGTTCGCAACCAACAACAATGGTTACGACAGCGTCACCGACACCAAGCTGAAGGTCACCGATCCGAACCTTGTCATGATGTTCGACAAGCTGAAGGACTGGAAAGACAAGGGTCTGTTCGCCTACTACGGCGCCGGCTGGAACGACAACCAGAAGCCCTTCGAAGAAGGCAAGGTTGCCCTCTGGATCGGTTCCTCGGGTTCGTTCGGTGGCCTGCAGAAGACGGCGTCCATGCCGTTCTCGGCAACCTTCCTTCCCTACTGGGGCTCCATCAAGGGCGCTGGCACCAACTCCTTCATCGGCGGCGCTGCCCTTTTTGCAATGTCGGGCAAGTCTGAAGCCGAAAACAAGTGCGTGGCTGACTTCTTCCAGTTCCTGACTTCGCCGGAAATCCAGGTCTTCTACCACAAGGCAACCGGTTACGTCGCTATCACCACGGCTGCTTACGAAAAGGCCAAGGCTGAAGGCTTCTACAAGGAAAAGCCTGCCGCCGAAGTCGGTATCCAGCAGCTGTCGCTGCCTTCAGGCGAATGGTCCAAGGGCTACCGCCTCGGTTTCTACCCGCAGATCCGCTCCATCATGGAACGCGAATACAACCGCATCTTCTCCGGCGAAGTAACGCCGAAGGACGCCTTCGACATCATCGAAAAGGAAGGCAACGATCTTCTCGCCCGTTTCGCTAAAACGGCCGGCT
Organism: Agrobacterium sp. 6Ca8; assembly: GCF_055382765.1. NCBI lineage: Bacteria > Pseudomonadati > Pseudomonadota > Alphaproteobacteria > Hyphomicrobiales > Rhizobiaceae > Agrobacterium > Agrobacterium sp. 6Ca8. The sequence goes on from NZ_AP026433.1 coordinate 2,896,975, forward strand.
GATCTCCCTTTTTGAAACCAACGATAGTTGTCGAGCCTCCTTTCCGCCGGAAAGGAGGCTCGCTCTTGGATTAAGGAGGCGCAAGCGTGGCCTATACATCGTCTCAACCGCGTCTGGCCCGGTTTCTATCCGGCCGGTCTGCAAAAACCGGAAAAACGGCGAAGGCCGCAGAAGCCAGCATGAAGCGCGTGCAGTTCTCCTCGTCCTACGTGCCCTATCTGTTTCTGGCGCCACAACTGGCGGTGATTTTCATCTTCTTCTACTGGCCCTCCGTCCAGGCCGTGCAATCGTCGTTCTTTATCGAAGACCCTTTCGGGTTCGGTGCAACGTTCGTGGGCTTCGCCAATTATTCCGATGCCATCTTCAATCCGGAATATCTAAACATCGCCAAATTCACGGTTGTCTTCACCGTGCTGGTCACTTTCTTTTCGCTGGCGCTCGGTCTTTTGCTTGCGGTCAAGGCCGATGCGGTCGTTCGCGGCAGTTCCGCCTACAAGACGTTGCTGATCTCCGTTTACGCCATCGCGCCGCCGGTTGCGGGTCTCATCGGCATGATGTTTTTCGACCAGCATATCGGGCCTTTCGTCAAGATGGCCGCGTTTTTGGGCTGGGATATGAAGGTTGGCCTCAACTACTTCGATACAGCCTTCGCCATGATTGCCGTCGCGGTCTGGAAGCAGATCCCTTATAATTTCATCTTCTTCCTGTCCGGATTGCAGGGCGTATCCGTCGCCGTGCGCGAGGCTGCCGCCATCGATTGCCGATCGAGCGTGCGCCGGTTCTGGACGGTCATCATGCCGCTTCTGGCACCGACTGCCTTCTTCCTGCTGATCATCAACATCACCTATTCGCTGTTCGATACGTTCGGCATTATCGACGTGATGGTGAAGGACAAGGCCGCCAACAATCCGATTACGCTGGTCTACAAGGTCTTTCTCGACGGTTTCCGCGGCAATGACATCGGCGGTTCCTCTGCTCAGTCCGTCATCCTGATGCTGGTCGTCTTCGTTCTGACCATCATCCAGTTTCGCTTCATCGAAAAACGCATCCATTACAATTGAGGGAAAAGACAATGTACAAGACAAAACCCCTCGACCATCTGGTGCTGATCATTGGCGCACTGTTCCTGATATTGCCTGTCGTCGTGGCATTCATGACGTCCACCCATACGGCGGCGGAAATCCACCGCAGCGGCCTGACACTCGTTCCGGGCGACAATTTCGTCGGGACCTATGAAAAGGTCCTGACACAAAAGGGCGGCTTTACCGGGCAGATCACCGGTCTCAACATGGTGCTCAACTCGCTGATCCTCGGCATCGGTTTTGCCGTCGGCAAGATCGTCCTGTCGATGATGGCAGCCTATGCGATCGTCTATTTCCGGTTCCGGTTTGCAACGCTTGCCTTCTGGATCATCTTCACCACCCTGCTTCTGCCGCTCGAAGTACGCATCATGCCGTCCTATGAGGTGATGAGCAAACTCGGCCTCTTGAACTCCTACACCGGTCTGATCGTGCCGCTTCTGGCGTCTGCGACGGGTACCTTCTATTTCCGGCAGTTCTTCAAATCCATTCCTGAAGAATTGCTGGAAGCTGCTCGCATAGACGGTGCGGGCCCGGTCAAGTTCTTCATTGATGTGATCATCCCGCTTTCCCGTACCATGATGGCGGCGATCTTCATCATCATGTTCGTTTACGGCTGGAACCAGTACCTCTGGCCCATGCTGATGACCACGGACGAGAGTTTCTTCACCCTGATGCGCGGCATCAAGTCGATCCTGCAAGTCTGGGTCGGTTCGCAAATCCCCGATTACAACGAAGCTTTCGCGCTTGCCGTTCTGGCCATGCTGCCGCCTGTGATGATCGTCGTGATCTTCCAGCGCTGGTTCATCAAGGGCCTGACCGAAAGTGACAAATAAGGAAACCGTAAATGGCCGCGATAGAAATCAGTCAGGTCTGCAAGGATTATCATGGCGGCGTGCGTGCCGTGCATCACGTCGATATCGACATCAGGGACGGCGAGTTCATTGTTCTCGTCGGTCCCTCCGGCTGCGGCAAGTCCACGCTCCTGCGTATGGTGGCCGGACTTGAGGATATTTCCGAAGGCACGGTGAAGATCGGTGACCGGGTGGTCAACCAGGTAGATCCGGCTGACCGGGATATCGCCATGGTGTTCCAGAACTATGCGCTCTATCCGCATATGTCGGTGCGCCAGAACCTGGAATACGGGTTGAAGAACCGCAAGACGCCGAAGGCGGAGATCGATGCGCGCGTGGCCGAGGCCGCCCGCATGCTCCAGCTCGAACCCTATCTGGAGCGCAAGCCGCGCGCCCTTTCCGGCGGCCAGCGTCAGCGAGTCGCCATGGGCCGCGCCATCGTGCGCAAACCGGCGGCCTTCCTGTTTGATGAGCCCCTGTCCAACCTTGATGCCAAACTGCGCGTTTCCATGCGCGGCGAGATCAAGCGCCTGCAAAAGCGTCTCGGCACCACTTCGATCTACGTCACGCACGATCAGCTGGAAGCCATGACGCTAGCAGACCGTCTGGTGGTGCTGAACGGCGGCCGCATCGAACAGATCGGCGCACCGCTTGAGGTCTATCACACCCCCGCTTCCACCTTTGTCGCAAGCTTCATCGGCTCTCCCGCCATGAACCTGCTGAACGGCGAGTTGCATGGGGATAGCCTTGCCGTCGGGCCGTCGCTGATCGCGCTCAACGGTTTCGCCCCCACCTCCGGCCCGGTTACTGTGGGCATGCGGGCGGAAGATTTCCGCCTGGCGGCGGCAGGTGAGCCCGGTTTTTCGCTACGCGTCGAGTATATCGAGGAACTCGGCTCGCAGCGTCTTATCCACGGTATGATCGGCGACCAGAACCTGACTGTGGCGTTTTCGCCGGAGGTCGAGATTCCGGCTACCTTGTCGGTCGCCATATCTCCGGACAAGCTGCACTTCTTCTCCAGCGAGACCGGCAAGCGCATAGCCGGCAACGCGGAACAGGCTGTGGCGCAGCCCGTGCAGCTGGCAACGGCCTGAGTGGACGATAAGAAATCGGCGCGATGACTAAAATTGCGCCGATTGTCAAAACCGCTTCGTTACGATCCCGATGATAGAAGATCTCCAATATTTCACGGGGGTTTTCTAATATGCCTTTAAAGATGATGTTCGCGGCGGCTGCGACCATGGCGATCCGCACAGTGCCGATATTGCCGGCCTCTATGCGCCGGACAAAAGACGAGGGCGTGGTTAGCGCGTCCTGCACCGATTTGCGGCTGCAGCCGGCCCCCATCAACCCCGACTGGATCATTTCCGGCGATCCTCAGGCGCGTGCGGCGGATCATTCCAGAAGCGGAGACCGCGCGTCCAGCACAGCCATGTGGGATTGTACGGCGGGCGAGTTCCGCTGGTTCTTCGGTTGGGACGAGACCGTCTATATCCTTGAGGGTGAGGTGCATGTGACGGCGGAAGACGGCACAGTCAGTATCCTGCGGGTGGGTGACGTCGCTTATTTCCGCGCGGGAACATGGGCCACCTGGCGGGTGGATGAGTATGTCCGCAAGGTTGCCTTCATGCGCCGCCCTTTCCCCACGGCGCTGGCTCTGGCCTACCGGGTCAAGAACAAGCTGTTTGCCGGTCGTTCCTACAAGCTGGCGGCCTGAACTGGTAAAACACTCCGTCAGGTGGGGCTCTGCGCAGCGCCACCTGCGGAATTCTGAAGGTTCAATAAAACTCACAAAAAGCACCCCTCGCAGCAGTTGCGTTTGAATGGTCGCTGCCCTACATCTTCATGGTTTTCTGAAGCATTTCCGGGTCTCTTCCGGTCCTGCGGGGAATCGCGAACAGACGAGGCAATGGGCACGGCGGAACCGCGAAGCGTCCGCATGCTGCAAGAGGAAGATGCGCATGGCGAAGATCAAGAACGTCGCGATCCAGATGGATCATGTCTCCGGCATCAATATCGCCGGCGACTCCACCTTCGCCATGAGCCTTGAGGCGCAGGCACGTGGATACCGGCTGTTTCACTATACGCCCGAACGCCTCTCCATGCGCGATGGCAAAATCTACGCGACCGTCGAACAGATGGAACTGCGCGATATCAAGGGCGACCATTTTTCGCTCTCGGAGCCGGAGCGGGTCGATCTCTCGACCATGGATGTCATTCATCTGCGCCAGGATCCGCCATTCGACATGGCCTACATCACCTCGACCCATTTGCTCGAGCGCATTCATCCCAAAACGCTTGTTGTCAACGATCCCGCCTGGGTCCGCAACTCGCCGGAAAAGATTTTCGTCACCGAATTCGCCGATCTGATGCCGAAGACGCTGATCACCAAGGATGTCTCTGAAATCGCCCGCTTCCGCAATGAAATGGGCGATATCATCCTCAAGCCGCTTTATGGCAATGGTGGCGCAGGCGTCTTCCATTCCGCGCGGGACGACCGCAATTTCTCATCGCTGCTGGAAATGTTCGGTCAGATGTTCCGCGAACCCTATATCGCCCAGGAATACTTGCCGGATGTTCGCAAGGGCGACAAGCGTATCCTTCTGGTGGATGGCGAGCCCGTGGGCGCGATCAATCGCGTGCCGGCGGAAAATGATGCCCGCTCCAACATGCATGCCGGCGGCCGCCCGGAGCCAACGGAACTCACCGCGCGTGAGAAGGAAATCTGCCGCCGCATCGGCCCCGCCCTGCGCGAGCGCGGTTTCCTGTTCGTTGGCATCGATGTGATCGGCGATTACCTCACGGAAATCAACGTCACCTCACCGACAGGCATTCGTGAAGTGCAGAAATTCGGCGGTGCCGATGTGGCGAGCCTGTTGTGGGATGCGATCGAGAAAAAGCGCGAAGCACAGGAGTTCTGAGGCAATTTCCTCGCCACCTGCGTTTGTTCCGCGTGCACAACTCTATACAACTGAAATACACCGTTCGCGCGAAGTTGTTCGCTTAATGTTCTTGTTTTATTCTTTGCTCTGTGGCAGGTTACTTGAGAGTGGCCGCCATCGGGGCATAATGCTTTGATGTTGTGGCCGGTTTGCGGGGGCAGGCCATGGTGGCACGGGTCAATACGGTTGCATTTCAGGGAATAGAGGGTGTGCCGGTCGAGGTGCAGGTGATGGTCGCACCCGGAAAGGTCGGCATCCAGATCGTCGGCCTGCCGGACAAGGCGGTGGCGGAAAGCCGGGAGCGGGTGCAGGCCGCGCTCCATGCCTCCGGTCTGGCGCTGCCGGCAAAAAAAGTCACGGTCAATCTTGCGCCTGCGGATTTGCCCAAGGAAGGATCGCATTTCGATCTTCCGATCGCTTTGGGTCTCATGGCCGCGTTGGGAGCGATCCCGGCGGAAGCGCTCGGGCAATATGTGGTTCTCGGCGAGCTCAATCTCGATGGCACCATCGGCACGGTTTCGGGCGCTCTGCCCGCGGCCATCGGTGCCAATGCGCTCGGGAAGGGTTTGATTTGCCCGGCTGATAGCGGGCCGGAAGCAGCCTGGGCCGGGGCTGGCATCGATATTCTCGCCCCACGCAGCCTTATTGCGCTTGCCAACCATTTTCGCGGCACCCAGCTTCTCTCCCGCCCGATGCCCGCCATCCGCGCCAATCCGGTCAATTTGCCGGATCTGGCCGATATCAAGGGGCAGGAGACGGCCCGGCGCGCGTTGGAAGTGGCAGCGGCCGGTGGCCATAATCTGCTGATGGTTGGCCCGCCCGGCTCCGGTAAATCCATGCTCGCTGCGCGCTTGCCCTCAATTCTGCCACCGCTCGAGGCTGCGGAATTGCTGGAAGTGTCCATGGTCCACTCCATCGCCGGCCAATTGTCCGGCGGCAAGCTGTCGGACCGCAGACCGTTTCGCACGCCACACCATTCCGCCACCATGGCCGCGCTTATCGGCGGAGGGCTGCGTGCCAAGCCGGGTGAGGCTTCACTTGCCCACCACGGCGTTCTTTTCCTCGATGAGTTCCCGGAATTTGCGCCTCAGGTGCTGGATGCGCTGCGCCAGCCGCTGGAAACGGGCGAATGCATCGTTGCCCGTGCCAATCACCGCGTCACTTATCCAGCTTGTCGCTGCGATGAACCCCTGCCGGTGCGGCAGAGCGGGGGAGCCGGGTTTCACTTGCGCCAGAGGGCCACGTTGCATGACAGATTATCAGGCCCGCATTTCCGGCCCGCTGATGGATCGCATCGATATTCGCATCGACGTTCCCGCCGTCTCCGCCACTGACCTCATCCGTCCCATGACTGCCGAACCGAGTTCGGTGGTGGCCGCCCGTGTCGCTCGCGCCCGCCTTGCGCAGCAGGAGCGTTATGCGGCGGCGGGCTCTTCAGGCATTCGCACCAACGCTCGCTGCACGACAACGCTGATCGAAAAATATGCGGAGCCCGATGCTTCCGGGCTGCAGTTGCTGCGCGATGCTGCCGAACAGTTGAAGTTCTCCGCACGCGGTTATCATCGCATTCTCAAGGTAGCCCGCACATTGGCTGATTTGGACGGCAAACAAACTGTCGGACGTATACATGTGGCCGAAGCCATTTCATACCGCATTGCCGGTGAAAGACTGACGGCGGCGGCATAAGCGGCCTTCCTTCGCCCTTTACCGGCTAAAACAATTGTGCCGCTGGCGGATGGCCGGCGGCACAATCGGTCATTGCGGTCAGGCGCGCGTTTGCGGCCTGACCGAAGAGGAACGGCTTAAAGCCCAAGCCCTTCGAAAAGGGCGGTCGAAAGGTAACGTTCCGCGAAGGAGGGAATGATGACGACGATATTCTTGCCGGCATTTTCCTCACGTGCGCCGACCTTGATCGCCGCTGCGAGTGCCGCGCCCGAGGAGATGCCGACGGGTACGCCTTCCAACTTCGCCACCAGACGGGCGATTTCAAAAGCGTCGTCATTGGTCACGGTGACGATTTCGTCATAGATTCCAGTGTCGAGGATCGCGGGTGCAAAACCGGCGCCGATGCCCTGGATCTTGTGCGGACCGGGGTTGCCACCGGAAAGAACCGGGCTGTCGGCTGGCTCGACGGCAATGACCTTCACCTCCGGCTTGCGGGATTTCAGCACCTGGCCCGTACCGGTGATAGTGCCACCCGTACCGATGCCCGAAACAAAAATATCGACAGCACCCTCGGTGTCGTTCCAGATTTCTTCCGCTGTCGTCTTGCGATGAATATCCGGGTTTGCGGGGTTTTCGAACTGCTGGGGAATAATCGCGTCTGGCAGGGTTTCGGCCAGTTCCTGCGCCTTGGCGATGGCGCCCTTCATGCCCTTCGGGCCTTCGGTCAACACCAGTTCCGCGCCCAGCAAGGCCAGCATTTTCCGGCGTTCGACCGACATCGTTTCCGGCATGGTCAAGATCAGCTTGTAACCCTTGGCGGCGGCGGCAAAGGCTAGCGCAATGCCCGTGTTGCCGGAGGTCGGCTCAACCAGCGTCGTTTTGCCGGGGGTGATCTTGCCCTGGGCTTCCAGCGCTTCGATCATGGCAACGCCAATGCGGTCTTTCACGGAGGCGATGGGGTTGAAGAACTCCAGCTTGGCGAGAAGATTGGCCTTCACGCCCTTTTCCCTCGCCAGCTTGTCCAGCCGCACGATCGGCGTATCGCCGATTGTTTCGGTGATGGAGGAATAGACGCGTCCGCGTCCGGGCTTTCTGGCTTCGGGCATGATGCTCTCCTGTATGAAGGCCACACGATGTGTGGCCGCAAGATTTCAGCGGCAGAATAGGAGCAATAGTCTTGTCAGGCCAGCGAACGTTCATCCTAATATCGTCTGATTATCGGAAAAAATTCACGATAAATCAGGCAAATGCACGAAATCGTTTCAGGTGCTGCGGATCGCGATCATGGTCGCCGTTCCCGCCAGAATTCCCGCCGCGGTGCGGTTGAGGATCGTCAACGCACTTGGCCGTTTCAGGAGGTTGCGCGCCTTGGCGGCAAGCAGGATGTAAGGCAGGAGAACGGCCATCAATACGATGAAGGTCAGCGCCAGAAGTGTCGCATATTCCGATGGGCCGATCATACGGATGTCGATCAGCGTCGGCACCAGCGCCACATAAAACAGCATGGTTTTTGGATTGCCCAGCGTGATCAGCAGGCCGGACAGAAACGACATGGGAATGCTGGTGCTTTTTTTCGCCTTCAGGTCCTGTGGCAAGAGGCCGGCGGTCCAGAGCTTCCATGCGATATAGAGAAGATAGGCTGCGCCGGCAAACTTCAGGACCATGAAGGCCTCCTGAAAAGTCTGCGCCACGAAGGCGAGGCCGAGGATCACGCCGGTCAGGTAGATCATGTCGCCCAGCACCAGCCCGAGGCCCATGAAGAAGGTTTCCCGAAACCCCGATCCAAGCGCGCGCGCCACGATCGCCGTCATGCCGGGGCCAGGGATGGCAGCGGCGATGAAGAGTGCGGTGGCATAGGCAAGAAGGGTCGTCAGCGTCATGGTCATTTTCCCCGAAAATCCGCCAGATCAATAGCGAAAATCAGGGGTGAAAACAATCGCCCATAAAGGGGGCTGGTCAAAGCCCCGTGGAGCCGAAACCACCGGCACCGCGTGACGTCTCGGATGTTTCGGCCACTTCGCTGACTGCCACCTGCGTAACTGGTGCAATCACCATCTGTGCGATGCGCATGCCGCGCTCGATGACAAAATCGGCTTGCCCCAGATTGGCGAGAATGACCTTCACTTCGCCGCGATAGTCGCTGTCCACCGTGCCGGGGGAATTGAGGCAGGTGATGCCGTTCTTGATGGCGAGGCCGGAGCGCGGACGGATTTGCGCCTCATAGCCTTGCGGAACCTCGAAGACGAAACCGGTCGGCACCAGCGCCCGTTCGCCCGGCTGCAAAGTCAGCGGTTCATCGGCCGGCACTGCGGCGCGCAGGTCCATTCCGGCGGCGCCACGGGTTTCATAGGAAGGCAATTCGAGGTCTGCGCCATTGGCGAGACGCACAAGCCGGAGGAGGGGTCGATTATCATTTTGAACGGTCATGCGGCATTAGTTTGCCGAGATCGCGGCAAGGTCAATTGCAAATGCGGGCCTGAAACGCTAGATACCCCGCAATTCCACAGGATTTGTCAGATGGCCGAAACACTTGCCGAGGCGGTCTCCCGCCGCCGCACCTTTGCTATTATTGCGCACCCGGACGCGGGTAAGACCACGCTTACGGAAAAACTGCTGCTATTCGGCGGAGCGATCCAGCTTGCCGGTGAGGTGAAGGCGAAGAAGGATCGCATCCAGACCCGTTCGGACTGGATGAAGATCGAGCGCGAGCGCGGCATTTCGGTCGTCACTTCGGTCATGACCTTCGAATATAACGACCGCGTCTTCAACATCCTCGATACGCCCGGCCACGAAGACTTTGCCGATGACACCTACCGCACGCTGACGGCGGTGGATGCGGCGATCATGGTCATCGATGCCGCCAAGGGTATCGAGCCGCGCACGCTGAAGCTTTTCGAAGTTTGCCGCATGCGCGATATTCCGATCATCACCTTCATCAACAAGATGGACCGCGAAAGCCGCGATCCCTTCGAGATTCTGGACGAGGTCGAGGAAAAGCTGGCGCTCGATACCGCGCCGATCACCTGGCCGGTCGGCCGGGCGAAGAGCTTCTGTGGCGCTTACAATCTTGCTGAAAACACCTTTCGTGGCAACGACACGCAGGTGGATGGCCTTTCGGTCAACGGCCCTCAGGCTGTCGCCGATCGTCTGCCGGAAAATGAGCGCAAGGTCTTTATCGAGGAAACGGAACTGGCTCTGGAAGCCTGCCGCCCCTTCGACCGTCAGGCGTTCCTGGAAGGTCACATGACGCCGGTATTCTTCGGTTCGGCGCTGCGCAATTTCGGTGTGCGCGACCTCATCAATGCGCTGGGTGATTTCGCCCCGCCGCCGCGCGATCAGGTGGCGGATACCCGCACCGTGCATGCGGCGGAAGACAAGATGACGGCCTTCGTGTTCAAGATTCAGGCCAATATGGATCCCAACCATCGCGACCGCATCGCCTTTGCCCGCATCTGCTCCGGCAAGCTGGAGCGCGGCATGAAGGCGCGGCTGTCGCGCACCGGCAAGCTCATGGGGCTGACCGCACCGCAATTCTTCTTCGCGTCACAGCGCCAGCTGGCCGATACCGCCTTTGCAGGCGATGTGGTCGGCATTCCCAATCACGGCACGCTGCGCATCGGTGATACGCTGACCGAGGGTGAAAACCTCGTATTCCAGGGCGTGCCGAACTTCTCGCCGGAAATCCTGCGCCGCGTGCGCTTGGAAGACGCGATGAAGGCGAAGAAGCTGAAGGAAGCTTTGCAGCAGATGGCGGAAGAAGGTGTCGTGCAGCTCTTTTCACCAGAAGACGGCTCGCCCGCCATCGTCGGCGTTGTCGGCGCGCTGCAGCTCGATGTGTTGAAGGAACGGCTGATGGGCGAATATGGCCTGCCGGTCTCGTTTGAAATGTCTCGCTTTTCCGTCTGCCGCTGGATCTCGTCCGATCAGCCGGCGGAAATGGACAAGTTCCTCAACGTCAAGCGCGGCGATATCGCTCGCGATCTGGATGGCGATCCGGTGTTTCTGGCGCAGGATGCCTTCTCGCTGCGGTATGAATCCGAGCGGTTTCCGGCGATCAAGATGGTCGCGATCAAGGAATATCACGTTGCCAAGGCGGCGTGATATCAGCCGGATTGCACTTTGAATGCCAAGGGCTTAGTTTCCCGGTTAAACGGGAAACTGGTCCGGCATCATGACGCTTTCAGGCAAACATATTCTCCTCATCATCTCCGGCGGCATCGCGGCCTATAAGAGCCTCGACCTCATCCGCCGTCTGAAAGAGCGCGGCGCGAAGGTGACGCCAGTCATGACGAAGGGCGCACAGGAATTCGTCACTCCGCTTGCTGTTGGCGCACTGTCCGCCACCCACGTCTTCACCGAGCTTTTTTCGAGGCAGGACGAGCAGGATGTCGGGCATATCCGGCTCGCACGCGAATGCGACCTCGTGCTGGCCGCGCCCGCCACCGCTGATCTGATGGCGAAGATGGCGAATGGTCTGGCTGATGATCTTGCCTCCACGATCCTTCTGGCGACCGATCGGAAGGTGCTGGTCGCACCTGCCATGAACCCGAAAATGTGGTCGGCAAAGCCAACGGTGCGCAATGTCGAAACGCTGAAAAAAGACGGCGTGTTTTTCATCGGCCCTATGGCAGGCGAAATGGCGGAAAAGGGCGAGGCTGGTCTTGGTCGTATGGCGGAGCCTTTGCAGATCGTCCAAGGCGTCGAGGCTTTGCTGGATGGCGGTCCGAAGCCTTTAAAAGGCAGAACGGCGATCGTTACCTCCGGCCCAACCCATGAGCCGATCGATCCGGTGCGTTACATCGCCAACCGCTCCTCTGGCAAGCAGGGCCATGCCATCGCAGCTGCGCTTGCGGAATTGGGTGCGGAGGTAACGCTGGTCTCGGGTCCCGTCACGATTGCCGATCCGGCGGGCGTTGCAACGGTCCATGTCGAGCGTGCCGAGGAGATGCGCGATGCGGTGATTTCAAGGCTGCCGGTGGATATCGCCGTCATGGTTGCCGCTGTCGCCGACTGGCGGGTGGCGGGTTCTTCGGAGCAGAAGATCAAAAAGCAGCCGGGCGATGCCCCGCCTGCGCTGCAACTTATGGAAAACCCCGATATTCTCAAAACCGTCGGCCACCACGAAAAGCGCCCGAAGCTGGTGGTGGGTTTCGCCGCCGAGACGCAGGATGTCGAGAAAAACGGCCGAGCCAAACTGGAGCGCAAGGGCGCCGATTATATCGTTGCAAATGATGTTTCGGCGGAAACCGGCATCATGGGCGGAGACCGCAACAGCGTGAAGATCATTTCGAATGAGGGTATCGAGGCCTGGCCTGATATGGACAAGGCCGAAGTCGCCAAACGTCTGGCGGCCCTCATTGCGGAGAAACTCGCATGAGCCTTTTCGATCGCAAGACATTCGACAGGGTTCTCGGAGAATGGCCGGGCGTCCGTTTCGTCGATCAGTGGGATTCCCACGTTGCCAAGGTCGGAGACAAGGTCTTTTCCGTTTTGGGTGAGCGTGACGACTGGCGGCTTGTGGTGAAATGTTCGGAGGAGAGCTTCGAAATCCTCACCTCGCTGGAAGGCATCCACCAGGCACCTTATTTCGCCAAGCGCAAATGGATATCGATCTCCGATCATTCGCCGCTGGAGCAAGAGGAGCTGGAACACTATGTCCGCCGCTCCTATGAACTCGTTGCCGCAGGGCTGACGAAGAAGCTGCGGGTCGAACTGGGAATTCTCCGGGCCTGAAGGCGGCATTACCGCCAATCCCTTCAATTTTCTTTCGTGTTTCGCCCGATGATCTGGCGAACCCCTTCTTTTGTAAAAGGCTGAAAAAGCTGTGGCAGAAAGCCCTTTGCAATTTCTCCCTTGATGCCGATGTTGGTCGAGGAAGGGCGATCGGGATTGAAATAGCTGCCGAACAACTGGTCGAAAATGACAAGGTTCTCACCATAATTGGTATTTCCCTCAGGCAGCTCTTTGGAGTGGTGCCATCGGTGCAGCCGGGGCGTGCTGAACACGTAGTCCAGCGGCCCGGTTTTCATATCCACATTGCAATGGGTCAGAATGCCGATGAAGGCGGTCACAGCCGCGAGCCACCAAAACACCTGCAACGGCGCGCCCATGAGATAAAGCGGAATCTGGCTGAGCGCGATCTTGAACAGCGAGTCGGCCACATGAAAACGGCCCGTATTGACGACCCAAAGGCGGACAACGCTGTGATGAAGCGCGTGGAAACGCCAGAAGAATACCGTTTCATGGGCGATACGGTGCGCCCAGTAGAGACCGAATTCAGCGATCATCAGGGCAAGCGTGACCTGAACAACCATCGGCAACTGAGAAGGCCACAGGTCGAATTTCATGGCCGCCAAAGGTTGCAGAAAAATGGCGGTTAGCATTGGAAAGAGCACCGCTGCCGTGGCAGCAAGCTGAACAAGCCCCTTGGTCAAGAGCGTGTGGGCGATATTGTTGACGGTTTCACCATCAGACTGAAGCCATTCCGTCTCATAGGGAATGTAACGCTCAAGAAGAAACAGGCTGGCCACCGCGCCCGCGTAGACGGCGAGGAATGTGGTGATCGGATGCTCACTCGAAAAAGCGAAATAAGCCCCGGTAAGACCGAGAAAAAACACCATGGGCCACGAGCAATAGGTAAGGACCCGTTTTACGGCTTCATTTTTTGCCATCAATCTCAATTCCCGTCCGGCAATCATTTAACTTTCAACCAAGATCAGGTCATTATCCTCGATATGTTGCAGCAGCATGGTACGCATCTATCAAACTGGAAGACCGGCGATTTTCGGTTCGAAAGTGTGCCGCACCGGCGTGAGCGCCGAGTTTGAATATCGTTTAGCTGATCCTGATCGCGATATAGAGAAGCGTGAGCGCAATCACCCAGAGCGCCGCCCGGCCCCATTTGGTGTGGCGCGCTTCCGCCTTGCCGATCGCTTCCGCGGTCTGGGCGTCGAAACGCAGGCCGTTCTCGCTCATATACACCAGGTCGGAATGCAGCTTCTCCGTCTTGGCAGCGATCTCGGGGGCCGCTTCCGCAAGCTTGAGAGCCGCCTTCACGCCGTCCTTCAGATCGGTGACAATACGTTTCGGGCCAAGATTGTCTCTTATCCAGCCGCTGACGACCGGATCGGCCGCTTTCCACATGTTGAAACGCGGATTGAGCATGCGGGATACGCCTTCCACCACCACCATGGTCTTTTGCAGCATCACCAGTTCCGGGCGCGTTTCCATGTCGAAGAGCTCGGTAACTTCGAACAGCAGCGTCAGCAACTTGCCCATGGAGATCGTCTCGGCCGGCTGGCCGTGGATCGGTTCGCCGATGGCGCGGATCGCCTGCGCAAAGCTGGCTTTATCGTGATGGCCCGGCACATAACCGGCCTCGAAATGCACCTCCGCGACGCGCATGTAATCGCGGGTGATGAAGCCGTAGAGGATTTCGGCAAGGAACCTGCGTTCTTTTTTGCCCAGCCGCCCGGCAATGCCCATATCCACGGCTACGATCATGCCCTGCGGATCGACAAAGAGATTGCCGGGGTGCATGTCGGCATGGAAAAAGCCGTCGCGCAACGTGTGCCGCAGGAAGGACTGGATGAGGGTATCAGCCAGCTTGTTCAGATCGTGACCGGCAGCCTTCAGTCCCTCAATATCCGACATCTTGACGCCGTCGATCCATTCCATGGTGACGACATCGCGGCCGGTGCGTTCCCAATCTACCTCCGGAACGCGGAATCCGGGGTCTTCTTTGGTATTTTCGGCAAGTTCGGAAAGGGCGGCGGCCTCAAGCCGCAGATCCATCTCGATCTTGGTTGTCTGTTCCAGCGTGCGAGTGACTTCCACCGGCCGCAGGCGGCGGGCAGAGCGGACGAAACGCTGTTGCAGGTCGGCGATCAGATACATCGCCTCCAGATCGTTCTGGAAGCGCTGGCGAACGCCGGGGCGAATGACCTTGACGGCGACCTTGCGCGGCCCTTTCGGCGTATCCACTATCGCCGGGTGAACCTGGGCGATGGAAGCGGCGGCGATCGGATCGCCAAATTCCCTGTAGAGTTCCGAAACAGACCGCCCGAGCGAACCTTCAATATTAGCCTTGGCCGCGGCTGCGGGGAAAAATGCCATGCGGTCCTGCAGGCTCGCAAGATCGTCGGCGAAGTCGGCGCCGACGACATCCGGCCTTGTGGCCAGAAACTGTCCCATCTTCACATAGGACGGGCCAAGCCGCTCGACAGCTACCGCCAGCCGGTCGCTACGCTGCGCCCGCTTGGCCTTGCTGCGGGCGAATGGCTTCAGCAATGCCTTCATCACTTGCGCGGAGGCAGGAAGGTCATCGGATGGCAAGGCCAGCACGACGCCTTCGCGCACGAGAACCCAGCCAACCCTTGCGAGGCGGAAATATGCGCCCAAAGTGCTCATGCTTATGCTTGTCTCCTGCTTTTGCCGGACATGGTCTTAAAGCTTCCAGCCGGAATGCAGGGCGGCGATACCGCCGGTGTAATTTGTATAGGTCACGCGCGAAAAGCCGGCGGTACGGATCATCGTCGCGAAATCCTCCTGATTGGGGAATTTGCGGATAGACTCGACCAGATATTGATAGGGCTCGGCATCCCCGGTAATCATCTTGCCGAATTGCGGAATGGCGTTGAACGACCATGCATCATAGACGCGGTCGAGTAGCGGCATTTCCACTTCGGAAAATTCCAGCACCAACAGTCGCCCGCCACGTTTCAGTACGCGGTAGGCTTCTTTCAGCGCGACGTCGATGCGCGGTACGTTGCGAATGCCGAAGGCGACCGTATAGGCGTCGAAGGTATTCGCCTCGAAGGGCAGCTCCTCGGCATTGGCTTCAACGAAGGTCAGATTGTCGGAGAGCTTTCGTTTTGCCGCGCGCTCCTCGCCAACGGCAAGCATCGAGCCGTTGATATCGAGAACGGTGGCATGCGCCAGACGGTTGGAGGCTTCCACGATGCGGAAAGCGATATCGCCGGTGCCACCAGCTACGTCAAGCACCTTATAAGAGGCGTCCTTGCGCGGTGAAAGCGAGGACACCATGGCGTCCTTCCACAGCCGGTGCAGGCCGGCCGACATCACGTCGTTCATAATGTCGTAGCGCTTGGCCACCTTGTGGAAGACATCGTTGACCAGCCCCTGCTTTTTGCCTTCGTCCACTTTGTGGAAGCCATAGGACGTTTCCATGCCGCCTTGGGCAGTGGTACGGGCGTCGGTCATCGTCTGTCTCCATATTAATTGCGTGGCGGACCATAGCGGAAACGCCATGGCGACGCTATCTGTTGCCGCATCGCCTGGGCGCGACATTTCGCGTGCATTGTATAGACCACATGGTCCTAACGATAAACTGCCGGATAAGCCAGATGCCAGAATTGCCAGAAGTCGAAACCGTTAGACGCGGCCTCGCGCCCACCATGGAAGGGGCAAGAATCCGCAAGCTCCACCTTGGCCGTCCCGATCTGCGCTTTCCGTTCCCGGAGGACTTCGCGGGCCTGATCGAGGGCAGGACGATCATATCGCTCGGGCGCAGGGCGAAGTATCTCTTGATAGAGCTGGAAAACGGGCTGACGATCGTTGCCCATCTTGGAATGTCCGGCTCGTTCCGTATCGAGGCGGCGGCAGATGAGGCAGGGAATAGGAACGCGCCCGGCGCGTTTCATTATGCCCGCTCGAAGGACGGCAAGCACGATCATGTCGTCTTTCATCTGGATAAGGGCGAAGAGCGCATCTGCGTCATCTATAATGACCCGCGCCGCTTCGGCTTCATGCATCTGGTGGAGCGCAACAAGCTCGACCTCTACCCCGCTTTTGCGGGGCTGGGACCGGAACCGACCGGCAACGCGCTGAGCGCGGATTATCTCGCGAGCCGGTTCCAGGGTAAAAGCCAGCCGTTAAAAAGCACGCTGCTGGACCAGAAGGTCATTGCGGGCCTTGGCAATATCTATGTCTGTGAGGCGCTGTGGCGTGCCCATCTCTCGCCTTTGCGGGCGGCGGGAACGCTGGTGACCAAAACCGGAGAGCCTAAGCCGCAGCTCATCAATCTCACGGAGAAGATCCGGGACGTGATCGCGGACGCAATCGCCGCCGGCGGCTCTTCCCTGCGCGACCATATACAGACGGACGGAACGCTCGGTTATTTCCAGCATTCCTTTTCAGTCTACGATCAGGAAGGCCAGCCTTGCCGTACACCCGGCTGCGGGGGTACGGTTGAAAGGATAGTGCAGGCCGGTCGTTCGACCTTTTATTGCGCGGCCTGCCAGAAGTAGCTGAGGCGGAATAATGGCGAGGGAGACTGCCGTGGATTATGAAACGATACTGGTCGAGAAGCGCGACGAGGTGGGCGTCATCACGCTCAACCGGCCCAAGGCGCTCAACGCCCTCAATTCGGTGCTTCTGAAGGAGCTGCGGCACATTCTCTCCTCGTTCTCTGCTGACGATTCCATCGGCGCGATCATTATAACGGGTTCGGAAAAGGCGTTTGCCGCTGGCGCGGACATCAAAGAAATGCAGGGGCTGGATTTTGTCGATGCCTATGTCGGCGACTTTCTCGGCGGCTGGGACGAGGTCGCATCGACCCGCAAGCCGGTCATTGCCGCAGTCTCCGGCTTTGCGCTGGGCGGCGGGTGTGAACTGGCAATGATGTGCGATTTCATCATCGCTTCGGACACGGCGAAATTCGGTCAGCCGGAAATCACGCTTGGCGTCATTCCCGGCATGGGCGGCTCGCAGCGGCTGACGCGGGCGGTGGGCAAGGCGAAGGCGATGGATCTGGTTCTGACCGGCCGCATGATGGATGCAGCCGAGGCAGAGCGCGCCGGCCTCGTTTCGCGGATCGTCCCCGCGGCAAATCTCATGGATGAGGCGGTGGATGCCGCCACGCGCATCGCCTCGCTGTCGCGCGCTTCCGTTCTCATGGCCAAGGAAAGCGTCAATCGCTCCTTCGAGGTTCCTCTTTCGGAAGGGCTGAGATATGAAAGGCGATCCTTTCAGTCGCTCTTTGCAACAGCGGATCAGAAGGAGGGCATGGCGGCCTTCGTTGAAAAGCGCAAACCCGCTTTCCGGAATCGCTAAGGATTCGGAATATCGGCGTTTTCCGCCATTTGCGCGTTGACGGGCGTACGCTTTAGCGGTATATGCCCGCCCACGGTTAAGGAAAGCCATCCGGCTTGTCCGAAATTACTCCCGCATTCTTGGGTTAAGTGAGGTCTTCGAACGACCCGATCCTCTGGTTGCGGAATTTGGTTTGAATTCGAAGAGAGGCATACATGGCCAATACAACTTCGGCGAAAAAGGCGACCCGCAAGATCGCTCGCCGTACCGCAGTCAACAAGGCTCGCCGTTCGCGCGTTCGCGGCTTCATCCGCAAGGTCGAGGAAGCTATCGCTTCGGGCGATCTGGCAGTAGCCACCGAAGCTCTGAAGGCAGCTCAGCCTGAGATCCAGCGCGCAGCGACGCGTGGCGTTCTGCATGGCAACACGGCATCCCGTAAGGTGTCGCGTCTTGCCCAGCGCGTTAAGGCTCTTTCCGCCTAATCCGGCTAATCACAATTAACTATTCAAAAAGCCTGGTCTTTTGACCGGGCTTTTTGTGATTCTAACCCTACGTTAATCATTCCTGCCGTAACGTGACAAACGCGTGTCAGATGAGCGACAAGAAAAACTGAATAAAAACAATGGATTGCCGGAGGTCTCCCGAAAAATGGGAAGCTTTCTCTACGGAAGTCGCAGCCAGTTTTGAGTCAAGAAGATTTTTATTTTTTTGCCAAAACGGGCTATCGAAAAATGCCAAAATTGAATCTCATTGATTCATAAGCGATTCTGCTTCGGACCTTGCCGGTGATGCAAAACGACCATTGCGAGTCAATGGTCGATCTGAGTTTTTGCAGAAAAAACGCCATTGATCTCTCCCCACGATCCTGCCTAAATGCATTTCAACAAGGGGTGCGGATCTCAGTCCACAGATTATCTCGATGATCGTATCGACGATATTCACCTTCTTGCTGGCGGGCCTTTCGAGGTCCGTTTTCTCAGGTCATTGAGCTTTTTGTGCCGTTTCGGTCTCGGAACGGGCTGGAGCTTTTTGTCCTTAAGAATGCGCCTTACAGTTGTAGCGAAAGGAGCGTTTTTAGCGTGTCGCAGGCCTCTCCATGAAGGGGAGGGAAATGGGATAACCGGCTCGCAAACAAGTAGTAGTCTTTGACGCTCTTTCGAGGGGAGTGCTGGAGGCGGGAAATAATACGAGGGGGATCTCTGGCGATCGTTTTTTTGATCGTCAGGCTATGATTGGCAATTTGAAAGGCGGCAA